>JAYPVV010000030.1:0-3722 GCA_038134805.1 Marinoscillum sp. | reverse complement strand
AAAAAGCGGGATGGACGGGACTCGAACCCGCGACCTCCTGCGTGACAGGCAGGCATTCTAACCAGCTGAACTACCACCCCGGTTAATTATGATAGGCAAAAGTATTCTTTAGTATATATTAATAAAAGTAAAATATTAATTTTTTATTTTATATGATTAAATCTTAACTAAATTTACATTTCAATTGATTTAAATATGTCTTTAGATTTCGAAAAACCTATCATTGAGCTTGAAAATAAGCTAAATCAAATGAAAGAAATTGCTGCTAAAAATGGAAAAAGTTTAGATAATGAAGCGCTGTCTTTAGAAGATAAAATTATTGAATTAAAAAAAGAAATTTTCTCCAATTTAACCAGATGGCAAAAAGTTCAATTATCTAGACATCCAAACAGACCTTATTTTCTTGACTATATTTATAAAATAACAACTGAATTTATTGAATTACACGGTGATAGAGTTGCTAAAGATGACAAAGCCATGGTTGGTGGAATTGGTGAAATTGATGGAAAATCAGTAATGTTAATTGGTCAGCAGAAGGGAAGAACAACCAAAGAAAGACAGTTTAGAAATTTTGGTATGTCAAACCCAGATGGCTACAGAAAGGCTTTACGATTAATGAAAATGGCTGAGAAATTTAATATTCCAATTGTTACTTTAATCGATACACCCGGAGCTTTTCCTGGGTTAGAGGCTGAGGAAAGAGGTCAGGCTGAGGCAATAGCTAAAAATATTCAGGAAATGGCAACTTTAAAAGTTCCTGTTATATGTATTGTTATTGGTGAAGGTGCGTCTGGTGGTGCTCTTGGTATAGGAGTTGGGGATAAAGTCTATATGATGGAATATACATGGTATTCGGTAATTTCTCCAGAATCGTGTTCTTCTATTTTATGGAGAAGTTGGGATTATAAAGAGCAAGCAGCTGAAGCACTTAAACTTACATCAAACGATTTAAAAAAAATGGGTATAATTGATGGTATAATTAAGGAACCTCTTGGTGGTGCACATAATGATATAGACAAAGCGGCAAAAAAAATAAAGAAAGTTATCCTTGATGATATTTCAGCTCTTTCTAAAATAAACCCAGATAAAAGAGTAGATCAGAGAATTAATAAATTCTCAAATATGGGGGTCATTAATGATTAGAAATCTCAATAAATTCATTTTTTTTAGTATTCTTGGTTGGGAAATCACTGGTAAAGTTCCCGATGATGATAAATTAGTTGCTATAGTAGCTCCCCATACTTCATGGCATGATTTTTTTGTAGGAGTGTTTACTAGATCAGTTTTAAAAATGGAGAATAGAATAAAATTTCTTGGTAAAGAAGAACTTTTCAAAAATCCTTTAATGAATTGGTTTCTCAGAAAGATTGGAGGGTACCCTGTTAAAAGAAATAAAAGGGTGAATTCTGTAGATAATGTTGTTAAAATTTTTGATGAAAATAAAAATTTTTTTTTAACCTTGGCGCCTGAAGGAACTAGAGCAAAAGTAGAGAAATTAAAAACAGGGTTTTATTATATTGCCTTAAAAGCAAAAGTACCTATATTGCTTGTAGGATTTTGTTTTAAGAGGAGAGTAGTTCATTTTGGTGAAAAGTTTTATCCTTCTGGTAATATTGAGAATGATATGAAAAAAATATTATTATTTTTTTCAAATTATCAGGGAAAAATCCCAAGTAAAGGAATAAATCATTTGTTATGAAGATTTCAATCTTATTATTTATTTTAATTAATTTTTTATCAAATATCAATCTTTCTTTAAAAGAAGATTATTTAAAAGAAGATGTAACTACTCTTGATTCTTTACTTTATCCTAGTTCAAAGCATAGAGAGCAGTCTAAATTAATTTATCAGTTATTATCTAAATATCACTACCAAAAAATACAAGTAAATGATTCATTGTCTGAGAGAATAATTGACAACTATATAAAAACACTTGATCCAAATAAAGAATATTTTTATGAATCTGATATATCTTATTTTAATCAGTATAGATATAAGATGGATGATTATGTTGTTTCTGGATATTTAGAGCCAGCATATGAAATATTTACTGTTTATGTTGAGAGAGTAAAAAACCGTATAGATTATGTTTTTTCTTTACTTGATAATGAGCCAAATTTTTCTGTAAATGAAGAGTTAGTTTTTGATAGGGAAGATGAGTCGTGGTTTAGTGATCTTAATCAGATGAATGATTACTGGAGAAAAAAAATAAAAAATTCTATTCTAAATATGAAGATATTAGGAAAAGATTGGGAATCAAATAAGGAAACACTAGACAAAAGATATAAAAGGTTTTTAAAAACAATTTCACAATTTAATTCCGAGGATGTTTTTGAGATGTTTATTAATTCATACACCGAGCTTTATGATCCACACACAAACTATTTTTCTCCTGTAAATGCAGATAGGTTTGAAATTAATATGAGTAAGACCTTTGAAGGAATTGGGGCAAGGTTACAACAAGATCTAGAATACACTACCATATTTCAAATTATGCCAGGAGGACCTGCTTCTAGAAGTAAAGAACTTGAGAAGGGGGATAAGATAATTGGTGTTGGTCAGGGAGAAGATGGGAAATTTGAAGATATTATTGGTTGGAGACTTGATGATGTTGTTTCTAAGATAAAAGGGCCTAAGGGTTCTCTTGTAAAATTACTTGTTTTAAAAAAAGAAGCACAAATTGATGATTTTCCAGATACTGTAAGATTAGTTCGAGATAAGGTTGATGTGGTAGATGAAGATGCTTCATTTGAAATTATCCCTTACAGGGCAAATAATAAAACTTATAATGTTGGTCTAATAAATATACCTAGTTTCTATATAAATTTTGAAGAAGCTCAGCTCGGTAAACCAGATTACAAGAGTGTTACAAGAGATGTAAAAAAATGTATTGATTCACTAAAATCAATGTCTGTAGATGGTATCATAATTGACCTTAGAAATAATGGCGGAGGATCTTTACAAGAAGCTATTGATCTTACTGGTCTATTTATAGAGACTGGTCCAGTAGTCCAAATTAAATCATCAAATGGAAAAATAGATATTGAGAAAGATTTTGATAAAAATATTTATTATGATGGTCCTCTATTGGTTTTAAATAATTCATTTACTGCATCATCTTCTGAAATTTTTTCGGGTGCCTTAAAAGATTATAATAGAGGTTTAATTGTTGGTGAATCAACATTTGGAAAAGGAACAGTACAGAATCTTATTGATCTTGAAAGATTTTTCCCTAATTCAAACGCTCAATTTGGACAACTTAAAATAACACTTGCTAAATATTATAGGGTTAATGGTGGAAGTACTCAGAAAATTGGTGTAGCACCGCATATTGAATTTCCTAATATTTATGATAGAGATTTATATACTGAGAATTCAAGAGAAAATGCTTTAGAATGGGATAGAATTAGAGAGATTTCTTTCTATAAGTCAGAAGATATTTCTGAGCCACTAATTAATTATCTGAATAAAAAATTAGAGTCAGATATACAAAATGATTCTACTTTAAATAAGTACATATCTTATGTTGAAGAAACTAAAAAAAATAGAGAAAAAAAATCTATTTCATTGAATTATTCTAATAGATTAGAAGAGAAAAAAGCTAATGATTTAAAATCTAACTCACTTAATACAAGTATTGAAATTACAGAAATATTTCAAGATAACGAGGAAAGTCTTATAAATAAAATTAAAAATGATCTCTATCTTAGAGAAAGTCTTAA
>JAYPVV010000029.1:0-4115 GCA_038134805.1 Marinoscillum sp. | reverse complement strand
GGGTAGGTCTAATTCCAATTCTCTCAACCGTTGAAAATCCAGACTCACCATAAACGTCTCCTATTTTAATATGAGATTTAAAACTGTCTAGATCAAATGGTCTTTTGTTTATTTCTTTTCTATAAGAATCATTAAAAGTTTTAACATTATCATAAAACCCGGGTATAGTTATTCTCCCTTCATCATCCTTCAATGAAGAAATCATATCACAAAGAGTATTTATGGGGTTGTTTACTGCACCCCCGTATGTACCAGAATGTAAATCCCTACTTGGGCCGGTTAATTCTATTTCCATATAACTTAGCCCTCTTAATCCTATTGTTATTGAGGGGTTGTTATTATCAATAATAGCAGTATCAGAAATTACTATAACGTCTGCTTTTAATTTTTCTTTGTTCGAAACAACAAATTCTTCTAGGTTATCAGAGCCACACTCTTCTTCTCCCTCTATCATAAATTTTATATTGAAGTTTATATCGCCCGTATTTAAAAGTGACTCATAGGCTTTAAGATGCATATACATCTGTCCTTTGTCATCACAAGCGCCTCTTGCGTATATTTTATCATTTTTTATAGTAGGTTCAAAAGGAGGGGAGTCCCATAGGTCATATGGGTCTGCGGGCTGTACATCATAATGACCATAAACTAAAATTGTAGGAAGATCTTTATTAATTATTTTGTCTGCATACACTATAGGGTGTCCTTTAGTTTTTACTTTTTCAACATTTTCTAACCCAAGCTTTGTAAATTGTTCAACCAGCCAATCAGCTGTTTTATCAACCTCATTCTTGAATTTTGAGTCTGCACTAACAGATTCATATTTCAATAACTCAAAAAGCTCACTCAAAAACCTTTCTTTATTGCTTTCAATATAATTTTTTATCATTTTACTAATTTAAATAGATCTTTTATTTTAAGTGTCTGATATCAACTAAATAATGTTAAAATTTAAAAACCATCATCATCAGAAATTGTTTTAAAAATCTCATCCTCAAGAAATGTATCGGAAGGAGACAGCAAATTGTATGGTTCTTTAATCCCAAAATGATTAAATCTGAAAGCATTAATAAAACTTAAAACTTCCTCTTCATTGGTAACTTTTGAGGATATATATCTATCTCGGCTCCCAGACACATCAGAAAGCTCTGAATTAATTCTTTCACTTGAAGATATGGCCCATAAATATTCTCCATCATATTTAAAATATACCCATAACTCTGGAGCTGGTTGTAAAAACATAGAAAACATATACTGGTTATTGTTTCTTTTAATCTCGAGGAAGCCGTCAATTGATGCATTGATGTCTCTTGATCCAATATTTGAGAGGTTAATGGGGACTGTGTTATACCATGACTTTTGCGTTGGAGACCAAGAAAACTTTGTGTTAGTAATAACAAAAGTGCTTTTTAGAAGTTCATCTGCCTCTATTAATGATTCGTATTTAGATAATACAAGATTTTCAAAAGCAATTGTTTTTTCATTTCCAATTAAATCAGACATTCTCATTAATACTTCTTGTTCATTGTCATGTGCAATTGGAGCGCCAAATGTTTCGATGACATCTATAAAAGCAAAACCCAACTCATCGACAATTGAGCGTTTTAAGTTAATATCAACAATCAAAAATGCATCTGCCTCTGCCCCTAAGGAATCTAAACTAAACTTTCCTTGCATAGATGAAAGGATTTTAAAGTTTTTATCATTATCAAATATATTTGTTTCTCCCTCAAAAGAAACTGAATTTATTGAGGGTTTATACAAAAGTGAGTTACCTTCATAAACATCTAGATTTCTTTTTTCTTTTTGTTCTATTAAATACTCATTTGAGTGAGAATCATAAGAAAGAGACCCTTCAGGATTAAAAAAAATAGAATTTATACTTTTAACAGGGTTATTAAAAAAATCAAAAAACAAACCTTCGCTGTTAACAGAAATTGCAGAACTATAAATATCTTGATTATCATTAATAGACAACTGAAGTTCATCTCCAGGGGCAAAATATTCTTTAAATGAAATTGCATTATCTGGGTTAAAATTATTTACTTCTGAGGGAATTATAAATCCATCGAAAAATAATTTATCTGAGTTCGCATATAAATTAATAGTTCCATAAAAATTAAATCCAGGCTCCATTAATACTGGATTATTTTTGTCTACACTTCCTTTAGTATATGTAGTTAGTTCTCCTTTCATATCTGACTTTATCTCAAAATTAGAGAATGGCACATTAAAAGTGTCTAAGTTAAAGTTCACATATTCATAAATGCCTTTTCCCTCAAACTTATCTTTTGTTAAAATCAATATATCTGAGTCTACAAATTTGTGATGCTCTTCCAATGTGTCAAGCACCAAACTGGACTTTAATAAGGGATCAATTTTTAGGTTTTCTCTTATTATCAGCTCTTTATTATAGGGCATTATATAAGCATCAGCAACTACTATTTCCTCTACCCCCTTAAATAAAAATACATTTTCTTTAAGATCAATAAGTCCCTGAGATGCATCAAAAGACCAGCTATTAAACTCCGAGCTCAAGGAATATGTTGTTTTTTCTAAGTTATCTTCTGAGGTCACAGAAATAAATTTTCGTTGCATATCCCAATTTATTTCAGTAAAAGAAGAAAATAATTGAAAACGAGGAAATTGAAAATTATTTTGGCCAAAAAGTGTTGTTTTTAAGTTTAAGTCTTTTTCGTTTATTGTATAGTTCAATTTAACACCTTCAGCATTTATAAAATTCTTGTTTTGCGTGTTTTCTTTAAGAAAAGCATCAGCATAATCAGAAGAGATAAGTGAATTTTCAAAAGCAAACCTATCAGAAAAAAAATATGAGTCACCAATTTTTATTTTACCTTCTGAGTAAACTTCGCTTGATGAAATTATTAAATCTCCAAATATTGCAAAATTGTTTTCTTTACTAACAATTTCTGATCTTTGTAAAGAGTCAAATAAAAGTAATATATTATTGTCATCTTTATGATATGTTAACAGCAAATTAGAGAGCTCTAGTTCTGGGTAGGTAAAATTTTGTTTTTTAGACATCTCTGTATTCATAAATCCCTTTTCTACATATCCACTTATAGAATCGGGGAAAAAACGAAATTTTTCAGAGAATAGGGTTGTGGAATTATATTTTATATTTCCTTCAGAATATAATCCCGTTGAGTCCATCTTTAAATTTTCAAATACCTGAATATTTTTTCCATAAGCATCAAGTTTATTATTTTTTAAGTCAATTGTAAACCCAAAAGAATTATCTGGCATTGTAATAAGCTTTGCTTCGAGAGGATTAAATATTCCAACAGAATAAAATATTCCTGGAAATTCAAACTTTGGTAGGGTTGATTTGTCTAAACTATCAATCCTAAACTGGTCTATAGCAAAATAAAAACTACTATCATACTTTCTTCCGTAGTCATCTGGCATGTCAAAATAAACACTAGTTCTTTTGTCTGAAACAAAAAAGGGGAAATTAGGGAGTTTTCTTAAAGATGATTTGTTTTTTGGATGATTTATAAAGAGCCCCCCTCCAATATTATAGAGATAGTTATAACTCTCTAAATTATTAACCTTAGTCATCATTTTTAAAGTATCTATTTTTAATAAATCAATTTTGTAAGCATCATACTTAAATGATAAGGTGACCCCTCTAAAATCAAAATTTCCTACTGAAAGATTTCCAATGGTATTTATTTCTCTGTTTTTTTTAAGCTCAACTAGGCCATTCTTAGGGTATACAATTAAATTATTTTTTTCACTTAGCCTCAAACTTTCTACGCCATCAAATATCATTTTGTCTGATTTTAAACTATAGATTAAGTTATTTGAGGTTGGTGAAAGGGAGTTGAAGCTAACCTCATCGTAATCTGATCTTTTGGTGTGAGACAAATAATAATGTTTTAGTTTTGGCAACACCTTTATTAACCCAGTCTCTTTATTATATAAAACAAAGCCATTTCTCCAAAGATCAATAATTCCTCCTTCTGTTAGGGTTACATTTAAATTAAAAGAATATGCAAAATCAGCTATATAAAAGTCTTCTCTTTTGATTTTAGAGAAATATGTATAGACAGCTTTTAAAAAGTTAATTCCATTAAGATCTGTCATCTCGTTTA
>JAYPVV010000028.1:0-4610 GCA_038134805.1 Marinoscillum sp. | reverse complement strand
AGATAATGAATTAATCTAAACCGTGAGTAAGTCTTTTTAATGGCTTTCTTATAAGAATTACAAGAATTCCAAAAAGAGAACAGAATAAAAATATTCCAGTAAATATTTCGAACTCACCTGCTGTCTGAGCCCACCGACCAAGTGAAGCTGCTAATTTATTCCCAAAACCTGTGCAAGCAAAGTATGTCCCCATCATAATGGAAGCATACTTAACAGGTGCTAATTTAGTTATTAATGCCATTGCAGTAGGCGAGGTACATAATTCACCTAATGTATGAAATAAGTATGCGAATACAAGAAAATACATCGCACTTGATCCTTTCTCTTCAAACTCTAGTGATGCCATACTCATAAATAGGAATCCAATTGCCATGATTATTACTCCTATTGCCATCTGAAATAAAAGTGAAGATTCTTTTCCAAGCTTTTTCCACCATGACCAAAATTTTCCAACTGCAACAGCAAATAGAACAATGAAGCCTGCGTTAAGAGATTGAAACCATGTAGCAGGAACTTCAAAATTAATGCTCTCAATAAACCTATTTGTTTTATCAAACGCATAGATATTCATTAGTCCACCCGCTTGTTCAAAAGCCCCCCAAAAAACAATTACAATAAGGAAAGAAAGAAGTAAAACTATAACCCTATCTTTTTCAATTTTAGATAAAGGCTTATTCATTAATTGATTGTCAGGGTTTTCTTTCTTCCCTAGATAATCTCCAATTCCAATCAGATACTTCTGACCCCACATGAAAACTAGTTGTCCAATAAGCATCCCAATACCAGCTAATCCAAATCCATAATGCCAACCATAAATTTCTCCTATGCCACCAATAATTAGAGCAGACAAGAAGGCTCCAATATTAATTCCCATATAAAAAATCTTAAATCCTATGTCTCTTCTATCATCATCTTTAGAGTAAAGACCTCCAACCATCGTAGAAATATTAGGTTTTAGACCACCAACTCCTAAAATTATAAAGCCTAGTCCAACATAGAATGCAGTTAAGTCATCAATTGCAAGAATACTATGACCCAAAACAAGGAGAGCACCCCCAAGCATAACAGTCTTTTTTTGTCCAAGAAATTTATCAGCAATCCATCCACCTGGAATTCCTGCAACATAAACTAACATTGTATACCATCCATAAAGAGCTAAAGCTTCACTCTCTGTCCAACCATAACCAGCATTTTCAGAATTAGTTTCGGAGATTAAAAATAATACGAGGAGAGCCCTCATTCCATAATAAGAAAATCTTTCCCATAGTTCAGTAAAAAAAAGGATGTATAGACCGTAAGGGTGTCCGAATAAAGTTTTGTCAGTATTTTTCATTTTAAATCTTTAATATATAAAAAAAAAACCATGAAGCTTAATATTATAAATTATAAATTATAAATTTCATACTAGAATGGAATACTTTAATGATTTTATAGGAAGAGTTGTACATGTACTATCTGAGTTCCTGTTTATTTTCAATAAAACTCTTTTCCAGATTGGTGATTCTGAGGTCAGTATTGGAACTATTGTTATATTTTTTTCTAGCTTTTACCTTCTAGTAATAGTTTCTAAAAATGTTAGATTACTTCTTCTTAATAAAATTTTAGTTAAGTCTAAGCTTAAGAAATCTTTCAGAGAGTCTATTGCTAATGGTGTGAGGATTACTATGATGCTTATTGGAACAATCATAATTATCCAAGCTGTTGGTATAGATCTAAGTGCATTAAGTCTATTGGCAGGTGCTTTAGGTGTAGGTATTGGTTTTGGTTTTCAAAAAGTTACAGATAATTTAATTAGTGGTTTAACAATTTTAATTGAAGAACCAATTAAAGTTGGGGATAGAGTTGAGGTTGGGGAAGTAAGTGGTGATATTGTTAATATTTCTCTAAGATCAACTACTATTGTTACTAATGATAATATTTCTATCATAGTTCCTAACTCTGAATTTGTTTCAAGCAAAGTAATAAACTGGAGTCATAATAACAGAATAGTTAGGTTCAGACTTCCAATTGGGGTGAGCTATGATGAAGACCCTGAAGTAGTTAGGAAATTATTATTAGAAGTTGCAGCTGAAAATCCAAATGTTCAAAAAGAGCCTAAACCTAAAGTGTTTTTTGATAATTATGGTGATAGTTCTCTAAACTTTAAATTAGGAATTTGGACATCAACATTTACTGATAAACCTGAATTTTTAAAGAGTGAAATTTATTTTGCAATATTTAAAAAGTTTAAAGAAAATAATATTAAAATACCTTACCCACAGAGAGATTTACATATAAAATCACAAGTCAAGTGATTACTTGATTATAGATTTTAATTAAAAAAATATGACTTTTAAAAAGAAGTATATAATCCGATATTCTTTTGAGTTTGTTGTCATTGTTCTTGGTATTTCAGTTTCTTTCTGGTTAAACCAGATTTCAATAAATAATCAAAATGAAGTAGAGAGAGTTAAGGTATTAAACAGCTTAAGGATAGAGGCTTCAGAAATAAAAAATTATTGTGATGAAAGACTAAGAAGTTGGGACAAGGACAGAGAAATTCTTAGAATGTTTTTAGATACTGACGGGTTAAATTTTAATGTTGACTCTATCACCAAATTAACAACAAGTAAAGGAAGCATAGAGTTTAATTTAATTTATTATAGAGTTTTTGAGCCTCCAATGAATAGGTATTACTCAATAATTAATGCTGGTACTTTAAAATATGTTAAGTCAGATAAAATAAAAGAAATATTAAGTAGACTTCATAATACATTCTACTCTTATGTTGAGACTACTGTAGAGTATGAGAGACTTCTTAAAGAAAATTTTGTTTCTTTTTTTGCATCTAATCATCCAGAAATTATTATTGCAGGATCTGATAATAAAGTTTCTGTTCAAGAATATTCTAAATTGTTGTATAGCTCAATATCAACTGATAAAAAATTAAGATCTAATTTATTGGTTTTAAATAAATATTTAGGAACAAAATTAAATTTTATTAGACTTTATATGAACATCCTTGATGAGTTAGAAAGAGAATTAATTACTGTCTTAAAAGATTAAAAAAAACCCTCATAGTCAATGACAGAGAGGGTTTAAGAGTGGGCCCACCAGGGCTTGAACCTGGGACCTACCGGTTATGAGCCGGGCGCTCTAACCAACTGAGCTATGGGCCCTATAAACATTAAGTGTAATACTTAGTATTTAAAAGTTGACAAAAATAATTAGATTTAGTTAATCATTGTTATTTAGCCCAAACAAAATAAAAAAAACCTTTCATGAGCAATAATATAAAAGTACTCCTATTTGATTTAGGTGGAGTAATAATTAATATAAGTCCTCAAATTACTATTGATCTTTTTAACAAGATTTCATCAGATAAGAATAAAAAATTTAATGCTTTAGATTATAGATTTAATACTTATAATGATACTATATCAATTTTTTTTCAGAATTATGAAAAAGGCATAGTTGATGATATTTACTTTAGAAATGAATTAAGAAATTTTGGTGCTTTTCAAATGTCTGATCAAGAAATAGATGAGATTTGGAATAAAGTCATCTTAAGTTTAAATCAAAACTTATTGAAAATAATATTTCAGCTTCGTGAGAAGTATTCAATAATGATATTAAGTAATACTAATTCAATTCATAGAATATATTTTGATAATTTATGTAGAGAGATTTACGGTAAAACATTTTCAGAACTATTTGATCAAGTCTTCTATTCTTATGAATTAAAATGTAGGAAGCCTGAAAAAGAGATATATGAACATGTAATTAATAATTCAAATGTTGAGCCTTATGAGATAATGTTTTTTGATGATATGGAGCTTAATCTTAGAGAATGTGAAAAACTAGGAATGAATTCTTATCATGTTAAGGAGATCCCTTTATTATGTACTTATTTATCAAAATTTATTGTTTAATAATTTTGATTGTTTCCCAATTTGATTCAGAATAGATTTTAACTATATAGATGCCTGATTCAAAATTTTCAATATTTATATCGATAACATTATTTTTTGCATATAATTTTTTTCCTGATAAACTATAAATTTCTACTATATCGGCAATTTTATTTAATTTATAAATTCCATTTCCAGGGTTTGGATAAATAATTATTTCTTTAGTTACTTTAATCTCTTTTATATTAGTCAATATAAAGTCTGATTTTCCGAAAACAGCTCTAATCATTAAGCTTCCCTGAATTATTTCATTTTTATACCATTGATTATCTGTCTTAAAATAAATTTTATTTGAGGTATTAGTATGCTTATCTATTCCTACAGGCAAGAAAAGATCTTCTTTCTGTCTAAATCCAATGAAAAAAGAATCTTCAATTATTATAGGGTTTTTCAATTCAAAAATATTGAAGCTTCCATTAAAATTAATATCGACATCTTGGGAAATGAACTTCTGGTTACCATCATCTAAATTTTTATATCCTACTAATTCTATTTGACTTGAATAATTTGAAAATATATTTTTTGGAAAGAAAATGTCTACATGAGTTAGAGTGTCTTTTTTAAAAGTATGATGTTTTACTAATAGCTCAGAATTTTTTTGGTTTAATCCAGCAGCATACTCAGCAGTCCCGTCATCATATGAATAATAATTTTTAAAAT
>JAYPVV010000027.1:0-5080 GCA_038134805.1 Marinoscillum sp. | reverse complement strand
TATGTATAGACAGCTTTTAAAAAGTTAATTCCATTAAGATCTGTCATCTCGTTTACTTTATTTTGAGCAAAATAATTTCTAGAGTATACACTTAAGGGCCTTTGGGTTGGAGCTATAATCATTTTAAAAAACACCTCTGAATCTCCTAATGTATAGCTCAAATAATCTGCATCAAACTCAATATTAAAGTAAGAAGAATAAAAAGCTGAGTTACTTAGAAGCCCCTTTGTGTTGAAAAGCTCAATTTTTTCAAAATTAAAATTAAAATTAAACTCGATCTGAGAGTGATACAGAGAATCGCTTACATCAAACAGTTTGAATGTAGATTGCTCTGCCGAAACATTTTGATTATCAATAAAAAAAGATTTCGACTTAACGCTTATTTTTTTGTTAAATCCTATTTGTAACAAAAACTCTGAAAAACCATTGCTTTTTGATTTTGTGAACACTTTATCTCCATTAATAAAAAGCCCAGATCTTAGAGAATAATTGTTGTTTTTTAGAAACTGTATGTCTGAGTTGTTTGAGATGAAATTAAAGTTATTAGAATTTTTTGGTGAGTTTTTTGGGATTCTATATTCGAGTGAGCCTTCCACGTTTTTCACTGTACTGGTGTTAAGTGTAGTTTCATCAGAAACAAGAACCCCTTGGATAAGGTCAAAAGAAAATTTGTTTAAAATAAAATCTAAACCAGAAATGTAAGGGTTATTAATTTTGCTTGATATTAATCCGCCTTTTCCTTGAATAACATTAATATCTGGATAGAGACTGATATTTGTTTTTTTAATTTCAAAATTGTGAAACTCAGAATCTATGATTACATCTACGCCACTATAATAAAAAGTAAGCGTTCCCTGAACATCACCAAAATTATTGTAAAGACTAAACCCCAAAAAGTCTTCCAATCCTATTTTTGGTTCTTTTTTGATAATAAGTTTATGAGATACGGTTCGATAAACTGTCTCTGTTTTTATTATTCTCCAAAGTGAAGTAAAATAACTTTTTGACTTAATGTCTTGTCTAATAATTAATGAGAGGTGGTAGGTTAATAAATCTTCTAATTTTGTGGATTTTGAAAGATTTTCTAATGCCCAACTTATATAATTAACTAAGCTCAAAAGCTCAGACTTATTTTTTATATCAATTGTATTTAAGATGCGGACAAGAATTACTTCTTCTTCTATATTAAATTTATTCTCATCAAGCAATATTATTTTTATTGTTTCTCTATCAGAATCACTTACATCTTGACTAACAAAAGAATTATAAAATTCCTCAAGGTTAGAAAAATTATTGTTTTTTGTTTGGGACTTAGAGAGAAATGGGGAAAGAAGAAGGATTTGTAGAAAGGCTATAAAAATAAAAAAGAAAAAACTTTTCATTTCTTTTTTATTTTAACCCATAGAATTTACTATTTCAATAAAAACGTTAGCGTCTAAAGAGGCGCCTCCAATTAATCCACCGTCAACGCCTGATATAGAAAAAATATCCTCGGCGTTTGTTGAATTCACACTGCCCCCGTATAAAATGCTAGAATTTTTTGATAAAGAATTGCCGAATTTTGATTTAAGCACTTCTCTAATTGCCTTATGCATTTCTTCTATGTTTTCTAAACTTGCAGTTTTTCCAGATCCTATGGCCCATATTGGTTCATATGCTAAAACAACTTTTGAAAAGTCATCTTTATTTAGTTTCAAAATAGTCTCTGATAATTGAGCAGTCACATGCTCAATGTGCTGGTTTTTTTCTCTGATATGAAGTGGCTCACCAAAACAAAAAATAGGGGTGATTTTTTGTGAGAGAGATAGATTTATTTTTTTTAACAACTCCCCGTCTTTTTCATTAAACAATTCCCTTCTCTCGCTGTGTCCAATTATTACAAATTGTACTTGTAGACTACTTAACATTGAAACTGAAACCTCACCGGTATAAGCGCCCTTCTCGTGTGAACTACAGTTTTGCGCTCCAACGTAAACAGACTCAGTACCCCTGCACATATTTTCAACCATTCCTAGAAAAGGGAAAGGAACACATAAAATCTTTTTTATGTCTGTATTATTTTGTTGACTAAGAAGTTTAAGAAAATCATAGGTTAATGCTTTAGATGAATACTCATCATTATTCATTTTCCAATTTGCTGCTACAATTTTTTTAGCCATAGGGTTTTCTTGTAAAATTAATTCAATTATTTAATTGATTTATGTGTTATCAAACGAACTGTCTTTTTAAATATTTTGCTGTTTTATTATTGTTGTTTTTAATCAAAGACTCTGGTGTTCCTTGAAAACAAATTTCTCCTCCCTCATCACCCCCCCCTGGCCCCAAGTCAATAATCCAGTCAGCGTTCTTTACCATCTCCATGTTGTGTTCAATTATAACTACTGTGTTTCCCATGCTAATAAGCCTAGAAACTGATTTTAAAAAAAACAAAATATCTTTGTTGTGTAATCCCGAAGTCGGCTCATCAAAAATATACACACCTGCTGAAAGATTTGAAGGATCTTCGGTTAAATACGAACCTAGCTTTAGTCTCTGTGCCTCACCTCCACTTAAAGTGCTTGAAGATTGTCCTAATTTTAGATATCCTAAACCAACATCACACATAGGCTGAAGTTTTTTTATTATGGCTGTGGAATTTTTAAAAAACCCACAAGCCTCCTCAATGGTCATCTCTAAAACATCAAAAATTGATTTATTCTTATACTTCACTTCTAGCACTTGTTTTTTGAATCTTTTTCCCTTACAAGAAGCACACTCTAAAAAGATGTCTGCCATAAATTGCATTTCAATTTTTTTCACACCTTCTCCCAAACACTCTTCACATCTTCCCCCATCAACATTAAATGAAAAGAAAGATGGTTTAATTTCCTTGTTTGTTTTCTGACCCTCGCTTGAATAAATTTTTCTAATTGACTCATAAGCCTTTGAGTATGTGGCAGGATTTGATCTTGAAGATCTTCCAATTGGGTTTTGGTCTACTATTTCTATAGATTTAATTTTATTTATATCTCCTTTTATTGCATCGTGTTTTCCTTCTTTTTCAAAGTCTAATCCTAAATATTTAGCAACTGCAGTATAAAAAACATCTTTAATAAGCGTTGATTTTCCAGACCCACTAACACCAGTTACCACAACCAAACAATCCAGTGGAATGGATACGGTAATGTTTTTTAAGTTATTGTGATTAGCATTAACTATTGTAATCTTATTTACGGCTTTTCTTCTCTTCTGAGAGTCTAATTTTTTTTTATTAAATATAAACTCACTAGTGGGGCCTTTGGTTTTTTTATTTATGTTTTTAGTGGGCCCAGAATACATTATTTCTCCCCCCTGATGGCCTGCCCCGGGGCCAATATCAATTAAGTAATCTGAAGACAGGATCACCTCTTCATCGTGCTCAACAACAATGACGGTATTTCCTATTGACTTAAGAGATTTAAGAATTTGAATTAGTTTTTGAGTATTAAAGGGATGAAGACCGATTGTAGGTTCATCTAAAACGTAGAGAGATCCAACAAGGGAGCTCCCAAGGGATGTTGCTAATTTTATTCTTTGAAACTCTCCACCAGAAAGTGAGCTAACTTTTCGATTAAGAGTTAAGTAACCCAAACCAATATTGGTAATATAGTTCAGCCTAGATACAATTTCTTGGAGAGGTCTTTTTGCTAATTGTTTCTCTTTAGTTGTGAGCTTTAGTGTCTCGAAAAAATTTAATAAAGAAGCTGTTGAGCTAAGGGTTAAGTCAATTAAGCTTTTGTTATTGATTTTAATGTTCTGTACTTCTTCTCGGATTCCTGTACCACGACAACTCTTGCAGGTTGTTTTTCCTTTATATCTTGAGGCAATAATTCTATACTGAATTTTATAACTTTTCTTTTCAAGGTATTCTAAAAATTTATAAATACCCTTAAACGTGCCTTTTCCATCCCAAATAAGATTTTTTTCTTTTTCGCTTAGTTCATTGTAAGGTTTGTGAATGTTTACTTTAAAATCTCTTGCGTTTTCAATTAATGGGCTAAGCCATTTTTTCATCTTTTCAGTTCTCCACGGAGCAATGCAATTTGATAATAGCGATTGGTTTTTATTTGGAATAATTTTGTTTTCATCAAACCCTAAAACATTTCCGAAGCCACCACAACCAGAACATGCTCCATAGGGATTGTTAAAACTAAATAGGCTTAGCGTTGGCTCAACAAAAGTAATTCCGTCTAACTCAAACTTGTTTGAAAACTCTTTTTTTTCTTTTTTAGGCACACTTACCAATAATCGGCCTTCCCCTTCAAAAAAAGCATCTTTACAAGACTCAATTATCTTGAAATTAAAATTTTCATCTTCCATGTTAACCACGCCCCTATCAATTAATACATCATATGAATCGGGAATAATATTTTCTGATAGAAGTGATTCGATAGTATAAAATTCATTGTTAACCAACACTCTAGTAAAACCTTTATTAAGTAGCAATTGAAGATCTCTTGTAAAATGGTTTTTTGTTGGTTTTTTATTGACAGAGATAAAATATTTTTCTCCATCAAAATTTGATAAATACTTTAGAACATCCTCAAAGTTGTCTTTTTTAACAACGCTTCCTGAGATGGGAGAAAATGTTTGACCAATATTTAAAAACAACAATTTTAAATAGTCAAAAATTTCAGAAAGGGTCCCTACGGTTGATCTTGGATTCTTATTGTTTCTTTTTTGATCAACAGCAATAGCCGGTGACAACCCGTCAATAAGATCAACATTTGGTTTATCCATCCTCTTAAGAAACTGTCGGGCGTATGAGCTTAAGCTTTCTATATACTTTCTTTGTCCCTCTGCAAAAATTGTATCAAACGCTAAGGATGATTTACCAGATCCAGACACACCTGAGATAACAATAAACTTATTTCTCGGGATTTTTAATGAAATGTTTTTGAGATTGTTTACCCTGGCGTTTTTAATTATAATGTTTTTTGGCTCAGACACAGTTTTTTGAAATTATAAAATCAATGGTTATATTTAGTAAAATATTATTAACAAAACAACACAATATGCTATAGACCTCTACGTTACTAAACAATAATTATTATGTTAAAAA
>JAYPVV010000026.1:0-5685 GCA_038134805.1 Marinoscillum sp. | reverse complement strand
CTGACAGTTATATCCATAGAAATAATCAAAACCCATTTTTGTAGGTATAGATGAAGAATTCGGAGGACCAAGTCCCCACTTTCCAATCATACCATTACTATAACCTTTCTGCTTTAATAGCTTTGGAAAAATAATTTCTTCACTACCAATTGGGTATTGACCTTCTAAATTTGGATCTTCAGACATTTTATAATAATCCCATACATCTCCCCTACTTCCATATTCATGATTTCCTCTAATCTTTGTATGTCCAGAATGTAGACCAGTTAATAAAATACTTCTCGATGGAGCACAAACGGGTGATCCTGAATAAAAATTTGTAAATTTTAATCCTCTCTCAGCAAGTTTATCAATATTTTTTGTTTGAATAATTTTCTGACCGTATGCTCCTAACTCACCGTATCCGAGATCATCATAAAAAAAAAGAATAATATTAGGCTTTTCATTTTTAATATATCCACATGAAGAAAATAACAAAAAAAGAAAAAATATTGTTCTCCATGACATAAGAACAATTTATAAAAAAAAATTATAGATTTTTAAGCTCTGATGATAATCTTTGTAAACTTTCTTTAGCGTCTCCAAAATACATTTTATTATTTTTTTTAAAGAATAATGGATTTTGAACTCCAGCATAACCTGCTGACATACTTCTTTTTAATACTACAGTAGACAAAGAATCCCAAACCTTTAGAATTGGCATTCCATATAAAGGGCTTGAAGAGTTATCAATTGCGTCAGGGTTAACAACATCATTTGCTCCAATAATAACAGCTACATCGGTTGATTTAAATTCTTCGTTAGCTTGATCTAATTCAATTAATCTAGAGTAGTCAACATCTGCCTCTGCTAAAAGAACATTCATGTGACCTGGCATTCTTCCTGCAACAGGGTGAATTGCATATTTAACATCAACATTATTTTTCTCTAAAACTTCTTGAATCTCTTTACAAATTTTTTGAGCTTGGGCAACAGCAAGTCCATATCCTGGAACAATAATAACTTTGTTAGAGTAAAATAATTGTACTGCAAAATCGGACTCAGAAATCTCACTAATATCACCATGTGTCTGATCTTCGGCTGAGGATCCATTAGAAGAAAATCCACCCACTATTACATTTAGTAAGGACCTATTCATAGCGTTGCACATTAAAATTGTGAGTATGGTTCCAGCAGCACCAACTAAAATTCCTCCCAAAAGCATGACAATATTACTAAATATGATTCCGGTTAAAGCTGCAGTAATTCCAGTAAATGAGTTTAGGAGTGATATAACAACAGGCATATCAGCACCACCAATTGGAGCAACAAAGAATACTCCATAAATAAATGAAACTAAAATTATCAAGAATAAATAATCTATTTGAGCTTTCTGCAGGAAGAAAAAAGACAATCCAATAACAACACAAATTAGTATAATATTAATTATGTGTTGAGACGGTAATGTTAATTTTTCTGACCATTTATATCCATCAAGCTTAGCAAATGCTAATAAACTTCCAGTAAAAGCTACAGAGCCAATAAACAAACTTATTATAAGAACTAAAACAACTGAAAAATCATAATTTTCAGGATAAACAATAAACTTATATAATTCAGCATATGATAAAAGAACTGCACTAAATCCTCCTAAACCATTAAAAATTGAAACCATCTGTGGCATCGAAGTCATCTTTATATTTTTCGCTATAAAAAAACCAATAATAACAGAAAAACTAAGAGGAATAATAATCCACAATAAATTCGAATTTGAATTTTCAATTGGCATAATTATTGCAGCAAAAATTGATAATATCATACCAATAGAAGCTAATATATTACCCCTGCTAGCTGAAGAAGGGTCACTTTGTAATCTTAAGCCCCAAACTAGTAGAAAAGCTGAAACAATAAAAAATATCTTTTCCATTGTTATTTTTTCTTTTTATTAAACATTTCGAGCATTCTATTTGTAACAAAAAAACCACCAAATACATTTATTGATCCTACAAATAGAGCAATACTGGATAGAAACAAAATAAGGTAATTATCAGATTCTGTAGTTCTTATCAGAATTATTGCACCTAATATTACAATTCCACTTATAGCATTAGCACCAGACATTAAAGGTGTATGAAGCACAGAAGGAACTTTTGAAATAACCTCAAAACCTAGAAGAATAGTAAAAAGAAGCAGATAAATTAATATCTCATTATCTATTAAAAAATTTATTATATCATTCATATTTTAAATTTTACAATTTTTTATTATTTCATCTTCATTGCTTATAAGCTTATTTTCTTTTATTATATAATTAATGAAATTAAATACATTGTTAGAAAAAAGATTGCTAGCATCATGAGATAATTCCGAGGCTAGAAAAGAATTTCCTAAAATTTTTACTCCATTATATTCGACTATTTTTGAGTCCTGTGTTAACTCACAATTTCCACCTGTAGAAGATGCTAAATCTACAATAACAGACCCAGGATTCATATTATCTACTACATCTTTTGATATTAATATTGGAGATTTAGATCCAAATACTTGAGCCGTTGTGACAACAACATCTGCCTGAATAAGTTTTTTGGATACTTCTTCTTTTTGTCTTTCTAAAAATTCTTTTGATTGCTTAACCGCATAACCACCAGCAGAAATATCTTCTGTTGCGCCTTCGACTTCAATAAATTTAGCTCCTAAACTAAGAACTTCCTCTCTAGCAGCCTGTCTAGGGTCAGAAGCTTCAACTATAGCACCAAGTCTTTTTGCAGTTGCAATTGCTTGAAGGCCAGCTACACCTGCACCTAATACAACAACCTTTACAGGTTTTAAGCTTCCTGCGGCTGTTATTGACATTGGAAAAGTTTTTGGAAGTAATTCAGCAGCTTTAATAATAGACTTGTACCCTGCTAGACCAGCCATTGAGGATAATATATCCATACTTTGAGCTATAGTCGTTCTAGGAATCATAGAGAGATCAAAAGCAGTAATTTTGTTCTGTATGAATATCTTTTTTAAGAAATCTTTGTTCTTTTCGAGACTAAAATTTGAAATTAGAATTTTATTATTCAAATCTTTTAATGATGAAATACTTGATGAGTTAACACAAACAATAATTTCACATTTGGATAAAATCTCTTTTCTAGAAGTAATTGATGCATCTTTATATTCTTTATCTGAAAAACCTGAAAGTAAACCTGCACTTTTTTCAATCGAAATTTGATGATTTAATAAGAGAAACTTTTCTAGAGTAGCTGGAGTAATTGAAACTCTTTTCTCATCATCTTTTAAAAATCCAAAATGCATACCTTATAAACGATTAAGTATTAAGATTGTTTTTTAATAATGGGATTTTAAAGAGCTGATATGTAAAATAAAATAGAAAAAAAACAATAAATTCTAAGTTGATTAAATAATACGGCCAGTTACCTGAAACAAACGGATGATCAACAGCGGGGGGATCTTTAAGATACATATAATTTGCATCAATAATAAAATCAATAGGCATGATTATAAGAAGAAGAATATTAATAATTGCAAATGATTTCAACCATGAGAATTTTGATAATTTCATATCCAAATAATAATACATATAAAGAGGAAATATAATTATAGAGGTATGGCTATAAAAGTAATCAAAATAAAAAAATCTTTGACTAGAGTAATCATCAATTAAGGGTGTAAGAAGGGCATTTATTCCACCAAGTATGCCTGCATAAAATAAAAAATCAAAAAGAGGCTGTTTTTTTTTAACAAAGAGTATGAAGCAAGTAATTAATGATGAGATACCACATAAATGAAGTGGTAATCTAGAATTTATATTCCATGAACCTTCAACTATATGAATAATATGAAACAAGAAATAGTTTATTATAAATATTAAAACAAAGAAATAAGCAAACTTATATCTGAACTTTTTTGTTGAAAATCTTCCAACTAATAAACAACAGATTAAATAAATTAATGAAATTGAGTTTGCTACAATCCACTCACTAGACATAAAGTCTATAACATAGTCTGTATCCATTTATTTATTTTTTATAAAATCTTTCATAATGAAAACATGTGGTAAAGTAAGACTTGAAACAATAATAAAAACAAATAAAATTAAATTATTTACGGTAAAAACATTGGAATTAAAAAAATACAAAATACATCCAAATAGAATTGAGAGTATTGTAAATGGTAAAGTTTTAAGGTAAAAAGAAAAGAAATTTTTTACTTTCATTTCCTCGTACTCTAAAAGAAGCATAGGTAAAGAATGTGAAAAACCAAAATATATTGAGAAGGAAGTTAAAATATCAGTATGATAAAAAATTAGATATAGAATTGTTAATTCCGCATATAATGGAACTTTTCTTCTAATATCAAAATGAACTATGGTCATCATAAGAATAGCAACCGATATAAGAAGAAAAAATATCTTGTCAAAAGACGTAAGATCTAATGAGCTAAAAAAAGAAAAATCTTTAAGTATTTGCTGTAACTCAAAAATATTATTAAGAAAAAGAGAAAGTAAAATATTTGCTCCTACAACAAAATTAAGAGATCTGTTTTCAGTTGAGTTATAACCTATTACTTGCGTCTCTCCAAAATGATAACATGAAACTATTAAAAATAAGAAAAGACCTAAAAATGGAGAAATTATCCATAATACAATATTTAGAGCTATTAGAAATAAATAAACCAAATAGAAGGTAAATTTATTTTTAAATCTTCTAGTTTCAGGATGCAAGAATGCAATTAAGTGATCTATAGAACCATGTGGAATACCTATAGTTAACATAATTAAAACAAAAATAATACTAGAATATGTATCTTCAATTCCAAAAAAAATGAGAGATAGTGAGAAAATAAGACCAAAGACTTTAGATATTATCAAACTATTTTCTGAAGAAATCATTAGAAAATATAAAAAAAAAGGTGAGGAAAACCTCACCTTAATTTAAATTATCACTATTAACTTAGTCTCTAGCAGCTGACCATACAGCCAAACCAAATCCAATTTTATTAATAGCATCGCCAATATTGTAAACAATATCCATATCTAGTGGAAGGCTAGAAACTAAACCTGAGTACCAGCCGTCAGTTCCCATCATATATCCTAATGGATAAATAGCCCAACCTACTAAAACAAACCATTGTAACATCTTACCTGCAGCAGGAATTTTTCCTTTAGCACTTGAAAGAGCTTCTCCTACAGCACCAGATGGTAAGCCATCACCAAAAACTCTGAGTGCTCCAACTTCATATGCCATCCAGAAATAAGCTAATCCGGAGATTGCACCCCATGTTTGCGCATCTAAGCCAGCGATTCCAGACTCACCAAAATACCCAGTAACAAGCATAACAACTGCAAGCCAAAAAAGTTTTCTCATACCTACTCCAGTAAGTAAAGCAAACTCAACAACCATTAATGGTACTGTAAGAATCCAATCTACATATCTGAGTTCAGTCGGAGAACCAAGACCATCTGCCCACTGGTCTCTCATATAGTAATAATGAACAGCCGCAATACCAGTAATCAAGGCTGCCACTAACATCGAATCTTTAAATTTCTTGTCAACTTGACCATGCTGTACTAAAAAAAATACAGTAGCTGCTAACATAGAAACAGATCCTATGAAGAAAGTAAAACCAGTAAAATCACCTGGTTGTAAACTTGCTCCTAAAATAAAATTTAACGTATTCATATTATTTTATTTGGTT
>JAYPVV010000025.1:0-8020 GCA_038134805.1 Marinoscillum sp. | reverse complement strand
TAGCCTCAGCAGCAGCTTCTTTTGCAGCTTCAGCCTCTTGTTCTTTTAGTCTCAGTTCGTTAATTATCTCTTGCTGAGATTTTCCAGAAAGAATATCTTTTACATAATCTTCAATGATGATTTCTTCTTTGAAAATATATGCGCCTGTTTTTTCAGATTTTACAGATTGAATAAGTTTAGCATATTTAACACCAGAAGTGTCTCTTAATGAAGCAACTACTTTTTTAGCCATTATTTTATTTCTTTATGAACGGTATATTTTCTGAGAATTGGATTATATTTTTTTAATTCAATTCTATCAGGAGTATTTTTTTTATTTTTAGTGGTAACATATCTGGATGTTCCAGGTTTTCCAGTGGCCTTATGCTCGGTACACTCTAAAATTACTTGTATTCTATTTCCTTTTTTAGCCATAATATTAAATACTTAATGTTCCTTTCTCTTTAGCTTTTTTTAATACGGCAGATATACCATATTTATTTATTGACTTTAAAGCTGAAGAACAAACTTTAATTTTTATCCACTTGTCATCTTCTGGAATATAGAATTTCTTAACGTGTAGGTTTGGATAAAACATTCTCTTAGTTTTATTATTAGCTTTAGATACATTGTTTCCAACTCTTGCTCTTTTACCAGTAATTTGACAAACTTTTGACATTTTTTTTTAATTAGCACGCAAATATCGTAAAACTGAAAAGAATAACAAATTTGATCAATGTTTTTTATTTTTTGTATATCTAGTATTTTTGGAACTAAAACAAACAAGATATGATAGAAAATAGTCAGGATGCAATAAAATTAGAAGAGAAGTATGGTGCTCACAACTACCATCCTCTGCCTGTTGTTTTATCAAAAGGAAAGGGTGTCTATGTTTGGGATGTGGAAGGAAAAAAATATTTTGATTTTTTATCTGCGTACTCAGCAGTTAACCAAGGCCACTGTCATCCAAAAATTATAGATTCTCTAATTCGACAAGGGAAAAAGCTAACACTTACTTCTAGAGCATTCTACAATAATGTACTTGGTGAGTATGAAGAATATATAACTAAATACTTTGGCTACGATAAAATTCTTCCTATGAACACAGGGGTTGAAGGCGGTGAGACAGCCAATAAATTAGCTAGAAAATGGGGTTACGAAAAAAAGAACATAAAAGAAAATCAAGCTAAAATTATTTTTGCTCATGGAAATTTTTGGGGGAGAACTCTTGCGGCAATATCAACATCTGATGATCCGCTATCCTATAAAGGATTTGGTCCTTACATGCCTGGATACGATTTAGTTCCTTACAATAATTTGGATGCACTTGAAGAAAAATTAAAAGATAAGAATGTTTGTGCGTTTATGGTTGAGCCCATTCAAGGTGAAGCAGGGGTTGTTGTTCCAGATGAAGGCTATCTTAGCGGAGTTAGAAATCTTTGTGATAAATATAATGTTCTATTTATAGCAGATGAAGTTCAGACGGGAATAGCTCGAACGGGTAAAATGTTAGCTACTGATCATGAAAACGCAAGACCCGACATATTAATTTTAGGTAAAGCTCTCTCAGGAGGGGTATTGCCTGTATCAGCTGTGCTAGCTGATGATGAGATTATGATGTGTATTAAACCCGGAGAACACGGCTCTACATATGGTGGAAATCCATTAGCATGCGCCGTAGCAAAAGCAGCTCTAGAAGTAGTTAAAGAAGAAAAACTTGAAAAAAACGCTCATAATATGGGAGTTCTATTCAGAGAAAGGTTAGAGCAACTAAAAAATAAGCTTTCAATAATTAAATTAATTAGAGGAAAAGGGCTATTAAATGCAATGGTAATTAACGACTCTGAAGAAAGCTCTACAGCATGGGAAATATGTTTAAAAATGAAAGAAAATGGATTAATTGCAAAACCAACTCACGGTAATATTATTAGGTTTGCTCCTCCTCTTGTCATATCCCAAAGTGAGATAAATGAGTCTTGTGATATTATTGAAAAAAGTATTTTAGAATATATAAATTCTAATTAAATAGGTTATCATCTCTTTCAATCATTAAAATCGAAGATTGAGGGACAATAAAATATTTTTCTCCTTGATACATAACCTCATAAGCCCCTCCCTGTAGGAAAACTGCAAGATCTCCTTCTCTAACTTGTAGAGGCACATACTTTACTTTTTCTTCATCTGACTTCCAGAGCTCATCATTATCAAGAGCCAATGGTATGGGATATCCCGGACCAATTTTAACCACATAACCATACTGAATTTTTTCTTTTTCTCTAACTCCAGGGGGCAAATAAAGACCGCTATCCGTTCTCTCTGATTCTTTTCTTGGCTTAACAAGAGCCCTGTCTCCAACAACATTTATTTTATCTAATGAGTTAATTTTTTTATCCATAGTCAAAATTTACTCTGATCTCTCAATCAGTTTAGAATTAATTTTTTTACTGGCTTTAGCACCCAACTCCTTCAATCTTTCTGTTTTCCTTACTAGATTATCTTTCCCTTCAGTTAGTTTTTTCATAGCTTCTTCATAAGTGCTTTTCGTTGAGTTTAAATTATTTCCAACCTTAATTAAATCTTCAGAAAAAGATTGAAATTTATCGTAGAGAGATCCAGCTTGTCTTGCAATTTCTATAGCATTTTTGTTTGCTTTATCTTGTTTCCACATATATGCCACTGTTTTTAAAGTTGCGAATAGAGTTGAATTTGTTACCATTACAATATTTTTATCAATTGCTTTATTATATAGGCTAACATCCTCAAGTACAGCAAGCTTAAATGCAGGTTCATTTGCCATGAACATTAGAATATAATCCGGCTGATTTATATCAAGGTCTTGATAATTTTTATTTGATAAAGTTGTTATATGGGTATTAATACTTTTAAGATGTTCTTTTAAAAAATATTTTTTTTCTTCTTTATCATCAGTATTATAATAATTTACGTATGCTACTAAAGAAACTTTAGAGTCAATAACAATACACTTGTTTCCAGGAAGCTTAACAACATAATCAAGTCTCTGGTTATCCATATTTTCATTTTTTAAATTTTTTTCTTTTTCGTAATGGATGTTTTTCTCTAAACCAGCCGCATTCAATATTGTTTCCATTTGTTGCTCTCCCCAGTCACCCTGTGTTTTACTTTCTCCTCGTAATGCATTTGCAAGATTGTTGGCATCATCTCTCATTCGTAATGTCTCATTCTTGAGATGATTGATTTCTGTTTTTAAAACAGCATTAAACTCAAGAGCATCTCTGTTTGAGTTCTCAACTTTTTTTTCAAATCTTTCAATATTCTCTTTTAAAGGGTTAAGTATAGAAGAAATATTTTCTTTATTGAGTTCCGACATTTTCTTTGTCTTCTCATCAATAATTTCATTAGCTAGATTCTTAAACTCTAGAGTTAAAATTTCCTTTAGTTGATTTATTTCTTGAACTCTTTTCTCAGGATCCTCAGACATAGGTTTATTTGAGTTAAGTTTATACAGCGTATAACCTAATGTTGAGAGTGTAAGAGCACTAACTAAAAGTATGAGAATATCCATTATTCAAAAATAAATAATATTTAGTACTAGTTATGAATTATATTCTTCTACAGGTATGCAGCTGCAAAAAAGATTTCTATCACCATGTGCGTTGTCTATTCTGCCAACTGAAGGCCAAAATTTATTATTAGATGTGAAATCAAGAGGAAACGCAGCCTTCTCTCTGGTATACGGAAATACCCACGAAGAAGAAGTCACAACTTGTGCTGTATGTGGAGCGTTTTTTAAGACATTATTCATCTTGTCATACGTTCCATTTTTAATTTCTTCTATCTCTTTTCTGATCTCAATCATAACGTCACAAAATCTATCAAGCTCCTCTTTTGTTTCGCTTTCTGTAGGCTCAATCATCATAGTTCCAGGTACAGGGAAAGAAACTGTAGGAGCATGATACCCAAAATCCATTAATCTTTTGGCAATATCTTCTACTTCTATATCAGCATCATTTTTAAACTCTCTACAGTCAATAATAAATTCATGAGCACTCGTACCATTTACACCTTTATATAAAACCTCATAATGATTTTGAAGTCTTGCCCTGATGTAATTAGCATTAAGTATAGAGAGCTCAGTGGCATGTTTTAAAGCTTCGGAACCCATCATTGAAATGTAAGCATAAGAAATAGCTAAAATACTTGCACTACCAAATGGAGCGCTTGAAACTGGAGTTATATTTGATTTATCATATTTAGCAAAAATATTTCTAGGAAGATATTTAACTAATTTTTCAACTACACCAATTGGCCCCATACCTGGCCCGCCACCACCATGAGGTATGCAGAATGTTTTATGCAAATTTAAATGGCAAACATCAGCTCCGATTCTTCTAGGATTGGTTAGACCAACCTGAGCATTCATGTTTGCACCATCCATATAGACTAGGCCGCCATTATCATGAATAAGTGCACAAACCTCTAAAATCTTGTCTTCAAAAACACCATGGGTGGATGGATATGTTATCATAAGACAACTTAGTTGATCAGAATACTGCTGACATTTTTCTTTTAAATCATCAATATCAATATTTCCATGTTTATCACAAGATATAACAACAACCTTCATGCCTGCCATTATCGCAGAGGCTGGGTTTGTTCCGTGAGCAGATGATGGAATTAAAGCAATATTTCTGTCAATGTTACCCCTATCTTGGTGATAAGCTCTAATAACCATAAGACCAGTATATTCTCCTTGAGCTCCTGAATTTGGTTGAAAAGAAATTGATGAAAATCCTGTGATCTCACATAACCATTCATTTAAACTTTGAATCATTTCACTATATCCCCTCGCCTGATCAGAAGGAGAGAAAGGATGTAAATTCATTTCTTCCCATGTGACTGGTATCATCTCAGTCGTAGAATTAAGTTTCATAGTACATGAGCCAAGAGAAATCATTGAATGAACAAGAGATAAGTCTTTATTTTCAAGTCTTTTCATATATCTCAAAATCTCATGTTCAGTATGGTACTTGTTAAAGACTTCATGGAGCAAAAAGTCTGACTTTCTTTTCAAGGATTCTGATAATTTATAATCAACATCATCTACATTATGTAAATTAATTTCTAGAGATTTATCTGAATGCTCAGAAAAAATATTGAGTATTTCAAGTACATCTTTAATTTGAGTGGTTTCATCTAATGATATGCCTATATGATTTGTTTCGAAGATTCTAAAATTAATTTTTTTACTATCTGCTGATTTCTGTATCAGCTTTTTTTGTTCAGCAGAAACATCAATTTTAAGTGTATCAAAAAAATCTTTATTTTTTTGACTATATCCCAAACTTATAATCCCATCTTCTAGTAACTGTGAAAGTGATGCTATTTTTTCAGCTATTTTTAATAATCCAGCTTTACCATGATAAACAGCAAACATGCCAGCCATAACTGATAAGAGAACTTGGGCTGTACATATATTTGATGTTGCTCTATCTCTTTTAATGTGTTGTTCTCTTGTCTGGAGAGCCATTCTATATGCATTATTACCTGAAGAATCTAAACTAACTCCAATAATTCTTCCTGGTATATATCTTTTGAAATCTTCTTTTGTAGCAAAAAAAGCGGCGTGAGGTCCACCATAGCCCATTGGAACACCAAAGCGCTGAGAATTTCCTACAACAGCATCGGCACCCATCTCACCTGGAGGCTTGAGAATTACCAAACTCATTAAGTCACTAGCTAAACATGAGAAAATAGAATTTTTTTGACAGTTATCTAATACTGATGACATATCATAAACATTTCCATCAGAATCTGGATACTGAAATAATACACCAAAAAAATCATTATCAAAGCTGAAATTATCAACATCATCAATTACAAGCTCAATGCCTAAAGGTTCAGATCTAGTTTTTAATAGTTCAATTGTTTGGGGAAAGACTTTACTTGAAACAAAAAACTTATTAGCATCTTTTTTTACTCCTTTCCTTAATCTAAAAAACATTGTCATAGCCTCAGCTGCTGCAGTACCTTCATCAAGAAGTGAGGCATTAGATATTTCCATACCAGTAAGATCACAAACCATTGTCTGGTAATTAATTAAAGCCTCCATTCTTCCTTGTGCTATTTCAGCTTGATAAGGAGTGTATGCAGTGTACCAACCAGGATTTTCTAGAATATTTCTTTTAATTACAGTGGGAGTAAAACAATCATAATAACCTAATCCAATATATGATTTATACTTTTTATTTTTTGAAACTAACTTTTTAAAATTCGATAAAAACTCATTTTCAGTTTGAGGATTATCTAGTTTAAGGTCATGCTCCAAACGAATAGAATTAGGAATTGTTAAATTGATTAGCTCATCTAGAGATTCTACTCCTATTTTTTTCAACATTAATTTCTGATCATCAAGAGTAATTGAATTATGCCTAAAGGAAAATTCATCAGAATTAAAAGAAATTTTTGACATATGAAGAGTAAAAAAATTTATACGCAAATCTAAAAACAAAGTTGAAAAATAAAATTGAATCAAGTAAAGAATATGGATAATATGGATTAATTAAATTTGTAGTAAGATAAGATATCCAATGAAGCCCATACTTATTAAAAATGCTACAATAATAAATGAAAATAAGAGATGGAATGAAGACATATTAATCAAAAATAAGAGAATTGATAAGATAGGTAATAATATAAATGTTGATATTAATTGCAAAGAAATAAATGCAGAGGGATTATATCTAATACCAGGATTAATCGATGATCAAGTACATTTTAGAGAGCCTGGACTAACTCACAAAGGAAATATTTATACTGAATCTATGGCTGCAGTAGCTGGAGGTGTAACTTCCTACATGGAGATGCCAAACACAGTCCCTAATGCTATAACTATCAAAGAGTTAGAAAAAAAATATGATATAGGCCAAAAAAACTCATTTGGAAATTTTTCTTTTTACCTTGGAGCATCTAATGATAACTTGGAAGAAGTTAAACGACTTGATAGAAATAATATTTGTGGTGTGAAAATTTTCATGGGTTCTTCAACCGGAAATATGCTAGTTGATAGAGAAAAAGCTTTGAATGACATCTTTAAATTTTCAGAGGCAATTATCACAACTCACTGTGAAGATGAGTTTACCATTCAAAAAAACTTAAAAAAAGCCCAAGAAAAGTATGGAGATAATATACCATTTAGCCAACACCATATTATTAGATCTAGAGAGGCGTGCTATAAATCTTCCTCTCATGCTATATCTCTAGCACAAGAACATAATGCTAAACTGCATATTCTACATATATCAACAAAAGAAGAACTAGAACTATTTGAAAAAATTCCATTAAAAAATAAAAACATAACTTGTGAAGCATGTCTACATCATATGTGGTTTTCAAATTCAGATTACGATGAATTGGGTAGTAGAATTAAATGGAATCCTGCAATAAAAACTTCCGAAGATCGAAAAGCTATAATTAAAGCTTTAAATGAAGGAGTAATTGATATTATTGCAACTGACCATGCACCACATACAAAAGAAGAAAAATTAGGAAAATATACAAATGTACCATCAGGAGGTCCTCTAATTCAGTATTCTCTACCTATACTCCTTGAAATGAATAGAAATAATAAAATATCTATTGAAAAAATTGTTGAGAAAACCTCACATAATGTTGCTGAACTATTTCAAATAAAAGAAAGAGGATACATTAGAGAAGGTTATTTTGCAGATATAACATTATTCGATCTAAAGTCTCAAACATATGTAAATGAGAATAATATCCTATCAAAATGTAAATGGAGTCCATTTGAAAATACAAGTTTTAACTCTAAGATTATACACACTATCGTTTCGGGGAATCATATTTACAAAGACGGAGAAATAAATGGAGAGCCTTCAGGTTTTAGAATGGAATTCAATAGAGATTAGAAAATTTGTCTTAGTAATAACATTATTCTAGATTTGCTGATTCAAAATGGTGGTTGTAGTTCAGTTGGTTAGAACGCCTGATTGTGGTTCAGGAGGTCGCCGGTTCGAGTCCGGTCTTCCACCCTTTTTTCTTA
>JAYPVV010000024.1:0-8794 GCA_038134805.1 Marinoscillum sp. | reverse complement strand
AACACTGTCATCTAGAGATGAAGAAAATTTTATATGATATTTTGAGTGAGAATAATCAGGGTATGATAAGGATACATTTGTGAATATATTTTTCTTCGAACAAGAAATAAAAAGTATTGAGAAGAATAAAATAAGATTTGAGTAATTCACTACCAATGAATATAATTTAGAATTATGACATTGTATAATAAATCGAAAAAAAAAAAGGGTAACAACTAAGTTGCTACCCTTAATTTCATATATGTATATATATGGACCTAGTTAGTTCAAGTCAGGCCATGCTCCACCAGACCAATTAGATAAAGTAGAGACACCAGCTTCACCATAGTCATTTTCCCAGTCTATAGTAAGGTCAGCATTGCTATTTGCAACTGACACATCATTAAACCAGTAAAGTTCACCCCATTGTGAAGAACCTACAGGTGATAAAATACCACAAGCATCTTGTACTTTAAGAGTTCCAGCAGGAACACCGTTCCAACCACCGTAACATGTGAAATAAGCTCCGTAAGAGAAGTCACCACCTGTTACAGCATATAAATTATCAGCTCCAGACTTTACCCATTCAAAAGCTTTGGAAGCACTAGTATCACCACACCAACCAACAGTTACTGCGTTAAAAGTACCTGCTAATTCAGATGGACAAACTATAGAGACATTAAGTCTAAATAGTGCACCAAATGCTGTAGAACCCTGTAGCTGTGAACCAGTATTACCATACTCATAAACTGAACCATCAGTTTTAGTAATAGTAAACCAGTATCTAAAATAATTACCACCAGTTATTTGATCGGCAGTAAGGCCCATTTTACTAAGTGTCTCTGAAAATCCAAGAGAAATATCAGAACTTAGATAACCATCAGCGTTCGTAACGAACTCAGATGAAGATATAGTTCTAAAATCTATTCTTGGTTTACTTCCAGCTCCACCACCAACTACGTCAACATACTCAACATCAATATCATATTGTGATATATTTTTCCCGTCATTTTCATCGTAGTACTCTACATGAAGATCAACTGACGAGTTAGCAATATCAAAGTAGTTAAATTTACCTGTCTGAGAGAATTTCCTAGCGTATGCACCATATTGCATTTCTGGGAAAAGCTCAACAGGTAATTCTGGATCACCACACGAGATAACACTAGCCATGGCAATAAACGATACAAATAATTTTTTTAAATTTTTCATAATATTTATTATTTAAAATTAATTTAATCCACTACCAGCTCTATCCCAGAAAATTTTCTCACCCAGATCTGTTCTAACAGGAGCATTTTTGTTCAAGTTAGAGAAATCTGAAGGATAAGGGAAGAGTCTAGGAAAAGTTCCAGCTGACTGAACCTTCATAGGTCCTTGCATCTCAGTAGGATGACCAGTTCTTCTCATAGCATTGTAAATCTCAATTCCATTACCGAAAGATGCAAGTCTATGCTCCTTCACGATAATGTTCATTTTACCCTCAGCAGAAGCAGCATCATAAGCACCTAACACGTAAGCAACATAATTATCAACACTTCTTTCAGTTGGAACACCACCAATACCATCTCCATTAATATCACCAACTTCACCCCAACTAGCAGAGTAAGACATTACTGATGAAATTGAAGTTCTAATAGCAGTTTCTAACATAGCCTTAGGATCTTCACTAGAAAGACCGTCAAGGGCAGCCTCAGCTCTCATGAAATACACATTAGAAGACATAAGGATTGGAGCATGTCCATCACCTCCACCACCATCAGTACCACCATGCTGAGTATGACCAACACCACTACCAAATGTATTAGTAAGAGGGTCTCCATCATCATATTGACCTGCAGCAGGATATGCTCCTCTGTGAGTTCTCTTCTGACCATCTGGAGGAGTACCATCATTATTCAGGTGATCTCTACCCCAGTAACCTTTAGCATTTGTAGCGTCGATAGTTGTAAAACTACTTCCACCACAGAAAGGCCATGTTACTACAGCACCATACGCATTAGTGTAAGGAGTATCGTACCAAACAGGTCTAGTGTCAGGGACAACACAATCTAATGTGAATAAGTCCTCATTACTCATATCTAAATCCTGTCTTTTGTAGTAATATCTAACTCTAGGATCCTCTATACCTTTCTCCTCATGCAATTCCCACATAAAGTAGTTAGATTCGTAAGGTCCAGCATATGCTTCATAAGCACCACTATACCATGGGTGTCTAGAATCAGGGTTTTGTCTATTACTTCCGTACTGGAAAACCCAGTCTTCAGACTGTGAGTCAATAACCCCAGCAGCTAAAGCAGCAGAAATACCAGCAGCATCACCCTTATTTAGAGCTAATCTAAACTTAAGAGTGTTAGCCAACGTAATCCAATTAGCTTTATTACTTCCATAGAATATATCTACTTCAGGCTTACCAATAGAAGTCTTACCAAGATCTGCAATTGCCTCGTCATATAATCCACTAATAGCATCATATACGCTAGCAGCGTCATCGACCTTTGGACTAAGATTAGAAGTACCTTGCCATGCCTCAGAGTAAGGAATGTCACCATGTTTATCTACTAGCATCTGAAGAGCATAACCCTTCAAGATTTTACCAGCAGCAACATGGATCCATGACTCAGCAGCACTACCAGCTTCTATCATAGCATCAATGTCAGGAACTAATCCAGAGTAAACTCCAGACCATGAACCGTTAAAATTTGATGGAACATATGAACTCTCATATGTAGATCCCCAAGTTCCGGATAACATTCTCCCTACATGAAGCATCGGAGTCTGATTCCCCCACCACCATCCAGAGAAACTTACTTGAATTTGATTCCAATATAAATCAAGTCCAGCGTTATCAACTGTAACAGCATTAGGATTATTCAACTGATCAAGGTCAGTAATTTCACATGAGTAGCCAACGAACATGAAGGCAACAATAAGATATAATTTGTTTAATTTTTTCATAATATTTTCTATTTAAAAAATTAGAATGTTAAACTTAATGTCGCACCATACTTCTTAGCAGTAGGACCAGTCATCTCATCCCATCCTCTAGCATTAGAACCAGCACCATAACTTATAACCTCAGGGTCAAAGTTTGTACCTGCAGGGAAATTCCATGCATAATGCCAAATGTTTTGAGCAGACACAGTTAAACTAGCACTTCCAAAAGGTGTTCCGTTAAGGAAAGACTTAGGAGCAACCATTGACAATGAAACTTCTCTTAATCTCATTACAGACGCGTCATACACAGAGTTCTCATCATAGAAAACACCAGTATTTGGCCAGTAATGTTGATTAGGAGTAATTTGTTTTGTATTTGGAGTACCATCAGCATTTAATCCTTTAACGACAACAGGGACAAATCTGTCAAAACCTGTTTCCTCAAGAATACCTCTACCAAGTAAAGTCGAACTTGTAGTTGAGAATACATCTCCACCTACAGAAGCATCAAACTGTACTCTAGCAGTTAACCACTTATATGTGAGTGTATTAGTAACACCGTACACATAATCAGGTTGAGGATCGCCAATAACACCATATCCTAGGAACTGATAACCACCAGCAGCATCAACATATGGAGTATATGACTCTCTGTCATCCCAATGTATTTGCTCGACATCTGTTCCATCTAAAGAACCATAATCTCTTCTGATAATATCTCCTTCCATGATACCAAAAGGTAATCCTGGAATTGCTATATTACCTCGACCTACATACCCACCAACGTAGATTTGCTCTACACCGTCAGCGATAGAAATTACTTCACTTCTAAGCATAGAGAACTGTCCAGCAACTTCCCAAGTAAAGTCTCTCGACTGAACAGGAACAACTGAAAGTAACATCTCAAGCCCTTTATTATTAATAGAAGCAGAGTTTACTGTAGATGAAGTATAACCAGTAGATGCGTCGAGATCTAAGTCAATAATAAGATCTTCTGAATCTTTAGTAAACAATGATAAATCAACACCAACTCTATTCTTAAGGAATTTACCTTCAACACCTAACTCGATCTCTTTATGGATCTCAGGAGTTAAGCCTGGGTTAGCGTAGAAATTACTTACAGCGTTAGAGTTAAGCAATGTACCACCTTTTGTCTGGAAAATTTTTGTTCCAGTATTCAGAGATCCTCTCGTTGAATAAGGAGAAGGATACCCAGCTGATGTACCAAATCCTAATCTCACTTTCAAGAAGTTAAGATTTTGATTACTTACACCAAGTGCATCAAATGGTAGTACAGAAACAGAAACTGATGGATAAAGGAATGATCTATTCTCAGGCTCTAGAGTCGAAGTCCAGTCATTTCTTGCAGATGCAGTTAAGAATCCCCAATCTTTATATCCTAAAGAAAGGTTAGCATATGCACCATAAGTATTCTCTCTCATCACGTAAGTGTTTGCATTAGTTACAGTAAAGTTACTATGATCAAAGAATCCAAAAATGAACATATCTGAACTAAAAATCTGAGATAATTCATAATTTCTTGATTGTAAGTTTCCACCCACTAAGAAATCAAAATCTAAATCTTCATTTAATTCAATTGAACCATTTAAATTCACAACTTGATCATAATTAATATTATTTCTGTTAGACGTATGATAAGCCCCAAGAACAGCATAATCTTGAACACCATTTTTATTAATCATATAGTTGTTCAACATATTTGTTCTATCAAGACCTATTCTATAAGTCAGATTTAAAAAGTCAGCTATCTCATAGCTTAAAGTAACGTTTCCAATAAATCTGTTTACGTCATCTCTATCTCTAGTGTAATTAAGAGTCCATAAAGGATGTTGCATCCCGTTATTACCTCTATAATAAACGCTTCCATGAGTATCTGGTCTTTCATATTCCAATCCAAATAAGTTCCAACTTCTTGGAGTATACATAACGTTACCAAAAAGAGACACACTAGTAGAGTTTGAGTTTCTACTTGGACTTACTGGTGGCTTGTTAGCTTGTGACTCAATATAATTGAATGAAGCACTAAGCTTTAAACCATTAGCAAGCTGAGTATTAGCTCCTAAAGCAAAGTTGTGTTTTCTGTAATCATTGAAAGGAACATATCCGTTGTCTTTAGTCCATCCATAATTAGCTTTAATTGATGAAGAGCCAACCTGAGCATTAATACCTAATGAAGTATTTTGCTGAGAACCATCGACAAAGAAGTTCTGTAAATTGTCATATGCTTGATATTTCCATCTAGCACCTACGTACTGAGGGAAAACATCATTCCATACTGATCGATCATAAGGGTGTGCAATAGTTCCTTCAGTTAATCCATTTCTGTTTGGTTGATCGAATGGAGCACCCCAGTTACTAAATGCAGCTGAAGCAAGATTTTGCCATCCGTTACCATACTGATCTTGATCATCAGGTACACTAGCTACCTTATTGACAAAGTATGATTGACTGTAAGACACTTCTAATCCCTTATTTACACTACCACCAACTTTTCCAGTTTTAGTAGTAATAAGGATTACACCATTTCTACCAGCTTCACCGTAAAGTACGGTAGCAGCAAGTCCTTTAAGCACACTAATTTCCGCCACGTTGTTAGGATCAAGATCTAAGAATCTACTAGAGGCAGTAGCACCACCACCAGTAAAACCTCTATCAGAGTAAGTTGATGCATCTATTGGCACACCATCTAAAACAAATAAAGGTTGGTTAGAACCTGAAATTGAGGTATATCCCCTAATAATAATATTAGTACCCGTTCCAGTAACACCACTTTGTGAAGTGATATCTACACCAGGAACTTTACCTCTTAACAACCTAGCTATGTCTGCTTCGGGTCTAGCTTCTAGCTGTTCACCACCAACAGAAGTAACCGCGTAACCTAACGCTGCTTTTTCTTTGGTGATACCCAATGCAGTTACAACAACCTCTTGAAGTTCTTCAACATCAGAGCTCATAACTACATCCACTACTGATCTAGCACCTATCGCAACTTCTTGCGATGCTAAACCAATAAATGAAAATACTAAAGTACCTCCATCGCTAGGAACACCTAACGAGTATGAACCGTTGACATCTGTAGTAGTACCAACAGTCGTACCTTGTAAGATAACGTTAACACCAGGGAGTCCGCTTCCGTCCTCGTCAGATGTTACCGTACCTGTAATAGTTCTGTCTTGAGCCCATACATTTGAAGCCAAGAACAAGAAACTAACTAGTATAAATCTAAACATAGTTTAATTGTTTAATTAAAAGTTGTTTAACAATAATTATCCATGATTTTATCATTTCTTCTCAAAAAAGTGAGTGAAATGAACGCACCACAGACAAGTCTCCCAACCCAAAATCTTCATTTTAAGCAAGGAAACGAATGTTTTAAGGTTTTTTAACAAAAAACCATCATACTATTTTAATAATTACAGACGAAAAATCAATGTTATTTCTCTTTTTTTTTTAATATTTTTTTTTCAATTTTTAAAGTGAAATGAAATGTAAGAAAAAGTTTTTCACATATTTTGAGAGCAAGAAATTATTTGATGTTATCAGATCTTTACTTGATTGAAATTTTAAATTCTATCCTTCTGTTTTTTTCTCCATCATAGTCACTGATAATTGGGACAGAATTTCCATAACCTAAGTAGACAATATTCTCTAAATCTGGATCTAATTTTCTGAGAAAATCAAAGACAGATTTCGCTCTTTTCTCAGATAAATTAAAGTTATATTCTTCACTACCAACATTATCTGTATGCCCAGATATTTCTAACTTCTCAAAAGTTATGTTTTCTAGCCACTTGGATAATCCTATTAAATATTTTTGAGCTTCCTGATTTAGTTCGTAGCTATCAAACTCAAAATATATTTTATCAAAAACAAACTTATCTTCAATTCTAGTCATAAAGAAAGTAGTATCGGAATTTATATTTTTAATTAGCAAAGGGAAATAATTTCTAGTTTCAACTATTACTAAAGAATCGTTTTTTAAATTTCTAAAATCAAAATTTTCAATTTCAATACTATTTCCGCCCATTGATCTAATATAAAGCTGGCTATGTATCTTTTCTTTTGTATGATCATCGAATACATTAAATTTATAACTGATTGCTTCGGATTTAAACTCACTTAAAATTTGACCAATAATGATTTGAGATTTTACTTTCTCCACTATTTTATTTTCAACAGTTAGAAATATTATGCTATCATGAATAAAAATGGAAGTCTCATCTAAAAAGGAGTTAATCCTTGACCCTAAGTTTTTGATAGATTCTTTTTCTGAATATAAATTATCTAAAGCATATATGTCATATCCACCATACGAATTATTACTATTAGAAGAGAAATAAAATACTTTATCTTCTACAAATGGAGAAACTTCATCATACTGAGAATTGACTGAAACAAAATTCTCAGAAACAGACCATGATCCATCTTTCTGTAGTTTAGAAAAATAAATGTCTCTTCCACCCTTCCCTCCAGGTCTATTCGAAACAAAATAGAGGGTACTATCATACATAAAAGGTTGAGAATCCCAATAATCAGAATTAATATTTTCATCAAGCTTTTTAGGGGGAAACCATTTGCCACCTTGCTTAATAGAATAGAAGAGATCACATGAATTTTTTTTAAAATTCATTTTACATGAGGTGTAAATCATAAAATCTCCACCATTTAAAAAAGTAGGGGTGCCTTCATTATCAGAAGAATTTACAATCTCAAAAGGAACTGAATTTAATTCACTAAGAGATCTTATCATATAGACATCTTCATCATCTAATAAATTACTACCAGATCTTACAGTGAAATATAATGTGTTGTTCTGCTTATTGTAAATTGGTGAATATTGATAAAATGATGAACGAATAGAATCAAGAGCATCAAAAGTTATTAAAATTGATTCAGATTCATTTAGATTATAGTTTATATAATTTTTATACTTTGAGAAGTTAACAAATTTTAGAGTATCAGAAACTCTATCTAAAAACTTAAGAGATTCATCAAATTTACCAGTTAAAAAAAAATATTCTGCCAACAAAAAGCTTACTTCATCACTATTTTCTTTGCAAAGTTTATCATTATAACTTAGAAACCAGTTAACGTAACTTCGATATAAATTTTTATTTTTATAGGACAAGCCTAATTTATAAATAGATGGACAATAATCTGGGTTTAAGTTTAAAGATTTATTGAAATATTCTATGGCTAAATCAAATTCACCAATTGAAAAATATTTATTTCCTTCCAAATAAAGTTTTTCATACCTTTTGGCACCTTGGGGCCACAAATCAAAACTCATAAATATGAAAATAAACAAGATAAAAGAAAGGATTTTATTCAATATTTAAATATTTATGGGTTTGAAGAGAAATTCGCCACTTTGGATTGGATTTTATAAAAGATAAAATTTTTGGATTAACTGATTCATATTTTGACCATTCAGGTTGCAAAATTAACTGCGGATTGTTTTTAACACTTCTAGATACATCTTCAGCCCAATTAAAATCAGAATCATTATAAATTATAAATTTTATTTCATCTGAAATTTCAAAAAATTCATCAATTGGTTTCTTAAATTTTTTTGGAGAGAAGCAAATCCAATCAAAATCTCCAGTTAATGGGTGAGTTCCTGAGGTTTCTAAATGAGTTTTTTTATTATATTTTTTGAGTGTGTGGGTCAAGGTAGTAAGGTCATGCATTAAAGGTTCTCCACCAGTGATAATAACTATATCTGTAGGATGCTCAAGGGTCTTTTCTACTAATTGGTCTACTGTCTTAAATTGATCTTTACTTATTTTCCAAGAATCTTTTACATCACACCAATGACAATTTACATCACATCCTGAAAGTCTAATGAAATAAGCTG
>JAYPVV010000023.1:0-13390 GCA_038134805.1 Marinoscillum sp. | reverse complement strand
TGATTCTAGAAATTTATAAAGACAATTGATAGTTTAAATTTATCAAATGCTTGCAAGTTTGAAATATTGTGAAATATAATTTCTACTAATTTTTACTTGAATATTTTTTAAATAAGTATAGATTTATTTTAATATATAAATAATTAATTAATAAAAATAATGAAAAATTTATTCAGAAAATCTATGTACATGCTTTTTATAGCTGTTTTTTTATCTAGTTGTGCTACTATTTTAGCAGCTAAAAAAGCAAGTGTAAATGTTTCGTCAAATATAGATGGAACTGAAGTTTTTGTTAACGGTTTTAGACAGGGCGTTACACCTTTGCAAATAAGTCTTGAAAAAGGTAAAGACCATACTATTGAATTTAGAAAAGATGGTTATTTGTCTACTACAAGAGTTGTTGGTCAAAAAATGGCAGCAGGATGGTTAATTCTTGATATATTAATGGGCTTTTGGCCAATAGTTATTGATGCTGCAACTGGCGACTGGAAAACTGTTGATACTAATGTAGTAATGGTTAATTTAGAAGAAAAAAAATAGTGGAAAAAAAGATTATTTTTTGAAATATAATCTTACCATTTCCATATTGTCTTTAAAATAAGAAAGTAATATTTTATTTTTCTTATCATTAATTTTAATATTGAAGGTTTTTGGTATTGTATCTTTTTCCATAACGATACCAGAAACCTCCAAATTAAATTTGAACTTGCCCATTTTTTCTCCATTTTGGATAATATAATCATCCTCAATTATTATATGGGAACCATCTATAAATTCATATTTTTTGTTTTCTAATGTTTTAAACCAAAACCTATCTCCATACCATTTACCTTTAACCATCGTTATATCTTTAATGGGCTTATATTGATTGTAATTGAATTCCTGATTACAGGATACAAATAATAAAATTAAAACTAGTTTTCTCATAAACGTTAATTTAATAAATCTATCTCTAAAATAATCTGTAAATAATTATAATATAAATACGATTTGCTTAAATGAAATTGATTAAACACAAGACCCCTCTGTTTATAAAAGGATTGTGCTAAACTATTATCAACCCCGTACCAATCCCCAAAAACAAACACCAAAATCCTAATAGGATACCCCTAAAATTCAAAAATTTCAAAATCGTTGCAGGAGTTGGAATGCTCTTATATTCGGCTTGATGTTTAACTGCTATTAAATGAAAGGAAAACCTACAGAATCACCTCTTGCATGAGTAAATTAATAGATTTACATTTGCCAACATTATCTGGTTCCGTAGCTCAATTGGATAGAGCAACTGCCTTCTAAGCAGTAGGTTGAAGGTTCGAGTCCTTCCGGAATCACAAATTAATTATAGTTAGGAAGAGTAGTATATTTATCAGCATACTCAATCATTTGACTTGCAAAATCTTTAGGTTGAGTTACCTTCACATCAATAATTTCATTCTCATCATTATATACTGGAATTAAAACAGGATTAATAAATCCACTATAAGGTGCTGATGTAAACTTTTCATTTCTTTTCAAGACTTCCTTATGTATTTCCTGGTCAACTTTTACCCCGTAGTTTTCAACTAAATTTTTTCCGGCTTCATAATCTCCTTCAGATTTTATTCTTTGTATTTCTCTTAGTAGTTCACCAAAAAGAGACCTTAATTTATTGTAGTCATTGACAACAAAATATGTTTTATTATTTTCAACTATTTTCTCAATTACATTTTCAGATTCCCCTTTTTCATATGCCCACTTAGAGATTAATTGTCTGTTTCTCATGTGAGACTCTTCTATGTCATCACCTAATTTTATTCTTATAAGCTGTGTCATTAGGCCGTTACGAATATATTCATCATAACTAACCCTTCCCATGTCAACTGATGATTGAGAAACACCTAATTCTTCCATCTTAGTGTCAGGTAAGAAATACAGTCCTACAAGATCAGCTCTAGCCTCTTCAAGAGTAGATGCATAACTTTTGAGAGTTTCTTTTGGTGTTCCAACTCCAGGATTAATTTGACCAGAAGCATGTCCAATAACTTCATGTAGGGCAGTATGTAAATTATCAGCATCCTTTCCATACTTTTTTTCTAACGCAATTCCTTCAGGATTATATCCAAATTCCTCAAGTCTGCCACTTGATCCAGCATTTCCATATGCGTACAAGATGTTTCCTAAAGAAATTGATTTTGATCCATGATTTGCTCTTATCCAGTTAGCATTAGGTAAGTTTATTCCAATTGGAGTAGCTGGAGAGGCATCACCCGCTTCTCCTGCAACATTTACAGTATTGTACGATATACCAACTACATTTTTCTTTTTATGCTCATCCACAATAGTAGAATTATTTTCAAACCACTGAGCTTCTTTAGATAGAGCAGACATTTTTTTGCTCATTTCAAAATCTTTAATTTGTACTACTGACTCATATGATCCTCTGTAACCCTTTGAATCATTATATACCTCAATAAATCCATTAATATAGTCAACATCTCCTTCAGTAGTTTCAACCCAGGCAATATTATAATCATCCCAAATATTAAGATCTCCTGTTTTATAATATTCAATAAGTAGTTCAAAAGCAATCCTCTGTTTTTCGTTTTCTGCAACACCTTTTGCTTTCTCAAGCCAATAGATAATTTTTTCTATCGATTCAGAATACAGACCACCAACTTTATAAGTAAGCTCTTTTAATACACCATTTTCTCTAACTAACTTAGAATTAAGACCAAAAGAGAGTGGCTTATTAGGATCAGGGGATTTTAATTTAGCGTAAAAATTATCAACATCAGCTTCAGTCACATCCTCCCCATAGAAATTTACGGCTGAGCCAATAACTAGTCCTTTGCTAGAATCTAAATTCACTTTCTTAGAGTCTTTATCATTAAATATTGTCTCAAACGCCTCTTCGTTTAAATCAGTGCCAGTCTCATCTAATAGACTTAGTAAATATTCTCTGGAAAAATTAGGATCAAATTTATCATTAGAGTAGTGGTGATGAATACCATTAGAGAACCAAATTCTTTTTAAATAAATTTCAAAATTTAACCAATTGTCATTGTTCTTTTCACCCTCAAAATTTGTGTATATGTTTTCAAGAGCTCTTCTTATTGCAAGATTATGTCTATAATTTTGGTCATACATAATATCTCTTCCAGAGAGACCAGCTTCAGTAAGATAATACACTAATTTTTTTTGATCTAAAGTAAGCTCATCGAATCCAGGAATTTGATACCTCAAAACTTTAACGTCACCAAACTGTTCGGAAAAAAAGTCAAACTCTTCAGCTTTTTCATTGTTGTTACAACTAAAAAATGAAAATACAAACAAAATATTTAATAATAGAAGTTTTTTCATAGTCAAAAATTTATGGAAAATTAATAAAAATTTAGTAAGATTTAATGTTAGACTTCCTAATAGAATCTTTTTGGCCATCATCATAGCTTTTCCCATTAAAAATTCCGTTAGATTCCCAGTCGCCGTAATTTGGGTTAGGTAAAATAATTAGCTTAGATCCAAAATCTTCTCTCGATGAACTTGTTAAACTTTTCCTCTCATTTGATAGAGCATCTTCAAAATCATCGCTGAAGTCAGCTAGGTTGTCTCCAATTAACATAACCACCTCATAATTTTTGAATACAGATTTTCTTCTCTCACTCTTGCTTCTGCTCTCATTTCTAAGAAGTACATTAGATTTTTTTGCATTGGGAAAACCTAATTTTAGTAAATTATTGACAGTTGCATCAAGCTGTTCAGAATATCTATTTGAGATATAAAATATCTCAACATTTTTTTTTGAAGCATAAAGTAAAAATTCTAGAGATCCAGGGATAGCTTCTGCTTTCTCTAAATTTCCCCATTGAACCCAGGTCCCCCTATTATAAGAAGAATTATCTAAGATGAGTTTTCCATCGTAGGGACTGTTATCAAGGACAGTTTCATCTATATCAGTAATAATTGCTAAGGGTTTATCAGATTTTTTTTTTAGAAAGAGAAAAGAATCTAAGTGCATTTTTGCTGCATTGAATGCCTGATAACATAAGGCCCTATATTCTGCAGAATTCTGAGTCCACAACTGAGCTTGAATTTTATAATCGTTACTTATAACAGAATCATTTTTGCATCCTGACAGAAAAAGAATTCCAATAAATCCTAAAAATAAATTTTTCATAATGTTCCGTGTTTTCTGATGTTTCTACCAACTCTCCCAGTAAGATTATCTCCTAAATCATCCCTTGCAATTTCAGCAAGTTGTAAAATTTCTTGGGCAATTTTCGGATGCATCTCAATTACGTTATATTCTTCTCCGGGATCTCTTCTGAGGTCATAAAGTTCAAGGCCAATAGTTATAGTGTTGTATGGACCCGGATGACCATCATTTTTTGGAAGTACTCCCTCATACGATCTTGAGGAATGAGGTAAAATTAATTTCCAATTATCCTTCCTTACAGCTTCTAGGTTATTGTTTCCATAATAATAATAGAAGTGATCTCTAGGTTCAGAATCTTTCCCTTGTAATACATCAAAAATATTTACTCCATCAATTTTATGATTAGGTAAATCTGCACCAACTATTGATGCAATCGTAGGAAGTAGATCAATAGTAGATGAGAGTTGGCTAGCTACTTTTCCTTCTGGGATAACACCTCTCCACATCATTACAGTAGGGACCTTTTGGCCTCCCTCAAAACTTGTTCCTTTTCCTTCTCTAAGGCCCCCATTTGATCCAGCATGATTTCCAAAATTAAGCCATGGTCCATTATCACTTGTAAAAATAACAAGTGTATTATCTAAAATATTATTTTTTTCTAGAGCATTTATTATCTGCCCAACAGACCAATCTATCTCCATCATAAGATCACCGTAGAGTCCTTGTTTACTTTTACCTAAAAACTTATCGGATACTGCTATAGGTACATGCGGCATAGAGTGTGGCAGATATAGGAAAAATGGCTTATTATTATTTTTAGCTATAAATTCAATAGATTTTTCTGTGTATAATGTTGTTAAAGTGGACTGGTCATCTAAAGTCCTTATCTCTCTAATTTTCTCAAAGTCTCTGATAAGAGGGAGCTGAGGGTACGCCTTTTTCATCCAGTTAGAGGTGTCTGAAATCTGATTCCCATCAAAGTCAACAGGCCACATATCATTTGAGTATGGTATTCCAAGATAAGTATCAAAACCATGATTATTGGGTAAGAATTTTTTATGATGTCCAAGATGCCATTTACCAAAAATTCCAGTAGTGTAACCTTTATTTTTTACCAGTTCTGCTATTGTTATCTCATCCTCGTGAAGACCGTGATTAGAATATGGCATTAAAGCTCCACTTATGCCTATTCTATTAGGGTAAGTTCCTGTGAGAAGGCCTGCTCGAGATGCACTACAGACTGCTTGAGCAGAATAAAAATTAGTAAAAAGCATTCCTCTATTCACTAATTTGTCAATATTTGGAGTTTTATAGTCAATAGCCCCAAAATGAGAGATATCCCCATACCCCAAATCATCCATAAATATTATTACTATGTTTGGGTTGATTTTTCTATTTTCTAGAGAACAGGAAATTGAAAAAAAAATAAATATGTTTAGAATGTATCTCATCTTATCTAATTTAGTAATATAGGAAAATTTACTTATGATAATAAGGCATATTCTAATAATATTATTTCTCTCTGTTTGTTATTCTTTATTTCCACAAACTCCCTCAGGAAATTGGACTGTGAGTCCAGACCCTTTCCAGGAAAATGAGCAAATCACAATAACTGTTTCTGAAATAAATTCTGGAAATCTAGCAGGAATTACTGACATCTACCTGTGGACATGGTATAGTAAACACTCAAATGATCCAGTAAATTCAGATTCACAGTGGAATGGAGACTGGAGTAGCTCAAAGGAGTCTATGAAAATGACTAATAACTCAGATGGTTCATTCAGCTTTACTTTTATACCTACACAATTATATAATGATACGGGTATAAAGACAATTGGGGTGCTAGCTAAAGCTAAAGACGGATCTGGGGATAAAAAAACGAATGATTATATTTTTGATGTTGGAACTTTCTCTCTCACTCTTCAAAACCCAGTTGATGCTATTACTGTTGTAGAGAATGGGGATAATCTTTATGTTGAAGCAACTTCATCGGTTCTCTCAAATTTTATTTTGAAAAAAAATGAGACTACACTGCACCAGAAAAGTAACTCTCTATCATTTTCATATCTCATCTCAAATATAACAAGTGATGGAGACTATAAGCTCACTGCAACAGATACTGACTCAGGGAATAGCATAACTCTAAGTTTTAGAGTAGTCATAAAGCCAGAGGTACAGGTCGAATCTCTGCCGTATGACAACTTAAACGATGGAATTAATTTTTTAGAAAACTCAGTAGTATTTTTATTGAATGCCCCTGGAAAAGAATTTGTAAATATTGTTGGATCATTTAATGACTGGGAAATTTCAAATAATTACTTAATGAAATATGATCAGGCTCAAGATAAGTTTTGGTATGAACTATCTGGACTAAATACAAAATCTTACCATTCTTACCAGTATCTCGTAGATGGCTCAGTATTCATAGCAGATCCATACTCTCCAATTATCTTAGATTTCAATGGCGATGCATACATATGTAAAACTTCTGAATGTGGTTTTACTTCTTTCCCTTCTTACCCGAAAGATAACAGGCACGCCGCAACTATGTTTAAGATTGAGGATGATTTCATATGGGAAGATAATGATTTTACTCCTCCAGATAAGGAGAATCTAATTATATATGAGATTTTAGTTAGAGACTTTCATCCAGATAAATCTTTCTCAGCCGTCTATGAGAAATTAGATTATTTAGAAGAATTAGGAGTCAATGCAATTGAGTTAATGCCTGTTAATGAGTTTGATGGAAACAATAGCTGGGGCTACAATCCTGCATTTCATATGGCAATTGACAAGCAGTATGGTTCACCTGTAAAATTGAAACAGTTAGTAAACGAGTGTCACAAAAGGGGGATAGCTGTAATAATAGATGTGGTCTATAATCATGCGACTGGACAACATCCATACTTTAGATTGTGGAACTCAAAACCTGACGCTTACGATGGTATTCCATCTGAAAACAATCCTTTTTTTCAGATTTCTCCAGTTTCTGAATCATACCTCAACTATTTTAATGATATGAATCATGACTCTGAATATGTGAGAGAATATATGAAAAGAATAAATCAGTACTTGATTTCTGAGTATCATATTGATGGGTTCAGATTTGATCTGACAAAAGGAATGACAAATGAGGCTGTTGCTGAAAATTATTCTGCTCAAAGAATTAACTATCTAAAAAGTGTCGCAGATGATATCTGGGAAAGTAACCCAAATTCATACATAATTTTTGAACATTTCCAGAATGCTGAAGAACGTGTGTTTTCTGAGTATGGGATAATGACATGGGGCGAAGAAAATTATCAGTACAATGAGGCAACTATGGGATATCCATCAAATTTTAATGGCATCTCTCATAAAGGCAGGAATTTCCCTAACCCTACTCTTGTTGGTTTTATGGAGAGTCATGATAAGGAGAGGCTTATGTACAAGAATTTAAATTACGGAAACTCAAGTGGCGCATATGACATTAGAATTTTGGAAAATGCTTTGGACAGGATGAAGGCTGCAGGTGCTCTCTTTCTTACTATCCCTGGCCCTAAGATGATATGGCAGTTTGGGGAGCTTGGATATGATGTCAGCATAAATACTTGTGAAGATGGGTCAGTTAGTGAAAATTGTAGACTCTCACAAAAAAAATCTGCTTTTGAGTTAGGGTATGTTAATGAGTCGTTGAGACTACAGCTTTACAATGTCTGGTCAAGAATTTTAAAGTTGAGATCTTTAGAAGAAATTTTTACTGCCTCTGTTTTTACTACAAGCTTCTCATCGGATGTTAAGTATTTGAAACTTGAAAATCCTCAATCTTCTAATATTAAAAATGCTATAATACTTGCAAATTTTGGGGTGGAGAGTAAAGAGGTCTCTAGTCTTATTCTGCCTGATGGTCAGTGGTTTGATATTTACAGAAATAATCAAATAGTTACTGTGTCAAGTTCAAATAGAATTCAGTTGAACCCTGGGCAATTCTTGATCCTCGCTGATAAGAAGACAGTTTTAGATGATAATGAAAATTTTTTGTTAGCATCTGAAAATTTTAATTCCGAACCTGATATAGTTCTTTACCCAAACCCATCAGAGGGTAAATTTTACTACGATGCTAACGAATTTGTTAAATTGCCTTTGGAGATAGAGATTTATGACTCATACGGAAAATTAGTTTCTAAAAAAGAGTTTATGAAAAAACATTCCCTGCTGAATTTACAAAATCCGTTTAATGGATTATACACTGTGCTTTTTAAAGGTGATAATTTTAATTTATCAAAAAAAATTGTTGTCAAGTTGAGGTAGTAATTTCTTACTTAAAAAATTTAGATAAAACCTTTAAATTATTTAATATTGCACCTTTATTACGAAATAAACTAAATTAATTTAAAATGAATTTAAGAAAATTGATACCCTCATTATTCATTTTTGCTGCTTTAAGTGTAATTACTTTCAGCTGTGATGATGGTAGTGTTGATGACCCTGTTTATGGGCCAAAACCAGTTGTGAGCTTTACTTCAGCTCAATCTGGATCTGATATTTATACTTTTTCTTTCTCAAATTCAACATCAAATGCTGTAAAATACAACTGGGATTTTGGTGATGGATCTGCATCTTCCGATGCTAGCCCAACACATACTTACAGCCCAGACGTCGCATCTTATGTGAAAGAGGGAAAGGGTCAAATATCCTATACTGTAACTTTAACAGCTACTGGAGCTAATACTGAAAACTCCATGGGATGGATTCAGAAATATTCTGAGGTAGTTACAATTGATCTCCCTACATACGATAAGGCAGATATTACTTTTCAAGTAGATATGTCAACTGCTGGATTAGCAGCTACTGACAAAGTTTACTTTAATGGAGATATTACTGGATGGTGTGGTGCTTGTGGATGGAATGAGATGACTGATGGTGATGGTGATGGAACTTATGAAATTACTATCGCTGACTTACCTACAAATACTGACCACTTATATAAGTACACTCTTAATGGTTGGGATGCTCAAGAGAGCTTCACTGAAGGTGACCCTTGTACTCAGACAAATTGGGGTTTTACTAACAGAGTTGCTAATGTTAATAACTTATCAAATGACTGGACTCTTGATGAAATGTGCTGGAATTCATGTAGTGAGTGCGATGGTTTTGCTACCTCTAATGTTACTTTCAAAGTTGACATGAATCAGTACGCTGGTTTAGGAGATCAGACTGTTACATTAAATGGCTCATTTAATGGCTGGTGTGGTGAATGTACTCCAATGAGTGATGATGATGCTGATGGAGTATGGGAAGTAACGGTTAAATTAGGCACAGAGAAAACATATGAATACAAGTTTACTATTGGTGACTGGGCTGCTCAGGAAGAGTTCACTGAGGGAACATCTTGTACATCTACTATCGATGGATTCACCAATAGAACATTAGACGTTTCTAAAGATACTGACACAGTTGATTTAGGTGTTGTATGTTTTAATAGTTGTGAGACTTGTGGTTAATTAATACCATCAAGTAACAAAGAGAAAGTGAGAAGAAATTCTCACTTTTTTTTTTGGTTTTTCTTAAGAGTAGAATTCTCTTAACACATCAGTAAATCTTCTGATATCTTCAATTTTTCCAGTACTGATCCTACACCAGTCGAGGTATGGAGGGAAAGGTCTTCCAACTAAAATTTCTTTCTTTTTCATGAATGCACTAAACTCATCGATATGGACACCTGTTTTGAAGAAGACAAAATTAGTGTAAGACTCAACATACTCTAGGTTGAGATCATCCAGGGCTTTATAGAGTATGCTAAGAGCCTCTTTGTTTTTACTTAGAGAATAATTAAAAAAGCTTTTCTCATCATACGCAGTCATAGCAGCGTGAGTGGCGAGGATATTTGTTCCTGCCATTGTACATTTTTTAAGCTCAGCAATTCTCTCAGCACTTGCTATCAAATACCCAATTCTTACTCCTGCAAGACCATAAATCTTAGAAAATGTTCTAGATACTATAACATTATGGCCTTCTTTCACGAGTTTTGTCATGGTAGGGTAGCCGTCGTTTATAGAGTAGTCGTAATATGCTTCATCAACAAATACACATGTCTTCTGGGCTTTAGAAATACAAAAATCTTCAAGATCTTTTGCCTCAAGCATCGTGCCTGTTGGATTATTTGGGTTACAAATAAATATCATACTCGTATTTTTAGATACTCTTCTAGAAATTTCATTAAGATCATATCTGAGATTCTCATCAAGTGGCACCCAGTTAATTTTACAGTCAAATTCTTCTGCATACGTCATAAGCGCAAGATAGGTAGGCTTACACGCTATTATTTCTTTCTTCTCTACTCCAAATAGTCTTCCAGTAGCTCTAAGTCCCTCATTAGATCCACCAGTAACAAGGACCATACTTGGATCTACCCCCTCTCTCTGGGCAATTTTTTTCTCTAACTCAGCTACTCTAGAGTATGGGTACCTACATGCTTCATCAAACGCATTAATTATAGCTTGTCTAACTTTAGGAGACGGTCCATATGGATTTTCATTAGAGCTGAGCTTTATTTGACCTCTTGTCTGAATTTCAGGTAATGACGGAATATCAATATCTTTTCCAATTGTAGTAAGTGGTAGAGTTACTCCAGATACTCCCAAAAGTTTTAACAAATTTCTTCTTGTTATTTGATTATTCATAAGGATAAAATTTTTACATTTAACAAAACACTTTAACTGATTAAAATAAATATAGTAAATATTATGGATAGTAAAATAAAGAAATATTTTTTCACCCTTTTCTCAGCCCTAATTTTTTTCAATATTGCTGAGGCTCAGCTAAGCAAAAAATTTGAACCAATAGATGTCTTTGATATCGAGTTTGTATCAGACCCAGAAATTTCACCTTCAGGAGATAAGATAGTCTTTCAGAGAAACTTTAAGGATATAATGACTGACAGAAATCTTTCAAATCTTTGGATAGTTAACTTTGATGGGAGTGGCATGAAACCATTGACTACTGGAAATCATAACGCCTTCTCTCCAAAATGGTCACATTCCGGTAAGATGTTTACATTCAAGTCTAACGAGGATGGCACAACACAGCTCTACCTCTACAATATAGAGAATGGGTCAATTCAGAAACTCACAAATATGCAGTCATCTATCGGAAATGTAGACTGGTCACCAGACGACAAGTACCTTCTTTTTAATTCTTTTGTTGAGGAGACCGAGGGTAAACTAGTTAAGATGCCTGCAAAACCGAAAGGAGCGAAATGGAATTCGCCTCCAATAGAGATTGATGATATGGTGTATAGGTATGATGGTGGTGGGTACAGGAGGCCTGGTACAAATCAAATTTTTGTTCTTCCTGTTGAAGGTGGTACTCCTCGTCAAGTGAGTTTACTCAAAAAAAATTCCAGCTCTCCAGTTTGGCTGGGAAGTGATAGAGTACTTTTCTCAGCCAATCTTCATGATAACTCAGATTTTGAGCCTAACAATTCTGATATATATGAGTTAGATATTAAGTCGGGAGAACTCAAGCAGTTAACCACTCGGGTCGGACCTGACAGCTCACCCAGCGTATCTCCTGATAGAACAAAAATCGCATTCCTAGGGTATGATGATAAATATCTAGGATATCAGCAAAACTCTCTATATGTGATGAACTCTGACGGTAGCAATGTACAGCTTATCTCAGGCGATTTTGACCGAAACATAAGTAGTATCAACTGGATGAGAGACGGGAAGGGTCTCTACTTTCAGTACGACACAGAGGGAATGACTAAAATTGCGAGTATCACTCTTTCGGGAAAGGTAAAAGATATCGTAGATGAGTTAGGGGGACTCTCTTTAGGAAGGCCATATAGTGGAGGATCATACTCTATCTCATCATCAGGCAGATATGCTTTTACCTACGGAAATGTATACAACCCAGCAGATTTAGCTGTGGGATATAATGGAACTAAAAATAGATTGACTAATCTTAACAGTGACCTATTTGATTATAAAGAACTAGGTAAAGTCGAAGAGGTCTGGTACGAGTCTTCATACGATGGTAAAAAAATTCAGGGGTGGCTTGTTTATCCACCTGAGTTTGATTCTTCCAAAAAATATCCACTCATCTTAGAAATTCATGGAGGTCCCTTCACTAATTATGGATTCAGATTCTCTGCGGAGGTTCAGTTATTTGCCAGTAAAGGATATTTTGTTTTATACACTAACCCAAGAGGAAGTACAAGCTACGGGAAAGATTTTGCAAATCTTATCCACCATAATTATCCGAGTCAGGACTATGATGATCTGATGTCAGGAGTTGACCATGTAATAACTAGAGACTATATAGATAATGATAACCTTTTTGTCACTGGAGGTAGTGGTGGAGGTGTTCTCACGGCATGGATTGTTGGGAAGACAGATAGGTTTCGTGCAGCAGTGGTTGCTAAGCCAGTCATAAATTGGTACAGTTTTGTGCTTTATGCTGATAATATTTCATTCTTTTATAAGTACTGGTTCCCAGGAAAGCCTTGGGATAACTTAGAGGAGTACATGAAAAGATCTCCTATTTCCTATGTGGGTAATGTGAAAACACCGACGATGCTCCTCACGGGTGAGTCAGATTACAGAACGCCGATAGCTGAAAGTGAACAATTTTATGCTGGTCTTAAGCTAAATAATGTCGAGTCCATGATGGTGAGAATTCCTGGGGCAAGTCATGGAATTGCAGGCAGACCGAGTAATTTAATTGCTAAGGTTAATGCAATTACTGCGTGGTTTGATAAATATAAAAAGTAAACTATTTGAGCTTTACTGCAGTGCCATAAGCAAGTAGTTCTGAAGCTCCAGCCATCATCACTGATGTCTGAAATCTTACACAGATTACTCCATCTGCACCAAGACTTTTAGCATCTTCTATCATCCTCTGAAGAGCCTGCTCACGTGCATCTGCCTGCAATCTTGTGTATTCACTTACTTCACCACCGACCAGGTTTTTAAGTGCAGCTAAAAGGTCATTTCCAATATTTCTTGTCCTTACAGTACTTCCTCTAGCAATTCCTAGAGATTCAGTTACTGTGTGCCCAGCAATATCATTTGTTGTTGATAATTTCATTATTAAATATATATATTTTCTACAATTAATCTTTTTGTAAAGGCTTGTTTTACAAGTATTTTCTTTTATAAATTTGCAGACCTGATCTCGGGGTGTAGCGTAGCCCGGTTATCGCGCCTCGTTTGGGACGAGGAGGTCGCAGGTTCGAATCCTGCCACCCCGACTAAAAGGTTTTATAAACCATTG
>JAYPVV010000022.1:581-14212 GCA_038134805.1 Marinoscillum sp. | reverse complement strand
TTTAGTTAATTAGAATATACAAAAGATATATAAAAAGCGGGATGGACGGGACTCGCATAATCATTCTTTTTAGGTTAAATTCAATGATTTTGTGGTTAGGACGACCAAAAGGACGACTTTATTTTTTATATTAGCTTTATGAAAATTTTTATGTTTTTTTTATTAATCACTTTTATGATTTCATGTAATGATGATAAAAATAAAAGTACAATTAAAGTAGTAGGTCAGATGAGAGATGTCATGTGGAATGGAGATCTACAAGGAAAAATATCAACTGATACTATTAACAATATAAATGCATACGGACTTGGTCCTATTGAATTTTTAAAAGGAGAAATTTTATTATATAAAGGAAAAACTTTTATATCAAAGGTTAAAGATTCTTTATCATTAGATGTGAAAGAAGTGAATTTATCTAAGGCTCCTTTTTTTGTATATACAGATGATAGTGAGTTAAAAGAAATTGACCTAGCTAAAAATAATTATTCTCTAAAATCAATTGAGCTTTATATTGATTCAATTTATTATAATTATGATTTACCGTTACTAACAATTATCGATGGTAAATTTGAAAATATTATAGTTCACAGCGTTAATCTTCCTGAAGGTAATTCAGTGTCATCACCCAGTGAAGCTCATGAAGGTCTTGTTAAGTATAACTATAGCAATATAAAGGGATCTATAATTGGTTTTTTTTCTAGAAAACATAAAACAATATTTACTCATCATGACAGTTTTTTACATGCTCATTTTATTTCAGATGATCGTTTGGTAATGGGTCATGTTGATTTAGCATCATTTGACTCTGATGATACTATGCTTAAAATTTCAAAATAAACTTCTTTTAAAAGCGGGATGGATGGGACTAGCATAATCATTTATTTTAGATCAAATTCATTTAAATTATAATAGTTAGGACGATCAAAAGGACGACTTAATATTTTTATAATACTTTTACATTATGAAAAATCTATACTACTTATTTATTGCATTACTATTATTTTCGTGTTCAGATACTGAAGATGCTGAACCAGATTCTGTAAAAAAATATTTATTATCAAATATTTTTAAGGAAAGTGGTTCATATACAATATTTAATAATAATACTGTCTTAAACTTAAATAACACTGACTTTATTGATTTTAAAATCACTACAAGTCAATTTAATCTTAATTATTCCTATCATGATCTGCTTGATCCAAATAATGCAAATTGTTATGAGGATAAGTCAATGGGTGGAGGTTATAATGTTCTAGTAGATAATGAAAATGCATTTACAGTTCAATTTAATTCTCCTGATAGGAAGTATGAATATACCTATGGTTCCAATGGTAGTATTAAGTTGAAAACTACAGGTACATCAGGTTTTGGCGGTACTTGGACATCAGACTCAGTACTAGAATTATCCACCCAAGAAGAGTTTGATACTTTTAAGCTAAGAGCACCTAATGAATGTTGAAAAAAAGCGGGATGGACGGGACTCGCTAAATCACTCTAATTAGTCAGTATTCAATGATTTTAAAGTTAGGACGACCAAAAGGACGACCTAATATTTTTATTACCTCTCTTACATTGGGGATTGTTTCGACCCCGTATTCTTATTATATTGGAAAAGTAACTTCCACTAATTAATTTGATTATTTTTCAAGTATTTTTTAGATTTCTTTTATGAATAAATATTTATTTTTTTTGATCATCATTTTTTCATTAATTTCTTGTAAAGAATATACTCTCACTACAGATGTGTATCCTGAAAGTTCTGGATCGGTAAATCCTTCAAGAGGAGTTTATAAAAAGAAAAGCTTAGTTTCAGTTGAAGCAATTCCTAAAGAGAATTACAAATTTGTAAAGTGGGGATTAAATCCTATAGTTGGATATGGAGATAATACGAATCCTCTTCAATTTAACATTTTTGAAGATATTACTTTAGTTGCCGAATTTGAGCTTATAGATGAAGATGGAGATGGGATTCCAGATAATTTAGATAATTGCCCAAATTCTCCTTTTGGAGTTAGTGTTAGTTCTGATGGATGTGCCTTGTCACAAAAAGATACAGACGGTGATGGAGTTACAGACGACAAAGATAATTGTGATGATACTCCAGAAGGAGAAGATGTTAATGAGAATGGTTGTTCTGACTCACAAAAAGATACAGACGGTGATGGAGTTACAGATGATAAAGACACCTGTGAAGATACCCCAGAAGGTGAAGATGTAGATGAGAATGGTTGTTCTGACTCACAAAAAGATATAGATGGAGATGGAGTTACAGATGATAAAGATAATTGTGAAGATACCCCAGAAGGTGAAGATGTAGATGAGAATGGTTGTTCTGACTCACAAAAAGATACAGATGGAGATGGAGTTACAGATGATAAAGATAATTGTGATGATACTCCAGAAGGTGAAGATGTAGATGAGAATGGTTGTTCTGATTCTCAGAGAGATACAGACGGTGATGGCGTAACAGATGATAAGGATCTTTGTTCTGATACTCCATTAGGAGTCAATGTTGATGAAAATGGTTGTTCATTATATGGAGATCTTACAAAGATTCTAACATTTGGATCTAAGTTAACTTTAAATGAGGGGAACGTATTTAGAACCTTTACTCCTACACCAAGTAGCTCTCAAGAACTTGATGAAGGTGTTCAAGGTATCATGGGATTTGATTTTGATCAAAATGGCAATGTATATTTTGGGATAAATTATAGGGGAGTAGGGTATTTCTTTAGAATGCTTCCTGATAATAACAATATTTTATCTTTTGATATAAGAGAAGATAATGGTTTTGAAGTACATCGTGTTTGGAGTGATAATTATAGAAGAAAAAGACCAGATCACCTTACGTTTTATAATGATAATATTTATTTAGTAAATACATATGATGATGGAGTTTTGAATACGTTTTCTAAGTCTGATCTTATTGGAACTGCTACAAATTCATCAAACATGATAGGTTATTCCTTTTATCAATCTGGTAATGGTGGGTGGAGATTAGAAGAGGCTGATATAGATAATAATGGAATGCTATATGTAGTTGGTTTTTATGGAAGTGATGCCACTAGTATTTTTAAAAAAGAAATTAGTTCATTAGCAACTAGTGGGTATAATACTATGACTACTGTAGTAAATGATATAAATACTTCATACAATTTAGGATGGCTTGGTAGTGCTGATAGAGTAAGTGATATGACCTTAAGTGATACTCATATGTTTATTAGTTATTATAATGCAGGAGAAAATTCTTATAATAAAATTTTGAAAATTAATCTTAGTGATTTTGACGATTATGAAATCATCACTTTACCTGAAGAGGCAACTAACTCTTCAAATAATTTAGCAGAAGATTGGACTACATCAATAAAATATAACTCAATTTCATCAGTAACAGGAGAAAAGTTTGTTATTTCATCAGGAGGAATAGGTAAAGTATACTATTATAATGGATCACAGGTTATTGATATTTCAAATGAATTATCAAGTAATTTTGAGAGGCCTATAGAGATACAATATCATGATGGATATATTTATTTAATTGATGAAAGCCAGACATTAAAGAATTGTGATGTTTATGCTGGCGGTAAAGTATGTTATAGTGATTTTTATTTCTATAGATTTAAATTAAATTAATCGGATGAAGCTGAGTTTTATTTTAGCTTTTTTTTTTTTTATCTAACTTATTATTTTCACAAATTCTCCCATCGCATTTTGGTGTTTTTAATAAGAAAAAAACAGCAGAAGACTTATCAAAATTTTTAACATTTGGATCTAAGTTAACTTTAAATGAGGGGAACGTATTTAGAACCTTTACTCCTACACCAAGTAGCTCTCAAGAACTTGATGAAGGTGTTCAAGGTATCATGGGATTTGATTTTGATCAAAATGGCAATGTATATTTTGGGATAAATTATAGGGGAGTAGGGTATTTCTTTAGAATGCTTCCTGATAATAACAATATTTTATCTTTTGATATAAGAGAAGATAATGGTTTTGAAGTACATCGTGTTTGGAGTGATAATTATAGAAGAAAAAGACCAGATCACCTTACGTTTTATAATGATAATATTTATTTAGTAAATACATATGATGATGGAGTTTTGAATACGTTTTCTAAGTCTGATCTTATTGGAACTGCTACAAATTCATCAAACATGATAGGTTATTCCTTTTATCAATCTGGTAATGGTGGGTGGAGATTAGAAGAGGCTGATATAGATAATAATGGAATGCTATATGTAGTTGGTTTTTATGGAAGTGATGCCACTAGTATTTTTAAAAAAGAAATTAGTTCATTAGCAACTAGTGGGTATAATACTATGACTACTGTAGTAAATGATATAAATACTTCATACAATTTAGGATGGCTTGGTAGTGCTGATAGAGTAAGTGATATGACCTTAAGTGATACTCATATGTTTATTAGTTATTATAATGCAGGAGAAAATTCTTATAATAAAATTTTGAAAATTAATCTTAGTGATTTTGACGATTATGAAATCATCACTTTACCTGAAGAGGCAACTAACTCTTCAAATAATTTAGCAGAAGATTGGACTACATCAATAAAATATAACTCAATTTCATCAGTAACAGGAGAAAAGTTTGTTATTTCATCAGGAGGAATAGGTAAAGTATACTATTATAATGGATCACAGGTTATTGATATTTCAAATGAATTATCAAGTAATTTTGAGAGGCCTATAGAGATACAATATCATGATGGATATATTTATTTAATTGATGAAAGCCAGACATTAAAGAATTGTGATGTTTATGCTGGCGGTAAAGTATGTTATAGTGATTTTTATTTCTATAGATTTAAATTAAATTAATCGGATGAAATATCTATACTACCTATTTATACTATCTTTTTTATTAATTTCTTGTGAAGAGGAAGTTACTCCAGTGAAATATACCCTCACGACCCAAGTTACTCCTTCAGCTGCTGGTACAGTAAATCCTTCTTCAGGAACATATGATGAGGGAAGCAGTGTTACTATTACAGCATCTCCAATTACAAATTACAAGTTTTTAAAATGGACAGGCACTGGAAGTGGTACTGCAAATCCACTTACATTTAAGATAATATCTAACACAACTATTATAGCAGAATTTGAGCTAATTGACGCCGATGGAGATGGAGTTACGGACGCTCTTGATAAGTGCCCAGATACACCAGTTGGTAGCACAGTAAATAGTGAAGGTTGTGCTACATCTCAACTTGACTCGGATGGTGATGGCGTTTCTGATGATATGGATAAGTGTTCTGATACACCAGATGGAGCAGATGTAGATGAGAATGGATGTTCCTTATCTCAAAAGGACAATTATTTAAAGTTTACAGCAAAATACCATAATATAATTTGGACTCCTAACGATCCATCAGATTCTTGGTTTACTCATATATGGGTAGATAGTACTAATTTTAATTTTAGAGCTGAAGGTGAAATAAATTTTGAATGTTTAAGTATTCCAGTTGAAGGATGGGGATCTGATAAATTTACTTCATTTTGGCAAAGTGAGTCAAATTTCACTCTCAATTCATTTCCAATTGTAAACAAAAATGATTCATTAGTGCTACAGTGGAAATGGGAAAAAAACTCTCAAATTGTTGATGAATATATTACTTTATTTGTTATTGGAAATACCCTTAAGTTTAATTACGAAACATTTTGGGATAATTTTCCTAACTCTCAACTAGATCTTTATTCTGAGAGTTTTTCAAAATCAGATGAAGAACCAGATTGCAATTAAATACTAAGCTCTTTAATCTTTCTTAGCTCTCTAATCTTTCTTTTAATGTCTTTTCTCACCACATAACTTACTGATCTTTTCTATGGAAAAAAGCGGGATGGACGGGACTCGCTAAATCGCTCTTTTTAGTTAAAATTCTGTGATTTTTAAGTTAGGACGACCAAAAGGACGACCGAATATTTTATTATATTTGATAGTATGAAAAAAATCTATTTTTTAGTTTTATTCCTAGCTCTTATCTCCTGTGAAAACACAAAAAAAAAAGAAAATATGCCTCAATTTAATGTAAATAAAGAATTTTTCGGGAAGACTAATGATGGTTTTAACGTCGATCAGTACACTCTAAAAAATAGTAATGGTATGGAGGTGAGTATCATAAGTTATGGTGGGATAATAACTTCATGGAAAGCAAAGGATAGGAACGGTGACTACAAAGACATTGTGTTAGGTTTTACTAATTTATCTGACTACGAGACTAGTAGTCCATATTTTGGCGCTATAATTGGAAGGTACGGGAACCGTATTAGGGAAGGAAAATTTAGTCTTGATGGGGTAGAGTATAATCTTGCTGTAAATAACGGAGAAAACCACTTACACGGTGGTTTAAAGGGTTTTGATAAGGTTATATGGGATGTAGAGAAGGAAGTTAACGACAAACTAGCCTCATTGATACTAAGATATAATAGTATGGATATGGAAGAGGGATATCCAGGAAATTTAGATGTTAAAGTAACCTACACCTTAACTAATGATGATGAGTTGAGAGTCAGGTACGAGGCAGAGACTGATAAGAAGACTGTTGTTAATCTCACTCAGCATTCGTATTTTAACCTCTCTGCGGGTTTAAGTAGAGATATATTATCTCATCAAATTACTATAGATGCTGACTCCTATCTTCCAGTAGATAAAACACTTATACCTACTGGTGAGTTAAGGGATGTTGAGGGGACACCATTTGACTTTAGAGAATCTAAGAGAGTAGGTGATGATATTTATGGTAAAGATACGCAGCTAACCTTTGGCAATGGATACGACCACTGCTGGGTACTAAATAAACAAGGTGAAGGAATCAGAATAGTAGCCTCAGCATATGATCCTGTATCAGGTAGATTACTTGAGGTATCTTCAGATCAACCTGGTATCCAGTTCTACTCTGGAAACTTTCTTGATGGTACTTTAGAATCAAAAGATGGTAGTAAATATGAGTTCAGGTCAGGTTTCTGCCTTGAGACACAACATTACCCAAACTCTCCTAATCAGGAAAGTTTTCCCTCAGTTACCTTAAATCCTGGTGAAAAGTACGAAACGGAGACAATTTTCAGGTTTACAACTAAGTAATTGTTTGTTATTTAATCTAAAAGTATCTCTTTTAAGAAATCTATTTCAGACTTATCAAATGGTGTCTTATCTGGTAGATAAATATCGTGGTGCCAGATCTTTGGCAGTGAGTCAAACTTAACCTGCCACGATGACCAAGGAAATGCAGTATTAGTTTTTCCAGCAACAAATCCCCAGTTTACGGCTGCAACTTCTTTCTCTTTGAATAGCGGTAGTAATATCTGGAATGTGTTCTGCTCTCCTCTGGCTAGATATTCTGTGCATAAAAGAGGTCTATTGAACTGTTCAAGGTCTTCTATCTTTTTTCTTGTCTCCTCTAAGCTACCATAAGCGTGGAAAGAGATTACATCTGAGTTATTTATGGCAAATCTATCTATTTCTGAGAGGCTATCTATATTGCTCCATGTCTGAGGTTCCTTCCATAAGCCAACTGTTAGTGGCTGTGATGGATTTACCTCTCTTGCCCACCTAAACGTCTTTTTAAGAAGAGAAAGTGTGTAGATATGTTTATTTTTTACCTCTGGCCCTCTATCTGGATACTCTGGGTAGTCAGGAGATACGTTGTCAGGTTCGTTATATAGATCCCATCCAACAATACGTTTATCATCTGCAAAATGAGCTATGACCCCTTTAATGTAATTTTTAACTTCATCATGTCGAGAGCTATCACCTAATATTTCAGCTCCAGGAGACTGAACCCACCCAGAATTATGAACAAAAGGGATTGGTTCAGGTTGTTTGCCAAGTTTTGGAATAGGGTGCCAGACGTCATCTAGAAGAACAAATAGTGTTTTAATACCCTTACTATCTGATATCTCTAAATAATTATCAACTCTCTCTAAAAAACCAATAGAGTCTTGGTCCCAGAGTAGGTTATGTAGATATACTCGGTGCATGTTCATTCCTAATTCAGCACTCCACTCTAACTCTCTCTCGATAGTTTCTGGGTCATACGTATCTTCCTGCCAGAATTCTAGCTGATTTATAGATGTACTAGGATTAAAGTTTGCTCCTGCCATCCACCCATTCTCAATATGCCACTGCCACGCTCTTTCCTCGCTCCATCTCTTCTCAGTATCTAAAGAAGGAGTATGTTGGCACTGGATAAATATTAATGATAAAAATGTAAAGGATAGTAGGTTAGTTAGTTTTTTCATAATTTAATTTATTTGGAATCATTAATTAAAATAATTTTTTTTAAATCTAAATAAAACAGTTGTTTTTATGATAGCTTATAAGCTTGAAAAAGAAGAAGCTGGTAATCCTTCACTATTAAAGAGTGTGCCAACGAACCAATTTTTCCATCCATATCTAACATGAATAGGATTCATTACTTGATTTGATGAAACAATGATTTTATTATTCACAATTTCAGCAAGAGCTGGATAGAAAATACTGTCTTTAGCTGCTATCTCAAAGCCTCTGAGTTTTCCATTTGACACCAATCCATTGGCAATATCATCAAAGGAAACTTCAATTTCTGACCCCTTACTAACATGGTTTTTATATAAAGGTCCATTCGCAACAAGATTAAAGTTGTATTGATTTTTTAAAGCATGTAGAGCTAGACGCTCCCCAACGTCTTTTTTATTCTCTGGATGAATGTCTTTTTCCTCACCTATATCTAATAAGACTGCCATACCAGTGTTTTTAGTTTTATAAAGTGTTTTTCTCTGTGCATCGCGTAAGCCTTGGGAGATTGCACTTTTTTCGTAAATAAACGGTGCTATTTGAGCGAAATAAAATGGTAAATCATCAGAAGACCACGCAGATCGCCAATCCTCAATCATGGCAGAAAATAAATTAGTGTATTCATAATAATTGGAAACATTTGATTCGCCCTGATACCAAATAACCCCTTTGATACCAAAAGGAATTACTGGTGATAACATGCTCTCGTACATCGCAGAAAACCCATTTCTATCTAACAATTGAGGTACTGACATTATATCAGATCTATTTTTTTTGGAAAGAATTTTAAGTTTATCTGGTTTAAGATTATGTACAATGATATTGTTAGAATAAATAAAACCATGATGCTTAAATTTAAAATTTTCAAAAGGAATTTTTATTTTTTGATTTCCACTTCGAATAATTACTGGACTATTAAAACCTCCAGGACCTCCAAAATCTGTAATTCTGAACGAAATTAAATTTTCACCTTTTTTAATAATTTTCTTCGGAATGAGGTAATTTCTTTCTCCTGTTGGATCATTTGTATTTCCAATAAGAATTCCATTAAAATAAGTTTGGTCAGAATCGTCAATACCTTTTTCAATATTTAGAAAATAATCTTTAGACGTGTCAGAAATATTAATAGAAACACGGAACCATATTGTGCCATTTGAGAGCAGTGGATCTGACTCTTCAAAAGCAGCCTCAAATTTTCCTTCACTTTTAAAACCATAAGTATCAAAAATTGGATGCCACTTCTCCCATAAACTATCGTCAAATTTAGGATCTTTATAGGTAATATCTGATAAATCTAGCTCTTCCCATTTTTTCTCATTGGATGGTTCAGGTAAAGGAAAATAATTATATCCATATTTTTTTTTGTTTACTTTCTTCAAGGAATCATTTTGTCTTTTGATGTAATCCTGACTCCCAAAAAAACTATAATCTTTAGGGATAAGACTTTTCGTTTCATCTAATAAATTTAATTTTTTTGGACTCATCCAAGCTTCAACTCTTGTTCCTCCCCAGCTAGTATTTACAATTCCAATTGGAATACCCAACTTTTTATAAAGATTTTTTGAGAAATAATATGCAGTTGCACTAAATTTTCCAGTATTATTAGGACTAGCAGCATACCATTTTACTGATTTTATTGTTTCTCCTGAAAAATCTTGAGGAACTGAAAACATTCTAATAAAATTATTTTCAGAATTTTTGATTTCATCTTCTTGATTAATCACACAATTTTCACATTCATTCATTTTCCATTGCATATTTGACTGTCCAGAAGCCAACCAAACTTCTCCAATAAGAATATCGGTGATTTCAATAACTTCAAGGCCGTCCGTTATTTCAATTTTTTGACTTCTAGAGTGCAATTCTTTCTCAAACTTTGGTGTTGGTAATAGAACCATCCAATGTCCTTCTTTATCCGTTTGAGTACTTATTTTTTCACCCCATGATGATTTTAAGGTAATTTTTGAATAAGGCGAAGCAGTTCCCCAAATGGGATTGGATTGAGCTTGTTGTAACACCATTTGATTTGAAAATAAAGATGAAACATTGAGTTCATAATTATTATTATTGCAACTTGCTATTAATAAAGAGATAATAAATATTTTTTTCATCATTTTTTTTGAGTTGAATTAAGTTTTATCAAAAAACATCATTTTATTAAATTAATAAAATTATGCTAACCTGTAAATAGTTTATTAAATATTAAAAATTAATATATCTGGAAGTAAAAAAAGCGGGATGGAAGGGACTCGCATAATCACTCTATTTAGATCAAATTCAATGATTTTATTTTTAGGACGACCAAAAGGACGACCAAAAGGACGACCAAATATTTTTATTATCTTATATTAAAACATTTATGTTTTCTATTGAATTATTTTTTTATTTGCTCAAATTTAAAACCAGACTATATGAGATACTTTATCATAATAATTTCCATTTTATTGACAGTTAGTTGCTCTGAGAAAAAAGAGTATATCCTAGATTACAATGCTGAAAATTGGTTAGGATACATGAGAGATGGAGCTAATTACTTAGAGGCTAAGAAAAAATTTCTTAATTATTACGATTCTACTAACATTGAAGAGAGTGCTCCAAAAGCATTTGGACATAGTTGGCTTGGGGATAAGTTTTTTTATCTAGACACTAATGGGATTGTTCAGCAAAAACCTTTCATTAATCCAGAAGATGTCGAGACAACGGTTATTGAATCTTTTGAAGAATCAACTACTAGAAAAAGTGGAACTTGGGATATGTTAGGTCCAGTTAATGGTAATTGGAATTATACTGGAGCTGGTGGTGGTGGTGGATATGTTCACCTGGTAAAATTTGATCCAACAAATACTGATAAGATTTTTTTAAATTTTTATTATGGTGGATTATGGGTAACTGATAATGGTGGTGTTAGCTGGACATTAGTAGGTCAAAACATGGGAGACTACCTTTTTTATGATATTAATGTAAGTCTTTCAGACCCTGATATAGTTTATGGAGTTACGGAGATTGGGCTATGGAAATCTACTGATGGTGGCTTAAATTGGGATATTACAGAAATGAACTATCAAAATGTTGGCACTTCTAAAACTATTGACATAGCAGTATCTCCAACAGACTCTGATCTAGTTGTTGTCAGATGGAATACAAATCTATGGAGAACTACAGATGGAGGATTTTCTTGGAATGCAGTTAACACTTCAATTTTAGAAGTTAATACGATGTCTTATTGGACATCTTCCAACCTTGAGGATATGTTGGAGTGGGACACTAAAAATGAAAATGATGTTTATTTTGCAAATCCTGGTAGAAATTCTAACTATGTAGATATTTATAAGTCAGAAGATGCTGGATTAACTTTTAAAAATATTAAAAGGATCACCTTAGCATCTAATGCATATGGAAGTATTGTTGGGTGGGCTAAAATTTTTCTTCCTACCTCAAACTTAGAATCTTTCTATGTAGCAACAGGCTCTGGAAACTCTGTTTATGGACATAAAGCAGCTCACCTATACAAGTTAAAAAAGTCTACTGGAGAAATAGAGCTTGAGAGAATAAATATGATGGATGGCCAGGGAAGTGCATATCAACATCAAGGAGAACTTCATCATGGTGATCTAGCTATGGATTTAAATGACGAGAACTTAATTATTTGGGGTGGATATGGAAATAGAAAAAATTATTACTCAACAAATAACGGAGAGTCCTACTCATTATCTCCAGTTAGTCAGCATTATGACTTAAGGTCAATTGATGTTGTTGATGGTATTGTAGCAATTGGAAATGATGGTCAGCTTGTCATTTCAAAAGATGGAGGTGTAACAAATTTTGAAGTATCCAATAGTATTAGTAATAATGAAATTTGGGGATTTGGAAGTGCTTTTAAATCTGATATTGTTGCTGTTGGCTTAAATCATGGCCCTTCTGCTATTAAAGAAAATTATAATAATTACGAGTGGTATCATGGAAATGGTGCAGATCAGGGAAATACGGAAGTTAATATACTAGATGACAGATGGATTTATTCTTTTGGATATGAATCTTATAGATATTTTAGAACTGGTCCTCATAGTTTTACTAATGATAATAATAACCCGTATTCATTAGGTATAACTCCTTTCAGAAATATTGAGTTTCATCCGAACCTATACTATACATTTTTCTCTCATCATAATGGTAAATACCCAAAAAATGGTCCTAATAATTCTACTTGGAAGAGATCACTCATGAGGTACGATGATAATGGAAAAACTCCTTCCATCGTAAAAACATTCAGTGATGATGTACTTAGAGTCAAAATACCTAGAAAAAATAGTAATTACATATATGTTGTTGAGGGATTAAGTAACTCAAATAGATTATGGGTTTCGAAAGATGGAGGAAGTTCTTGGACTAATATTACACCATATTGTCCTCAGTCAAATACTATTACAGATATTGCAGTAAATGATGAAAATCCTGATCAAATCTGGGTTACATTTGGAGGAGTTCAGTCTTCATGTAAAATTTTATTATCTTCTAATTCAGGTAGTTCTTGGTCTAATTTAAGTTCTGAAACTCTCACTACAAGCCCTATAACTAAAATTATTTATCAGAGAGGAAGCAATGGCGGAATATATGTTGCAAACTACTGGGGAGTATACTACAAAAATAATAATATGAGTGACTGGGAGGTTCTAGGTGAAGGCTTACCTTATACTAACATTAGATTTATGTTTATTAACTATAATCTTGGCAAGTTAAGAATTGGGACTAAAAGAGGTGGGTTTGAACATGATTTATATGAAGTGAGTCCTCCAGATGCACTTTTTTCTGTTGACAAAAATAAAGTTGTTTGTTCCTCATCGGATCTAATAAATTTTAAAGATTACTCAGTTATAAGAAATGAGTCTGCTACTTGGCAGTGGAAATTTGAAGGTGGTTTACCTAGAACCTCAACAGAAGAAAATCCTATAGTTTCGTATACATCTGCCAAAAATGGGTTTTATGATGTTGAATTAACTGTCAAAGATAATTATGGGACTAGCACATATAAATTAGAGAATTTTATTGAAGTTGCTAATACATGTCCAATTCCAGATACAGATGGTGATGGAGTAATTGATACTGAAGATAATTGTCCATTGACTCCTAATTCTGATCAGTCAGATTTAGATAGTGACGGTGAAGGAGACGTATGTGAAACAAGTAATGACCCAGATACTGATGGTGATGGGGTATCAGATGATAAGGATCAGTGCCCAGACACACCAGAAGGTGAGAGTGTAGATGCAAATGGATGTTCTGCATCACAGAAAGATACTGATGGTGATGGGGTATCAGATGATAAGGATCAGTGCCCAGACACACCA
>JAYPVV010000022.1:0-481 GCA_038134805.1 Marinoscillum sp. | reverse complement strand
GAAGGTGAGAGTGTAGATGCAAATGGATGTTCTGCATCACAGAAAGATACTGACGGTGACGGGGTATCAGATGATATAGATAACTGTCTGTTAATCGCTAATTCAGATCAAGCAGATTGGAATAATAATGGTGTAGGAGATGTTTGTGGGGATCCTAAGCCACTATTTACAGAAAATGTAACATTTGTTGAGAATATATACCCTAATCCAGCTGATTATAAGTTATTTGTTAAAATTAAACCAGGTTTAATGGTAAAAGATTTATACTTTAATGATATAACAGGTAATCAAATCAAACCAAGATCTTTTCTTGTAAGTAATGATATGCTAAATATAAATGTGTCTAACCTTGTTAAGGGTATTTATATTTTAGAGATAGTATCAGATAAAGAGGTAGATAAGGTTAAGGTAGTAATAGAAAGATAAAAAAAGCGGGATGGACGGGACTCGCTAAATCGATCTTTTTAGGCTAGATTCAATA
>JAYPVV010000021.1:0-18835 GCA_038134805.1 Marinoscillum sp. | reverse complement strand
TTGTAAACTTGCTCCTAAAATAAAATTTAACGTATTCATATTATTTTATTTGGTTATATAATATTATTTAATGCAATGCATTTTGAATTTATACGTCCAGTAAATTAAAAGGTTATATTAGAATTTTGTTTTAAAAGTTTTTTCAAAATATTATTAATTCTTTTGGATAGAACTCATAATATTATTTGCAAAATACCAAGAGATAAAAGATAAACTTATTAAAATTAAGCTATATAAAAATTCACCAAATAATAAAAATCCTATTCCAAATAAACCAAAATAGACAAGTACTATATTTAAAAACATAAGCTTAAGATCTCTCAAAGCAGAGTCATTATTATTAGATCTCGGTAAATTATTTCTTTCTAAAAAAGAGTCCCAACCAATTCCATAAGGTTGAATTTTTTTATAAAATTTTAAAAGAGTCTCTTTATCAGTTGGTTTAGTTAATAATGTTATAAAAATCCAAGAAGAAGTTGTTATTAAAATACTCAATAATAATTTTTCATGAGATTCTAATAAAATTCCAGTTAAGTCATAATGAAACCATTCAAAATAAATAGCTAAAGCAAATGAGACTACCATACCCGTAATCTCACTGTAAGCATTAACTCTCCACCAAAACCATCTAAGTAAAAAGATTGAACCAGTACCAGCGCCAATCTGTAGTAAAATTTGAAATGTTCCAAGAGCATCAGATAACTCTAAAGCTACTGCAGCAGCTAAAAACATAAGCACTACTGTAGAAATTCTACCAATTAATACTACTCTAGTCTCCGAAGCTTTTTTACTAATAAATCTTTTATAAAAATCGATAGATATGTAGGATGCTCCCCAATTTAGATGACTTGAAATTGTACTCATGAAAGCTGCTATCAGTGAAGCAAGTACCAACCCCAACAATCCAGATGGAAGAAAATATAACATCGCTGGATAAGCAATATCATTTCCAATAATCGTACTTTCAATGTTTGGAAAAGAGGCAGATATATCTTCTAGATTTGGATAAATAATTATAGATGATAAAGCAATCAATATCCATGGCCATGGTCTTAAAGCATAATGAGAAATATTAAAAAGTAAAGTTGAATAAATTGCACTTTTTTCATTTTTTGCCGATAACATCCTCTGAGCAATGTAACCACCGCCACCAGGTTCAGCACCAGGATACCATACTGCCCACCACTGCACAGCTAAAGGAATAATTAATAGTATAAGCATATCATAATAATTATTAAAATCAGGTAAAAAATTGAGTTTTTCTACAACTAGTGGATTTGAAATCAAACTTGATAATCCTCCAATCTCATCAAGATTAACAATATAGTAACAAGCCCAAATCGAACCTATCATAGCTAAAATAAATTGTATAAAATCAGTTATGATTACACTTCTTAGCCCCCCTAAAGAACTATAAAAAACAGTTATTATTGAAGCATAAAAAACAGATTCAAAAGGAGATAATCCTAATAAAACCCCACCTATCTTAATACCTGCAAGACAAACTGATGCCATTATCATAACATTAAAAAATACTCCAAGGTAAAGAGCACGAAACGCACGTAAATATTTAGCTGGTTTACCGCTATATCTTAATTCGTAAAACTCTAAATCAGTCAATACTTCTGATCTCCTCCAAAGTCTTGCATAGAAAAACACAGTCATCATCCCTGTCAATAAAAAAGCCCACCACACCCAATTACCTGAAATACCATCTTCCCTGATTATATTTGTAACAAGGTTAGGGGTGTCAGCAGAGAAAGTTGTTGCTACCATAGAAATACCTAGCATCCACCAGGGCATATTTCTTCCTGATAAAAAATATTCTTTTGAATTTTTACCTGAAGATTTTGAGGTATAAAAACCTATTGAAATAAAAACTCCAAAAAAAAGAAAAATTATTACCCAATCAAAGAAAGAAATTTCCATAATATCATTAAATATAGACTATTTAATTAAAAATAAGATAATTTTAAAAGAGCAAGATTTTATAACAATTAGCATCTAAAAAATCGTATCAAATTGATTATTATTATTTATCAATGAGTAATTTTGTAGCATGAAACTTATCACAACTTTCTTATTTATTTTAGTTGCTAGTTCAACTTATAGATGTAAAGAACCAGAAGATACTATAAATTGTAAGGATGCTGCTACGCAGATGATTGGTGTATGGAAAGGAAAAAATGATTATTCAAATGGAGGAACTCACAACATGACCCTTACTGTCACATCCTCAAATAATTGTTTTTTTCAGGGAATAAGTTCTTTTGAAGAATCAAACACAACTTTTGTCGTATCTGGCTCAATTGATAAATATGGATGGGTAGAATTCATGGAGACAGAATATGATGTTAATGGAGGAGAATACACAGATTGCTCACCTAATGGATCTAGTTGGAATAATCAATGTAATACATGGCCTACAGTTAGATGGAGACCAGGTATTAAATTTAATGAGTCAAGGTTTAGATCAAATCCATACGTTCTAGTAGGTGAATTTTATGGTGCTGGAAATGGTTGGAGAAGTTCAATAAGAGGAACTTTTACTTTATCTAAATAATTTATTAATTTAATTGGAATGAACCGATCTGTAATCATCATGGCTGGTGGTATGGGTAGTAGATATGGTGGTTTAAAACAAGTTGATAGTTTTGGACCAAATAATGAGTCAATTCTTGATTACTCTATCTATGACTCAATAAGAGCAGGATTCAATAAAATTGTTATATTATCTTCACCCATTCTTAAAGATTATTTCGATAATAAATACAGTGATATTTTTTCTAAAATAAATAATGTCTCATTAGAAATTGTCATTCAGGATCCAAAATATGGTCTAAAAAATAAAAGAATACCAAAAGAAAGAGAAAAACCTTGGGGTACGGGTCATGCTATATTATGTTGTGAAAAAGTTATAAATAGTTCATTTATTACGATAAATGCTGATGATTTTTATGGATATGGTGCATTTAAGAAGGCGTATAACTCACTGACATATATTGAGGAAAATAATTTAAATGTTTCTACTATTTCTTACTTAATTGAAAATACTTTATCTGAAAATGGAGGAGTATCAAGAGGGGTATGTTTTATTGATGGAAATAAACTTGAGAGAATTGAGGAAACTCATGAATTAATTTTGGATGGTAGTAAGATTATAGGCAAGTATAATAACAAAGAAGTCCAATATTCTAAAGGAACTAAAGTAGCTATGAATTTATTTGGATTTCAAAAGTCTATATTTTCTTTGTTAAACAAAGAATTTGAAATATTTATTAAAAAAAATATTACTGAACTTAAGAAAGAGTTTTTATTGCCAGAAGTAATTAGTAATGAAAATGTTTTTGTAGATACAACTAATGAGAATTGGTTTGGAGTGACATACAAGGAAGATAGTGTTATAGTAAAAAATAAGATACAAAAATTGGTATCAGAAAATGTATATCCCAATAGACTATGGATATAATCTATGTTCTTTCTAGAATTTCTTAGCATATATTTAAATAATTGTATTATTTTATGGTTCTAAAAAATTAAATTATTGTTTATGAAATTCTTTGTATATTTTTTCTTGCTTATTTATTTGCCATTTAATATTCAAGCCCAGTCAGGGCGTGAATTTTTAAGTCCAGTTTCTAGCCCAAAAGCATCAGTTTCTCAGAATGTAGGGATGACAAATATCTCTATAGACTACTCTTCTCCTGGGATGAAAGGAAGAAAAATTTTTGGTGATTTAGTTCCTTATGATAACCTATGGAGAGCTGGAGCAAATAGTCCAACAACAATAAGTTTTTCTTCTGAAGTAAAAATTGGTGAAAAAAATATTGGCCCAGGAACTTACGCTATTGCAATGATTCCAAGAATGAATGGTCAGTGGACAATTGATTTTAATAAAGCAGGCAAATATCCAATGGCATATAGAAAAGATGGTCAAATTGACATGGATGCATACAACAAAGACCTAGCCCATAGTATTACTGTAAATGTAACTGTATGGGATAATGCTATTGAGAGACTCACCTATTTTATTGATGCAAATAATAACAAAGTAGCAAATATTAATATGTTATGGTCAGATGTTATAGTTTCTTTCCAAGTTGATACCATGGCAGATGAACACCTTAAAAGATTTGCAAAAACTTTAGAGTAAATTATATGAGTATTTACAGCAAGGTTTTAAACTATTATAATAACCTTGAAAAAAATACTGTTCCAGAAAACATTGAGGTGTTAGATCCTTACTGTAAGGATGAAGTTAAGAAAATTCAAAGAGATTTTTATGGAAGATATTTTAAAGACTCTAAGAGAAGGATTATTATTTTTGGCATAAATCCTGGAAGGTTTGGAGGTGGAATTACTGGCATTCCATTTACAGATCCCTATAATTTATCTTTTAAATGTAATATTTCATCGAATTTTAAATCCACAAAAGAATTAAGCTCATCATTTATATATGAGATGATAGAAGAATACGGAGGAGTTAAAAATTTTTATAATGACTATATTATTTCAAGTATCTGTCCATACGGATTTACTAAAAATGGAAAAAATTTAAATTATTATGATGATAATGATCTATTTAAAAATTGGAAAAATAATATTATAAAATCTATATCAGATCAATTAACTGGTTTTGGGAGTAAGCAAGTCTGTATAGTAATTGGAAAAGGAAAAAATCAATTTTTTTTTGAATTATTAAACAAAGAGTATAAATTCTTTAATGAAATTATTGCTCTACCCCATCCGAGATGGATTTTGCAATATCGTTCAAAACAAAAAAAAACATTTATTAAACAATATGTAGAAACACTAAAAAAAATTAAACATGAATAGCAGAAGAAAATTTATTAAAAACTTGACAGCAGTAGGAGCAACTGCTCCATTCATAAATAGTATAAATGCTCAGCAAAAAAAGAATAAAGGCCCAGTAATTTTATGTAGTAGAGGTGAGGTTTGGGGAGAAAAAGTTTTAAGACCAGGATGGGATATTTTATCATCTGGGGGTAAATTATTAGATGCTATTGAAAAATCTGCAAATGTTACTGAACTCGATCCTGAGGATACTTCAGTTGGATATGGAGGCTTACCTAATGAACATGGAGTAGTACAGCTTGATGCTTCAATTATGTATGGTCCAGATCATAATTGTGGTTCAGTTGCAGCACTAGAGGGAATAAAAACACCTTGTTCTGTTGCAAGGTTAGTTATGGAAAGAACAGATCATATTCATATTGTTGGTAAAGGAGCTCAAGATTTTGCAAGAGCTCACGGATTTAAGATAGAGGATTTATTAACAGAAAAAGCGAGAAAAATTTGGTTAAACTGGAAAGAAAATTTATCAGATACAGATGATTGGTTTCCAGAAAAAGACGACTCTTATAACGGAAAAAGAACTACTGGAACTATTAATGTATTGGGAATTAATTCAAATGGTGATATTGCAGGAATTACTACAACAAGTGGATTAGCTTATAAAATTCCTGGTAGAGTTGGAGACTCTCCAATAATAGGTGCTGGTCTTTATGTAGACAATGAAGTTGGAGCAGCAGGAGCAACAGGAAGAGGAGAAGAGATTTTAAGAACATGTGGATCCTTTTTTGTTGTTGAGCAAATGAGAAATGGTAAAAGCCCTCAAGAGGCTTGCGAAGCATTATGTCAAAGAATAATTGACATTAATGGGGGAACCAAAAATATTGACTTCAATGATAAGATAGTTGCTTTAGGAAAAGATGGAAGTGTAGGTTGTGCTTCAATTAGAGAGAGCAAGGGAAACTACCCGAAGCTTGCATACTGGTCAAATGAAGGTTTTAAAGTTTATAATGGGACCTACTTAATAGAAATTTAATTAGTATATGATATATGTTAATTTGATTAATAACTCATCAGGCATATCTCCTTTTCTTAACTTATAACTTAAATCCAATCTGGATCTGGAAAGAAAAATGAACTGAATTCCAGGTGCAAGAGTAGAAGAAAATTCATTAAAACGAGCAGGATAGTTCTTTGATAAAATAACACTCGTTAAATATTCTAAGTATAAATTAAAGTTTGTTTGCTTGTAAGAATTATATTTTCTTGGAAAAAGAAGATAACCAGCTGAAAATGAGTTTTTTATGGTACTAATGCTTAATTCATCATTATTCATAAAATTAATTCTTCCAAACCCAGATGTGATAGAAACAGCTAATTTATTTATTAATTGAGTTCCAATAAGACCAAATTCTAGTCCAGTATCTTGCAAATCAAGATCTAAATTATCTTTCATAAATTTATTTTCATGGTAAGAATATTTAATGAATGATGATAATCTAGTATGGTACTTTTGCTTGTCAGTTGTCAAAATTCTTAGTTTTGAGTAGAGCTTAAAACCATTAAATCCAAGGTTTGGAACTGTATCTTGCTCATAAGATTTGTTTGAAAACTGAAAACTTCCGCTTACCATAAGTTTTTTGGATAATCCGTAAGCAATAGATGGAGTAAAAAGATAAGCATTTGAAATACTACCCATATAATTAGAACCATCTAAAAAAATATTAGAATGATATAATCTTACAACTTTTGTTCCTTTTGGGATGAGACTTGCAGGTTCAGAATTAATATATAATTCCTGAGAAAAAGATGTACTTATTCTAAAGAGCAAGATTAAAAAAAAAGAATACCTCATTTATTTTATCAAAGATTTGTTTTAATATGAAAAACTTTATTGGATTTCAAGTTATCATGCATAGAACAGCAGGAATCATTATGAATACCTGTCTTATAACAAGAATGAGATGTACTCTGAGATAATAAATTATACTCACTTTTTTTTACAAAGTTTTTATCAACCAGGGTAAAAACATTAGTTTTTAATGTTCTATTTGAAAAAATATGAAATAAATTCTCATTAATTAATTTATGATTATCGTTTTCAGCATTTAAATTTTCATCAAAAACAATATCTAAAGAACCAACAAAAAAACCTGCATCTTCTACTTTTTCCTGAATGAGATCAAAATCAACAAACATTCCCTTTTTAAATTCTAACTTAAAAGAGGTTGCTTCTAAATCAGGAGTAATAGATTCAATGAAATCTAATTTTTCAAGACTTTTTTGAGTAGAATAAGAACACATGGCACAAGTTAATCCAGTGGCCTTTAAAGTAGAGTAAAAAGACTGTGAAAATCCAAAATTAACAAGTAACAATAAAAAGAATAATAATGTGAATTTCCTCATAATTTTATATTTTGCTAATTCACAAATATAATTAATATGAATTATTTAAACTTTTTACTTATTCTCTTTTTTATTAGTTGCTCAACTAATGAAAAAAAATCAATAAATAATTCTCTTCTAGTTGATTTACAAGGAAACGAATTTAGTTTAAATAGCTACAAAGGAAATGTCATAATCCTTAATATTTGGGCAACTTGGTGCAAGCCATGCATAGCTGAATTTGAAAGCCTAGAAAAGGCAAAGGAAAAATTTACTAATAAAAACATAAAAATAGTAGCTGTATCAAATGAAAATCTAGATCTAATTCTAAATTTTGTGGAAAAAAGACAATTTAATTTAGAGTTTGTTAAGTTGAATGGAGATTTATCTTATTTTAATGCATATAGTCTACCAACTACAGTTATTTATGATAAAAATGGTGATGAAGCTTTTCGTTTAACTGGGGGAGTAGATTTTAATACAAATAATTTCCTTGAGAGAATTTTTGAAATTGAAAATTTATAATAAACTGATACCACTTGTAATATTTCCCAATAATCTTCTCGATTCAAAATATTTATCCATATGATATTTATCGTATAAAGGATCATCAGAAAACACCGAATTTATTCTAACATTCTTTGATGCTTGGATAAATTTTCCATCACCTAACCACATAGCTACATGATCAATTCTTCTTACTCCATTCTTAATATACCCAAAAAACATTAAATCTCCTGGCTTAAGATTTTCCCAATTTCTAGAGTTATCTACTAAAATACCTTCATTAACTTGCTGAGAAGCATCTCTTGGAATAACCAACCCGTTCATCAAATAAATAGTTTTTGTGAAACCAGAGCAATCAAAACCTTTAGATGATGTCCCACCCCATAGATATGGGATTCCTAAAAATTTTTTAGAATTATCAATAAAATTATTTGGCTTAATTTTCAAATCTTGTATTCGTATTAAGTTCTTAGTTTCTACCCAACCTATTCTTTCATCAGGATACTGAATTTTACTCAAATTATTTTCTTTATCTATAACATTCAAAATAGATCCAACAACTAAATCAGAAACAATTTGAGTCATTTTTGGAGATTCATAGGAATACCCATGAGGTTGATTGTAAAAATATTTTTCAGCATTATATTTTATAAAAAATTCTTTAGAAACTAATTCAATTCCTCCATGATCAATCCAACTAATATAATTATCTGGAGTTTGAATAAGATACCACTCACCCACTCTTTTTAAAACTTTAACATTTGTACCTAATAATGTCTGAGAAACTAGTTCAGATGAGTGAGAAGGTTTTGCTCTTAGATTAGCAACAGAATTATTTATAATACCAAAAAGTTCTTGAGATGGTAAAATTTTAATACTATCGACATATAAAATATTATTTTTTTTAAAACTAGTAAGTAATTCTTTTTTAGCAGTTGGAATATTAGTTTCTCCTCTTAGCACTATAGATTTTTGCTCTATGGAAAAATCAATATCAAATAAAGAAACTCTTTTATCAGGAGCATAATTTTTTTTAATGTCTTCAATTATAAATGAAATATTATTTTTATCTATCTGGGGATTACATGAAATAAGAAATAAACAAAAGAAATATCTTATCATTTCAACTCATTAAATTTATCAAAAATATCTACAATGTATGGGAGTGAACCCGAAGAATGATTTTCTCCAACAAGATCTATAAATTCTATAATATTTTTGTCTGCACCTAAAGAGATAAAATTATTATATGTATCTACTGAATTTTTGTAGGGCACAGTAATATCTTCAGTTCCATGGTACATAAACATTTTTACCTTCGGCACCCAATGACTTAAACTGTTCTCTTCTAAGGCATCCGTAAATATTTTTATGTTGGGATCATCAAAAGTATTATTTCTGAAAGCTGGAGTTAATAACTCATTTAAATTTTTTGAAAGTACAGAGTTAATTTCAAATCCTGAATAACTACCATTAAAATAATCAGGTATAAGAGAAGCGTAAGGTTCATTAAAAACTAAAGATAAAGGGAGATCCCAATCATATGAAGTTTTATAACCAATAGCAACAAAAGCAATATAATAAGGCACATGATAAGTTTCTTTAGACAGAAAATAATTGAGCATTCCAATTATATCATACCCCCCAGAAGCAGGAGCTGATGCAATCAGATTTAAATCAGAATAATTATTATTTTCAAAGTTATAGTGAGCAGCCATAGTTGCAAATCCTCCCTCTGAGTAACCTGATAAAAAAACATCTCCATTAAAGTTATAACCTTCAGTTAAAGCGAGCTCTTTTGTGGCTCTAATCATATCAACAACTGTCTGTCCTGTTATATCAGATCTATAATAAGGGTGTACAATATCTTTGGAAGAACCAAAACCTAAATAGTCGGGAATAACAAAAATATATCCGGCACTGGCAGCATTTGCGAAGAAGCTATATTGTATCAAATCTTCTGTTGGAGCATCTGAATGCAAAGAAGTTGTGCCATGATTAAAATTTAAGATTGGCATACCAATTTGAGTATCTGGAAATGCTACTAAACCTGAAGCAATTATATTTTTTCCTTGATATGTTGTGTTATAAGTAATTGTATATAGTGATATACCATAATTTAAAAAACTTTTTAAATTTTGAAATTCTGAATTCTGAACAATTTCTTCAATATCTTCTAAAGTAATAGAGTAAAGTTTAGTGTATTCATCTAAATGAATATTAATTGTTTCATCTTCATTTGTTGAACAAGAAAAAAGAAATAAAACAATAAAAAATAGAGTTTTAATTTTATTCATAATAGATGTTTTCATGCAAATTTAATTAATATTGATGTATGGAAAACTATGGATTTCTATCTTTAATTCCTCCTATTATTGCAATTTTTTTGGCTATTAGGACAAAACAAGTTTTTATATCACTTATTACAGGTATTTTTTTTGGAGGCTTGATAATTGGAAATTGGAATCCTTTTGATGGAATTATCAATACTATTGAAATTATTGTTAAAGTTTTTGATGATCCAGGTAATACAAGAGTTGTCTTTTTTACTTTTTTAGTTGGTTCTTTAATTACTTTAATACAGGTGACTGGAGGTGTAGAAGGATTCATAAATTTCTTCCAAAAAAAACTTTCAAAAGAAAATAGCAAAGCAAATAAAAAAAGCATTCAGTTATATGCTACACTTACTGGTGTTTTAATTTTTGTTGAGTCAAATATTTCTTCTCTTACAGTTGGAACAATTTTTAGACCATTATTTGATAAATTAAAATTATCTAGAGAGAAATTAGCGTACATAGCAGACTCCACCTCAGCACCCTCTAAACTTCTTATTCCTTTTAATGGATGGGGAGCATACATAATTGGAATATTAGCTATACAAGGTATTGAAAACCCTTTTATTGAGTTAGTATCAGCCATGAAATTTAACTTTTATCCAATAATTGTAATTTTTTTATTGATTTATCTTATTGTCACAGGAAAAGATTATGGTCCTATGAAGAAAGCTGAAGATAGGACAAGAAATGGAAAACTTTTTGATAATGGCTCCTCTCCAATGGTATCAGAAGAAATTACAGTATTAAGGACAAAAAAAGGAATAAGTCCAAATTCTTTTAATATGTTTCTTCCACTTCTCTCTATGTTATTTTCAATGATTATAATGCTTTATTATACAGGATATAATGGAGATAGATCAAATCAAGACTTCTTTGACATACTCGCTAACTCCTCAGGTTCTACATCTGTACTTTATTCGGTTATTTTTTCAATTATAATTTCATCATTTTACTATGTTCTAAAAAATATTTTATCACTAAAAGAAGTAATTAACTTTTCTTTGAAGGGAATGTCTGGAATGATGCAACTTTCAATTTTGATAATGTTTGCATTTGCAATTGGAAATCTATGTAAAGATTTGGGCACAGGCATTTATGTCTCTAATGAATTAAAAAATATTTTATCTCCTAAACTAGTTCCTGCATTATTATTCTTAACTAGTTGTTTTATTTCATTTTCTACTGGAACATCTTGGGGAACATTTGCAATTATGTTAGCTATAGCTGTTCCAATTTCAAATCAAATGGAAATAAATAGTTCTCTTGCTATAGCAGCTGCTCTAGGTGGTGGTCTCTTTGGTGACCATTGTTCTCCAATTTCTGACACCTCAGTAGTTTCTTCAATGGCATCAGCATCAGACCACATTGATCATGTAAAAACACAATTACCTTATGCACTATTTTCAGGCATAGTTACTTTTATTTTATATCTAATTCTTGGATTTATTATGTAAAAAAAAGCACTTGAATTCTTCAAGTGCTCTGTAACCAAACTAACTAAACTATCTTTAATTTCAATTACGATAAATTAAATTTCATAGTTTCAATTTTTTTAAAAAAAACTTACAATATCTGTATTTTTTTTTTCTATCATTACTCTAAATTAATATTTAGACTTAGATGAAAAACTTATATAATATTCGAGATTATTTTCCCTCTCTTTTATTAAAAAATAAAAAAAATGAACAGGTAATTTTTTTAGATGGTCCAGGAGGAACACAAGTTCCTTCAACAGTAATCAATGGTATTTCTGAGTATTATATAAATTCAAATGCTAACTCTCATGGAGAATTTGAGACTAGTAAAAGGACAGACAGAATAATGAATTCTCTCAGAGAAAAAGTTTCTATTTTTTTAGGTGCTGAAAATAAAAGTTGTATTTCTATTGGTCAGAACATGACTACATTAAATTTTCAGCTCGCTAGAGGGTTTTCAAAATATTTTAAAAAAGGAGATCAAATTATTATAACTGACTTAGATCATGAAGCAAATAGAGGTCCATGGAAGACACTTAAAGAAAAAGGGGTTGAAGTAATTAGTATTAATTTATTAAAAGATGGCAATCTCGATTATGATGACTTTGAAAGTAAGATAAATGAAAAAACAAAATTGGTAGCAATGGGAATGTCATCTAATGCTCTTGGAACAATTAATGACTTTGAAAGAATTAGAAAATACACTAAAAGCAGAAATATATTATTATTACTTGATGCAGTTCATTATGCTCCACATTTTCTAATTGATGTCCAAAAATTAGATTGTGATTTTTTACTTTGCTCTGCATATAAGTTTTACGGACCACATATAGGTTTACTTTATTCAAAACCCAAATTACTAGATAAAATTGATACTGACAGGTTAATAGTTCAAGAGCAACATGCTCCTTACACAATTGAAACGGGAACTCTAAATCATGCTGCTTGTTATGGCGTTGAAAAAGCTATAGATTTCATTTCGTCAATTGGAGAGGGTTCGTCTTTAAGAGAAAAACTTACTAATGCTTTCAAATTAATTGGAGAGCATGAAAAAAAATTAGGATCCATGCTTTATAATTCTTTAAAAAAATTAAAAAAAGTTGATGTTATAGGGACAGATTTTAAGTCAAGAAGAGCTCCAACAGTATCATTTATTCATAAAGAAAAATCAGCAAATGAGATATGTAAAATTTTAGGTAAAAATAACATTTGTGCGTGGGATGGTCATTTTTATGCAATTAAAGCAATTCAAAAATTAGGCCTAGAAAAAATAGGTGGCGTAACTAGACTTGGAGTATCAATATATAATACTGAAAAAGAAATAGAAAAAACAATAGAGGTTCTATCTAAAATCTAATATTTAAGTTTTGAGTATGACTTAATTACATAGTTAAGTGACTTGTAGGAATTAAGAAGAATTTCATCTAAAACTAAATTATTCATCCACTCTACTTTCTCAATTTTTTCTTTTTTTTGAGGTTTCATTTCTGAATCATCTACAGACTCCATAAGAAACCATGTAGTTTTCTTCAAGATATATTTTCTATTTTGTAAATAAGTATGCCAAGTAGAAATTATTTTTTTCTTACAATTTACTTTAACCTTCGTCTCTTCCTCAACCTCTCTAATTGCACATTCTTTTATTGACTCTCCTTTATCTAATTTTCCTTTTGGCAAATCCCACTTCTTAAGTCTGTAAATAAATAATATTTCTTTCTTTCCATTTTCAACAACTCCTCCTCCAGCTTTAATGATTTTAAACATTTTCTTAACACTTCTCATTACATTTTTAAGATCTCTTAATGTTATTGTTATTGAATATATTTTTTTGAATTTATTCTTGGTCATCTTTTTTAATAAATCAACAATAGTGTCTATTGTACAATCATAAATTAATACCCTAGCAAAAAGTTTTTTTGGAACTATACCAGATGATCCATCAATATGAGTATCGAAATCTTCTTTTTTTAATTTTAGATTATCAAGCTCTTGAAAATATATTGGTATGTCATTAACAAAAATTAAATTCATAATAGATGAATCAAGTGTAATTATTTAAAATTAATCTTAGTTTTGTGAAAATATGAAATCTCTCGAATTATTAAGTGAATTAATTAATATTAATTCTATAAAAATCAATTTAGATCAATCATTTACCTGGGCATCTGGTTGGAGGTCTCCTTTTTATTTCGATAATAGAATATCATTATCTTACCCTAAGATTCGATCAGATATTACCTCACAACTCATTGAATTACTAAAATCAAATTTTACTTCATTTGACGTAATTTCAGGTGTAGCAACAGCAGGTATACCCCAAGGCGCTTTGATATCAGATAAATTAAGTTTACCCTTTGCTTATGTAAGATCAAAAGCAAAATCTCATGGTATGCAAAATATGATTGAGGGAAGGATTAAAGAGGGCAGTAATGTTATTTTGATTGAAGATCTTATATCAACAGGTGGCAGTTCAATAAAAGCTGTAGATGCTATAAGATCCTCAAATTCAAATGTACTCGGAGTTATTTCAATTTTTAATTATGGGTTCAATCAGTCAATAGAAAATTTTAAAAAAATCAATTGTAAAACATATAGTTTATTTTATTTTGATGATCTCTTGACAATAGCACTTGAAAAAAAAATAATTAGATTAGATGATTTAGATAAGTTAAAAAAATGGAGAAATAATCCAGAGAAATGGAGATAACTATATCATAATAATAAAATTTAATTTATTAAATAATGAATAAGCTTAATCAAATATTAATAAGCTTTCAAATAAATAGGATTTATATATTCCTATTGATGTTAAGTTATCATTCTAAGAGTCAGGTAAATGAACAATTAGAATTCCAAGAACATTTTCAAATTTTTTCAAATAATACTCCTCAGCTTTATAATGTATTTCTAGAAAATGTTAAGGATATAGAAGTTGAAACTGAAGTAGGTAATTTACCTCGATTACCTCGTTATATTGATGGTATTTATAAGGAGGGAATTGAAGGACCAAAAGTTAGAGTTATTTGGCCAGCTCCTACGGACAATAAAGATGTTAAAAAAAAAGGGAATTATATAATTGAAGGAGTCGTACCAGGAACAGCTTTTACACCAAAAGCTCTTGTTAAAATTCGGTCAAAGAAAATTAAAAAACCTCCTATCTTGCAGCTTTCAACTTTTGGTTTAGATGAAGTATCGTTAGATTTAGATAAACTTGGTTCTAATTCAAAATTCATTCAAAATAGAGATAAATTCATATTAACTCTTTCAAAGAAAAATCCTGATGATTTTCTCTACATGTTTAGAAATACATTTGGGCAGAAGCAGCCAGAGGGTGCTGAACCTTTAAGAGTTTGGGATTCTCAGGAGATAAAATTAAGAGGACATGCAACCGGACATTATTTATCTGCAATTTCACAAGCTTACTCAAGCACATTTTATGATAAAGAATTACAAAATATTTTCTTAAAAAAAATAAATTATACTGTAGACGTGCTTTATGATTTATCTAAATTATCAGGTAGACCTAATGAGAATAATTTAAGTTTTGTTTCTAACCCACTAGATATACCAACTGGTCAAGGAAAATTAGAATATGATTCAGATTTAAGTGAATCAGGCATACGAACTGATTATTGGAATTGGGGAGAAGGGTTTATTAGCGCATACCCACCCGATCAATTTATCATGTTAGAAAGAGGAGCTATTTATGGAGTAAAATCATCTCAGATATGGGCACCTTACTACACATTACATAAAATACTTGCTGGACTTTTGGATGTTTATGATGCTACTGGAAATGAAAAATCTCTTGAAATTTCAAAGGGTATGGCTAAATGGGTATATAAAAGACTAAATCAATTACCCAAAGAAAAATTAATTAGTATGTGGAACCTCTATATTGCAGGTGAGTATGGAGGAATGAATGAAGTAATGGGTAAATTATATAGACTAACCAAAGACACAGACTTTCTAGAAGCTGCTAAGTTATTTGACAATATTCAAGTATTTTATGGTGATGAACATCACTCTCATGGTCTAGCTAAAAATGTTGATACATACAGAGGATTACATGCGAACCAACATATCCCTCAGATTATTGGAGCAATTGAAATGTATAAAAATATTGGTGATGAGGATTATTTTAATATTTCAGATAATTTTTGGTATAAAACTACAAATGATTACAGCTACAGCATTGGTGGTGTAGCTGGAGCTAGAAAACCAGCAAATCCAGAATGTTTTGTGGCAGAGCCTTCAACTCTGTATGAAAATGGATTTTCACAAAGAGGGCAAAATGAAACTTGTGCAACCTACAACATGTTAAAACTAACTAGACAATTATTTTTATTTAATCCACGAGAAGAATTAATGGCGTATTATGAAAAAGGTTTATATAATCACATACTAGCATCTGTCGCTCAAAATAATTCAGCTAATACATATCATATTCCATTAAGAGCTGGCTCTTCAAAGAAATTTGGAAATGCTGAAATGAATGGGTTCACTTGTTGTAATGGAACTGCCTTAGAAAGTAACACAAAACTTCAAAATTCAATTTATTTTAAAAGTATAGATAACAATACACTTTATATAAATCTTTTTGTGTCATCTAGTTTAAATTGGAAAGAAAAAAATGTAAAAATTTCACAATCAACTTCTTTTCCTAAAGAAGATAGAAGTATAATTACTATAGAAAATGATAGTGAGTTTGATATTAAAATTAGGGTTCCTAAGTGGGCAACTAACGGATATGAGATCAAAATAAATGGGAAAAAACAAAAATCTAACATTGAACCTGGTAGATATATCAAATTAAGTAAAAAATGGAAAAAAGGAGATTATATTGAAGTTATTACTCCATTTAAATTTCATTTAGAGCCAGTAATGGATCAACAAAATATTGCCAGTTTATTTTATGGCCCAATATTATTAGCTGCTCAGGAAAAGAAATCATTAAATGAGTGGCGAAAAATTAATTTAAATCCACAAAATCTGAGTGATTCAATTAAAGGCAATTATAAAGAATTAGAATTTATAATTAATGGAATTAAATTCTTACCATTCTATGAATCTTTCGGAAATTATTCAGTTTATATGGATGTTTCTTTTAAATAAAGTGCTCCCCCTATTATTCAAAGTTGCAGCACAACTTCTTATTTTAGTGAATTAACTTTTAGATTTTAATCATTTCAGAGAGCGAAATGTTTCTTGATGAATTACCAATGTTTATTAGGTATTCGCCTTCTTCAAGTTTCCAACTATTTGAATCTTCATCCCAATATCTTAAATCTTCATAGTTGATATGAAGTGATATGTTATCACCTGAATTGGGATTTAGTAATGATGTTTTCTGAAAGGTTTTTAATTCGTTGATTGGACGATCTATTTTACTGTCGATTTTTGAGACATAGACTTGAACTACTTCTTTTCCTTCAACTTGACCAATGTTTCGAACGTTAAGATTAATGTCGACACCATTACCATTGGGTGTAATTGTTAGATTCGAAAATTCGAAATCGGTGTAGGAAAGGCCGAACCCAAAGGGAAACGAAACTTCTATCTGTGCTTTATCAAAATGACGATAACCCACATAAATATCTTCTTCATAAACAGTATAGTCGATATTCTTTATTTCAGATTTATTTTCATCCTTGCTCTTGAAAAAATCTAACATATTCATTGGTGCACCTTCCAATGGAAAGTTATTGTGTGATGCATGATCTGCAACTTTCACTGGAAAGGTCATAGGTAATTTCCCGCTTGGGTTAACTTTTCCGCTTATGATATCTGCCACTGAGTTTCCTCCTTCTTGGCCTCCTTGCCAGGCTAAGATTATCCCGTCTACATCATTTTTCCATGATGCGGTTTCAACCACACCTCCAACATTTAGAACTACAATGACTTTTTTGTCTTGTGAATGATAGGCAGACGCAACATTCTTGATCATTTCTTTTTCTACTTTTTTTAATTCGAAATCATCGATATTAACTCGATCTCCACCTTCACCACTATTTCTTCCGATAGTAATTATTCCAATATCTGTATTCTTAGATATTGAGTTTATTTGATCTTGACTGTAGGTAATTTCGAGCGGATTATATGGATCAAACATTGCACTAATTCCCTCTGGTTTAACAAATAATTCTTCGTTTTCAGACTTGTGAGATTCATAAAGTGATTTTGCTTCGCTGTCTATAACAAACCCCGGTCTATTGATTCCTGCTTCAGATGAAATTTGAAAGGCTTCTATGATATCCCCTTTGGAATTATTAATCTTAGCTCTTGAATTCTCTAACCCTTCTTCAAGAGATACACTGTAAGCTTCGTTTACATCACCAGAACCATATCCACCTGAGATAAAATCATAGGATGTAATACCAAATAGTGCAACATTAGTTGTTTTCTGAATAGGCAGAACGTTGTTGTTCTTGAGTAAGATAATTCCTTCATTCGCAGAAGTTCTTGTTATCGCAGCGTGCTTTTCTAAATCAGGGTTTTCATCGTATTTATAGTTGTTCATTTTATTCGAAGCTAAAATGAGATGAAGGATTCTACTTACAGATGTATCAACAACAGTATCTGTTAAGGTTCCGTTTTCAACACCTTTCTTTAGGGCGTCCCATTGAAGTTTTGTACCAGGCTCCAATAAATCATTACCTGCAGTGATCATTGCAACGGCATTATTCCCTCCAAACCAGTCTGACATGACTAATCCATCAAATTGCCAGTCATCTCTAAGAATGTCGGTAAGTAATTCTCTACTTTCTGCGACATAGGTCCCATTTACTTTGTTGTAAGATGACATCACCGTCCAAGGTTGAGAATTCTTAATGACTAATTCAAAGCCCTTCAGGTAAATTTCTCTTAATGCTCGTTCTGATACTATCGAGTTATTGTAGTTTCTATTGGTTTCTTGATTATTCGCTACAAAGTGTTTAAGAGAGGTTCCAACTCCGTTATATTCGATACCATTAACTATTGATGAACCTATAAAACCGGTTAGATATGGGTCTTCAGAAAAGTATTCAAAGTTTCTACCACAAAATGGGTGTCTGTGAATATTGGCTCCAGGGCCTAAAATTACGTCGACACCATAAGAGCGGGCTTCTGATCCCATAGCCTGACCAACCTTGTAAACCAGTTCTGTATTCCATGTAGAAGCTAATTGGGTGCCTATAGGAAATGCGGTTGCATAATAGGTTCTGTCAGAGCCTTCGCGTGTAGGCTCTATTCTTAATCCTGCAGGACCGTCAGAGAGATATATAGTTGGTAGTCCTAATCTTGGTGTTGGCACAATCGTTCCTACGGCTCCCGGTATCG
>JAYPVV010000020.1:0-22140 GCA_038134805.1 Marinoscillum sp. | reverse complement strand
GTACGCGTGGGACGGGTCGGCGTGGGTTCAGAGAGGGAGTGACATAGACGGTGAGGCTGCTGGTGATTATAGCGGCTATTCTGTATCTCTCAGCTCAGATGGAACTGTTGTTGCTATAGGAGCATATCTTAATGGTGGTAATGGGTTTAATTCTGGTCATGTCAGAATATACGCGTGGGACGGGTCGGCGTGGGTTCAGAGAGGGAGTGACATAGACGGTGAGTCTGCTGGTGATGAGAGCGGCAATTCTGTATCTCTCAGCTCAGATGGAACTGTTGTCGCTATAGGATCATATAAAAATGGGAGTTATACTGGTCATGTCAGAGTATATACATATCAGTAGATTAAGATCACTTAATTTTATTTTGAATATACAAAAGATAAATAAAAAAGCTTTCAAATTAAATTGGTTATAATACTTCAAAATGGTACATTCGTTATGTGAGGTATTTCTTACTCTTTTTTATTTTTTCTCTATTTACTTCATGTATTGAAGATGAAGTTGGATTATCAGATGTTGATATATCAGAATTAAAACCTAAACTTAAGATTCCCTTTATATTTGGTGAAGTTGAATTGATTAATATTTTAGATAATATCGATTCATCATTAGTAGTTGATGACTCAACAAAAATTTTAAAAGTATTATTTAGTAGTGATAGTGTTTTTTCACTAAAATCAGAAAGTATTATATCAATTGATGAATTAGAATATTCTAACTCTCAAAAATTATATACTCAAAAAATAAAGATCAATAATCTTGAAAAGTTAAATAGAAAAATTACGTTGGATGATTTATCTCAAAAAATGCCTTCATTAAATTTTCTTAAGTTTATCCCAGATAGTACTATTTTAATTTTTCCAGCTATTCAGTCTAATGAAAATGGAGGTGATTACGCTTTTAATAGATTTGATAAGTTCAGGTATGCAGTTGTAGACTCAGGTTTTGTTAACATTGGCATTAAGAATAATATTAGTGTTCCGATCAGTGTTGATTTTATAATAAGTGATAATCAAAATGTACTTTTTGATATTAAAATAAATGATTTATTACCTAATGAGGTATTTTTTATTAGGGAAGATTTAGAAAACAAAACTATATATAGTGATTTGAAAATTAATATTTCAAAATTTACTACTATAGGATCTTCAGGTCAAGAAGTTTTAGTAAGTCCAAGCCTTGATAATATAGAGGTTACATTTGAGATGGAAGAACTTCTTATACGAGAAGGAGAAATAAATACCAAAGAAATCACTGATCTTGTTGAAAGTAATTTAGATATTGATTTGAGTTTGTATGATAGTGTAGAGATTACAAATATCATTTTTAGTAAAGGACTTTTAGATTTTAAGATTTCTTCATCCCTCGGGTATGATGTTGAGGTTGAATTTACTCTTCCCTTAAGTATTGAAGGCGATACAATTTCTGATAGTGCAACTTTACTCTCTAATGGGACTTATGCCGCTACATATAATTTAGAAAATTATGATTTTGATTTATATAATGAATCTAAAAATTTATTTAATTCAATTAGAGTCAAATCCAAACTGAATATTTTATCAAATTCAAATTATATAATTTATAAGTCTAGAGAGCAGATTGATGTTTCATTTACTTTTAAAAACTTAGATTTTGATGAGATTAATGGATATTTTGGAAGTAAATCTTATAGTGTTCATAAAGAAGAAATAGTTTTAGACCAAGAAATATTTGATTTTTATGATAAAATAGAGGGTGATTTTTTATTGACTAATCCTAGTCTTGGATTTAATATATTTAATTCCATAGGAATTCCACTGTCTTTCAATTTAGATGTAGAAGGGTCAGATGAAGAAAATAATAAAGAAAGTATTTCAATAAATACTACAATTAAAGAAGCCTCCTCAAAAGATGGATCATTTACCGAAACACTCTCACTAGTCAATAAGGATAATTCTAATATTGTTAATTTCATAAATTTACCGCCTTCAGGAGGTCTAGTTATTGATGGAAGCTTTTCTGTAAATCCAGATGGTGTTAACTACAACAATTTTATTTTAAGTAGCTCACAAATTTATGGTAATATGTTTGTCGAGCTCCCATTTCAGTTATCTGCTTCTAATATGTTGGTATATGATACTTTTGAAATTGAGAAAATAGATTTTGACATTAATCTAGAGAGTGCAGATCTAATTATGAATTATGAATCTAATATTCCGATTTCATTCGATGTCTCTTTAATTTTCCTAGATAGTGCATTTACTGAAATAGATAGTAACAAAGATCAAATTATCATCAGAGGAAGTGATGTAGATGACAATGGTTATTCAATAAATTCAATCCAAGACCTTTTCACTTTAAGTTTAGGTGAGAGAACACTACAAAATTTAAAAGATGTAAGAAACGTAATTTTTACAATTGAGCTTAATACAAAAAATAAAAGTTCAGTTAATATTACTTCTGATGTGAGGTTTAAGTTTGAATCGTATTTAGAAATTAAATTAGATGGAATCTAAAAAAAATAGTCTTTTAGTTTTAATATTTGGATTTATTTTAAATCATACCTATGGTCAATCTAGTGATATGCTATTTCTTTTTGATAATGTGCCATCTTCAAGAAATGTAAACATTGCAGCATTTGATGACTCTCTTAAATTTAATTTTTCTCTTCCTCTCTTATCCAGCACACAAGTATCAGCTAACTCTGATTTTCTATATAGTAATATTATTAAACATCGATCATTAGATGGGTCTAAATATTTAGATGTAGATTCATTTTTAGCTTCTTTGAGAGAAAATAATAGTATTAGTTTAATGGCAAAATTAAATCTTATAAGATTTGGATTTAAGATTAAAGACAGCTACTTAAGTTTTAGTGTTGATGAAAAAATTAATTTTAATATTGGTGTCGATAGAGATATTTTTCAATTTTTAGCTAATGGGAATAGTAACTATTATAATAACCAAGCTTTAGGTGGTTTAAAATCAGATTTTAGTCATACAAGAGAGTTATCTTTAGCATTTGTAAAAAAAATTAATTCTAAAAAAAACTCTTTAAGTTTTGGAATAAAACCAAAATATTACTTTGGGTTATCTAATCTAAACTTAAATAATGAATTCTATTACACAAATGAGAATAATTTTTCTAATCTTGGATTTAATGTAGTTGGTCAAGGAACAGTTTCTGGTCCAGTAGATATAATTTCTAATGGAAACTTAGATTTAAGTAGTATAGAATCCAATTTTGATTTTTCCAATTACATCACTAATACGAAAAATAAAGGTTTAGGATTTGATGTAGGGTTTAATTACAGCATAGATATTGGTAAAAAGAATGATAATGAAAATAAAAATGATTCTATTAATCAAACCAATAATCAAACCAAAAAAATTAAAATAGAGTTTAGTGTAATTGATTTTGGAAAAATTAATTGGAGTTCTAACACTTATGAAATAGATTATGAATTAGCGTATCAGTTTGATGGGTTTAAAATTAATAATTCATTAGATCAAGAAAGTGATAATTATGTAACCTTTGGAGATGTAATTAGTAACAAATTAGACTCATTAGAGACAACCAATATTCTCAATTCTACATATAATAAAAATTATTCAAAAGTTTTAAGTCCTAAATTTTATCTTAATGCTTCATATATTTTTTCTAATAAAATATCAGCAGGTATTTTATTTACTTACTCTAATAATGGCTCAGAAGAAGATTTAAATCTACTCGTTCACTCATCATTAAGAGTAAGTGATATTATCCATTTGTCTTCTAGCTATAGCAGAAAAAATAATTTTGGAGTTGGATTGAGTATTAAGGGAGGACCTTTTCAAATTTATGCTCTAACAGATAATATTTTTAGTACATATAAATTTACTTCTAATCCTTATGAATTAAATAATATTTCTTTTAATCTAGGTATAAATTTTATTTTATAAAAATCAATATTTCCTCTTTTTCTAGTTAGAATAATAAAAATAACATCTTAAAAACATATTATATTTATCCAGTGAAACAAATAATTTTTCTACTACTTATATCTCATTTTTCCTTCTCTCAGTTGGTTCCTAGCTTCCATGCTGTTCATCATAAAAAAATTTATTCTGGATTAGGAGATGCCTCAGGTAACCCAGCAGAAAGTTGTAAGGCAATTCTAGATAATAATGCTGGAGCAGTAGATGTTGTGTACTGGATTAACCTACCCACTGTGGGAGCAACTCAGTGTTATTGCTTAATGGATTCAGATTATGATGGTGGTGGATGGATCTTAGCCATGAAGGCAACAAGAGGGACAACGTTCTCTTATTCCGCAAATTACTGGACATCTGTAAACACTCTTAACCCATCTGAAGTTAATAGGGATGATGGAGATGCTAAATTTCATTCTATGAATTACTTTCAAGCAAAAGATGCCATGGCATTATTTCCAGATTTCCCAAATATTGGAGCTGAGAGTGGAAGTATCGATAATCTTTCAATGTGGAGTTGGCTTGAAAATGATTTCTATATATAATGGATCTCGAACGACTCTGTTATCAAGATTACAATCAACCACAACTATTACATCTACTCCTCAAACCTCTTTTGATGGATATAATTCTACTTATTTTTCATCTCAATCGGGTTTTCAATTTTATGGCTTTAATTATACTTATGGCAATTTTAAAGTAAGGTGGGGCTTTGCATGGAATAATGAAGGAAGTCAAGGTTCTAATGATGCTTGGGGCGGAATTGGCCTTTATTTATCTCCCTACAACCATTCTGCTGGAGATAGATGGCACTGGTCAGGTGTGACTGTAAGGGGAGCAAATAGATCTGCAAGAGTTGAAATTTACGTAAGATAAATCTGTAATTAGGGACTCGAAAAATCTCTTTTTTTAATAAAATTTAAGGGTATTATAAATTATGCTATTGAAAATAGGACGACCAAATATTTTTGTTATTTTTGAATTTTATGAAAAGAATATTATTCTCTATAGTAATTCTCATTGGTTGTAATAGTGCCAATCACTCACACGAAAATCATCAAAGTAGCAATACTCAATCCTCGGGTTCCCTTAGCCCTCATACCTATACAATGGCTATGATTAATGGTGCGCACATACATATCGATTATTCTTCTCCTAGTGTTCGAAATAGAATAATTTTTGGCGGACTTCTTCCATTTGATGAGGTGTGGCAGTCTGGTGCTCATAATGCTACCTGGATTGAGACAGATTATGACTTACTAGTTGAAGGTCAAAAATTAGAAAGTGGGAAATATGGTTTTTTTACTATTCCTTCTAAAGAGGAGTGGACTGTCATATTTAATTCTAATTGGGAGCAACACGGAAAAGATGAGTATGATGCTATAGATGATGTTTTAAGGTTTTCTGTTAAACCTGAGGAACTAGAAGAGAGTGTAGAATCTCTTAAATATGAAGTTAATGAGATTGGAGAAGATGCTGGTGTAATATCTTTGAGTTGGGAAAAAACTCGAATATCGTTCCAATTTAAAGTTCAGTAGATCAATCTATTTTATCTTTTTTGCACATCTTTTTTAATAATTTTATATCATCAACCCAGTTGTTTCCATCATAGAACTCAATTCCTTTAAAATCTCTTACCTTATAAAGTGCTTTATTTCCGTAACATGTACCTAAATAGATATATTTTTTATTCTCTTTCTTCGCATGATAAACTAACTGTTCCATCATAAATTTTCCTAAAGAAAATTCTTTCAGAAATGATGTGTCATAAAATGAAAACCAGTAATGGATAATATTTTCATTTTCGTAGGCTAACACATACCCAATATCTTTTCTTAAGATAGAAAATGTGTAGATTGTATTATAATTTTTTCTTTTCAGTATAAGCTCTAATCTTTGTTTTGATAGAGAATTATCTGTGAATCTTTCTTTAGCGAAATTCAGACAATAATTTAAAAAATGTGAGTCATGTGTAAACTCAATTTTATTTTGAGATGAAAATTTAATATTGAACTTTTTTTTCGCATTTTTAATTATTCTCTTATTTTCAGAAAGCCTCTTATATTTTTTTAAATTCACTCTTATACTTCTAGCTAAGTAATAAATCTCTTCTTTATTTTTAATATCTCCTGTATACGGAAGAAATCCCTCAGAAAAGCATTTTTCAACGGAGTCGTTAGTTCCAAGTATTGCATTAATTGAATATCCAAATTTATAATTCTTATAATCTACTGAACTTTCTAAAAATCTGTATCTCATATTATCTTGAGAAATTTAATTTACTCTACAAAAGAGTGCATTAAAGTAAACCTAATATTTCCTTTTATATTTTCTTTTTTTTCCTCTAAATCCTTTTTCAGATTTTTTTATTTTTTTACTATTTTCTTTTTTCTTTTCACCTCTAGGATTAGAGAGCTCTACACCGCATTTGAAATTATTCCACGTAAATTTTCCTAAACTACTTAAAATTTCTTTTTCATATTTTGAAGGGATCTCAAAGAAGCTAAAACCTGTCATTATATCAATTTTTCCAATAGAAATATCTTTATTTCTGACATAGTCGTTAATTATACCAATAAGATTTTGTGGTTTTAAATTATGTTTTTTTCCTAGATTAATAAAAAATCTAGAGTACCCTTTTTCTGTTTTCTCTTCACCGTTATTTCTTTTTTTATTGTCAGAGCTTAAATCTTTGGTGTTATTGTAATAAGAAAGAAATCTGCTAAATTCTAGTGAAACAATTTGTTTAAGTAGATCTTCTCTATTCAAGTGAGAGACCTTTTCCATAATAGAGGGAATAAATTTTTCTATCTCATTATTTACTTCAGAATCAACTATTTTTTCAATTAAGTTCATAAGTTGAACTTCACAAATCTCTTTCCCTTTTGGGATTTCTTTATGAATTATTTCTTTGTTAATTGTTTTTTCAATTGAGGAAATTTTTCTTTTGTCTCTTGCTGATCCAATAATTACTGATATTCCTTTTTTACCAGCTCTTCCAGTCCTCCCAGATCTATGAATATAGGTTTGATTGTCATCAGGTAGATTATAGTTTATAACATGAGATAAATTATTTACATCTAAACCTCTAGCTGCTACATCTGTTGCTACTAACAACTGAATTTGTTTATTTCTAAACCTATCCATCACATGATCTCTCTGAGATTGAGAAAGATCACCATTTAATGAGTCCGCGTTATAACCATCTTGTAGTAGCTTACTTGAAATATCTTTACTTTCTCTTCTTGTCCTACAAAATACTATCCCATAAATGTTAGGATTGATATCGCATATTCTTCTTAGAGCCTGATACTTATCTCCTATATTAGAAACTAGATAGCAGTTATGTTCTATGTCTTTTACTCCTTCGTTCTTAGAATCAACCTCAATTCTTTTAGGTTTTTTCATATATTTTTTAGTAATTTTTATTACATCTGAAGGCATTGTTGCAGAAAATAAAAGTATTTGTTTGCTTTCATTTGTCTCCTCTAATATGAGATCAATATCTTCCTTGAACCCCATATTTAACATTTCATCAGCCTCATCTAGAACCAAAATATTTATGTCTTTTATATTTAGTTTCTTTTTGTTAAGCATATCTAAAACTCTTCCTGGGGTACCTACAACTATCTGACTACCTAATTTAACTTCTTGAATTTGCTTTCTTATATCTGCACCTCCATATATAGAGACTATATGTAAATCTTTTACATATGTTGAAAATGATTGAAGGTCTTTCGTTATCTGTAGGCATAATTCCCTTGTAGGACAAAGTATAAGGGACTGGGTATTTTTATTTTTTAGATTAGTTTTATGGATAATTGGTAAACCGAACGCGGCTGTTTTTCCAGTTCCTGTTTGGGCCAAAGAAATCAAATCCTGATCTGAATTTAGAAGATAAGGTATTGCTTTTGATTGGATTGGAGTAGGTTTTAAAAAGTTTAAGTCAATTAAAGATTTTTGAATAGACTTATTTAAACCAAGATCAGAGAAGTTCATGTAGTAATTTTCTGCAAACCTAGTCTTTTAATTTTCCTATTATTCTATTTAACTAATATTTATTTATAATATGAATTATAGAAATAAAATAAATGAGGTCATTGTTCATAATCATTCAAAACTTATAAAAAAAGAGGTATGGATGGGACTTGCATAATCGCTGTTTTTTTATAAATTTCAATGATTTTGTAGTTAGTACGACCAAAAAATTTATTTATGTTAACATTGGGGGTTGTTTCAACCCCGTATCTTAAGTTGATTATCTTCTGAGATATAAGTAGATTAGATATTATATCCGATTTATTGATAACAAATAAATTTATCTAAACTTTGATTAAATACTTTAAAAAAATTAGACTAGATAATATCCTAAAAAATAAGATGGGGGATTACTATAAATATGCAATTGGTGAAATTTTTTTCGTTGTTTTTGGTATTCTCATTGCCTTGAGTATTAACAACTGGAACGAGGAAAGAAAGATCACAATAAACGAAAACAATATAATTAAAAATATTGTTGAGGACTTGAAATTGGATTCAGTCCATATTCAGGAATCATTAGGCGAGCTACATTCACAATTAAAAGTAGTTGATGAAATAATTGCTATGTCTCTAAATAAAGATGTCATTAAGGATTACAACTCAATAGGTTTACTTCGATTTTCATCAGATTTTAGACCTATTACACAGAAAAATCATTCTTTATTTATTAGTAATATGAAAAATGAGAAAGTAAGAGAAAAAATTCAAAACTATTTTTTAAAAGAGGATGAGGTATTAGATATTTTTATAGAGTACGTTGACATAATTCATAACAAAGTCAGACCTTTTCTAAGTGAAACAGGTATGCATAATCTTGAATCACTTTATAATGAAAACTCTAGCGTTAATTTAAAGTCGGATGTTTTAATATCTCAGTTATCAAATATTAAATTTCAGCAGTTACTCTATGAGAGAAGACTTAAATCAGATGCTTTTGAAAACCTATTAAGTAATCTAAAAACAGAAAACGAAAAACTAGTAAATTATCTTAATTCATTTGATGAGTAAATTATATTGTCTATTTATACTTTTTTTGATTTTATCATGTAATGACGAAGAAATTTTAACTGAATCTAATTTTTCTATTGAGGGTAGATGGATATGGTCACCGAGTGAAAGTAGAGCAGATGCTAATACAATGTATGAGTTTGTAGATGGTATTAGATATACCTATTACTGTATAGTTTGTCCTGTTGATGATGCCTATTGGAATTCATTAGACACATCTAATGCACTTCCAGGAACCAATCCATATACATTTGCAAATGATACCTTAAGAGTTAATTTACATCATGGGAATGAATTAGTTGCACTAATTACATTTGAATGTGATGGGGGTAAACTTTTAATGGATGGTAATTTCAGTCACCTTTGGAGATTAAGTTCGGATTGCGAATAGTTCATCAATTATGAAAAGAAAGCGGGATGGACGGGACTCGCTAAATCGCTCTTATTAGTTAAAATTCAATGATTTTAAAGTTAGGACGACCAAAAGGACGACCAAATAATTTATTATATTTAAAGAATGAAAAAATATTTAATTATTCTAGTCATCTTCTTATCCTTCTCTTGTGAAAATGATACTCCTGAACCATTACCTGAACCTAAAGAATATTCATTAACTCTTAATGTTAATCCAGTTGGATCAGGCACACTTTCTGAGTCATCGGGTATATACAAAGAGAATGAGTCTTTTTCAATCCTTGCAGCTGCTAATGAGAATTATATTTTCGATGGATGGACTGGATCAATAACAAGTAGTGATAATCCGCTTAGTGTAAAGATGGATTCAGATAAGACTATTACTGCTAATTTTTCTGAGATTGAATTGTGTGAGGTAGACTATTCTACTCTGCATACTGGAATTAACACACTCACATCTCATTTTCAACCTAGAAATACTCCTTTTACCAATGCATCAAGTTTAGTAAATGGTTTGAGTAGCATAAACTCAATAAATACTTATCAGGTTTGGCATCAAGATATTAATTTAAATGGTAATGATAAAACAGATTTAATAGTAGTAGAGATAGATCATAATACTGAAAGTAATGGAACTGCTACTGTTTTTGTAGATGGTAGTAAAGCATATTCTTTTGATATGGGTACTCATGCTCTTAGACAACTAGAAATAGGGGACATAGATGGAAATGGTTTTGATGATGCAGTTTTTATATCTACTGGAATAGATAGAGAGCCATATACTGGAGATCCTATCGTAGTTGCCTACTTATCAACTACAGGAGCAGTTCTTGATATTGTAGAAGAAGAAAGAAGTTATAGACATGCTGGTGCATTAGGCGATTTAGATAATGATGGAGATCTAGATATCTTCATCACAGATGCCCTTCAGTTTCTTCACCACGATGGGATGGATCAACTTCCTTGGTATGAGAATAGAGGGCAAGGCTCTTGGGTTAAACGTCCTACTAATATTCCTAATATTATTTTACAGAATACTATCCAAGTTGAATTAGTTGATTTAAATTATGATGGTATTCTAGATATTATAGGAGGAACTTCTGAATGGAGAGCAGAATGGATGGATAACTTACCTATTCCAGAAACTGTAGATGAAAGAACTAAAGTTATTTTTGGAGCTGGTAATGGACAATTTTATTGGAATGATCCTGTAATAATAGAACCTATAGAAGAATGGGGGGTAATAACAGATATTGATGTTTATGATTTGGATAATGATGGTGACAATGAGATAATTGTAACTAGAACATCTGGTTCTGGTACTTATCAAGAGGGTAATTACTACAATGGCTTTAAGATTCAAATTTTAAAAGGTAATACTTTAGGGTATTATACAGATAAAGTATTAGGAATGCCAACGGACTGGGGGAGTATGTGGATTTATAATACTATAGTATATGATGTTAATAAGGATTGTATATTAGATATAGTACCAGAGAATGATAGAACAATCGTAGATGCATATTTTGAGGGGACTTCAAACTTTGAATATGTGCTAAAATATAAAGAGTAAAAGCGGGATGGACGGGACTCGCTAAATCACTCTAATTAGTCAGTATTCAATGATTTTAAAGTTAGGACGACCAAAAGGACGACCGAATATTTTATTATATTTCTTAATCAAATAAATTTTAAGAAATTTAATAATGGATATAGATAAACTTCAGGGTATCAGAACTAAGAAGAAATGGTATTATAACGATCTTGGAGAAAAGGTTGATTATGTAACGGAAGTTTATTTCATGGAGGATGAAGATTAGTTGAGAATAATATATAATCTGATTACATTAGAATAATTAAATTATTTATATGTCTAAGATCACTAAACAACAACTTCAGAGCTATTTATGGGAGAGTGCAAATATCTTAAGAGGTAAGATAGATAGTGGTGACTTTAAACATTATATTCTTGGTCTTCTTTTCTATAAAAGATTAAGTGATGTTTTTGACGAAGAATATGAAAAGCTTAAAAAACAAGTAGGAGAGGAATTAGCAGGTAAGGAGAAAGATCTTTACGCTGGTGTATTCTTTATACCTAAAGGAAACCACTGGAATGATATTCTCTCTACCTCAACAAATATCGGAGCAAAGATTAACGATGTTTTTTCAGAGGTGACTAAGGCTAACGCCCCAAAACTTGATGGAATTTTAGATAAGATTGATTTCAACGATAAAGATAAACTTCCAGATGCTGCAGTTAGTGACCTAGTTAATCATTTTAATACTCATAAGTTAGGTAATGAATTTGTGACTGGAGATATGTTAGGTGACGCGTATGAATACCTTATTGCTCAATTTGCTGATGATGCTGGCAAGAAAGGTGGAGAGTTCTATACCCCTCACAAAGTAGTTGAGTTACTGGTTGAAATATTAAAACCTCAGGAGGGTCAAAGTATTTATGATCCTGCGTGTGGATCTGGAGGAATTTTAGTTACTGCTGCTCAGTACATAGAAAAGCAGGGTAAAAACTCTCAAAAAGTCTTTTTATATGGTCAAGAGTCAGTCTACAACACCTTTATTTTAGCCAAGATGAACATGATCTTACATAGTTATAATGATGCTAAGATAGAGAGGGGAGACACGTTTATGGACCCTAAACATTTAGTTGATGGAGGACTTATGAAATTTGATAATATTATGGCAAATCCTCCATGGAATCTAGACGATTGGATGCATAAAACTCAGACAGTAAATGAGAAAAAGAAGAAAATTGAGATTGATGATCCATATAATAGACTAGTTTATGGTAGACCACCTGCAAGTTCAGCAGACTGGGCCTGGATACAGCATATGTATGCCAGTTTAAATCCAAGTGGTCGTATTGGAGTAGTGATGGATAACGGAGTACTATTTAGAGGTAGTAAAGAAGGAAAGGTAAGACAGGCATTTCTGGAGCTAGATGTAATTGACACTGTAATTGGATTACCAGATAATCTTTTTGCTAATACAGGGAGTCCAGGTTGTATTCTAATTTTTGATAAGAACAAACCAACTAATCGTAAAGGAAAGGTACTATTTATCGATGCTAGTAAAGATTATTTAGAAGGTAAGGCACAGAATCATTTAAGAGACGAGGATATCTCAAAAACCTTGGAATCATACGCTAATTATAAGACTATAGAAAGGTACTGCTCAGTAATAGATTTAGAAGAGATAAAAGAAAATGACTATAACCTTAATATTGCTAGGTATGTAGACACCTTTGAACCAGAAGCACTAGTAAATGTGGAAGATGTAATAAGTGAGATTAAGGATTTAGAGTCAAAAAGAGATGAAAATAACAGTAAGTTGAACGACTACTTAAAAGAATTGGGATACTGATGAATACGCTTCAGGATACATACAAAGACACCAAGATTGGAAGGATTCCGAAGGATTGGGTGGTTGTGAAACTTAAAGATATAAATGAGGATAGTCTTTTGGGTGGTAACTATAAAAATGGAGAAGGTGAAAAAGGAATTCCTTTAATTAAAATGGGGAATCTTGGCAGAGGAAAAATTAAACTTAACAAAGTTCAAAATATACCAGAAACCTTAGTGTACGATAACATACATATCTTACAAGAAGGAGATTTTCTATTTAATACAAGAAACACATTAGAATTAGTTGGGAAAGTAGCCATTTGGAGAAATGAACTCCCAAAAGCCCTTTATAACTCAAATCTTCTAAAAATAGTTTTTAATAATAGTAAAGTGCATTCTACTAAGTTTATGAATTATGTGTTTAATTCTGATTTAGTAATTAAAAAATTAAGAGGTCTTGCTACTGGATCAACAAGTGTTGCGGCAATTTATAATAAGGATTTATTTAAACTTAATATTCCACTTCCCCCTCTGACAGAACAACAAAAAATAGCAGACATACTTTCCACGGTAGATGAGCAGATAAGCACCACAGACAAGATCATTGAAAAGAGCAAAGAACTAAAGAAAGGTTTGATGCAAAAACTCTTCTCTGAAGGCATCCAACATACCGAATTTAAAGATACTAAGATTGGAAGGATTCCTAAGGAATGGAGGAATACAAAATTAAAAGAGTTGGTTAAAATTAATCAAGGGTTGCAAATAGCTATTTCAAAAAGACTTACCAAAAAAGAAGAAGGTGCATATTTTTATATTACCAATGAATTTCTGAGAAAAAGCTCAAAATACTCTTACTATGTAAAAGACCCAAACCCTTCAGTTATGTGCAATGAAGATGATATTTTAATGACAAGAACAGGTAATACTGGTCAGGTTGTTACTGGAGTTACTGGAGTGTTTCATAATAATTTTTTCAAAATAAAATATAGAACAAATCTTACTAACAAGGATTATTTATACTATTTCTTAACACTAAGAAAAACTAATAAACGAATATTGAGTTTAGCAGGAACATCAACTATCCCTGATCTTAATCATAGTGATTTTTACTCTATAATTATGCCTGTTCCATCTATTCAGGAACAACAAAAAATTGCAGAAATTCTCTCTGAGGCTGACGCTAAGATTGAGAGAGAAGAGTCACAGAAAGAATATTTAGAAAAACTTAAGAAGGGGTTGATGCAACAACTTCTTACAGGTAAAAAAAGAGTGAAAGTATAATGTCTTCAGAACTACATAGTGTTGAGATACCATTTCTAGAGACCCTCAAAAGGCTGGGTTGGACATACCTGTCTACCTCTGATGTAAATACTTACAGGAATAACTCAGTAGATGAAGTTCTTTTAAAACCACTTGTGATAGAAGCACTCCTAAAACTTAATTCTAGCAAAGGACTAAAACCAGAGCACTGCGAGGCTCTCTACAATAAAATAAGGAGGGTAGATGATAACGAAGAGTTCCATGCCTGGTTAAAGGGTGAGAAGTCATTCAAACCAAATCAGGAGACTAAGGCGATATCTATAGACCTCATAAACCAAGATAATCCTGAGGATAACCACTTCGCTGTCACTAACCAGTATGTTTGCGCTATCACTAAGCCTGAAGATGCTCAGAAGCATATAAAGCCAGATATTGTCCTATTCATAAATGGTATTCCAATAACTGTCATAGAATGTAAGTTCTTGGGAACGGAGGGGTCCACATACTCCGAGGGAATTAAGCAGTTAGATAGGTATCAGAGAACTACCCCAAATTTATTTGTACCAAATGTATTTAATGTCTCTACCGACGGCCATAAAATAAAGTATGGAGCAACAAAATCATTAGACAAGTACTTTATGGAATGGAAGTTTGACTGTGGTACTCCTAATGATATGGTTGAAAGCAGTGAGTTCAGGGCCTATGCTGAGGAGAACAGAAGAAATTTTAACCCATTTATAGATGTCCAGGTGTTTGGCCTGATGAATAAAGTAAATTTCATTGATCTTATCACAAACTTCATTGTCTTCGAGACAAGGGATAATCTCACCATCAAAAAGATTGCTCGCTACCAGCAGTTCCGAGCAGTGAATAAGATTATAGATAGAGTCTTGAGTGGTAAGATGAAGACAGGATTGATTTGGCACACGCAGGGAAGTGGTAAGTCTCTCACCATGTTATTTGCTGCCTGGAAACTAAGAAGACTGGCAGAACTTAGTAACCCAACTGTCCTAATAGTAGTAGATAGAGTTGATTTAGACGCCCAAATCACAGAAACTTTCGGAGCTGTTAAGCTCCCAAATACGACAAGAGCCTCATCTATAGACGGACTGAGAAAGAAGCTTAGGGAAGACAGGAGAGAGGTAATAATCAGTACCATATTCAAGTTTGATGAGATGAAAGATGTACTTGTCGACCGTGATAATGTAATAATATTGATAGATGAGGCGCACAGGACCCAGGAAGGCTCGAATGCTGCTGAGATGAGAAGAGCACTACCAAACGCCTTCTTCTTTGGTTTTACTGGGACACCGATTGATAAGTCAGACAAGAACACTCACAGAAACTTTGGCCTTAGAGAAGACGGTAAGGTTGAGAGGTACATGGACCTATATAATATCAAGGATGCGATAGACGATGGGGCCACTGTGCCAGTTCACTACCAGTTAAGAAATAGGAAGTGGCATATTGATGCTGACCAGATGGACGATTTAATTGATTCAGAATATGACCATTTAAATCCCGAGGAGATGGATATTTTAAAAGAGAAGGGTGCTAGTTATGGTAAGACATTTATGATGAATCCTGCTCGTCTAAAAGAGAATACACAAGATATTGTAAATCACTACACAAGACACATCATGCCTAATGGATTTAAAGCCCAGATCGTTGGATTCAGCAGAGAGGCATGTGTCATAATTAAAAGTCACATTGATGAGATATTAGGTGAAGAGTATAGTGCTGTGGTTTATAGCGGAGCCCAGAATGATGCTCCTGAGTTAAGAAAACACCATAAGACTAAGGAGGAGGTGAGAGACTGTGTTAATCTCTTCAAAAATAAAGAAAGTGACCTGAAGTTTTTAATCGTTCAGAATATGCTCTTGACAGGCTTTGACGCACCAAATGAGCAGATTATGTATCTAGATAGGCCCCTTAAAGATCACACACTTCTACAAGCAATAGCACGTACTAACAGACCTTACCCGAATAAACAATGTGGAATCATTATAGATTACTGTGGTGTCCTTAAAAACCTGAATAACGCATTAAACTTTGATGAGAGTGATGTAGCCGACTGTCTGATAGATTTTGAGCAGTTGAAAGAACAGCTCCCTAAATTCTTAGATGATTTTAACTTCACATTTAAGGATGCAGAGAATAGATCACCTTTCGCAATAGCAAACTATCTCCAGAAGAATGATAAGCTCAGTGAATTTAAAGAGGCTTACAGGGGATTACAGATTTCATATGAAACTCTAGCTCCAGATACCTTTGTTCTAGATTATACTAAGCAGTATGCTGAAGCTACTAAGCTCAAGCTAATTGTGGACTCCATACTCAATCAAGAAAAACCTGATGTCAGTCAGTATCTAGCCAAGACAAGGCAGATAATTCAAGAACACATAACACTTGGAAAAATTAGAGAAAATGCCCCAGTATTCGTTGTAGATGATAATTATCTTAAGAGATTAGATGGTACTGACTTATCTGAGAAGGATAAAGAGTTGACCCTAGAGAATAGGCTGAGGTCAGTTCTTAGAGTCAAAGCACACGAATTACCAGTATATAAAACCTTACAGGAGAGACTAGAAAAAATAGTTCAGAGAAGAGATGAGGAGGTTGAGGATAACTACAGCTTGTTATGTGGTATCATGAATGAACTTAATGAAGCTCAAAATTTAGAGAAGTCATCAAATTTATCCATGGGTGAGAGAGCTATAAGTCAACTTTTAAGGGAGAAGCTAGATAATGAGGAACTTATAAGTGTAGTTACTGATGAACTGAATGAAATAGTTGAGTCACGTACTAACGACTTTAAGAATTGGCAACAGAAAGATACCGTTGTTGCAGAAATTAAGAGAGACTTAATCCTAAAGCTTGTTATGCTCTCTAAAGTTCATTCAGCAATTCAAAATGAAGAAATTGACTACTCTCAATTTTCAGAAAAATTAATGAAATATATTATCCAACACTACTAATGGAAAATGAGGTTATAAATATTCATGGCATTGATGTGACATTATTTAAGAGTAATAGAGCAAAAAATGTAAATATTACTATTAAGCCTTTTAGTGGTGTCAGAGTATCTGTCCCTCAATTTTTGAGTTTTAATAAAGCTAGGGAGGTAGCTGAAAAAAGAATTAGCTGGATTAAGTCAAATCTATCTAAGATGAAAAAGGCTGAAGATATGTTCACTGTATTCAATTTCGATACAAAGTTTAAAACAAAAAGCCATGACCTAAATATAAAAGTCACAGATTCTGAAAATCTCAAATCTATTGTTAGAAACAATAAAATATCTGTTTTTATTCCAAAAAATCATAATATCGAGAGCAGTAAAGTACAAAATGAGATAAGAAAAGCTATAGAACGTGCATGGAGAAAAGAAGCTAAAGAACACTTACCTCAAAGAGTTAAAGAGTTAGCAGAAAAATATAATTTTAAGTATAAAACAGTAGCAATAAAAAATGCTAAAACAAGATGGGGGAGTTGTTCTTTTACTAACAATATCAATCTGAGTCTACATCTCATGCGTCTGCCTGATTATTTAATTGATTATGTAATACTACATGAGTTAGTTCACACAAAGATTAAAAATCATAGTAAGGATTTTTGGCAGCTTCTAGATTACGTCACAGGTAATGCTAAGAAATTAGATAAAGAAGTAAGAAATTTTAGGATTCAGATATATTGAATTTAAATTATCTTTCCCTAAAAGATTTTATAATATTTACTTATAATATTAGATTAGTTTCATGAAAAAATACATAAGAGTTATGCTTGGTCCAAAGAGTGTCTTCGCTGAGGAGTGCTATAAAGGCAGTTTCATTGGAGCTGATTTTGATATTCATGAGGATCTAACAGATAACCTCCCAGAGAACTGGAGAGACTTTAACTCTAAGTACAGACCAGTTTGGCTAGAAAATAATCCAGGCAAAAGCAAAGTAGCAGCTGGTTTGGCCTGTGGAATGCTATGGACAATAAGTAAGGGGATAAAAAAAGGGGATATAGTGCTGTGTCCAGATGGTATTGGAAACTATTATGTAGGCGAGATTGTCTCAGACTATTATTATAAACCTGGAGAAATACTTTTTCATAGAAGAGATGTTAAATGGTACCAGTCAGTTATTGAGAGAAGTGATATGTCTCAAGAGTTAAAAAATTCTACTGGATCTATTGGAACAACAAGTGATGTGTCCAGTTACTCAGAGGAAATAGAAAATTTAATTGGAGGAAATAAACCTCCAACTATATTATCTACTGATAGTACAGTTGAGGATCCTTCTGTTTTTGCTCTAGAAAAACATTTAGAGGATTTTTTAGTACAAAATTGGAATAATACTGAGTTAGGTAATAATTATGAAATTTTTAGTGAGGATGGCGAATTAGTTGGTCAGCAATATCAGACTGATACAGGTCCAATAGATATACTAGCAATTAGTAAGGATAAAAAAACTTTATTAGTAGTTGAGTTAAAAAAAGGAAGAGTTAGTGACAGTGTGGTAGGTCAAATTCAAAGATATATGGGTTATGTTAAGGACGAGTTAGCTGAAAGTAATCAACTAGTTAAGGGAATCATAATAGGATTAGAGGATGATAATAAAATTAAAAGAGCTCTATCAGTTACTCAAAATATTGATTTTTACAGATACCAGGTCAGCTTTAAACTGTTTAAAGGGTAATATATTATGGGAATTGTACATAGCTGTTTAGCACTTATGAGAGTAGGGAAACATGAGGAGGCAGAGCGTCTTTATTCTCTCTACAAATCTCTTGAAGAAATTAATAAACAATCAAAGGATAAACCTCCAATCACATTGTAGGTTAAAGTAGCTTTTTACCTAACTAAGTTATATTTTTTTGAATTATATGATATTTGCTATAACACTCTCTTACATAGGGGATTGTTTCAATCCTGTATTATATGTGAAAAGTAACTTCCACTAATAGATTTGTTTTTTTTTTATTTTTTTTTAAAATTTAGTTTATGAGAAAATTACTTATATTTTTTTTGTTTCTTATTGGCTGTTCTGAAGAACAAGTTGAAGATAAAAATCCTGTTTATTTAGATAAAAATGGAGTAACTATTAAAGCAAGAGATTGGGCTACTCTAGGAGATGAAGGAATAGTTAATGGAATAAGCTATTTAATTGTTGATGGGGGAACTTTGAAAGGTATGATTGAGAATGGAGATGATGTTACTAGAATTTGTACTTCGAGAATTACTGATATGAGTGCATTATATTTTTCACCCAATTCCGTGAAATATAATTTCAATCAAGATATTAGTTCTTGGGATGTAAGCAATGTAGTTAATATGGAAAAATTATTTTACGATTTTAATTCTTTTAATCAAGATTTAAGTAATTGGGATGTAAGTAAAGTAACTAATATGAATTTTATGTTTGAGAGGGCATTAGTATTTAATCAAGATATTTCAGGTTGGGATGTAAGTAATGTAACTAAAATGGGAGGGATGTTTAATACAGCACGTAATTTTAATCAAGATATCGGTAATTGGGATGTAAGTAATGTAACTTATATGAGAGCGATGTTTACACATGCATTTAATTTTAATCAAGATATCGGTAATTGGGATGTAAGTAATGTAACAGATATGTCTCGGATGTTTCCTAGTGCAACTAATTTTAATCAAGATATCAGTAATTGGGATGTAAGTAATGTAACAGATATGTCTAAGATGTTTGCTAGTGCTACTAATTTTAATCAAGATATCAGTAATTGGAATGTAAGTAAAGTTACTGATATGAGTGATATGTTTCAATTAGCAAGTTCATTTAATCAAGATATATCAAATTGGGATGTGAGTAATGTAACTAATATGTCTAGTATGTTTGAGGGAGCAATTTTATTTAATCAGGATTTAAGTAAATGGAATGTTGATAAATGTATAAAGTGTAATTATTTTAAAATAGCAGCAACTGAGTATATTTTACCAATTCCTAATTTTACATTATGTGACCCTAACTAAGCTCTCTAATCTTTCTTTTAATGGCTTTTCTTACTACATAACTCAACTGAGTTAAGAAAGATATTTTTATAGCCATAACGCACGTTTAAAAGCCTTTTAAGCTCGTTTTACTCAAATAAATGAAAGTCATTGAAGTAACTATTTCCTATCTGTTTTGTTGAGTAATCTAAAGATCTATTTATATCATATAGATCTACTTTTGAAATCCCTACATACTTCCAGTAAGAGTTTATTCTGTAAATAGTTTCTGATAAACTGAGATCATTGTATAAATAAAGATGATGGTGAGGATTACTCCTGTAACTTCCAAATTCATTTACATAGATTCCAAAGTTTAAAGACTCTTTAAAAGATAATCTATTGTGTAGACTTTCCATCCTCTTATTAATACCATTTGATGGCTTAGAACCGCTTCTATAAGTTAATAGCACATAGAATTTCCATTGTTTGTTAAAAGTTACAATTGGATAATTTTTAATAAATTCAGCAAGCTCTTTTCTGTACCTTTTATTCTCTTTATTAAATCTATTTGTATTCATAATACTTATATTTAGGTAATAGGATATCTAAAGATGTTCTTGACATCAAAAAATAAAAAAAAGCCACCTAAGGTTTTTCTGGCCTTAGATGGCTTTAAGTTTTTAATCCAATAAATTTGTTAGAAAATTCTAACTCTGTAAATGAAGAAATTTTTTTTAAGAATTAAAAAAAAATATCAGTTTATTTCCCATAAGTTATTAACTAATTTAGCTAACTCTTTGTTTTCCCAGCCAATATAAATTCTTGTTGTCTCTTCATTTTTATGACCATAGATGTTTGAGAGAGCACTTATATTGTTGTTTTTTTTCATAAACTCTCTTCCAAATGTCTTTCTTGCAACATGAGTTGTTACAATTTCATAAAATGGCTTATAGTCAATTATAGGTGTGTTGTTATTATACTTGATATCTTCTATTGATTTATCAATTCCAGCTCTTTTACAAAGTCTCTTTATTACTCTGTTTACTGCCTGTGGGCTTATATCTGAATACTCTTTTTTTCTTTTTAGAAATGTATACCCAAGTTTAGGGATAGGAATAGTGAGATACTTTCCAGTTTTTTGTCTTATTTTTTTAATAAAAATGTTCCCATCTTCATCTATATGAATATTTTCATCTCTTATATTTATTGCTTCAGAATAACCAAATCCAGTAAAACACTGAAATAAAAATAAATATAGACAGTTTCTCTCCTCTGGGGATTTAGTTTTAACCTTAGCTAGGTTCATAACTTCTTCATTTTCTAACCAAATAGCTGCCTTATTATGTTTTTTAGGAATGAATTTAAATTCAAATTGTTCAAATGGCATTCCTTCTCTTATACCACACTCCACATATATCTTAAATTCCTGACAAATCTTTCTTATATAATTATCTGAGTAACATCTCTCTAATGTTAATAGATAATGTTGAAAATCAATCCAGGTTTTAAAATTTATATTTTTTGATAATAAGTTAGAGTCAAAGTTTTTTAAGTGCTTTAAAAGCATTTTAACCCTTCTCCATGTTTCGTGCTTAACTAATTTCTTTCTTTTAAGTTTATAGTGATTTATCCAATCTATAAAATATTTAAATTTAGTTGCGTCTCTTATATTTGATTTCTGTCTACCTGTAACTATTTTAAACTCATCTTTAAACTCTTGAATTGTAGGGTTTATAATATTTTTTTCATACAAGTTAAATCTTAACTCTATCAGTTTTTTTTCATAGTAATTCTGGAGCTTGTCTTTATGATTACATTTTATCTTTTTTGTTTTCTTATTCCACTCTGATTCTTTGAGTTTAATCCCAGTTGAAATTTCAGTTGAACCGTTAATAAGTTTAACTTTTATTTTGAGATTTGAATGTCTTTTATAATAGTAAAAATAATACTTCATTGTCTAGCAAGGACGACCAAAAGGACGACCAAATATTAATGAAATATATTACTTTTAAACTTTAATAAAAAAACAAAATAGCCCTTATTTACCTCTAAATGATAATTTTATAAAATAATATAAAATAATATAAAATAATATAAAAAAAAGCGGGATGGACGGGACTCGAACCCGCGACCTCCTGCGTGACAGGCAG
>JAYPVV010000019.1:0-22228 GCA_038134805.1 Marinoscillum sp. | reverse complement strand
GATTTAGCGAGTCCCGTCCATCCCGCTTTTTACATAGAAAAGATAAGTAAATTATGTGGTGAGAAAAGCCATTAAAAGAAAGATTAGAGAGCTTAGTTTGAGAATCTCTTGAGCCACTCTCTGCGCTCCTCACTAAAATAAAACTCCTTAGATATCACTGGAGGTATATGGTGCTCTTGTAAGTCTAATAGTGACTCCTCAGGGAAAGGTATTGGATTTTGGGGGATCTTAGATCTAAGCTCTATCAAAATATCTTCAAACCAATTTCTGTCAACTAAATTATACCATTCTTCTGGGTCATCTCTCAAGTTGTACAGCTCCTCACTCCCATCAACATAACTTATGTAGTGCCAATCACCGTATCTCAGTGAGTAATCTCCAAAGTCATACGTCGTTATAATTTCTCTATTTTCTTGTGCATCTGGATTTTTTAGCAGCGGGAGTAGGCTCTTCCCATCGAGCTGTGAGTTTGCAGGAATACCAGCTAAATCGAGCAGAGTCGGATAGATATCAAGTAATGATGTCAGGCTAGTGACATCTTTACCATTATATGATCCCTGTGGCATAGAGGCTATATTTTCTGGCACTTTTATCATGAGTAGAGTCCTTATGACATTCTCCCAGAGCGCAAACTTTCTCCAGTGCATCTTCTCCCCAAGCTGCCACCCATGATCAGACCATATGACGACTATTGTATTCTCTGCATACTTACTGTTATTGAGGTTTTCAATAAGTTTTCCTACCATAGCATCAGCATACGTTATAGACGCCATATACCCTCTCACTGCTTCTTTCCACTTGCCACTCTCTACAACATTTTTATGGTAGTTCCCTCCCCTAGATATAAGTTCCTTCGCCCTCTCTCCGAGGTCAGATGTGTCATTCTCTAGTAGGTCTGGAAGTTGTATATTTTCAAGCGGGTACATATCAAAATATTTCTGAGGAACGTACCAGGGAAGATGTGGTCTATATATACCACACGCAAGGAAAAAAGGCTTGTCCATTTCTTTCCTGAAGAACGATGATATGAAGTCAACACTCATATAGTCACTCGTCTGCGTATCTTCTATTGGTATACCTGCCCAGTCAAACATAGAGTACATGTACTTGAAAGGAGACATGTTCACAGGTGCATTTTCAGGTATGTACTCTCTGGGCATGTTCTGTGTCTGTGATGGGTAGTACTCATCCCAGCTATCAGGGTGAACTTGTGAGTAGTGGTAAATTTTACCTGCTCCCGCAGTGAAGTAGCCATTCTCTCTAAAAATCTCAGGTAAAGTTGTCGCACTATCAAGCACTGGTACTTTCCTCCAGTCCTGATAGTTTGAGTACATCCCTGAGTTGTAGGTATGAATACCTGTGAGCATACTTGCACGGGAGGGGTTACATCCAGGGCTAGGACAGTAATTTTTAGTGAAGTTTACTGACTCCTCAGAGAAACTCTCAAGATAAGGTGTAAATACTTTGTTATTCCCACCAAGGGGCTCACTCCAGTCATTTAGATCATCGATAGCTATAAACAATATGTTTGGTCTCTCAATGGTATCTCTACCGCATGAGAAAATAAAGAGACTAAAAACTAACAGATACCTAAACATTGACACTCTAGCCTAGTTTCCTCTTAAGTTCAACAAACTCCTGCTTGAGCTTACTAAACCTAACGTAGGCGTCATTACCTGGTATCTGGTCAGCCCTACTAAGCATTGACTGTAAGTACCTTACCTGGTCAATAAACATAGGTCTCATGTAAGTTCCTTCCTCTGTATTGAGATCTTTATCTAGTGAGATAAGATTCTTATTTTTTGGTCGTTTCTTGAGCATATCAGAGACTCTCTCCTCGAATCGTCTCACTTCAGTAACAAAATCTCTAACTTCCAGAAGAAACTTCTCCTGCTCAGCATACATCTCATCTGTAAGGTCTAGCCTTGGGTCAGGGAGTATACTAAAATTCTGAGAGAAGGTCTCCCCGTCAATAGACAAAACAACCCTGTAATCACCTGGCCTGACAAGTGGACCATTTCTGTAAGAAAAGCGCTCGTTACTGCTCCAAGATCCAGCATGCCTCATATCCCACCTAAACCTATTCACACCCTTGTTTTTAGATATGTTAGAGCTAGAGATAAATGTAAATTCGTTTGAGGACATGGTATAATCAGAGACCTCCTCATTTCTGTTTACTGATCGGTACGAATTGACTAGGTTATCACTCATGTCATAAATTGAGATAGATACTTCTTTAACATCATCTCTTGAGATTTTATAATCAAATTCTGCAGCAGTCTGCGGGTAAGACACATGATTTTCTGTCGATGGCCTGTACCTGTAACGCACAATATCTGCAACATGATAGAGCATCTCAGAGTCATTTGCTCTGTACTCTCTCAGGAAGTGAATATTATCCATAATCCAGAACGATCTTCCCATAGTAGAGAGAACGACATCATCTCTATGTATTTTAATATCAGTGACAGGAGTTATAGGAAGGTTCTGCTGGAAAGATTCCCAGCTCGCACCGTCATCAAACGAGATATACATTCCAAATTCAGTCCCAGCAAAAAGTAATCCTTCTCTCTGTGTATCTTCTCTCAGTACCCTGACAGGGTGATTATCAGATATACCTGTAGTTATAAGCTCCCAACTGTCTCCGTAGTCTGTAGTTTTGTAGATGTATGGTCTCCAGTCACCAAGCTGGTAGCGTAAAATAGTTACGAAAGCCTTTCCCTCTCTGTGAGGAGATGGCTCAACAGAATCAACTCTCCCACCCTTTACTTGCTTATTAGGTGTAACATCTGACCACGACTTCCCTCCATCTCTAGTGACATGAACTGGACCGTCATTAGCACCAACCCAAATGAGTCCCTCCGTCAGGGGTGACTCTCTTACCGAGTAAATTGTACTATAAAATTCTTCTCCGGTGATGTCTCTTGTTATCGGAGATCCTGAAATTACCTGCTTATCTGGCTCAAATGCTGTCAGATCTGGTGAGATTGTCTCCCAAGTCACTCCTTCGTCTGTCGTCTTATGAAGGAATTGAGACGCGTGATAGATAACATCAGGATTGTGAGGAGAGACATGTATAGGAGATACCCTCTGAAACCTATACTCTAAATCTTTCGGATTATGCCCGTACATATTTGATGCGCCAACATAGTACTGCTTCTCTTGACCAGTGAGCTTGTTGTACACACCAAAACGACCTTTACAGTTAGAATATACAATATTTGGATTTCCTGGCTTAGGAACTGCAGGTCCTGTCTCACAACCTCCAGTGCTCAGGATATATGCATTTGGTCCTGCCTGCACTCCGAAAGGCTCTAAGCTTGGGACCGAGACTGTAGAGTAGTTATCTTGCTGTCCACCATAGAGCCAGTAAGGGTACTGGTCATCGACCTCAACCTGATAAATCTCAGCTGTCGGCTGATTAAACTGTGTCGACCAGGTCTTCCCTGAGTTGAAGGTGACATTTGCACCACCGTCATTTGATTGAATCCATACAGAAGTGTCATTAGGATTAATCCATATATCATGGTTATCTCCGTGAGGAGTAGAGTACGCCTTCCAGGACTTTCCTGCATCTCTTGAAATCATAAACCTCATAGCATTTGAATATAATATATCTGAATTCAAAGGGTTAGATTCAACGTTAAGGTAGTAAAATGGTCTGTTAACAAGTTCTTCCCTATCGCTCATATGCTCAAATGTCTTCCCCCTATCCTCAGATTTATAGAGTCCACCATTTCCTTCTGACGCCTCGACCATAACGAATAATCTATCTGGGTCTGATTGAGAGACCGCAAAATCTATTTTACCTATATACTTACTGTCAATTCCTAAGTCAATTTTTTCCCACGTCTTTCCAGCATCAGTAGATTTATATGCCCCACCGTTTGTTGCACCACTAATTATTGTCCAGGGTTTCCTCTCTACTCTCCATGACGCAGCATATATTGTATTTGGGTCATCTGGAGCAAATTCCATATCTACAACACCTATCGAGTCGGCGATGTAGAGTATTTTCTCCCAATTTTTCCCCCCATCTTCAGTCTTATATAATCCCCTCTCCTTGTTAGAGTTAAATGGAGAGCCAATAGCAGAAACGTAGACAACATCTGGGTCTTCTGGATGAATCTCCACAGCACCAATTTGACCAACACCCTCAAGTCCTACATGATCCCATGTCTTGCCAGCATCCAAAGACTTATAGACTCCTTTTCCAACAATAATATTTGATCTTATACCGTCAGAACCAGTCCCTACGTATAAAATATCTGGATTTTTTTGGTAGACATTAATTGCTCCAATTGAGGGTGAATGAAAGAACCCATCTGATATGTTTTCCCAATTATTTCCAAAATCTTCCGTCTTCCATACCCCACCACCAGTGGTTCCCATATAAAACACATTTTTTTGAGACTCAACTCCATGGACTGCAGTTACTCTCCCACCTCGAGTAGGTCCAACATTTCTATACTTCAAGTTTTTAAAAGTATCCTTCAGGTCATTCGAGTATGATAATTTATCGGAGTTGAAAGTTAAAAGAAGTGTAAGCGTAAGTTTAAAAAGTAGTTTCATATTGTTTTATTTAGTTGTTTATATACCGCATTGGTAATCATTATATCTTGGACAGCTACACCAGTAAGATCTGCAACTGTAATTTGTTTATCGCTCTCTCTACATTTTTTTCCTTTATCTATAACCTCACCTAGCTCGATTAATTTATCTTCAGAAATAAGTGATTTATCTAACGCCTTCTTCGTCTCTCCTCTCTCAAGGCACTGAGCTATACTATCAACAATAACTTTATCTGCTAGCTGCAATATCTCAGGGTCTAACTCTCTTTTTTCAGGGGTATCTGAGCCAATTGCCGTTATGTGGGTGCCCTCTCTGATATCACTTCTAGTAATAAGTGACTCATTTGCATTTGTTGTCGTCACAAGAAGGTTAGCATTCTCACATAATTCAGAGGAGTTATTGACAGCAGTGAGGTTGAAACCAAATTTTTCCATATCTTCAATATAAGATAAAATTTTATTTTTATTTCTACCTAAAACAAATACGTCTCTACAATCAGTAACTTTTAACAAATACTCTAACTGATACCTAGCCTGCAGCCCTGTCCCAACAACACCAATTGCTTTCACATAAGATGGTGCTAAGTACTTTGCACAGATAGCTCCTGCGACAGCTGTCCTTAGATTTGTGAGAATTCCTTCATCATGAAGAATACACTTTAGATATCCTGTTTCCTTATCAAACATAGCCATTATGCCGTGACTTGATGAGAGACCTAACTCATCATTTTTTGGGAAACCAGAAGCAATCTTGACAACATAGTTATTCTGACTGTGAATGTAACCGTATTTTATATGCACATCACCTGGAGGTTCTTTGAAAAGTAATTCACCAACTGGAGGAACCACAGAGTTTCCTCTTGAGTACTCTACAAACCCTTTCTCTACAGCTGGGAGTAAATCTATGTCTCCAAGAACACTTTCTATCTCTGCTTTACTAAAGAAAAGTTTTTCCATATCAAATAATAGTATTTAAAGTATCTGACCCTATATTTCCACCACAAATAATCACTGCAACATTTCTGTCCTTAACTTCTTCTTTTAATTTCATTACAGAGGCAACTGCAACCGCTGCCGCTCCTTCAATAAGCATTTTATCAATAAATAAAGAATTTTTTATCTGTTCGGCAATCTGATCTTCACTCACTAAGCAGACTTTATCAATAAGATTTTTACACATCTTGTGAGTAATTGCACCCTCTTCAACACCACCTGCTGAACCATCTGAGAGCGTATCTTTAGATGGTGAGTTAATAATTATATTTTCATGTAATGAGTTTAGCATTACTGAGGAGTTTTCAGGAGAGCAGCCAATTATCTTGATGGCAGGATTGACAGATTTCATGTAATTAGCTACACCAGCAATCAATCCCCCACCACCTACCGTTATAAAAACAAACTCAATGTCTTTCATATCTTCTAGTATCTCTACCCCTATAGTCCCCTGGCCAGAAATAATTTCTAAATCATTGTAAGGAGAGATAAACGTGCTACCATTCTCTTTAGCTACAGATATTGCCTCATTTTCAGCATCTAAGCAGTCCTCACCATGTTTTATAACTTGAGAACCATACGACTCAATATTTTTAACTTTTGATATTTTAACGTTATTTGGGACATAAATAACACCTTTCTTCCCAACCACTGAGAGAGCGTAAGAGACAGCCGCCCCATGATTCCCTGAAGATGCTGCGACCACAGAAGATTTATCAGTAAGACTTAAAACTTTATTCAGCGCTCCTCTAGCTTTAAAAGAACCTGTTTTTTGAAAATTTTCTAATTTAAGGTAGACACGAGCACCTGACTCCTTTGACAGCCTCTCAGAAAACTGCAGTGGAGTTCTAGTAATATAATTTTTAATTTTTTTAAGAGAGAGAACTGATGATGGAATATCGTAATCCATACCCTACGAAAACTTTGAATTATTTGTTTTTTTTAGCTTTTTAAAAGGGATAGCTAAAAGGTCAAGAAATGAGTGTGATTTCTTATCATCAATGTACGTATCTATACCATAAACTATTGATTTTGAGTCTTTTACATAAGAAAATGTACCAAATACTCTATCCCATAACGAGAAAATATTTCCATAATTTGTGTCAGTTAACGGCAGCTGAAAGTGATGATGAACTTTATGCATATTAGGAGTAACAAAAACAAATGATATATAATTCTCTATTTTTTTTGGTAGGTTAATATTTGCGTGAGTTATATGTGCAAAAAGAACAGATAAACTTTGGTAGAGCATAACCACCCCTATTGATGCACCACTCACATAAATCCCTAAAATTGTGAAGAAAATTCTAAAAACCGTCTCTCCTGGATGATGTCTAAGTCCTGTTGTCACATCTACATGGGTATCACTATGATGTACCAAATGAAACTTCCACATCCAAGGAACTTTATGCTCAATCAGGTGAACAAGGTACGCACCAACTAAATCCAAAATCAGTAGACATATAAAAACCTCAAGGATAAGCGGTAAATCAAATACATGAATTATTCCAATATTGAACTGATTCACAATTTCTGTAGATTTTAATAATAGAAAAGCAAACCCAAACCCTATTACAGCAGTTGTAGTAGTAAATAATAAGTTAAGAAAAGCGTGTCTTTCCTTTTTGTAAGTAAAAGAAAAAAGTGGAAAAATTCCCTCTAGAAGCCAGAAAAAAACTATTCCTCCAAGAAGTATTGCAGTCCTGAAAGCAATAGGAACATCCTCAAAATACAAAATTATCTCACTCATGAGAGAGATTTTATTACCTCAAAAGTTCTATCTATCTCATCGATCTGGTTATATATATGAACTGAGTGTCTCATCAGTTCAGAACCAACTGATCTAGGCTGTAATCTCTCTGTCTCCCATAACGTCTTCTGTAGCTCAGGTCCTGATACTCCAGCAACTTTGTAGGTTGTTAATCCAGCACATAAATCTTCGTTATGAGATGAAACTATCTCAACATTTTCTAGCTCTTTTAATCCATCTCTCAGGTACTTCCCTAACTCTTTTACCCTAGAAATCCATCTATCTTTCCCAATCATATTAAAAAAATCGATAGAAGCCTCTAGACCTACTCTCAGGGATGGGTTTCCAGTACCAGATTGTTGAAGGCTAAAGCCTTTATCATCTTTATTATCCCAATTATAGCTAGATAATGTAGGCCATATTCCCTCTGAGATCGAACTATCAAGATATAATATACCGCTTCCAGGAGGTGAAAGTAACCACTTGTGAAGACTTGAGTAATATGCATCACATTTCAAATCCTTCAAGTCAACATCAATCTGACCAACTGCCTGAGCTCCATCAATCACAGTAAATATTCCTTTAGATCTAGCAAATTCACAAATTTCTTTTATTGGCATTACTGTCCCGTAAACAGATACGATGTGAGGGATGGCAATGACTTTAGTGTTTTTAGTGACCAGGCTTAAGATAGATTCAATTATTTCATTTTTGTCATTCGCAGGTACAGGCATTTTTGCTTGTTTATACACAATTCCTTTCCTTTTCTCAAGTTGTTTCCATGCTGCATATCCTCCCCCGTGTTCTTGGTCAGTATTTATCACTTCATCTCCTCTCTTTAAATCAAGTCCATGTGCAACAAAATTCATCCCAAAAGTAGCATTCTGAATGAGAGAAAGTTCTTTGAAGTTACAGTTAAGAAGTATCCCTAATTTCGTCCTTATAGATTCATAAGGGTCATATCCAGATAAAAGATTAGGACCTTCTCCCTTATAATCAGTTTTAGCTCCGTTAATGCCATTATTTCTGATATCTGAAATTACTGCATTCATTACATAGTTAGGCTGGACACCAAGTGTTCCATTATTAAAATATGTATCGTTTTTATCAGTAGGAAATAAATTTCTCACTTCAGACCAATACGTCTGATCAAAAGCATCTAAATGATTTGAAATGTCACGAATTGAATTAAAATCTTTTGTGTTACTAACAAATCCTAGTGCTGGGAGAGAGGAAATTCCTAGTGCTGTTTTCTTTAAAAAACTTCTTCTTGTATTCTTCATAAACTAAATATAGTATTTTATGTAATGAATAAAAATATTTACAAATAGTGATTTATGAGAGTCTAAATTTTCTGAAATTTGAAATGAATTGAGTAAGGACTAATATCGATAGAAACAACATCCCAAAGACAAGAGAATATCTTATTAATAACAAATCAAACTCAACTATATTAGGTGAATACTTTGAAAATATTCCAAAGTATGCCCAGATAATTGGAAATAGATATGAATTAGATCTTATAGTATAAAATGTGATAGTAGATATAACCATTGAAATAAGGATTATTAAGAAGGTCCATAACTCTGGTGAAATAGAAAAACCATTCCAATTATAATACACCATTAATGCAGTGAAGTTAGCTACTGTAGCAACTGTTATCCAGCCAAAATAGATATTAAATGAAATTTTAGTTAAACTTAAAATATAAGAGTTCTCTGAGCTCTGTTCATAAATCTTTACTTTCTTAACAATAAGAAATAAGCTTGTTAGGAGCCCAAACATTATTATAAGTGAGAGGGGAAGAAGACGGTAATGCCAAGCAAAAATCCATAAAATATTTAAAATACAGTTAATATTAAAAATAGTCAAAACATCATCAATTAGAGTAGAATCATACTTACTAAAAGTAATTACTGAAATTATAAAAATTAGAAGCAAGAGATAAATTATCCCCCAAATAGAGAAAGTAAATCCTGCAGGTGTAAATAAGTTGTCAAGAAGAGCAGAAGCTTCACCTGTTGTTATACCCCCTATGGGCAATGCATTAGCCAAATAGTTAATGAAAATAACTAAGATGAAAAATATTACAGAAAGTGTTTTTTTCATAATTAAAATTTATACCCTATCATTATACCACCTCTATATGGTATCCACTGAGCACTAAAATTTACATTTTGATCAAGATCATACCGTACACCAGAATATTTCTCAAAACCCTCATAAGTCGCTTTTGACCATCCTCCTCCAATAAATATATCGATAAGCCACTTCTCTTTTATCTGCCATTGATACCCTGTAGATATACCAGCAAATATTATGTGTCCGTATTGATACTTATTCTGAGAGGCGTAAGAGGAATTTTTAGAAAGCTTAAACATTCCGTAACCAAAATGTGAGCCTACATAAAATCCATCATTTACATTTCTAGTAAAATACCTTATCTCAGGAAAAATTTGATTAAAAATAACAGGTCTTTCAGAAAAAGATTTTGTCGTAATAGAATTCCAAAATGACATATGAGTATCAAGTTGGAAAGACATTTTTTTTGAGATTGGAATCTCCACACCAATACCAGGAATTCCTAGTAAAGAACTTGCTCCGTTAAGTTTTAAGTATGACTGAGAGGAAGCTTGAAGACTAGAAAATGCAAATACAATAAAAAGAAGCTGTTTCATCAATTAAAAAAATACCACCTTACACCTAAATCTAATACTTTTTTCTGACCAGGATAATAAGGAGTAACAAAATATCCATCAAATTTATCAAATTGACTGAAATGGTCCATCTTAAGGAATATTCTCAAATTTGAAATTTGCATGTTAAAAAAGACATTGTACATTAGATAGCTGTCAAGTGGGAATGAATTCTGAACAAAAAAACTTTGAAGAACAGGCTCAAAAGCATTCCCAAAATATTTTGATCTGTAGTACATATTCACCCCAAATTGTATAGGCACAGATTTCTCAAACCACTTCCCAGAGTAATATATTCGTGAATAATTTAAATGTTTAGGGATGTTCACTACACCTGAAGATGATTCAGAGAGGATAGTGTAAGTATACTTATTTTCAATATTTATAGAATTATTAAAAAGTTGTACAGAAAAATCTACCCCGAAGTGATTAACTAGAATTACTTCTGAAAACTGCTCTGGGGTCCTTGAGTCAGAGAGATAGATAAAATCATTTACACTAATAAGTTTTGCGTATGGTTCAAACTTAAATTTTTCATTATTTAGTAATAATCTGCTATCAAATACATTCACAAAAGAAGACTTAAAATTATTATCCCACCTGAAATGATTTCCTTGATATCTTCTAAAAATTATTTCAGGTTCATGAAGAGAACTTTTATATATAATTTTAAAAATTTTTGATTCTAGAAGACCAGTAAAGCTATAATCTCCAGTACTCTTAATTTTAATTTCTGTTGATATTTTATTTTTTTTCTTTGAAAAATTGAGTTTTCCACCAAGAGTTAATCTGTCAATATTTGAGGAAACTGAGTCAGAACTATATTGAAAACCTACTCTCCTGTAATTTCCAAAAATATTATAGTTAAAGTTATTGAGTACACCTTTTATCCCTATTTTATTATTAAATGTCATTAAATTTAATGAGTCAGAGGTATGCTGATTATTTAAATAAAAATTATTATAGTAGGAAACATTTTGTGCATAATTATCATCAAAATATCCATTAAGCTGTTTATTTATGGTAATATCATTATAAACATCAAAACCATTAGCTACTTTAAAATTAATAAATGCGTTGAACTCTCCTCTTCTCTCTCTGGACTCAACATCTTTTAAATTAGTCAGGAAATCATTATATGTAAAAAGTTCAAGTGGCAAATTATCAGAGAGAATATCAATACCTCCTGTGCCAAATAATGAATATCTGAATGAAGTGTAATCAGAATAAAATAGTATTCTTTTATTTTTTGAGTTATGATAAGTAAAAATTTTAAATAAAGAAGAGGTTATATTCTTATCTCCTTTCGTTTTCTCGGCAGAAAATTGTTTATCTGCAGATATTCGGTGTATATCAAACCCAAAATTCCAGTTTTTATTAATATTTCTAGAAAAAGTAAAATCAACTAAAGATCTTCCATTTCTCCCAAAAAATAATGAAAGATCAATAAATGGTGACCTTGTATCATAAAATTTCTTAATGGATGAGTTGAGGTAGTATTCGTCAAGAGAAAGTAACCCTGAACTTAGCTCAAATGTTTTGGGATAAAAATTAATAAAATCATATGTGGGAGTGCCTATATTCCCTAAACCTTGAAATCTCATATAATTTTTTTCATCAACACTAACTTTCTCAAAATGAGTAAGTGAAGAATCAAGAGTAATAAATGTAGTATCACCATCAATATAGCTATTCTTTAAGAGATACCTTGTTGTTTTCATCCCATAAATGACTTTAGTAGAATCATCTAGAACTGTTCTCTTATTCTCCTTTCTCTCTCTACCTTCTCTACCTGAAAGAGCTTCATTACCACCTCTTTGCTGAGAAAAAATGACTGAATAACTAGTAAAACAAATCAAAAAAAATATTACTCTCATAAATTTAGAATAGATTCAGAAAGACTTCTATCTTCTGCAAATTGAATAAAAATAGGTAAATAATACACATTGTAAGAAGATAATAAATGTGGAAATTCACATAATTTAACTGCATCTTTCTCTGTTGTAAGCAGAGATATATTCTCATCAAGACTTTGTGATATTTCTTTAATTTCCTTTTCAGAATATCTGTGATGATCTTTAAACTTAACTCTTTTAATAACATCATATTTTGATTGTACATAATCGATAAAAGCTTCAGGGTATGCTATTGATGAGATAATAATTACTTTCTTAGTGAGTTTCTTTCCAAAAATTTTTGATGGCGATTTATACTTTACTTCTGAGAAAAAAATAGGAGTATTAGGTTTTAAATAATAATTTGCTTTATTTGTAAATCTTATTTTTTTCTGTACATCAATTTTTTGGGGTGTATTACTAAACACTAATAGATCTGCCCTTCTTGCTTTATTTTTAGATTCTCTGAGCATTCCAACAGGAAAAAGATCATCATAGAAAAAAGGTCTATTAAAAGATGTCACTAAAATATTTAGGTCTTTATCGAATGATAAATTTTGGAAAGCATCATCTAGAATTACAAAAGAAATACTATTTTTTTGACAATAATCTAATGCTATCTTTCTATTCTCAGATACAATTATTTTAGATTGTTTACCAAATTTTTTAAAATATTGCATAGGCTCGTCACCCACTGTAAGGTATGAGTCAGAGTCAGAAACAATAATCATTCCCCTTGTTTTTCTCTTGTATCCTCTACTTATTATTGCAAAATTTTTGTTATTCTTTACCAAGTAGTCTGCTACATATTCAACAGTTGGGGTCTTTCCAGCACCACCCATAATTAAATTACCAATTGATATTATCTTTACACTATATTTATTTGATTTAAGAATTTTTTTTTCGTAAAGGTAGATTCTTAAGCTTATAAAAAACTTAAATATCTGAGAAGGTAAATAAAGGATTATTTTTTTTATAAAATCCATAAAATATGAAATTACATAAAATAATTCAATGTTTAGAAGGTTGGGCACCTCCAATTTATCAAGAATCATATGATAATTCAGGTTTAATTGTTGGAGATATTAATTCAGATGTGAATGGTTGTCTTATCTCTTTAGATTGCACTGAAAGTGTTGTTAATGAAGCTATTGATAAAAATTGTAACTTAATTATTTCTCACCACCCTGTAATTTTTGGTGGAATTACATCAATAGATTCATCTCACTGGGTAGGTAGAGTTCTAACAAAAGCAATTAAAAATAATATAAGCCTATACTCAATCCATACTAATCTTGATAATATTAAAGACGGAGTCAATAGGAAAATTTGTGATATATTGAAATTAAAAAATTACAAAATTTTATCTCCAAAGTATGGATTTTCTAAAAAGTTAGAAATTTATATACCTGAAAAAGATAAAGATGACTTCCTTGAAAAGCTATTTCAAACAGGTGCTGGAAAAATTGGAAACTATAGAGAGTGCTCATTTCAGCAGGAGGGAATAGGAACATTCACACCAGTTGAAGGCTCAAATCCTAAAATAGGATCAATTCTTAAAAAACAAAATGTCAAAGAGATAAAACTTGAAATATATTTTGATTCTGATATTGAATCCAAAATTATTAATTCAATAAAATCCTACCATCCATATGAAGAACCAAGCTACTTTATTCATACAACTGATTTACCATCAAAAGAGGTAGGATCAGGGATGATTGGAGAGAGGGAAATCACATTCAATGATTTACTTGATGAACTTAAAAATAATTTTAAATGCAACTCAATTAAACATACTAAAATAATTAAAGAAAATATTAATAAAATAGCGGTATGTGGTGGATCTGGAAGTTTTTTAACAACTCCGGCAATTACAAATAAAGCAGATGTGTTTATTACATCAGATTTTAAATATCATGACTTTTTTGAAGCAAATAATAAGATTACCTTGGTCGATATTGGACATTATGAAAGTGAGCAGTTTACAAAAGAGTTAATTTTTGAATTTTTAAATAAAAATTTAATTAATATTGCACTTCATTTATCAAATGAGAACACAAATCCAATAAAATACTATTAAATACATGGAAAAAAGCATTGAAATAAAACTAAAAAATTTATTAGAACTTCAAGAAATTGACTCTAAAATTTTTGAAATTAAAAAAGTGAGAGGAGCTCTTCCTGATGAAGTTCAAGATCTTGAAGATGAGTTAGTTGGATTCAATACGAGATTAGATAACTTAAATCAAGAAATTGAAGACAAAAACAATGAAATAGAAGAACTAAAAAATAAGTCCTCTGAAGCTAAAAAACTTATTAAAAAATATAAGGACCAGCAAATGAATGTTAGAAATAACAGAGAGTATGATGCTATCTCAAAAGAAATTGAATTACAGGAGTTAGATTCTAAAATTTTTATTAAAAAATCTGGTGAGAATGAGCTAAAAATTGAGGAGATAAATGAGCAAGTGAAAGAAACAAAAAAAGTAATTAAGGATAAAACCCAAGTTTTAAAGACTAAAAGAGCTGATCTAGATCTTCTCTCATCTGAAAGTCAAGAAGAAGAAAAGAAATTAGATAACCTCAAAGCTAAAGCATCTAAGAAAATAGAAGCTAGTTTACTTTTATCATATGAAAAGCTAGTAGCAAGACAAAGAAATGGATTAGCAGTAGTTAAGGTTTCTAGAAATGCTTGTGGTGGATGCTTTAATGTTGTTCCAGCGCAGAGACAAGCAGAAATTAAAGAAAAAAAGAAAATTATGCTTTGTGAGTACTGTGGAAGAATTCTTGCAGATGTTATTGCTGAAATAGTTGAAGAAAAACCAACTAAAAGAGCTAAAAAGAAAGCTGCTTCTAAGTAGTTAAGTGAACATTTAAGTTACTCTCCAAAATTTTATATTTTCCCTTATAATATTCTAAAATATAGAGTCCTGTATTAGAGTGAATATATTTATCCATTTGTGTTAAGTCATTATCAACTATTTTAGATAATAATATCCTTAGAGCTCGACCATGAATACAAAGCAATACAGTATTATGGCCATCACTAATGACTTTATTTATACCCCTCTCAAGTCTTATGGACATCTGATTTGGTGACTCACCATTTTCAAATTTATTATCTAGATTTCCTTCTAACCAAGAATTTATAAGACTGGAATATTCATTTATACTATCACTCTTTCCTTGATTAATTCCCCAACTTATTTCATTAAATTCTTCTAATTTTTCATAAGGAAGACCATTTTCTATGAAAGAATAAACACTCTGAAAAGTTCTTTTAAGATTTGAGGTATAGACTTTTTCAAAATCTATATTTTTATAATATTCATAAAAACGTTTGGCCTGATAAAGACCTGTTTTATTAATATCACTATCAACTTCTGAACCTTGAATTATACCCTTATTATTAAATTCTGTCTCAGCGTGTCTGAGTATATACAATCTCATCAAATGAAAAATAGATTTAACGAAATGATGTAAAAAATACAGAAAAGTGTTTGGAGAATTATAGTTTGAATATTTGACTTGACAAGTTCTCTATTTTCATAATTTAAATACATATTTCTGAAAATTGATAGACCATATACAAAAAGAATAACGTTTCCTGACAAGAAAAATTTATCATTAAAATATTCATGAGTATTAAGTAAATCATTCAAAAGAAAAGAAGAATAAAAAGCTAAAGAAAGGATAATTAAATATCCCCACCTAGCAGCTTTTTTTCCAAGAGTAACAACCAAATGATTCTTACCAGTTAGGGCATCACTATTAGCATCTGGAAACTGATTAATATAGAGAATATTAGTAGTTAAGAGACCAAACGGAACACCTAAAAGTAATAATAAATTAAAATTATTTGAAAATAACTCAATTGACTCTACGGATATTGCATAACCAGTTCCAAGAGTTAATAAAGGTCCAAAAGCTAGGAATATAGCTAACTCACCTAAACCTCTTCTAGCTACTAATCTAAGTGGTCGTGCTGTATAGAAATATCCTAAAAATAGTCCTAGCAAACCAACTCCTAGAGCACCCTGGATATTGGTTGTTGAGTCAGTCACTAGAAATATATTATAAAATAGAAAAGATGCAATAAGTAATGAAAATAATAGTAAAGACCTCGCAACGAATCTAGTCTTATTTAAAGTAATAATTCCTAGTTCAATAGCTCTACTACCACCAGTAATAGCTGCTCCCCCAGGCTGAAAATACTCATTATTTTCTTCATCAGTACCATCCTTAACATCAAAATAGTCATTAAAGACATTTGAAGATAAATGTAATAATAAAACTCCAAGTACAGCTAACAGCAGATTCATAACGCTGAAAAGACCATCTCCAATTCCAGCATAATATGATGCTATAGCAAGCATAGGAAAAATTGAAGCAGTAGTGAATGGAATTCTAGTGATAGCTACACCTTTGATAATTTTAGTTGAAAGATTTATTGGGACGGTAACATCTTCATTTATTACTTCAGTAACACCGCAGTAACCAGTTTGAGCTTTACTTTTACCATCTGCAAATGTTGGCCTGATACTTATTTTAGCATTAATTTTTGTGCCATCTTTCTTAAGAAAGTATGTCTTCCCAACATATTCACCAAGTTTATCTGCCGTTGAGAGCCAGTTACCAACATTTTGTATAACCACTTCACCTGGAGAAAAAATTGATACTCTTTTTTTACCAATAATTTCTTCTTTTTTGTAACCAAATATTTGTTCAGCAGCATCGTTCATTGTGAGAACTCTTCCTTCCATATCACATGTTATAACACTTTTCATAAAAACTTAATTTAAGGACTTAATTAATAAATATATATACTTAAAAATTTAATTTTTGTTTAAAATTTCTATTGATTTATTGCTTTTTTTTCTGAATATCATCTAATATCTTAATCATTCCATCCAACGTTAATGATGGTATTATATCATTAAAATATCCTTTAAGGGAGACGGCAAATTTAGATAATCCTCCAGTTGCAATAATTTTCGTATCCCCAGTTAATTCTGAAGTAATTTTTTTTATCATTTCCTTTATAAGACCAGCGTATCCAAACATTATACCACTCTGAATTGAATGTATCGTATTTTTCCCAATTACCTTATCTGGCAAATCAATTTCAATAGAAGGAAGCTTAGCTGTATTCTTATATAAGGAGTTTATTGCTGTTTGAAGTCCAGGGACAATATTTACGCCAAGAATTTCCTTATTTTGAGAAACAACTGTAAATGTTAACGCTGTTCCAAAATCGACAACTATTACATTTTCCTTGTATATACTTGATGCTTCAACAGCATTACATACTAAATCTGTACCTATTTCATTCACATTGTCAATATTGATTTTTACTTGGTTTACATCCTTAGCTTTTATTATATAAATATTCTCTGAAAACATATCTGAACAAGTGAGTCTTACAATATCAGTAAGAGTTGGTACTACGCTACTAATTACAATTGATTCTACTTGTGAGGGATTGAAATCATTAAGAGATACAATTTTTTTTAACTTATTCTTAAATGACCAGTAACTAATATTTTTTTTTGAACTAAGACGATAAATTTTTTCCCATTTATTATCACTGAACAAGCCAATGACAACATTTGAATTTCCAATATCTACAGCTATCTTAATCTTTTTCATTAAATAAATTTAATTGATCCGAATCTAAGTCTAGCTCCAAAGTTTCTCCAACATTATAATTTTCTGTATTTTCTCTATCAATAGTTTTATTTTTTTTAATATCATTCATCAAATCAACTCTTGATTCATTTTTTGTATCATTATTTTCCTCGAGAAGTGTAAATGTACCTGATCTGATCTTATCTAATAATATTTTATTGCCTATTGACTTCCATCCTTTGACTTCAATAAATGAATCTAGTTCTAACTCAGATGATTTTAGTTTTTTATTAGAATAATATTTAAAGGTAATAGTTTCACCTGATTTATAAGTACAATACTCTAATTTTGATCTCTTTTCTTGAGAAATGAATGGAAACTTTTTGTTAGGTGTTGTTGTCTCAATACTAAACCTTTTTACATAATAATTATTAAGATTACCATCGAAGTAAATTGCAGAAATTACACCCTTAGTATCGAATTTATCGAGAAACATTATATTATTCCAATCATATCTATTTGTAAGTTCAAAAGATGTTAGTTCATAATTTCCGTCATTGTATACAACGAGAATCATATCATCTCCATCAAATTTACCTAAGTAATCACCCCTACTCTCAGTATTAAGCCTTCCTATTGAGTTATCATAATAAATCTTTATTCCTGAAAGAGTAGAAATTCCTAAGCTTTTTTCTTTCACTGCCCTAACTCTATACTTTGAAAGTAAATTTCCTATTGATGACTTACCTTTTATTTCAATTTCCGAAAAATCATAATCAAAAACTTTTTTTCTCGCTTTCTGTGAAGAATGAATATAGGTGGTTACTATCTCTGATTCTCCATTTGGTCTAGAGGCAAGATATAGAAGTTTTGTTCCTTTTTCATTTTTACCAATGTTATAAATTTTATCTTTTGTTGCTGAAATTACCTGAAATCTTTTCACATAAGAATATCCTGAGTTCTCATCAAAGTAAGCGGCATTAAATACCATTCTCTTGTCACTTTTCTTCCAAATTTGAGCTAAAATAATGTTTTTTCCAACAAACACTTTATCTTGAATTTTAACAATTTTATAGGAACCATCAGCACAGAAAGTAATTATATCGTCAATATCTGAGCAATTACAAACAAATTCCTCTTTTCTAATTCCTGAACCTATAAACCCTTCCTTTCTATTTATATATAACTTGATATTATTAGCTGCTACAGATTTAACTTTTATTGTATCAAATTTTAATATTTCTGTTTTTCTCTCTCTACCACTACCATACTTATTAAGAATGTTATAATAGTAATCAATAGTGTATTCTATAATATTTTTTAAATTTTTTAATGTTTTTGATAACTCTTCATTGAGCTTAATTAAAATATCATCTAGTCTGTCTTTATCAAACTTTGAAATTCTTTTAATTTTAATTTCAGTAAGTCTAATTATATCATCTTTTGTTATAGCTCTATAAAAATCTTTCTTAAATGGCTCTAAACCATTATCAATTGTGTTTAAAACATCTTCCCAAGTCTCACATTTCTCAATAAGCTGATAAATCTTATTTTCAATAAAAATTTTTTCTAGAGTAGAGAAGAGTATTTTCTCTTTTAATTCGTCTCTCCTTATTTCCAACTCTTTCTTTAGTAGGTTTTTAGTAGATTCTGTAGAATACTTTAATATTTCTTTAACACCCAGAAATTGAGGTTTTTCATTTACAATTACACAAGCATTTGGGGAAATTGATACCTCACAGTCTGTGAAAGCATATAATGCATCAATAGCGATACTTGGTGACTGATTTTTGTTTAAATGAATAAGAATTTCAACATTCTCTGCTGTATTATCTACTACTTTTTTAATTTTTATTTTTCCTTTATCATTTGCTTTAATTATTGAATCAATTAAAGTAGTAGTAGTTACATTATATGGTATATCTTCAATTATAAGTTTTGTTTTGTCAACTTCTTTAATTCTTGCTCTCACACGTATTTTACCACCTCTTTTACCATCATTGTACTCTGTTATATCAACTAAACCACCATTTGGAAAATCTGGATATAGTTTGAAAGAATTACCTTTCAAGTGAGATATAGATGATTTTAAAAGCTCACAGAAATTATGAGGCATTATCTTGGTTGATAGTCCCACAGCAATACCTTCAACACCTTGAGCAAGTAGAAGTGGAAACTTTACTGGTAAATTGACTGGCTCTTTCTTTCTTCCATCGTATGATAGCTTCCATTCCGTTGTCTTATCATTGAATAGTGTCTCTAAAGCAAATTTTGATAATCTTGCTTCAATATATCTAGATGCTGCAGCTTTATCTCCTGTCCTTACATCACCCCAATTTCCCTGTGTATCAATTAGAAGATCTTTCTGACCTATATTAACAAGTGCATCTTCGATTGATGCGTCTCCATGTGGATGGAACTGCATACTACTTCCTATAATATTAGCACATTTATTATATCTACCATCTTCAATAAGATTCATAGAATGCAGAATTCTTCTCTGAACTGGCTTAAGGCCATCATCAATAGAAGGAATCGCTCTCTCTAGAATAACATATGAGGCATAATCCAAAAACCAATCTTCATAAAGGTCAGATATTGGGTTTTCGTGTGATTGAAGTTGCTCTAGCTCTTCATTTAGGTGATCATTGCTCATTCCTCAATTTCAATTAAATCTTTTTCAACTCGTAATTTATCAATAATAAACTCTTGTCTTTCCTGTGTGTTTTTACCCATATAAAATGATAAAAGGTCGTTAATTTTTGATTTTTTATTTAAAATAACTGGCTCTAAACGAATATTTTCACCTATGAAATTTTTAAACTCGGATGGAGATATTTCACCTAACCCCTTAAATCTAGTAATTTCAGAATTTTTTCCAAGTTCTTCCACAGCTTTATTTCTTTCTTTATCATCATAACAGTAAAATGTTTTTTTCTTATTTCTGACTCTAAAAAGAGGTGTTTCAAGTATGTAAACATGTCCCATTTTAACTAAATCAGGAAAAAATTGAAGGAAATATGTGAGCAAAAGTAGTCTAATGTGCATGCCATCGACATCTGCGTCAGTTGCAATAACAATTTTATTATATCTCAATCCATCTAAACCATCTTCAATATTCAAAGCGTGTTGAAGAAGATTAAATTCTTCATTCTCGTAGACAATTTTCTTCGTGTACCCAAAACAGTTAAATGGTTTTCCTCTCAAACTAAAAACAGCTTGTGTTTGCACTTCTCTTGACTTTGTAATTGATCCACTAGCTGAGTCACCTTCAGTAATAAATATCATTGAACTTCCTTTCAGCTCTTCTTCACCATTTTTATCATTGAGATGAATTCTACAATCCCTTAGCTTTTTATTATGAACTTTAGCTTTTTTAGCTCTCTCATTTGCTAACTTTTTAATACCAGCAATCTCTTTCCTCTCTCTCTCAGACTGAAGAATTCTTTTATGCAGAGCTTGTGCAGTTTCAGGGTTTTTATGGAGATAGTTATCAAGTTCTTTTTTCACGAAATCATTAACAAATGAACGTACAGTCTGTCCGTCTGGACTTATGTTTAGAGATCCAAGTTTTGTCTTTGTCTGCGACTCAAAAACTGGTTCTTGGACACGAATAGCAATCGATCCAGTCACACTAGTTCTGATATCAGTTGCATCATAATCTTTCTTATAAAACTCTCTAATAGCACGGACAATAGCCTCTTTGTATGCAGCTAGATGAGTACCTCCCTGAGTAGTATACTGTCCATTAACAAATGAATAATATTCCTCTCCGTAATTGTTAGTGTGTGTAAGAGAACACTCTATATCATTTCCTTTGAAGTGAATTATTGGATATCTAAGACTTTCAGGATCAGTTTTACTCTCTAGTAAGTCTAGAAGTCCATTCTCTGAGTGATACTTTTTACCATTATAGTTTAAGGTAAGGCCTGAATTTAAGTAAGCATAGTTCCATATCTGATCTTCAAGGTATTCTGGGATATAATGGTAATTTTTAAAAATGGAATTATCAGGCTCAAACATGATATAAGTACCATTTCTCTCTTCAGTCTTATTAATATTTTCATCAAGCGTTGTATTTCCCTTCTCAAACTCTGCGTGCTTTCTCTCTCCCTCTCTAAAAGAATCTATATGAAATTTAGTAGAGAGAGCATTTACTGCTTTTAACCCTACTCCATTGAGTCCAACAGATTTCTGGAAAGCTTCTGAATCATATTTTCCTCCAGTATTTATTTTCGAAACGCAATCAATTACTTTACCTAGAGGTATACCCCTACCATAATCTCTAACTTCAACCTTATGATCTTTAACCTTAATATTTATGATCTTCCCATGACCCATAAGGTGCTCATCAATAGAGTTATCAATAACCTCTTTAATTAGCACGTAGATACCATCATCTTTAGCTGAACCATCTCCAAGCTTGCCGATATACATTCCAGGACGTGCACGTATATGTTCTTTCCAATCTAATGACTTAATACTATCTTCAGTATACGTATTTTTCCTGTTTTCCATTCAGGATTTAAATATAATTACGAATTAATATAAATGCATTTTTTAATTTAAATATTTAGAATTATCTCTCTTGCTCTAAATATGTCATACCAACAATCTTATCTCTCTTCCTCTGATAAGGGGTATTATAGTACTCTACAGGTGTTATCTCGTAATAATAAAAATCTGTTTTAACCA
>JAYPVV010000018.1:0-26546 GCA_038134805.1 Marinoscillum sp. | reverse complement strand
GGCTCTCGTGTGGATTATCTCTCATCTCAGCTAGATCAAACCAATGAACAAAATGAGAGTAGAGAGGTAAAGGATCGATATGTAGTCCTATATTAAAGAAGTTTCTTTCTTCTTCAGGAACAAATTTCCCCATATGATCTCTCAAAGCTGGCTCCATATTGACTTTAAAAGGCATAATTTCTTTTTCTTTAATAAAGTCTATAAATCTTGTCACTCCCTTTTCTGTCAAGATCTTAAAATCTTCTTCTGTGTTTGCTGGCTTAAGTTCAGGTAAATTTCTGTTATTGTGCTCCTCAAGTTTTAGTGAAGACCATGCCCTGTCTAGCTCTCTTTGCAATAACCTAACCTCATCTTCCCAGGTCATGGGTAGGAGATGGACATTTTGTTGGTACCACGTATAGTTCTCTTTCCCTATTCCTGATGGTCCAGTCTTATTCTTTGACTCTTCTTCTAACCAACTTATAAATTTATCTGTTGAATTTATTGCTTCATCTATCTCATAATTAATTATATTATCTTCTTCAAGGTCAAGGGATGTTTTGATAACAATTAAATTATCTCTTTGCTGTCTAAGATTTTGGATGCCTGCATCCCACAACTCCTTGGCATTACCTATCAAGTTTTTTCTCGCCTGCTCTAGAAATGGGGTAATAGATTTTAATTTCCTTAGTATCTTTTTCTCAGACTCTTTGTCTAGAGGGATTTCATACATCCAGAACTCAAGGACTCCGTGGTTTGTTGGTCCCTCGTGGGCTGGTACATCGCTCTGATGCATCCATATTGTCTGGTAAAAGGCAGGATCTCTCTCCCAAGGCTTAAGAACTCTGTAATTAAAGTCGTAACCGTTCATTTCAGCTCTTACTATATGCCAGTCAATTTGTTCTTTAATGGTCCAGTTATCAATATCAAATGAATGTAATCTTTCTCTTAACTCTAAAAATTGATTTTGGTCTTTCTCAAATCTTTCTTTAGTGTAATCTGGAGCACCACCAAGAAGTGGGGGGTTTTCAAAGTTTCTCCAATCATTAAAAAGTAGAACTAGATCTTCATATTTTAAACTTTGATTTTTTGATGCGTTTTCATTATTAGTTGTTGAACAACAAAATAGTATCAGTAGAATTAATAATTTTTTCATCTTTTAAACTTAATAAAAACCTCTTTATACATACTAATTATTTTTTTAATTTGTAGGATGAGAATATCTCATCAACATAAATTTATTCTATTTTGTAATCCTAAGACTGGTTCAGATAGTCTTAGGGAGATGTTTGATCCTTATTCTGATGTAAGAGTTTTAAATAATTTTAAAAATCGGAGTGAAAAACAACCTTTTTATACTCACATCTCTCCCCAGGAGACTAAATTAATTTTTCAAAATCTAGGATGGAATTATAAAGATTATTATAAAATAATTAGCACAAGAAATCCCTTCTATAGACTCATTTCATTATTTGAAATGATATATAAGAGAAGACCTAATATTATTAAACCATCATTTAAAAAGTGGCTTATTAATACAAAAAATAATAATGGAGGAGGAGGAGGAAAAGATTACCATAGATGGAGAAAATATGGAACATATTCTCTTGAGAATTTAATTTTTGATGAAAATAAGGAGATATTAGTAGATAAAGTTATCAGGCTTGAAGATTTTAGCTTAGAAATTCCAAAATTATTTAAACATTTAGATCTTCCACAGCCAAAACATATTATAAAAAAAAATATTGGTAAAAAGAGGAAGATGCTTTCTGATTATTATGATGATGAGCTAATAAAGCTAGTGGAGGAAAGGTATTTTTGGGAATTAAATAAGTTTAATTATAATTTTTAAATCTTTTCTAATTAAAATATCTATTATTAATTAATTTATTGATTGAATTATGTTAAGAATCATTTCAATATTATTTATTTTCATTTTTTCATGCACAAATAATGAAGTTAAACATTCCAATGTTTTTGATACTACTGGGATGGTTTTTATAGAAGGGAATCTTTTTTATATGGGTAGTAGTGATGAAGATGCTAACCCCGATGAATATCCTGTTCATGAAGTAAGAATAAATTCCTTTTGGATGGATGAGACAGAGGTAACTAATTCTCAATTTAAAGAATTTGTGGATCAAACAGGATACATAACTACTGCTGAGAAAGAGATTGATTGGGATGAAATTAAGAAAGATCTTCCTCCCAATACTCCTAAACCAGACGAAAGTCTATTTGCTCCATCCTCACTTGTATTTAAAAAAAATCAAGAAGTAAAAAAATTGGATAATCATGCACTTTGGTGGGAGTTAATTCCAGGAGCTAACTGGAGACACCCTGGAGGGGAGGGTACAAGTATTATGGGAAAAGATAATTATCCAGTTACTCAAATTAGTTGGTATGATGCAGTTGCTTATGCTGAATGGAAAGGGGGAAGGCTACCGACTGAAGCAGAGTGGGAGTATGCATCTCGAGCTGGTCTAGTGAATAAAAAATTTTCTTGGGGTGATGATATTGATTTAAGTCGATTCGCTAATACATGGGATGGAGAATTTCCTAGTAATAACACTGAATTAGATGGTTATGAATCAACTTCTCCGGTAAAGTCGTACCCTGCAAATAATTTTGGATTATATGATATGGCAGGAAATGTCTGGGAATGGTGTTCAGATTATTACAGCTATAACTATTACTCTTCTTTAATAAATAAGCTCTCAGATAATCCTAAAGGTCCAGAATCAAGTTTTGATCCAAGTGAGCCTTTTGCAACTAAAAGAGTACTCAGAGGAGGAAGTTTTCTCTGTAATAAATCATATTGTAAAGGGTACAGAAACTCAATGAGAATGAAAAATACTCCTGATTCAGGAGCTTCTCATATCGGTTTTAGAATTGTTAAAGATGTTAAATAAGATATGAGAACTTTATTTATTTTTTTAATCCTAATTCATAGCACCGAGCCCTTTGCTCAAGAAAAAAGTGATATTATTAATGAATTTGTGAAAAATGGAAAAAGCATGTGGGAAATTCCTGGTATGAGTGTTGTTGTAGTTGAAAATGATTCAACGGTTTTCAAGATGACCTATGGAATAAAAAATTATTTGACGAATGATAGTGTTGACTCCAAAACTATTTTCTCAATGGCATCTACTACAAAAGCCTTTATAGCTATGGGCTTAGGCATTTTAGTTGATAGGGACTCTCTTTTATGGGAAGATAAAGTAGTGGATCATCTACCTGAATTTAAACTTTCTGACCCATATATAACAAAAGAAGCTAGAATAAAAGATTTATTAACTCATAATTTAGGAATAGGTAATGAGGATAGGTTATGGACTACGGACAGCACTTCAGTAGATGAATTACTTGAAAAGTTTTCAAAATCTGAGAAGAAATATCCAATTAGAGGTGGATATACTTATCAAAATATAATGTACGTTATTGCTGGAAAACTTATAGAAAAGATTTCAGGTAAATCATGGCAGATGTTTATTCAGGATAATATTTTAAATCCGATAGGTTTAGAGTGTACCTTAGTCTGGTCAAGAGATATTTTTGATTATGGTAATTATACTTATCCTCATATGATAGATTATGAAGAAGGTATTGTTAATGTTCCCTTCACTATCTCAGATCAAATTGGTGCTGCGGGGATGATGTGGTCATGTGTTGATGATATGGAAAAATACCTAAAGTTTTTATTAAATAAGACGGTTATAAATGGAGATAGAATTCTTTCCATAGAAACATACAATTATATTTTTGAGCCTCAAATTATTGTAGGTAAATCTTTTTATCCTACAGCAGAGCTTACGAATCCAAAATGGAAGACATATGGTCTGGGTTGGTTTCAGCATGATTATAGAGGATATAAAATTGATATGCATACTGGAAGTTTACAGGGCCTTGTGGCAATAATTGCTATGGTTAGAGATAAGAATATTGGTGTCCAAGTATTTGCTAACATGGATGGAGCTGAATTACGACATGCTATTATTTATAAAGTTTTTGATCTATTACTATTTGATGATGATTCAAGAGATTGGAATAAAGAAGTTTATGATTTATATAGCGAGAGAAATGAAAAATATAAAAAGGTATACTTTGACACTTTTTCAAGTAGAGATACTTTAAAAGTTTTATCTACTGATTTAAAAAATTTTGAAGGAAAATACTCTCACGAAATGTACGGGGATATTGTTGTTAAATTGATTAGAGATAAGAAATCAAGAAAAAATTATTTGAATATTGATGTAAATAATAATATAAAAAATTTTAATCTTGAGTGGTGGGAAGGAAATACCTTTATTACTGATAAGGATGAGAAATGGAGAGAAAAATTACTTGTTGAATTTAATATTCAGGATGATTTCTCTAAAAGCTTAAGGATCTATAATGTTGAGTTTTTTAAAAAAAAATAATTTTATTTTTTTCATATTTATTATTTCTTGCTCAGATTTTAAGAGGGTTGAAAATAAAAATGTGTTGATTATACTAGCTGATGATTTAGGGTATTCAGATATTAGTTTTTTTGGAAGCGAAATTAGTACTCCAAACATTGACTATTTAGCTGAAAATGGGAATGTTTTTACAAATTATTATTCTTCTCCTCTCTGTGCTCCATCTCGCGCAATGTTATTGTCTGGGAATGATAATCATGTCGCAGGAATAGGAATACAAGCGTATAACTCAGATTTTTATGGATATGAAGGTGTTTTGTCCAACAGAGTTAAAATTATCCCCGAAGTTTTGAAAGATAAAGGATATAAAACCTTTATGTCAGGTAAATGGCATCTTGGAAGCGATCCTTATTTTCGAGGTTTTGATAATACATTTACACTATTACCGGGTGCTTTTACTCATTATGATAATAATAAACCCATTTTAGGGTACCCAGACACTGCATTTTCTGTTAATGGACAGAGGAAATTATGGGAGGAAGGAAAATATTCTTCTGATGTTTACACTGACAGAATAATTGATTTTATGCACTCCTCAGATGATAATCCATTTTTTGGATATCTTTCTTTTACTGCACCGCACTGGCCATTACAAGTTGATACAAATTTCTCAAATTTATATAAAGGTGTATATGATAAGGGGTATGAGTATATTAAGAATCTAAGAATTCAAAACCTAATTAATAAAAATATAATTGACAATGACTCTGATTATATAAATAAAAATTTTTTAACAAAATGGGAGTCATTATCTGATTTTGAAAAAAAAGTTGAATCAAAAAAAATGGAGATATATGCTGGCATGATTGCAAATTTAGATTTTAATATTGGCAGAATAATATCTTACTTGAAGGAAACAAATAAACTTGAAAATACTGTTATAGTTTTTATGTCAGATAATGGAGCTGCAGGAGAAGATTTTTATTATAACAGCACATATGGGAATTATATTAAAGATAAATTTTCCTATGATTATGAAATTATGGGATTACCAGAGTCATTTATTTCACTTGGAAAAAACTGGGCAGATGTAATAACAAATCCATTTAAGAAGTACAAAGGGTTTACTAACTCTGGAGGGATGAGATCACCTTTTCTTATCTATGGTTTAGAGAATAAATCTAAAAGAATTTCTGATGAATTTATTACTGTACTAGATGTAGCTCCAACTATTTATGATATAGTAGATATAGATAACTCATTTCCTGTTGGTGAGAGTTTTCTACCTTACTTAAGACAAGAAAAAGAGTATGTTCATGATGCTGATTATGTATTTTCTTTTGAGCACAGTGGAAACTCAGTTCTTATAAAAGGTGGTTGGAAGTTAGTAAATAACTCAATTCCTTTTGAGAAAAATAAATTCGAATTGTACAGTCTCTCTGATATATCTGAAAGGAAAAATTTAAGTAATGAAAAGAATGCTATATACTTAACAATGCTAGATGAATGGGAGAAATTTTATAGAGCTAAAAAAATAATACTGCCAACTCCTTACAAAGACGATTTAAACTAACTATTAGAAATTAATATCGATCTTATGTTTTTTGTAAAAAGAAGATAGTATTTCTTTAACCTCATCTTTCTCTTCCACTAAATTGATTAAATCAACGTCTTTGGGGGAAATCAAATTATTTTTTGAAAGAGAATTTTTAATCCAATTTAACAGAGGCCCATAATGTTTTTTGCCAACAAGAATTATCGGAAAAAGTTTAGATTTTTTCGTCTGGATTAATGTGAGAGCATTAAATAATTCATCAAGGGTGCCAAATCCACCAGGCATAACTATAAAACCTTGAGAATATTTCTGGAACATTAGTTTTCTAACAAAAAAATAATCAAATCTTAACAGATACTCGTCATCCACATATTTATTTGTAAAAGACTCAAATGGTAAATTAATTCTTAAGCCTATAGATTTACCATTTGCTAGTTTTGCTCCTTTATTAGCAGCTTCCATAATACCTGGTCCTGCACCTGAGATAACACCAAATCCCATTTTTGAAATCATTTTTGCTATCTCAATAGTTTTTTTATAGTAAGGGTCGCTTTTTGGCGTTCTTGCCGAACCAAAAATTGAGATTGATGGGCCTACCTCAATTAATTTTTCAAATCCAGTAACTGTCTCAGCATTATATTTTAAAATACGCCAACTATCCTTGGTAATTTCATTATTCCAGTCTTTCATTATGAATATATTTGTGCAATAAATTTATTCATAATTCGTATATATATTATATTTATTAAATAAAATTATTTAACATGAAATCTGCTAAGCTTTTTACTCTTCTACCAATAATAATTCTTCTAATTACTTCTTGTAATGAATTTTTAGATTCTCTTAAACTTCCTGGTGAAAACCCAGAAGATATTGTGCTCTACGAGTTAGATAATTCCTACTTAGCTCCTGAATCTATGTCATTTATTGCTAAAGAGTATCCCTCTAATGAAATTGAAAATGCATATATTCTTATCGGTAAAAATACTTACGGTTTTGAAGCAAACCTTGATAATAATAAGCGCTTGTCATTTGATGAGGATGGATTATTGAAAGATGTTTTGAACCATCCATTTAATAAAGAAAAATATAAAAACGGAAAAAGAAATAAAGGGAAAAGAGATCATGGTAAAGACGAAGATAAAGATGATCTAAGAGAAAAATGTTTTGAGGTTGTTTTCCCTTATGATATTTTAATGCCAGACAGTTCAGTAATAACAATAGATTCTTATGAAGACAAATCAAAAATTGAGAGTTGGTATAAAAATAATCCAGATGTAAAAGAAAAACCCTCACGTATTTTTCCTTTTAAAATAATTATTAAGAATGATGATGGGAATGAAGAAATTATTTCATTATATAATGAAGATGAACTTAAGTCGATAATTTCTGAATGTAACTCAAATAAAAATAAAAAAGATAGATGTAGAAAATTATCTGATTTTGAACTCCCTGATTGTATTAGAGATTTTCTTTATGAAAATTACTCAACAAATAAAATTTTACACTCTAGAAAGATAAAATTATTAGATGGGGAGTATATTTTTATTGTAAAATTAGCTGAAGTAGGAATTTTAAAATTTGATGAGGATTGTTTATTAATTGATTAAATAATTATGGCAGGTTCAGTTTCTTGGAAATGTAAATCCACCTGGAAAAAAGCTTCAATTAATACATTTTGGTGTCTATTGGGTTGTTCTTTGGGAGACTTTGGAACTATATTATTTTTTCAGTATACATCTTATTCTTTACCTACACATCAGATAATGGCTCTTGCTGTATTTAATGGAATCCTTACATCAATTGCTTTGGAAACATTTATTTTGAGTTTATCTCAAACTCTTAGTTCTGCATTTAAAACTGCTGTTGGTATGTCACTGATTAGTATGATTAGTATGGAATTAGCTATGAATACTGTAGATTATTTAATTACTGGTGGAGCAACTATCAACATTTATGTTATTATTCCTATGCTATTAGCTGGTTTTATTACTCCTTTACCTTATAATTATTACAGACTAAAAAAATATAATTTAGCTTGTCACTAATTAATTAATTTTCAATTATCTCCATAGCAAAACCACCACCAGGAGCAATGTAGATGTCAAGCACGTCTGAAGAAGTAATATCCTTTTTTTCTATTTTGTATTCCATTGGATTCTTTTCCCAGTGAGTATTATCAGTATCAGAGTAGAGTACTAATGAATATTTCTTATTTCTATCAAGAAAATTAAAATCAATACTAATATTTCTTTCATTCTCATTAGAAATTCCTCCAACATACCAATTATTTGAGCTATAATCTTTTCTAGCTGTTACAATATACTCTCTAAACTGGCTATCTAATATTAATTTTTCAGACCAGTTAACGGGAACATTTTTTATAAATTCAAATGCATCTAAATGTTTATTATAGTGTTTGGGTAAATCTGCTGCCATCTGCATAGGAGAGTAGTATACAATATATAGAGCAAGTTCCTTCCCAATAGTAGAGGGAACAATAGCCCCTTTATCAATTTTTCTTGACTCTGGAGAGTCGAACCTAAAATTATTAAGTTGAAAAATTCCTGGAGTATAATCCATTGGGCCACTTAACATCCTTGTAAAAGGTAAATCAGTTGCATGATTTACACCATTTGTCCAAAAACCATTAAATTCCTGGCCTTTTGCTCCCTCTCTAGAAATATAGTTAGGGTATTTTCTTCTGAGACCCGTGTCTTTAATAGGTTCGTGCGTAATAATATTTAATTTGTATTTTGCAGCAAGCTTAATGACTTTCTCAAAATGATTTATCATAAACTGACCATGATGCCACTCCATATGTAAATTACCGTCCTCATCATATCTTTTAATATTCTTACTTACATCATTTACGTATCCCGTTTTAATATTTTTTATACCATTTCTATTGTAAAGCTTAAATGCTTCTTCTAACTGATTTTCATAATTTTGAATTTGTCCACCAGTCTCGTGATGACCTACGATTGAAATATTTTTATTAGTTGCATATTCTGATAATAATTCTATATCAAAATCCTCAAGAGATTCAGTAAAACTGAATGGAATTCCATTACCTGAGCAACACCATTCTGGGTACCAACCTTTATTCCAACCTTCTACTAAAAGACCATTAAATCCATGTTCTGATGCAAAATCAATGTATTTTTTTACTTTATTATTATTAGCAGCATGGTATTTAGATGGCCACCAAGTAGATTCATTTGTGCCAATCATTTCCCACCAAACACCCATATACTTTCCTGTCTCTACCCAAGAAAAATCCATATTTTCATCTGGGTCATCATTTAAATTAAGGATAAGGTCTGAATCTAATAATTCTGATGATGTGTTTGCTATTTGAATAGTTCTCCAAGGGGATTGAATCCCATTATCTGATTTAACTTTTATGCCATCAGACCATGGGTACAACTCAACTTCTAAATCTCCATTTCCTTTAGGAGATAAGGTCATACTAGAGTAATTAACAAGATTAGCCTCATGAATACTAATAAAACTCCCATCATTTTTCTTAATAGTTAAGGGTGTATGTGCCGCATCTATACCCAAAGTATCGTAAGAAATATCTTCAACATTTTTAGAGTAGTAAGATTTTGAGATCTCATCGACAGAAGAGAATGCGTACAAGAATTCATATCTTCTATATGAAAATGCTGGTATCCACAAAGCAGAATCATTAGCCGATAAATTAAACTCTGTAACTTCATCAATAATATCATAATTATCTAGTTGATTATCTTCAGGAATGAAATATTTAAAAGCTACACCATCATCGTAAGCTCTAAAAATTATATTTATAGGAGAGATATTATTTATTAGTGAAATTTCTAATTCATTATAATTATCTCTGATATTTTTCTTCTCTCCATACAGAGGAGTCCATTTTTTATCAGAATTCTTTTTCTTTGACCCCAGTACGTTAAAATCTTTACTTAAATTCTTTTCATTTTTTAATATAAGGCCGAGTTTGGATAATTCTACAATACTTTTACCCTCTTTAGAAACACTGTAGATAGGAACTCCTTCTAACAATTTAAAATTTAGAACAATTTTTCCATCTGGGGATGATAGAGAAAACTTATCTGAATTTTTACAAGAAATGATAGAAAAGGATAAGAGAATAAATAATATTTTCTTCATAATACTTTGTTTTTTGTAAAGATAAGTAAGAGTTTTAATTATTGTAAATTAAAAAATAAACTTAACAAATGATTTTAATTAGATACTTAGTAATAATTTTTGTTCTCTTTTTCACATTTATATTAAGTTATTCTATTCCTAACTATCTACAGCTTTCTACTTTACCTGTATCAGAAATGTCACTAGTCTATTATTTATGGTTTTGGATTTTTGCTATCCAAATAATTGTATTTATACCATCTTTTATATTTAAGACTGAACATTATTACGACCTTACAGGTGGTATTACCTACATATCTACTATAGTAATAGCTCTTATCATTAAAAATAGTTATGAGAGTGTAGATGTAATCTCTTTACTAATTGGATCTATGGTCATTATATGGGCTACAAGACTAAGTTTATTTTTATTTTTCAGAGTTAAAAAGTCTGGTGAAGATATTAGATTTAAGAAGATAAAATATTCTTTCTCATGGTTTTTAATGACATTTATGTTACAAGGCATGTGGGTCTTTATGTGTCTTTTTCCTGCTCTGATAGTAATATCATCATACAATTCCGAGCTAAATATTTATGCAGTAGTAGGAACATTTGTGTGGTTAATTGGCTTCTTATTTGAGATTATAGCTGACTATCAAAAATCTAACTTTAATAAGTACAATAAAGGTAAATTTATTTCTACTGGTTTATGGTCAAAAAGTAGGCATCCAAACTATTTTGGTGAGTTTATTTTATGGTTAGGAATTACCATAGCTTCATTTGGTTATATTGATAACTTCAAGTATATAATTCTACTTACTCCAGTATTTGTATATCTCTTATTAACAAAAGTAAGTGGTATTAATTTACTTGAAGAAATTGCAAATAAAAGATGGGGTAGAGATAAAGAATATCTAATTTATAAAAAGACTACTCCAATTTTTTTTCCTAAAATATTTTAATTAATTGTTTCAATCAGTATAACTCCATCTCTTCCATCTGCACCGTAAATGCTTAGCTCTGCAGAAGATTTTAAAAGTTTGATACTTTTAATATTTTCTGGAAGAACAAGTTGATATGCTGAAACATAATTACCAACTCTATTTCCATTAACATAAAATAGGACCTCTTGGTAATATTTAACACTAGTCTGTCCTCTTAAATATATCTCAGCATTTCTTTCATCATAACCACTAATTCTAAGCCCCGGCAAAGATCTTAATCTATCTAGTAGACTTAATGTAGTTTTTGTTTTTGGGTCATCAGTAGATGATGATACATTGTTTACTTGACATGAATACATGGTAGTCAGAATCAAGAATATATAAAAATTTTTCATTTATCTAATTTATTTAGTTTTAATCAATATTACACCACCAGAGCCATTAAAACCATATATAGCAATATCATTAGCATTCTTTAACACTGTAATACTTTTTATACTTTCTGGATTTAAAATATTAACAATTTTAGAATATGAACCAACTTGAACTCCATTTAAAATAAACAACATTTCTTTCTGATTATTTATACTTGAGATTCCTTTAGTAAAAACTTTAGCATCATTACCAGATCCTTGTATATAAATTCCCGGGTTAGAACGTAATCTGTTAAGTAAACTAATATTTGTGGGCTTATTTGAAATAATTTCTTTAGAATCAAAGCTTCTCATATTTTGGTTTGAAACTGTGCATCCAAAAAAACTTATAAAAAAGAATAAAATTATTTTTTTCATTTTAAATATTTCTTTATTTCAGTTAAGGAAATAAATACTAATAGCAACAAGATAATAATATTTGATCCTAAAATAATTTTATTTCCAGTAGTGTAGGCTGCTGGTTTAAATATCATCTCAATTTTATTGATTCCTTTTTCTAACTCAACTCCTCTCAAAATATAATTTACTCTTAAGAGTTTACTTTCTTCATTATTAATATAAACTTCCCAACCATGTGGATAGAATATTTCTGAAAATACTATAAATGCATCTGAGGAATTTTGAGTTTCATAAACAATTTTATTAGGAGAATATTCTAGAACTTTAATTGATCCATCTTGAGAGTAATTTGAGTCACTTTTCTCGAGTTTAAAATTTGAGATATCTAATATGGCATCATTTTTTGAGTCAAAGTTATTGAGATTGTTAATTTCATCAATTGGAGAATTTACTTTAATGATATTATTAACAAACCATGCATTTCCGTTTGAAAAAGTATTCTTTACAACATTATTTTTATTTTCACCAAATTTGAAATAACCAACATTTAACATATTAAGCACATTTAAGTCACTAAAGTCTCTATCATTTTCTTGAAGCTTAGTAACTAGACTATTTCTCTCATTATTTATATTTCTCTCTATCAAGTCCTGATATCTTCTAATTTTTGCTCCATGGTATCCACCAATTGAAGAATGATAGTATGATGTTTTTGCTTCATTGAATGGATTTTGAAGATTAAAAACTCTCTTATTTTGAGTATTATCTTCTAGTATATACTCATCTGATTGGTTGAGTTGAAAATCAGAGTTTTTCTTTGAAATAAATGCACAATCACCATATAATTCACATGTTCTATCATCTCTAATTAATTTTGAGTTAAGACTTAAATGATCAAAAATCATTAATACATTGATTAATATATAAGCAATGTTAAAACTTAAATTTTTATAGTTTATGATGAGAACTGAAGAGACAAAAATTAGTGTAATAAAAGACCCAAAAATTAGATTTTTAAGTAGAAGATCTTTTCTGTCTTCAATTAAAGCATCGAGAAACCAATTAGGAAAATTAGTAAAATTTGTATCTACAGAACCCGAAAAGTTTAAGGTAAAACTTACTAAATAGATAAAAAAGTAAAATCCTAATGTGATATAAAATGCTTTAAGCAGACTGGTTTTATATCTTTTAATATCTGAAAAAAATTTTTCTAATGTTAGTGATGAAAATAAGGTGATACTGAATAATGAAATTATAATTATAAATGTTACTGAGCGGAACTTATTATATCCTGGTAAATAATCAAAAAACAAATTATTCAAAGAACTAAAATTACTTCCCATACTTAGTAAAACACTAACTGTGAGCAAAGCGAGTATCCAATTTTTTTCTTTTTTCTCTAGAATCAATATACCAAGTATTAACAGAAAAAGACTTAAAGCTCCTGCGTAATATGGTGCAGTTAGAGGTTGATTACCCCAATATGTTGGTACATTACGCAACTGATTATTTATTTGAACTGTTGAGACATTATTTTTTCTTAAAGCTTCTCCTAGATTAGAGTCTCTCTCTAATATTTGCCTACTTGATCCTCCTAGTATATTTGGAATAAATAAGGTTAAAGGTTCAAAAATCCCATTACTGTACTGAAATGCATAATCTTTTTCTAGTCCAGATGTATTGTTTGTCAGTTCAGATTTACCTCTGATAGATTCATTAGAATATTCAAAAACTGACCATAAATGACCAAAAAATGTTCCAATAGAAAGCATTGCAGCAAGCAATAATATTCCAATTCTTTTCGATAGTTTCCTCAAGTTATTTTCATAATGAAAATTTATTATAAGATTTACTCCATAGAAAATAAGTATTATGAGAGTATAATAAGTTATTTGAAGATGGTTTAATCTTAATTGTAGAGCTAAAGCAACAGCTGTAATTATAAAACCTAAATTTCTATTATAATTAATGCACATATGAGTTCCAGCAACTATTAATGGAAGAAAAGCAATTGTGCCAATTCTAGCATTATGTCCAGCTAAAATTCCAATTATGATATATGATGAAAGAGTGAAACCAATAGAGCCAAATAAAGAAATTTCTGGTCTTACTCTAAAGCATAAAAGCATAAAATAAAATGAAAGAAATGAGATAATTAAATTACTTACTGGATGAGGGAAAAATAAAGAGTAAATCTTATGAAAACCCTTTACTATCTCATTACTCCATTGTACATCTATTAAGTATGCAGGCATTCCTGAGAACATAGAATTAGACCAAAGGGCTTCTTCATTATTTTTTTTTCTAAATTCTTCAGTTTCATTTGCAGAGTATTTCCATTGCTCGATATCATGTTGTTTAATTATTTTATTTTCAAAAAATAATGGATTAAATAAATAAACAGTAAGACAAATAAATACTAGAACAGAAAAGATATGTTTATAAAAATTAGCCATTAATTAAAATATTTTAGAAATATAATTACTAATAGACAAATATATTCATCATATTTTCCTTTAATTATTATTTTTGCAATATCATGTTTGAAAATCTAAGTAATAAGCTAGAAAGAGCTTTTAAAGTTCTAAAAGGTCAGGGTAGAATTACTGAGATTAACGTTGCGGCAACTATTAAAGAAATTAGAAGAGCATTAATTGATGCTGATGTCAGTTATAAAGTTGCGAAAGAGATTACATCAAAAATTAAAGATGAAGCTATTGGACAGAATGTGTTAATTTCTGTTTCTCCAGGTCAATTACTAACTAAAATTGTTGCTGATGAGCTAACTGAATTAATGGGAGGGGAGTCCGCAGAATTATCTCTAGATGGTAATCCTAATATAATTTTATTATCAGGACTCCAAGGGTCAGGTAAAACAACATTTACAGGAAAACTCGGAAGATTTTTATCAAAAAAAGGAAAGAAAACTTTATTAGTTGCTTGTGATGTTTATCGTCCAGCAGCGATTGAACAACTCCATGTTATAGGAAAAGATTTAAATATTGAAGTTTTTTCAGATGAAAACTCTAAATCTCCTTTAAAAATTGCTGAAGAAGCAATAAAGTATGCAAAGAAAAATAGTTTTAAATCTGTAATAATTGATACTGCAGGTAGATTAGCTATAGATGAAAAAATGATGGATGAAATAAAGAGTTTAAAAAAATCTTTAAATCCTCATGAAACTTTATTTGTTGTAGATTCAATGATTGGCCAAGATGCAGTTTTAACTGCCAAAGCTTTTAATGAAGCAATTGATTACGATGGAGTAGTTTTAACAAAGTTAGATGGTGATTCGAGAGGAGGGTCTGCTCTATCTATCAGAAAGGTAGTAAATAAACCCATCAAATTTATTAGTACTGGAGAGAAGATGGATGCTCTAGATATTTTCCATCCTGATAGAATGGCTAAGAGAATACTAGGAATGGGAGATGTTATTAGCTTAGTTGAAAGAGCTCAACAATCTTTTGATGAAGATGAAGCTAGAAGACTTCAAAAAAAGATGTTTCAAAATACTTTTGGTCTTGATGATTTTTTATCTCAAATCCAAAAAATCAAAAAAATGGGTAATCTTAAAGATTTAATTGGTATGATGCCAGGAGTTTCATCTAAAGTGAAAGATTTAGATGTTGATGATGAATCTTTTAAGCCAATCGAGTCAATTATTTATTCAATGACTCCTAACGAAAGAAAAAATCCTGATATATTGAATGGTTCGAGAAAAGAAAGAATTGCAAGAGGTAGTGGGACAAGTGTTCAAGAGATAAATCAATTAGTTAAGCAATTTAATCAAATGAAGAAAATGATGAAGTTAATGAAAAAATCCGGTCCTTCTGGGATGATGTCTGCTCTTGGATTGAATCAAAAATAATTACTTATACATCACACTCTTTATTGCTCTCATAGACTTTTCAAGATTTGGAATAATTTCTTGAATTAATGTAGGAGCATAGTGAAAAGGGACATCTTCGCAAGTTATTCTGTGAATAGGTGCATCCAAATAATCAAAAGCAAACCTTTGTACATGATGACTAATTTCAGAAGATATTGATGCAAGGGGCCAAGCCTCTTCAATTATTACTAATCGATTGGTTTTCTTTACGGAATCAATTATGCTTTTATAATCTATTGGTCTTACTGTTCTTAGATCAATTAATTCTACACTAATATTTTCTTTTTTACATTCTGTATAAGTTTCTTCTGCAACTTTTATCATTTTCCCAAAGGATATAAGTGTAACGTCTTCGCCTGGATGAATAATTTTTGATTTTCCTATTGGAATTAAGTATTCTTCTTCTGGCACTTCACCCTTATCACCATACATTAATTCAGATTCCATAAAAATAACAGGGTCATCATCTCTTATTGAAGTTTTAAGTAATCCTTTTGCATCATAGGGATTAGATGGTACTACAACTTTTAGTCCTGGAGTATTAGCATACCAGTTTTCAAAATTTTGAGAATGTTGAGCTCCGAGCTGTCCAGCATTACCAGTAGGACCTCTAAATACAATTGGTATATTAAATTGCCCTCCGGACATTTGATACATTTTTGCTGCACCATTTATTATTTGATCAATTGCAACTAGAGAAAAATTAAATGTCATGAACTCAACAATTGGCCTGAGACCATTCATAGCAGATCCAACTCCAATCCCACTAAAACCTGTCTCAGCAATAGGTGTGTCAATTACTCTTTCTGGGCCAAATTCATCTAACATTCCTTGACTTACTTTGTAGGCACCATTATAAGCAGCTACTTCCTCACCAATTAGATAAACATTTTTATCTGCTCTCATTTCTTCTACCATAGCTTCTCTTAAAGCTTCTCTAAATTGTATTTCTCTCATAAGTGCAAAAATAAAAAAAGGCCTCATATTATGAGGCCTTTCTTTTAAAAAAAAACTAATTCTTAATTTATAGCTGCATTGACAGCATCTGAATAATTTAAAAACTCAACATCGTTGATAAGTCTTTCTTTTAAATCACCAGTTTGATCTTTTTCGAGAGCTGATCTAAGATTAGAAGTTATACTTCCTGTATTACCTTCTCTCGCAGATATTATTGCATTAGCATAGTCAATATATCCATTTTCAACCCAGCCGTTGTCAGCAAATAATTTTCTTAGTGAAGCCATTTCGCTCTTTGCTCCAGACAAATCATTTGACATTAATTTCAATATACCTCTTCTCCACATCGCCCATCCATTATTTGATACTGAATTAAGAATTGATATAGCTCTGTCATATTCACCTAATGGGATTGATAATGAGCCTTTTGAGATAGATAGTGCATTTTGAGAATGAGAAACATCAAACTTCTCAGCATTTAATACATGCTCATAAGCTAGATCCCAATCATATTTAAGTGCAGCTATTGCAGCAAGATTAAGATGTGCTTCAGCATTCTCGTTCTTAGTATTTGAAATATCTAATTGAGTTTTAGCAGCTTCTAAAAGTTGGAGTTGTTCTGATGAACCTTCTTCTTCAAGCTTTGCTAATTCAATATGGACAGATCCAAAATCATTATGAGCCTTCCATGTTCCTCCCCATTTTACTGCAGCTTGATAAATTGCGGCTTTTTCTTTTAAATCAGGTGTCAAACCAGCAGCAAATAATAACTCTCCATGAGTTAAAGCATCTGATGATGCGTCACCACTAACTATATTTTGAGCAATAGCTAAAATTTCATTGTTTGCTTTCTTCTCAATTACAGTTGTAACCTCAGTTTTTGCATTTCTTAAATCAGGATATACTTCCTTCATTAAAGTTCTGTAAGAAGTTAATTTAGATAGTGATTTTTCTTTATCTACGAATGAACCTCCACCATTTATTATTGCATTTATTTGAGATTTATCATTATTAGAAATTGAAGTAGTTGATCTAAGAGCGTTTCTCAAAGCATCCCAATTTTCAACAACTGGTACAAGATTAAAGCTGATTTCACCAGCTTCGTCTTTATAATCATACTTGTCCATCTGCTGTCTGTAGTATTTCTCAATAGTGCTTGCTCTTCTCTCTGCTAAAGACTCATTTACTTTAGTAGATCCTTCTGGAGAGTGTGCACCAACAATATTTACACCTTTAGTTATATTTTTCTCAGCAACAAAAGCAGAAAATTTTTCTCCTCTATCACTTTTCTTTTCAGAACCTCTTAAATATGAACTTCCCTGCCCAAAATAAAAATCAACTGAAGTAACCTCAGTTTCTTCGGCATCAGTATATCCTGGATAAGCTTTGGGAGTTGGAATATCAGAAGCCATTGTTAAAGTTATTGTTCTATTAACTCCATCTGCAACGTTACTTGTTTTTGTGTCTAAGCTTTTACCTGTTGCAACAACTTTAGCAGTACCTTTAACTGTTACTTTGGAAGGAGCTCCTCCCATGGTTGATCTATTGTAAGGAACAGATAATGTCTTTGTGCTTTTTGTTACAGAACTAAGACTGTTAGGATAATCAGAAGCCTTAAATTCTATTGCTCCTAAGTCGTTGCCATCAAATTGGAAATTGAGTGTATAACTTGTTCCTTTAGGAAGCATTCCTTTTGGTAAAGTTGATTCAACATCAAATGATACACTAGATCCTTCTAAAGTAATGGGATTAGGATTTACATTAATTTTTTGTTGTTCAGATAACTTTACCATTTTCTTAAGTGGATTACATCCAGTAATGGTAATTAGAACAACTAGAGTTAGTTTTAAAATATTAATATTATTCATGATAATTTATTATTAGTTTTTTTAAGCATTACTTAACTAGCAAAAATACATATTTTTATCAATATTGATAAAAAATAACTACAAATCACTAAACCTTTTTTTTCCTTTTAAATAATAATTTATAGGTATAATCAGATTTATTCTCATTGAATTTTTTCTGTTGTAATTTTTTTTATTTAATAAAATTTTTGGTGCTCTCAAAATAAAAGAAAAGTAAGCTTTATAAATAGCATAAAAATGAAATACTGATTTTTTCATAATAAGAAATGAAAAAGAAGCAACTATATCAAATATCATTCTTAGAGGAAGTTTTATTATAAGAGAAACTAATGATTCATTTTTTAATATCATTAAAAGATTATTCCTAAAGTTTAAGTATGTTTTGGTAGGAGAATTATATCCCAGAGTTCCACCTCCAAGATGATATACTTTTGATTTTGGCACACAATAATTTTTATATCCTTCACTTTGTATTCTCCAGCATAAATCAATTTCTTCCATGTGAGCAAAAAAACTTTCGTCGAATCCATTATTTTTTTTAAATAATTCATTTCTCATCATAAAACATGCACCTGATGACCAAAATATCTCAATTTTATCATCGTACTGGTTCTCATCATTTTCTATAAAATCAAAAATTCTACCTCTGCAAAATGGATAACCCAAATAATCTAAGTATCCTCCACTAGCTCCTGCATATTCAAATTTATTTCTTTCGTTAAAAGATAAAATTTTAGGTTGGCATGTCCCAATATCTTTATTATTATCCATAAGATTAAGCATTGGAGTAAGCCAGTTACTAGTTACCTCTACATCATTATTTAGAAAAACAATATAATCCGATGTTATATTTAGAGTGCCTAAATTATAACCTTTTGCAAATCCATAATTTTTTGAGTTTATTATGATTTTCACATCAGGAAATTTATCCTTTAATAATTCGATTGAACCATCTTGAGAATCATTATCTATTACATAAATATCAGATAATGTTTTATCAGTGTATTTTATGACTGAAGGTAAAAATTTTTTTAAAAGCTTTTCACCGTTATAATTAAGTATTACTACAGAAATTCTACTTTTCTTATTTATCATTTAAAAAAATTACCTAAATCAAATCCAGGTATATTTGGGAAGAGATTCCCTGTTTTTTCTTTCATGTGATCTTTAATTTTAATATCAATTTCTTTGAGTGCTTTATTTGTAGCTGCAACAACAAGATCTTGTATCATGTCTTTATCATTAAGAATACTTTCATCTATTTTAATAGATAATAATTCTTTTTTTCCATTAACTATTACTTCTACTAATCCAGCACCAGAGTCTGTCTTCACCTCTACTAAATCTAACTCATTTTTAATTTGCTTCATTTGTTCCTGAGCCTCTTTGATCTTTCCCATCATTTTCATCATATCTAACATAGCTTCCTTATTTTATTAACAAAAATTTATCGGACACATTAATTATTTGTCCATCTTTTAAAAATTCAATTTTATATATATACGTATCTTGTAATATTTTACCCTTAAAATAACCATCCCACCCAACATTAATATCATTTGACTCAAAAAGTTTTTCTCCAAACTTGTTAAAAATAATCATCTTAAAGTCTGAAATATCTGACGGGAAAGGTTTAAAAATATCGTTTAGTCCATCTCCATTAGGGGTAAATGCGTTAGGAATAGGAATAGGATTATAATTATTTAGAGGGGAAATACAAAAAGTATTAGAAATAGATTTTTTTTCATCTTTAAATCCAATTACTTGATAACAATATTCTAAACTACTAAGTATACCATTGTTATCAATAAATTTATTTTTATTATTATTTATTGACTGAATTTTTATCCCATCTTTTAAAATTAGAAGAGAGTCAAATTCTCCATTTGAATTAATTTCAATATTAATTCCATTTTCATTTTCAGTCACATTCAGATAAATTAAACAAATTTTATCTTCAATGGATTCTGTGTCACACCCATAATTTTTGAAGATTGAAATACACCTCTCATTAAAACTTTCATTTTTAAGTTCCAAATTTGAATGTTCAAAATATAAATATGAGGGGGTAATAAATATAGAATCAGTTTTGTTGTCAATAAAGACCTCATAATTTGTACTTCTTTCAGGATTTATCTTAATTAAATAACTTGTTCTATCATTAGAAAGAGTTACTGAATCAATAATTAGATTATTTTCAGCATTTACGGGCGCTACTGAGAATGAATATTTACTGCAATTTATTTCATTTCCACCAACAGAGCCAACTACATACCCTTCAAACACATTATTAATATTTAACTTACTAGAATAATTAATTATGTTATTCCCAGAAACAATTTCCTGTTGAAAAGTATTTTGAACATATAATTTATAGTTATCATAATTGTTATCAGTGAGGAGAATCTCAGTGAAACCTCCTGGGCAGTTAAGAAATGCAACATCTATTTCAACTGGTTTAAATGCTTCAATTTCAATTAAATCAATTTTTTCAACTCCATCTTGGTTAATGGCTTGTGCAATGATATACTTTCCTGGAGTTGTATATGTAAACGATTTTCCCGAGTTTGGATTAAAGACATTATTGGTAGTGTTAAAGTCAAAATCATATTGAATTACATTAACAGTTGAATCAAGATTTTCTGAAATAATATTTACTTCAAATGGTATACAACCTTTAATGTAATTAACAGCGAATCTTCCAAGTTCACTCGATTGAGAGAACATCTTATTAACTATAATTAGGTTTAAAATAATTAAAGATAATGACCTAAACATACAATATTAGAATAGTACTTTGGTAATTATTTTCTCTAATGATAATTCTTCTTGAGAGCCATCATCCATTTTTTTAATTGTATATAATTCTGAATTAATTTCTTTTTCTCCAATCATAATAACGTAAGGAATACTATTATTATTTGCATACTGCAGTTGTTTTTTAAGCTTAGTACTATCAGAGTATAAATCAACTATTATTTTATTTTTTCTTAGTATAGAAGAAATTTCTAGACATTTTTTTAGATATTTTTCTGAAAGACAACTTATCATCACATAACCTTTAGATGATTTTACGCTTTGGAATAAATTTTTCTCATTCATAATTTCATATATTCTTTCAATACCGAATGATATACCTATGCCTGATATATTTTTATATCCAAATATTTCTGTTAAATCATCATATCTTCCTCCACCACAAACGCTACCAATTTTTTCATTATTTAGAATTACTTCAAAAATAGTAGATGTATAATATGATAATCCTCGAGCTAGACTAAGGTCAAATTCAAAGTTTGGATTAATTTTATACAATTTACTAATTTCATCTAATCCTTCTAATCCTTTTTTTGAATTTGACAAAAATGTTTTCAAGAAGATAATTTTTTTTTCAATACTTTCATCGAAAAATAATACATCATTTAATTTATTAATTATTCTCTCAGAGAAGTTAATTCGTATCAATTCATCATTGAATTTTTCTTTACCAATTTTATCAATTTTATCAACTAGAATACAGAAACTATCAAATTGATTTGTGAAGCCTAGAACTTCAGAAATTCCAAATAAAATTTTTCTATTATTTAGTTTAATAGTAAAATCATTTAGTTGAAGCCTATCAAATATTGTATATACCAAATCTATAATCTCTGCTTCACAGAGAATAGATTTAGATCCAATATAATCTACATCACACTGATAAAATTCTCTAAATCTTCCTTTTTGAGGTCTGTCAGCTCGCCAAACTTTTTGAATTTGATATCTTTTAAATGGAAGTGAAATTTTATCTCTATTCATACTAACGTATCTAGCCAGAGGCACGGTTAGATCATATCTTAGTCCTTTTGTTGAAATTTTATTTTTTAATTTAGATGAGTCTTTAATATCATTTTCAGTTGTATTATTCAAAAAATCTCCCGAGTCTAAAATCCTAAAAATCAATTTATCACCTTCTTCACCATACTTGCCATTTAATACTTCCATGTTTTCTATAGAAGGGGTTTCTATAGAACTAAAACCATATGAAGAAAAAATATCTTTAAAAATATTCAAAAGATAATCTCTTTTCTTCATCTCAATTGGCCCAAAGTCTCTTGTCCCTTTCGGTAAAGTAGGATTTATTTTTTTCACTTTTTTAAAAATTTATTACAAAGCTAGCAAATGATTTACATTATTTTTTATTTAAATTGCGGCAATAATTATTATTTATGGCTGTAACAAGGTTAGAAAGAAAGGGAAGAAGAAATATTTCAAGAGCAAAAAGAGCTAAACAAGTCATTAAAAGTCTTAATTCTAAGCCCGTTATTAAAAACGTAGATATTGAGGCTATAAAAGAAGAGTTTAGTAAAAAAAGTTCAAAAAAATAATTTATCTAAGTTCTATAACTTCCATATTCTCTATTTTACTTTTATTAATTTCAAATCTCACGAGAGTTTTCTTTTTATGAAATCCTACTTTTCCGCACGATCCAGGATTTATTATTAAAAGATTATTTATATCAATTTTTTCAATTTTCAAAATATGACTATGTCCGCAGACTAAAACATTTGGATTATGTTCATTAATTAGAGTTAAAGTCTTACTATTAAATTTTGGATATTTACCAGCTATATGAGTTATTAGAAATTTTAATTTTCCAATATTAAAAACTAGATTTTCTTTAGTTTCTCTTCTGATTAAGTCATTATCTATATTACCAAAAACTGCTCTTAATTTATATGATTTTCTTAGATGATCTAAAGTTTTGAAATCCCCTATGTCCCCAGCATGCCAAACTTCATCACAACTTTTTAAATATACGTCGATATTTCTATGCAAAAATCCATGGGTATCTGAGATAATTGCAATTTTCATTTATAAAGAAATGAAATTATTTTGATTTATTTATTCTTTCCTTAGTTCTTGACCAGATGCTATCAAGCTTTCTTATTTGATCTTCATTTGCTATTTCTCTAATCTTAATCCAGTGATTCATTTTCTCCTTATTTAGTTCAATAGCTAGATTATAATAGTTTTCTTTATTAGTAGAATCTAATAATACACTCTTATCCAAATTATCCATAATAATTAGATCATATCTTCTAAATTTCCTCTCAATTTTTTTCTTTTCAGTTGAATATCTTTTATACTCATCTTGAGCTAATTTAATTTGATCATTATCAAAGCTTAATCTTTTTTTTAAGTAATTCATCTCTCTATTAAAATCAGAATTTTTAATAATTTTTGATTTATTTATATCATTATAAATGAAGTAAAGATTAGAAATAATCAAGACTGAGATTGTTAAATATATAAACCTATTCTTCATTCGATGTAAAATTAATTATATCTGACTTTTCAGACTCAAAAAATATCTCTTCCATATCTACAGTAAGAGCATTATTTTCGTATGACTCTTTATTAGTTATAAAGAAAAAATTAATAGCAATTAATATTCCTACCAAAGTGATTAAGATAGGTCTCTCGACTTTAAGATAAAATGTTTCTTTTCTTTCTATATTTTCAATTCTGGTTTTTAGCCTACTATAAAAATATGGATTTGACTTTACTTGGCTAATTCCATTTAAACTATTTAATATTTTGTCAATTTTATCACTCATAATAGACTATTAATATTGAAATTAAAAGTAATTTCTTTTGCTATATTTTTCCACTCTTCATCAGAAATATTACATATATTTTTCAGACTTTTCAATGATTTAAACTGAAAAGATAACCCTTTATAAACCTCATATCCAAATCCAAAAGCAAAGTTAGGGTCATTTTTTATATAATAGTTTTTATCAAATTTAAAATCTGGATTTTGAGCAGTAGCATTAGAACTTAAATTACTTGATCTTGTTTCTATAGTTTTAAAATCTTCTAAAAAATGTAATTGAGGACCTAAAAAGAAACTAAATTTTTGAATTTTGTATTCAAATAAAATTGGAATTTGAAAATAAGTTATGCTATTCTCAAAAGTTGTATTATTTACATCTTCAACGGTTACTCCTTGAGATGAGTAATAAATTCCTGATTTTAGACCAATTTTACTATTAATCTCTTCTGAAGAAGATATATCAAACAACAATTCAACAGAAAGACCTGCATTAAATCCTATATATGGATCTACGTTATAAGGTATCCCCCCAATTGTGTTAAATTTTACACCAGCAGAGTATGGTGAATTTGCTGAACGAAGAGTTTGGCTAGATATATTAGGTCCAAAACTTAGTCCAAAATTAATATTTTGAGAATAAATTGGTAAGTAACTCAAAAACATTAAAACAAAAGCAATTTTTTTCATATAATATTAGATGTTAAAATTTAATTTTTCTTGTCTTTCATTCTCTTTTCCAAATAACTTCTTAAGTTATTTTTTGCTCTAAAAATTAAGGATTCGATAGATGAATTTGATTTTTTCATGACCTTAGATATTTCTTTATAACTTAAACCTTGAATATTTTTAAGTACATAGGCAGTTTTTTGTTCTTCATTAAGATTTTCAATTGCATTAAATAAGAGCCTTGCATCTTCTTTTTTTTCTAAAATTACTCCTGGATGGTCAAACTCTGGTATATCAATAACTGCACCATCATCTCTAAATAAATTTATAAGATTTGAGAATCTTTTTTTTCTTTTTTTAAATCGTATGTGCTCAAAACATTTAGACAGAGTTATTCTATAAATCCATGTAGATAAACTGGAGTCTTCTCTAAAAGTTTTTATAGAATTAAAAACTTGGATAAAAACTTCTTGAGATATATCATCTGCTTCTTCTGAATTTTGAACAATAGAAAGGCATGTATTAAAAATAAAATCTTTATATTTTTCTACAAGAAACTTAAAAGAATTTTCATCTTTTAATTTTAGATTTTTAATTAATTTTTTTTCTTCCAAAGTTTTATTTACATAGTAACTAATAAAAATAATTATTCTATATTAAGTTTATTAATTTCTATTAAATGATAGATATAATAAAACCTACCTTAGTTATTAATAAAACAAAAATATTAGAAAACATTTCTAAAATATCTAATTTTTCAAAAACTAATTCAATTACTTTCAGACCACATTTTAAAACTCATCAGTCTTTAGAAGTAGGAAATTATTTTAAAAAATATGGTGTAAGATCAATAACTGTCTCCTCTGTCTCTATGGCAGAATATTTTTCATCAGATTGGGATGATATAACAATAGCTTTTCCTATTAATATTTTAGAGATTAATCAAATCAATAATCTAAGTAAAAAAATAAATATTAATCTACTTATAGACTCTTTGGATACTTTATTAATCCTTGAAAAAGAACTTAGAGAAAGAGTTAATTTTTATATAAAAATAAATGTTGGTTATAACAGGGCTGGAATAGATTATTCAAGTGACAAACTAGATAAAATAATAGAATCTTCTAAAAATTTTAAAAAATTAAATCTAGTAGGATTTCTTTCTCATTTTGGTAATACTTATAATACTAGATCTTTAAATCAAATAAAAAAAGTTTTCAAAGATTCAATAAATAAACTAGAAATTCTAAATTCTAAATATCCTAATTATGATATATCTATTGGTGATACGCCTTCTTGTAGTGTAATTGAAAAATATCCTCCATTTATCTCTGAAATAAGACCAGGAAATTTTATTTTTTATGACTTATTTCAGTTTAAACTTGGTTCATGTAAATTAGAAAATATAGCTATTAGGATGTTAAGTCCAGTGGTATCAATTTATAATGATAGAAAATTATTTCTTGTGTATTGTGGAGCAATTCATCTATCTAAAGACTATATCATTGAAGATGGAGTAAAAATATATGGATATGTATTTCTTAATAATTATTGGGATACAGAAAATAAAATTGGAAAAATAATTTCTCTTTCTCAGGAACATGGATTAGTTACTATAGAAAATAATACAAATTTAAAAATAGGAGATATAGTAAGTATCATTCCAGTCCATTCTTGTTTAACTGTTGATTCAATGGGAGAGTATTATTGTGATAAAAAAATTCAGATAATGAATTAATCTAAACCGTGAGTAAGTCTTTTTAATGGCTTTCTTATAAG
>JAYPVV010000017.1:0-27750 GCA_038134805.1 Marinoscillum sp. | reverse complement strand
TTTAGATCCGTCCGGCACTAAAGTAGAATTTGAGAGTAAAGGGATCAGAATATTAGAGACAACTACTGAAATTTATATGTTTGTTACGATCTCAAATCCAAGTGCTACTAATTCAACTTCTGTTGATGTTGTCTTAAAAGATGGAATTAGCATTGGTGGAGGTATTGCTGAGTATGTTACTAAAACATTAATTTTTGATGCTGGAAGCTCAGAATCTGATTCTGTTATGATTGCAGTACTTGATAATGAAATACCAGAATACAAAAAAGAATTTGTTTTTGAGCTTCAAAACGTTGAAGGGGGTGAAAATGCTACTATTGGAAGCAATTCAACTTTTACTTTAGAAATTGATAATGATGACTACGAGTTAACTGCTCTTATATTAAATGAGTTCTTATCTGATCCTCCTGTAGATGATCCAAATACCGCTGAGGTCGAAGGTGATGCAAATGGAGACGGTATAAGAGATGGATCTGAAGACGAATTTATTGAATTAATAAATTCAAGTGATGAATCTATAGATTTAAGTGGATTTGAAATTTGGGATAGAACTGGGTTAAGACACAGCTTCCCTGAAGGATCTATTCTCCCAGCAGGTTTGCCTTATGTTGTTTTTGGTGGAGGACTACCTGTTAACTTAGACCATCCACTTGTTGATACTGCATCAACAGGATTTATTGGTCTAAATAATGGTGGAGACTTGATTGTTGTGAAAGATACCTTAGGACTAGAAGTAATTATCTTAGAATATGGATCAATAAGTCATGGTGCTAATAATGACTTAAGAGGAAATCAACAACAATCTATTACTAGAGATCCAGATGTTACTGGAAACTTTGTTCTTCATGAATCTACTGCTAGTGGCCTTCCGTTCTCTCCTGGATTAATGAATGACAACGTGTCATTTGACACTGATGGGGACGGCGTTGCCAACCAGTACGATGAATGTGCTGACACTCCAGAAGGTGCCACAGTTGATGAAAATGGATGTGCTGACTCACAGAAAGACACTGACGGTGACGGAGTAACAGATGACTTAGATGAGTGTTCTGACACACCTAGTGGAGCTGCTGTAGATGCTACAGGTTGTGAGTTACCTCTATTTGTTGAGAGAGTATCATTTATAAATAAAGTTTATCCAAACCCTGCCACAGAAATTTTAAAAGTAGAGTTAGATAAATCTATGATGCTTGAATCTTATGTAGTAAATGATTTAAATGGAAAAGTAATTCAGACTATGAGTATTGGACATAAATTACAATACCTTGAAATTGATATTAAATCATTTAATAAAGGACTTTATATACTTAATCTAGAATTTGATAAAGGAAATACGAAAGTTAAATTCTTGAAAGAGTAAAAGTAAATACCAAGCTAAATAAAGAAGGGCCTTTTAAAGGTCCTTTTTTATTACTCTTATTTTATAAAATTCATTTTTTTCTCTAAATGAAATATAATAAACACCCTGATTTTGGTTTTGGAACTTAATTTTAAAATCTCCTTTTATCTTAGACTTTTCAAAAATAATTTTCCCGTTTATATCAAATAGCTTAACATCTCTGATCTCATCTACTGTATTAATTGTCAGGTAGTTATTGAATGGATTTGGGTAGATAGTAATATCTTTATTTTTAAAATTTTCAAAAGCAAGAGGAGTATTTTCTGTAACTGTGATAATAACTTGAATATTTTCCTTTAATTCTCCATCTGAAACTTCTACTATAAGTACAAACTCCTTATAATTTTCAAAAGATATTGAACTCCCCTCCTCAACTCTTATTTCCCCATCATTATTGATATTAAAAAAATTTTCTTCATTTCCAGAAATAATAGAGAAAGATAACTCATCTCCCTCAGGATCTTCAGCAAGAACAGTTCCTACTAAAGTATTATTTACTGGCATTTCATTTAAAGTGAAAATGGTATCATTTCCTACTGGAGGATAATTATTTGGCACTACAACCTCATTACTAAAAATTATATCAACTGAAACAGGTAAGTGATCTGATGCGTCATGTAATGCGTCAGCTATTTCTTGAGTAACAGCTGCATTAGGAGCAATATTTATTGCCATGTCATAATGATTTCCATCATTACCTATCACCTTATACGATTGATCAATGACAAATGTCTTATTACTTTCTATAAGTGAGTCTGAGAAGAGAATATAATCAAACCTATCATCCATCCCTCCGGTAGCTCCTCCGCCGAACTGAGAGGTTCTTGGTGACTGAGTATGGTATTCTGCAAATTCCGGGTTATTATATTTTCCCTCTATACTAACTAAGTCATTAAATTTCCCAAAACCTGTAGAGGTTGACTCAAAAAATTTCTGATATGCTGGCTCATTAGTTGAGTAAATATTAAAATCACCAGCTACAACGTAGAAATGATCTTCATTCATCTGCTGAGTAAAATTTTTCAGCTCAATTATCTGCTGTAATCTCCTCTGCTCATTAGAAGAGCCAGAAGATGCTTTCAGATGCAGATTAAACACAAAAAATGATTTTCCAGTAGAAATATGTCTAAGTCTATATACTATAATATTTCTTGGATCACCAGTTATTTGAGATGTTGAGATAATTTCAAAAATGTTTTTATTAAAAAATAGAGCCTGATCAATGTCTGTGTTATCATAAAATTTTGCCGAAAGAAAATTATCTGATTCAAAATTTAACACATTATTTAAAAAATTAGATACCCCTGCATTACTTGTGAGCTCTTGAGTAATGTAAATATCTGCATCAATATAATTTATGATTTTTCTAAAATCAGAATTTCTTTCAGTACCTGACCCATATCTTAGTAAATTATAAGTCGCAATTTTAACAGTATCTTGACTAAAAGCATAAAAATTTAGGAAAATTGAGGCTGACAGAAAAATGAATAATTTCTTCATATTTTTTTCTTAAAAAAAGAAATAAAATCTTCTGCAATTTAGTTTTTTAAACTTTTTGTTTCATAGATTTTGGGATTTATATTTGTCTGAGTTTCTAAGAAAATATGCTAAAAAAAGACTTATTAACTGATAAATTGAGAGAAGACAAATGGTGGATATCCCCCCTTCTCGTATTACTAGGCCTTCTTTCCTTTGTAGTATATTCTACATGGGCTGCATGGCAGGGAGAATATTTCTGGTGGAGCGGTGGAAGTGAAGGTTTTGGAGGTTATCTCTCACCATTCTACTCTCCTACTGTGTATATTGACTCGACAAAGCCTGGAGTGCCTCCCCTTGATTTTTCTCTTCTTGGGAGTTGGCCTGAATGGTTAAGTTGGCTACCTGGACAATCACCAGCATGGCTTATACTAATTTTTCCACTTTCTTTTAGATTTACGTGTTACTATTACAGAAAGGCATACTATAGAGCATTTTCTTTAAATCCACCTGCTTGTGCTGTTCAGCCTATCAAAGGATTACCATCCCAAGTTTCAGCTATAACTAATGGAAAAATAAATGCTTTTAATTCAGGGAAAAGATACGATGGAGAGAGAGGACTTTTACTTTTTCAAAATATTCATAGATATGCAATGTATTTTGCTGTTATTTTTATTTTTATTCTTAGCTATGATGCATTCTTAGCATTCTTTAATAATGGAAAATTTGGATTTGGTGTTGGTACTTTTGTCCTTACTATTAATCCTATCCTTCTGGGATGTTATACTTTTGGATGTCACTCTATTAGACATCTGATCGGTGGAAATCTAGACTGCTACTCATGCAGTTTATACCATGATAAAGTGACACACAGCAACTGGAAAATAGTTACATTTTTAAATAGAAGACATCAGTTATTTGCATGGCTTAGTCTAGTTTGGGTCGGTCTTTCTGACGTGTACGTGAGATTGGTTTCCATGGGAATAATTAATGACTTAAACACTTGGGGAATATAATATGCTAGATATATCAGGAATTAAGAGGTTACAGTTTGACGTCCTAGTTATAGGTGCTGGAGGAGCAGGATTATCCGCAGCGATATCAGCATCTCAGGAGGAAGGAATACGAGTAGGACTAGTATGTAAATCACTACTAGGAAAAGCTCATACAGTTATGGCTGAAGGTGGAATGGCTGCAGCACTAGGTAATGTTGACAACAGAGATGACTGGAAAATACACTTCAGAGATACCATGAGAGGTGGTAAAATGCTAAATAACTGGAAAATGGCTGAGATTCATGCAAAAAATGCTCCAGAGAGAGTGAGAGAGCTTGAGCACTGGGGGGCAGTTTTTGACAGGACTAAAGAAGGACTTATAAATCAGAGAAATTTTGGGGGACACAGATACCCTAGATTAGCACACGTCGGTGATAGGACTGGCCTTGAGATGATTAGAACCTTACAGGATCACGGAATTCATCAGGGAATAGATATACACATGGAATGTACTGCACTTGATGTGTTGAAAGATTCTTCTGGGAAAGTTTCTGGTATAGTGTGTATGTATAGAGAGACTGGAGAATTTATCATTTTCGAAACTAAATCTCTCATTTTTGCTACAGGTGGTGCAGGAAAATCATGGGAAGTTACCTCTAACAGTTGGGAATATACTGGAGATGGTTACGGAATGGCTTATGAGGCTGGCGCCGAACTTATTGACATGGAATTCAATCAGTTCCACCCTACAGGAATGGTTTGGCCTCCATCTGTAAAGGGTATTCTTGTTACCGAAGGAGTGAGAGGTGAAGGTGGTATATTGAAAAATAGTGAAGGGAAAAGATTTATGTTTGACTACATCCCTGAAAAATTTGCTAACGAGACAGCAGACACAGAAGAAGAGGCCGCTAGATGGCTCAAAGGGGATAAAAGTGCTAGAAGACCTCCTGAATTATTAACTAGAGACGTTGTTGCGAGAGCAATAAATACTGAAGTGAAAGCTGGAAGAGGCTCTTTACATGGTGGAGCTTATCTAGATATCGCGTCTCAAAGATCTGCAGATGATATCAAAAGAAAACTCCCTTCAATGTATCATCAGTTTAAGGTACTAGCTGAGCTAGATATTACCAAAGAACCTATGGAAGTTGGACCGACATGCCACTATTTCATGGGTGGAATAAAAGTTGATGCTGAGACCTCAATGACAACAGTTGAAGGACTTTTTGCATGTGGAGAGGCCGCTGGAGGAATGCACGGAGCAAATAGACTTGGAGGAAACTCACTTTCTGACTTACTAGTATTTGGCAATATTTCTGGCGTTCAAGCTGCCAGATACTCTAAAAAGCTTAAATCAATGCCTAAATCAAATGATGATGATATCATAAAGATTATTCAGGGTGCAACATCAATACTAAACAGAGAGAAAGGAAATAACCCATACCTTATCCACGAAGATTTACAAAAAAATATGCAGTATAATGTTGGAATAATAAGAACTAGAAAGGAAATAGAAGATGGTATTGAGAAAATTGACAACTTAAAGTCTCAGTTCAAGGATGTTAAGGCAGCAGGTACAAGCCAGTTTAATCCAGGATGGCACGAGGCCCTAGCTCTACGAAATTTATTAATTTCATCTGAGGCAGTAGCAAAATCTGCTTTGTTGAGAGAGGAAAGTAGAGGAGCTCATACTCGTGAAGACTTCCCATCAGAAAGAAAAGAGTGGTTAGAGTACAACATTATCAATAGAAAAGGAAAGAAAGGAGAGATGGAAACTGTTAAAGTAAAAAGATCACAACCTGATCCTGAACTTAAAAGAATTGCCGATTCTTCTATAGAAGATCTTGAAAAAGAAGTTAAATTAGATCATCAAAAATAAATATATGGCAGAGAGAGACTTTAAAATTTATCGAGGAGATGATGAGAGAGGAGAACTAGTAAGTTATAAGTGTGAAGTTTCTGAGGGGATGGTTGTATTGGATGCTATACATAGAATTCAAGCTGACCAAGCAAATGACCTAGCATGTAGATGGAATTGTAAAGCAGGAAAATGTGGTTCTTGTAGTGTCGAGATAAATGGAAAGCCAAGACTTGCTTGTATGACTCGAATGAACGAGTTAGATGAAGATAAGGCTGTTGTTATAACACCACTCAAATCATTTCCTGTAATAAAAGATATAGTTACTGATGTATCATGGAATTATGAGCAAAATCAAAAAATTAAGCCATTCTCACCTTCCAAGAAAGATACAGAGAAGGGTTTTGTTATGATGCAGAAAGATGTCGACAGAGTCCAGCACTTCAGAAAATGTATAGAGTGTTATCTCTGTCAAAATATGTGTCATGTTATCAGAGATAATGAAGGTAAAGATAAGTTCGCTGGACCAAGATTCATGACAAGACTTGCAAGTCTAGAGATGCATCCTATGGATAGAGCTGATAGAATTGAAGAAATTAAAGATGTTCATGGTTCAGGAATGTGTAATATCACAAGATGCTGTACTGAAGTATGTCCTGAAGAAATTCAAATTACTGACGATGCAATTATACCTCTCAAAGAGAGAGTTGTTGATAGATTCTACGATCCTGTAATGATGTTATTTAGAAAGCTCTTCGGAAAGAAGAAAGAAACTACGAATTAAATTTCATCTTCTCCAGAGAGATTCCTTTAGTCTCTGGCATAATTTGTAGCACAAAAAATAGCTGAAGTACCATCATTCCCCCAAAAAAATAAAAAATCAAACCTGGATTATTTCCTAGTAAATTAATAACGTAAGGAGTGAGAGCAGTTATAAGTGCTGCAAATATCCAGTGAGTAGCTGTCCCAAGAGACTGACCCTTAGCTCTTAAGCTATTAGGAAAAATTTCAGATATAAATACCCATATAACAGTTCCTTGCCCAATAGCATGAGAGGCAATAAATACTAAAATAAATGATAAAAGAAGATAAGAGTTTAGAGAGTATATAAAACAAACTCCAATACTTATTAGAGAAACTATATACCCTACTGAACCAATTTTCATGAGATATCTTCTTCCGTACTTATCTATAAGCCTAAGACCAAACATAGTGAAGATTAGGTTAACAAAACCAATAGAAACCGAGCTTATTAAAGAATCACTAGCTGCAAGACCAGCACTTTGAAGTATCTCAGGGGCATAATAAAGAACAAAATTTATTCCAGAGAGTTGATTAAAAAATGCTATAAAAAAAGCAAGTGAAATCTGAAAATTAAAAGCTCCAGAAAAAATTGAAGAACTTTTCTTTTCTACAGAATTTTTAATCTGAGCTACTCTATCTGAAATCTCAGATTCAGGGTATATCTGAAGTAAAATCTCTTTCGCTTTTAACTCATCTCCTCTGAATAATATTAACCATCTTGGGCTGTTAGGAACTCTTAGTACAAAAAGTATGTATATAAGAGCAGGAACAGCCTCTATCCCTAGCATATATCTCCAGTCAATATCCCCACCTACTCCTTGTAAAAGATAATTAGAGAAGTAGGCAATAAGTATACCAAGCACAATATTAAACTGGTAAAGAGCAACAAGCTTTCCTCTACTCTCTTTATTTGAAATTTCTGAGATATATGTTGGTGAAGCAACTGTAGAGGCACCAACTCCAACGCCCCCAATAAATCTAAAGAAAGAGAAAGAGTACGGATCCCACGCAATTGCTGAGCCAACAGCAGAAACAAAGAATAAGATTCCTATCCAAATAAGTGTATTTTTCCTCCCAAATTTATCGCAGGGTGCGGACCCAAACAATGAACCTAGTACAGTTCCCCAAAGTGCCATTGACATGATAAAGACTCCATGAAAAATTGGTGAGGTATTCCATAACTCTTTAATAGGAAGATTTGCTCCACTTATAACTACTGTATCAAATCCAAAAAGAAATCCAGCAAGAGCAACAGTTATTGACCAATTAAATATTTTTTTCTTGTCCATAGTTTGATATTTTTACTTCGTAAATATAAAGTAATTATAATGTTATTAGGCATAGATTTAGGAGGAACTAAAATTGAAGGAATTGTTTTAAAATCTAGAGAAAATCCAGAAGAAGTTATAAGACATAGAGTTGATACTGAAGAACACAGGGGATATGATCAAGTTTTAAAAAATATTTCTAATCTAGTTTTACACATCGAAGAAAAAGTTGGCTATACTTTCAAAAAGTTAGGAATTGGCACTCCAGGAACTATTGACCCAGAAACGGGATTTCTAAAAAACTCTAACTCACAGTGTCTAAATGGTAAGTCAATTCAGAAGGACTTAGCTAAAGTGCTAGATAAGAAGGTACTTATTCAAAATGATGCTAACTGCTTTGCACTAGCTGAAACTCTTCTCGGTTCTGTAAGAGAGAAATACCCAGATGCAAAAAATGTATTTGGTGTAATTATTGGTACAGGAGTAGGTGGTGGAATTATAATTGAAGGAAAGACAGTATTTGGGAGTCAGGGAATTGGTGGAGAATGGGGTCACACTATTGTTACTGACTCTGGTGATGAATGTTATTGTGGGAAAAGTGGGTGTGTTGAGTCTGTTATTTCGGGAAAAGCACTTCAAGTTTACTATAATAAAATATCTGGTAAAAGCTTAAAATTTGAAGATATCTATTCTTTAAGAGAGAGTGACGAACATGCAAAGGAAACATTTAAAAGGTTAATTACTCATTTCGGTAAAGGATTAAGTAATGTTGTAAATATCATTGACCCAGAAGTAATAGTACTTGGTGGTGGACTAAGTAATATTGATGAATTATATTCTGAAGGCTATAATGAACTTAAAAAATATGTCTTTAATCCTACTTTTAGTACACCTATCTTAAGACCTAAGCTCGGAGATAGCGCTGGGGTTTTTGGTGCTGCACTTCTATAATTAAACAAAGAGATTATCCAATTAGGAAAAATTCTTTAATTCATTAATTCTTTAAATGATTTTAATACTTCCTCATACCTTTCTTTAGAAATATCAAAAGTCATAAGATGAGTTTCCGTTGGCTTGGAAGTTGTGTTATAAAGCTCCCAACTCATATTTCCCAATCTTCTTTCTACTGAAGGAGGAGACCCAGAGAAAACATCTGCATAATTTAAATTTCTAGATCCAGTTAGAGTCATTTTTAAATCCATAAGATCACCTCTTTTCTTATTTAGAAGTTCTAAATTAGAAAGAGAAGAAGTATTTAATGAGGTATTTATCTGTCCATCTACTAACTCAATTGATTTCTCAATATCACTTACTAATTTATTTACATCTGCCTGTAGCTTATCAAAAGCTAATTGAAATGAGTACAACTGTCTTCTATCCTCAATTGATGATTTACTTCCCAATTGTTCAATCTCAAAGGAAAGTTTTTCAGTTAAAGGGGTAATAGTATTATCTTCAAATTTTTCTAGGTGTACATTATATAATCCAGGCGGAACCAGTGGTCCAGAAAAATTATTTTCTTTTTCTATATTTCTCTGAGAAAAAGTTCTCAGATCCCAGTACGTCTCATGATATCCCTTCCTCTCGCTGGCATTAATTCGTCTAACAACTTTTCCTGAATTATCTGTTATAGTCAAGTACACTCTTGGTGATTTCTCTTTAGCTTCATCCTCAAGATTTTTTGCAGTTGGATAATCAATAGTTTCACCTTTACTAAATTTAGCCTTTTCATTATTTTGCCTCTCTTGGTACTTAGATAAGACGCTATTTCCTAAGTAGTAGGATAGCTTCAGACCAAATGGTGGGTTTGGAGATGTAAAGAAATTATGCCCAGTTGCTGACTTCTCAGGGGAAGCAACAATAAATTGGTAGGCCGATTTTACTGAAAACAAGTGAGCAGCTTTATTCTCAATGGATTTAGAGTACTCTCTTAAAGAAGAGTAGTCATCAAGAATATAGAACCCTCTTCCAAAAGATGCAGCTACCAAGTCATCTTCCTCTTCATGGATTTCTAAATCTCTTATTGGTATTGTCGGAACATTTTTAAATTCTCTCCATGAATTACCCATATCTAGAGAGTAAAACATTCCAAATTCTGTCCCTACAAATAATAGATTAGGATTTACATGATCTTCTACGATTGTCCAAATAAAGTTGTTTTCAGGTATGTTTGAGCTAATCTCTCTCCATGTTTTACCTCCATCATTAGTCATAACTAGATATGGCCTAAAATCACCATACTTATGATAGTTGAATGAGACATAGATAGTATTTATATCGTGTTTTGAAGTAATTATATCAGTGACATATGCTTTCTGAGGTACTCCTGGAAAATTCTCATGTTTCTCCCATGAGGCTCCATTGTCTCTACTTACCCTGACTAGACCATCATCAGTTCCAACTACCAGCAAACCTTCTTGTAATCGAGACTCATCTAAAGCTACTATTGTCCCAAGTGGAGATGTAAACACATTCTTAAATATTGCGTCAACACTCCATATTTTTCCCATTACTTTTATCTTATTTCTGTCCTCATTTCTTGTCAGATCAGGACTGATTTTCTTCCAAGAGTCACCATTATCATCGCTCTGAAATAAGTAATTAGCAGCAAAATAAAGCCTATCAGTGTTATGTGGACTAATTATTAGAGGTGAATCCCAATTCCATCTGTATGCTACCTCACCCTTCGAAGGTTGAGGTTGGATACCAATTCTCTCTCCGTTAGACTTGTCATATCTAACAATTCCAGCATATTGAGACATAGTATAAAGAATGTTTGGGTCAGATGGATCTATTCTAACTTGAAAGCCATCTCCTCCAGTTGTAACAAACCAGTCACTATTCCTTATTCCTGATCTATTTATAGTCCTTGAAGGCCCCCCAAAACTATCATTGTCTTGTGTTCCTCCATATACATTATAAAATGGTTTTTGATTATCAATTCCAACTCTATATAACTGAATTATTGGAAGATTATCAATAAATCTCCAGGTTTTCATTCTATCAAAGCTCTCATATATGCCTCCATCACAACTTATCATTATGTAATCTGGATCATTAGGATCGAAGATCACGTCATGACTGTCGACATGTTTCTTATTTTCTGGAATTCTCACAAATGTCTTTCCTCCATCTTCAGTAACGTATGATCTCATATCTACTGAATAAATTTTATCAAACTGATGTGGATCAGGAAAAATTTCAACATAATACTGAGAGTCAACTACCTGATAATCAGACATTTTTTTCCAAGTTTCACCATAATCTTCAGATCTATAGAAACCTTTTGTATTTTCTTTTGCAGTAATTAAGGCATACACAACATTTGACTTCTGAGGAGATATAGCTAAACCTATTCGCCCAATATCTCCACCAGGAAGACCTTTAGATAGCTTTCTCCATGACTTTCCTTTATCTTCAGATTTGAATATTCCTCCTTCTGGCCCACCAGCAACCAAAATTCCAAAATGCCTTCTTCTCTGGTACGTACTTGCATACATAATATTATCGTTATTAGGATCCATAGCGATATCTGAGATCCCTGTATCATCACTCACATGTAAAATTCTTTGCCAAGTTTTTCCACCATCTTTTGAGTTATAGAGACCTCTTTCACCTCCGGATCTCCACAGAGGACCTTGAGAGGCAACAAAAATATTTTCAGAATTTACAGGGTCTATGATAATCTTTGCTATATGTTCAGATGTTTTTAACCCCATATGTTTCCATGATTTTCCTGCATCTATTGATTTATATATACCATCACCAAACCCAACAGATCTCTGACTATTATTTTCTCCTGTCCCTAACCATAAAACATTTGGGTTTTTAGGATCGATAGAAATTGTTCCAATTGAGAAGCTTCCGTAATGTTCAAAAATTGGATTCCAAGTAGTTCCAGTATTCTCAGTCTTCCATACATTCCCAGATGCAGTAGCAACATACCATGTACTTGGATTTGAGTAATCTTTAACGACTTTTGTTATTCTTCCAGATACCTTAGCTGGTCCTATATTTCTTACTTGAATATTATCAAAGAGGGAAGTTTGTAAAGTTTCTATTCCCCTTCTTTGTGAGAAAACATCATTTAAAAGAAAGGATAGAAATAGAGTAAATAAAAGTATTGGGTTATTCATTTTGTGGTTTATTTTTATCAAATATATATTTTTTTTTAAATTTGATGCTAAACCAAAAAATAAGATTATGAAAAAATTAATATTAATTCTCTCGGTTTTGTTCGCTTCATGTGAATCTTCTCAAGTTGATAACTCAGCTAAAAACCAAGAGATATTCAATAGAAATGTTCAAAATTTTAAAAATTCCCTTGATGCATTTGCAGCTGAAGATATTGAAGCTTTTATGGATATATTCTCAGATACTTTAAAGTGGACAGGTCCAGATAAAAAGCTTATGAGTGAAACTGATACTAAAGCTGATCTTCAGGAAGCTTTAGTTGGATATACTACTTTATACGACAATCATGCTCTAAAAAATGCTCAATATTTTGCTGGAAGTATTTATGCAACTGGAGAGGCAAGTGATGATCCAAATACTATTAGAGTTTATGGTGATTGGCATCATACTCACACTGAATCTGGTAAAGATGTTAGTCATAAATGGATGGCCGTACTTTGGTTTGATGAGGCTGGAAAAATTCATCAATTCAATGACTTCTTTGATGTTACTGGCTTTCTTGTTCAGCACGAGGATAAATAAAATTTATAAAAAGCTCTCAGTTGAGAGCTTTTTTTTATTAATTAGAATTAGGTTTATAAATTTTTTTATTAATTGGGAAAGATTGATTTTTAATTAATCGATCTAATATTTTCCTTTATAAAAAAAGAAATCTGTAACAAATAATATAAGAAAAAGGAAAAATGAAATTGTATAAAATTCTTTATTTAATCCAGGAATCATCTCATTCATTATCGACCAACCACTTATAAAATAAATTAAATAATTAAATGAGATTAGAAGTAAATAGCTCCCAATTGCTGACTTAATCGAATTTATAATTTTCTGTTTCATAATGAATCGAACGTTTCTACATCAGGATACAGAAAATTATTGTAAGGGTATCTTTTGATATGAATCTTTCTTACTTCTCTATACACAGTTTTTTTAAAATGATCAATATTAGTCTTATCTGTGGCAGAAATAAAGACAACATTTTCTCCAAGTTTAGATATCCATGTCTCTTCCCACTCTGTCAATGAAAAGTTTTTCTCTGAGTACTCAGTCAATAAATCAGTCTGATCGAAATCTTCCCTTTTATACTTATCTATCTTATTAAATACAACAATAGTAGGTTTATCTAGACCCTCAATTTCTTCCAGTATCTTATTTACAGAAGACATATGATCTTGAAAACTTGGGTGAGAAATGTCAACAACATGAATTAATAAATCTGCCTCAGTGACCTCATCTAAAGTGCTTTTAAAAGACTCTATAAGTTGGGTTGGGAGTTTTCTTATAAAACCAACAGTATCTCCAAGCAAGAAAGGTAAATTTCCAATAACTACTTTTCTAGTAGTAGTATCTAATGTGGCAAATAGTTTATCTTCAGCAAAGACTTCTGACTTACTTATTGAGTTCATCAGTGTAGACTTGCCAACATTTGTATACCCAACAAGTGCAACACGGATAAGCTTACCCCTGTTTCCTCTTTGAATAGACATCTGCTTGTCTATTGATTTAATTTTTGTCTTTAAAAGAGAAATTTTATCCCTTACAATCCTCCTGTCAGTCTCAATCTCTGTCTCTCCTGGCCCTCTCATACCTATTCCACCTTTTTGCCTTTCTAAATGTGTCCACATACCCCTGAGTCGAGGTAGAAGATACTGGCACTGAGCTAACTCAACTTGCGTTCGAGCATAACTCGTCTTAGCTCTCTGAGCAAAAATATCAAGTATAAGATTTGTCCTATCAAGAACCTTTATTTTAAGTATTTTACTAATGTTTTTTTCTTGGGCTGGAGATAATTCATCATCAAAAATAATTGTCTCAATTGCCATAGCTTTCACATAAGTTGCAATTTCTTCCATTTTCCCCTTGCCAATAAGAGTAGAAGGATTAGGATTTTCAATTTTTTGAGTAAATCTTTTTTCAACAACACCACCTGCAGTAAGCGACAAGAATTCAAGCTCATCTAAATATTCTTCACACTTCTTAAGATTCTGATCTTTATTAACTACGCCGACAAGTACTGTTTTTTCCATTAGAATATAGTACCAAAGGTGGGAATCGAACCCACACTCCCGAGGGAACACGATTTTGAATCGTGCGCGTCTACCAGTTCCGCCACTTTGGCAATTGGAGGCAAAAATACATTATACTACAAAAACTTAATCGCAATTTGTGTATGATTTTTAATTCCAAGTAAATCTGACGCATTACCTCTATTCATTCCAATTTCTAAGTTTTCATTATAATTAAATAGAGCAAAAAGATCTGCAATATCTACATCGTGATAAGAATTTGAAATTTTTGTAATTATATCAACACCAAGATTAACTTCAAAATTTCCTGTATTTCTTTCTAAGACTTTATAAAAGTCATTTTTATTAATATTAGTGATAATATTTCCATAGCTATCAATTTTTATCACATGTCCAACTATTTGATTGCTTGATATTTTTACTTCAAGATCAGAAAATCTTCTGTAATCAGTTTTAGGATTACCTAAAGTTGTGAAGTTTATTCCAGAGGCTAGCTTGGATGCGACTTCACCCATCAGTTTTTCTGGAAATGATGAATGACTTTTACCTTCTACACGAGTTACTGCTATGTTTTCTTGAGAATCTATAAGGCTAATTATTCCAGAATCATAAGTCAATATATAATGATTGTGTAACTGGAAAAGGATAATTTCATTCTGATCATCAGAATTATTCACTGCGATAATATGTACGGATCCTTGAGGAAATTCCCTGTAAACATTTTTAAAAATATATGCGGCATCAGACAAGTCATATTTTGATATTGTGTGTGAGATATCTACTATTTTATTATTTGGATTATATTTTAATATTGATCCTTTTACAGAAGCTACATAATGATCTGACATCCCGAAGTCAGAAATAAAGGTGATTATTGGCATAAGCAAATTGAATAATTTTTAAATTTGCATCAAAAAAAGATATAATAAATTTTGGTAGAAAAAGTAATTGACCTTAATGATATTGAATTAGTAAGCTTCCTAGGTGTTGAAAATAAAAATTTAGTAGAGATAGAATCTGCTTTCCCTAAAACAAAAATTATTTCTAGAGGTAATAAGATATCAATTAAAGGAAATAAAGATCAATTAATAGAAGTTGAAAAAATAATTAATTCACTTTTACTCCACTACGATACGTTTGGAAAAATTGATAATAAAATGGTTCAAGAATTAATTAATAATGGATTCAGCAATGAATCTAATGAATCTATTGTCTACGGATCATCAGGGAATAGAATTATTGCAAAAACAAAGAATCAAAAAAAAATTATTGAATTATATGGAAATAATGATCTTTTGTTTGTGATAGGGCCAGCAGGAACTGGCAAAACTTATGTTAGTGTGGCTTTAGGAGTGAAAGCTTTAAAAGAAAAAAAAGTTAAAAAAATTATCATTACTAGACCGGTAGTAGAAGCTGGAGAAAATTTAGGATTTCTTCCTGGAGACTTACAGGATAAAATTGATCCTTACCTAAAACCTATTTACGATGCGTTAGAAGATATGATACCAGCACAAAAAATGAAAAAATTAATTGAAACTAAAACTATTGAAATTGCTCCTTTAGCTTATATGAGAGGTCGAACTCTAAAAAATGCATTTATTCTTCTTGATGAAGCTCAAAATACTACCGAAGCTCAACTTAAAATGTTTCTCACTAGATTAGGTCAAAATTCTAAAATGATTGTTACTGGTGATATTTCTCAAGTTGATTTAAGAAAAAATCAGAGCTCTGGATTAGAAGATGCTCAAAAAAAATTAAGTGATATCCAAGGAATTGGATTTTCGTATTTAGACAGTTCAGATGTCCTTAGACATAGTCTGGTTAAAAAAATTTTAGATAGATACCAGAAATCATGAATTACTTTATTATAGACTTTGACTCAACTTTTGTTCAAGTTGAGTCGCTTGATTTGTTATCAAGTCTTTCAGAAAATAAAACCAATATTAAATTAATCGAAGATATAACAAAATTGGGAATGGATGGTGAGATTTCATTTTCTGAATCACTAGAAAAAAGAATAAAACTTATTGATTCAACAGTTCAAGAAATTAATAAAACTGTCGAAAAATTACATTATTTAGTAACTCCATCATTTAAAAAAAATAAAGCTTTTCTAGAAAAAAATAGAAATAACATATTTATTATATCAAGTGGATTCCATGAACTAATAGATCCAGTAGTTAGTGAATTTGGAATTAAACCAGAGAATGTTTTTGCAAATAATTTTAATATCTTAAATGATAGAGTCTCTGGATTTGATTCATCCAATATTTTAAGTAAAGATCAAGGAAAAGCAAAGCTAGTGGGTAACATGAAGCTACAAGGAACTATTCATGTTATAGGAGATGGATATACTGACTATGAAATTAAAAAAGAAGGGTTTGCTGATAAGTTTTATCTATTTACTGAAAATATTATGCGAGAATCTCTTTCAAAAAATGCTGATTATTTACTAAAATCGCTGGATCAATTTATTAAACTTATTTCATGAAAAAACTATCTTTTCCAAAATCTAAAATTAAAGTTCTCCTACTAGAAAAACTAGACCATTCTGCTAGTAAAATCTTTAGTGATGAAGGCTATGAAGTTGAGAGTCATGAAGGAAGTTTGAATGAAAGCCAACTCATTGAAAAAATCCATAATATCTCTATTTTAGGAATAAGATCTAAAACAACAATATCTAAAAATGTATTGAATTCAGCAAATAGACTTTTAAGCATCGGTGCATTTTGTATTGGAACCAATCAGATAGATCTTCAAGAATGTACTAAAAATGGAATAACTGTATTTAATGCCCCATACAGTAACACAAGATCTGTAGTTGAAATTGTTATAGGACAAATAATTAATTTAATGAGATCAATAGTTGATAAATCCAATGATATGCACAGAGGAATATGGAGAAAAGATTCAATAAATTCCTATGAGATAAGAAATAAAACCATCGGAATTATTGGATATGGAAATATAGGATCTCAGCTGTCAATTATTTGTGAATCATTAGGAATGAAGGTTTTATACTATGATTTGATTGATAAGCTCTCAATAGGAAATGCAACAAAATGTAACACTCTAAAAACCTTATTAAATAATTCTGATGTTGTATCAATTCATATAGATGGGAGAAAAGAAAATACAAACTTTTTTGGGCAGAAAGAATTTGATATGATGAAAGATGGCTCTATTTTAATCAATTACAGTAGAGGAAATATAGTTGAGATAGACTCTTTAGTTAAAAATTTAAAAAATAATAAGCTATTAGGTGCTGCAGTAGATGTTTTTCCTAAAGAACCTATTAATAATGATGAAAAATTTGAATCAACACTCAAAGGAATTAATAATATTATTTTGTCTCCGCATATTGGAGGGAGTACTAAAGAAGCTCAAAAAAATATAGGTTTGTATGTCCCTGAAAAAATTATAGATTTTATAAATACTGGAAATACATCTAACTCTGTTAATTTTCCTGAGCTCTCTCTCCCAGAACAAAAAGATGCACATAGATTAATTCATATCCACAGAAATGAACCAGGTGTTCTTCTTGATATCAATAAAATAATATCAAGTTTTAATATAAATATAAAAGGTCAATATCTAAAGACCAATGATGATATTGGTTATGTAATCACTGATATAGATAGAGAGTATGATAAATCTGTTGTGAAAAAACTGAAAGAGATAAAGAATACTATTAAATTAAGAGTACTCTATTAAAATGAAAGATACTTATTTTACTCCCGGCCCTTCTGAACTATTTTTTACCGCTGAAGAACATATTAAAAATGGATTTAAGAAAAATATATATTCAATATCTCACAGAAGCAGCTTATTTAAATCAATTTATAAAGAATGTACAGAAAGAATAAAAAATTTTTTAAATATTCCTAAGGATTATCACATAGCTTTCCTTTCTTCTGCAAATGAAGCTTGGGAAAGAATAATTCAAAATTTAATTTTAGAAGATTCTGGACATTTAATTAATGGATCCTTCTCTGAAAAGTTTTATGATTTTGCCAAGCTTAATAAGATAAATGCTAAAAATTATATATTCAATAATGAAGAATATAATATAGATAAAATTTCAGATTCACATGAACTTTTAGCAGTAACTCTAAATGAAACGAGTACTGGTATTATGTGCGATTCAAACACTATATCTAAAATTAGAAATAATTTCAAATCGATTATTGCTCTTGATGCTGTTAGCGGAATACCCTCTATCCCCTTCCATATAGAAGATGTTGATACTTTTTATTTCTCTGTACAGAAATGCTTTGGCTTACCATCCGGATTATGTATTTGGGTTTATAATGATAAGTGCCTAGAGAAACATCATAGAATTACTGATAAAAAAATAACTGGCACATACCATTCTTTAAGTAATATTCATAGGCTAGGATTAAAAAACCAAACTGCTGAGACACCTAACGTCATGGGAATATATCTCCTAAGTCAGGTAGTTAATGATATGCAAAATATGGGTATTGAAAATATAGTAAGAGATACCAACTATAAGTCTTCTTTGTTATATAATACTTTAGAAAATCACCATGACCTATATCCTTCAGTTAAAAATAAAAATATTCAGTCTAAAACTGTAATTGTTGCCAACTCTGATAAGGATATAAATTTTTATGTTGAAGCACTTAAAAAAAAGAGGAAGATAATAGGAAAAGGATATGGATCATCGATAAATCAATTAAGAATTGCTAACTTTCCTACTCATTCTAAAGAAACAATTGAGATGCTTTGCGATGAACTAAATCAATTATAATGAGAACTGCCTTAGTAACTGGAGGTGCAAGTGGAATCGGATTAGAGTTTGTGAAACTTTTAATTAAAGATAATTATAAGGTATTCGTAGTAGATAATAATAAGGAAAGCCTGGATGAATTAAGCAAAATGTTTGATCCAGAAATAATTAAATCAATTAATCAAGACCTCACAAAAGAAGATTCTCCCATTAAGTTATATGATGAACTTAAAAAAGAGAATATTGAATTACTAATTAATAATGCTGGCTTTGGAACATTTGGTAAATTTTATGAGACCGACTGGGAAAAAGAGAGAAAAATGATAAATCTTCATGTACTAAATACAACCTATATGACAAAATTATTTTTGAAAGATATGGTTAAAAAAAACAAAGGAAAAATATTAAATATTGCCTCAGTAGCTGCCTTCCAGCCAGGACCACTAATGTCATTATATTATGCCACTAAAGCATTTATATTACATTTCACTGAAGCAATCTCTAATGAGGTCAAGGATAAAAATATAACTATTTCAGTGCTATGTCCAGGCCAAACAAAAACAAATTTTCAAAGAAATGTTTCATCAAAAAAAAATAAAATAAAATTTAACACTGCCTGCCCTAAAAATGTTGCAAAATATGGGTACGAATCTTTAAAAAATAATGTGACCGTATCTATTCCGGGTTTTTGGAATAAAGTAGTAGTTTTTATTGGAAGAATATTACCACGATCAACATCTACTAACATAGTTAGATATATTCAAGAAAAAAATAGAGATTAATTTTAACAATGGATAAAAATCTAATAAAGAGCAAGATAGATAATCTTAGAAAAGAGATAGAATATCATAATAAATTATATTACGATGAAAACATTAATATAATTTCAGACTATGAATATGATAATATGATGAAGGAGTTAATTGATTTAGAAAATAACAATCCAGAATTTAAATTATCAACATCTCCAAGTCTGAAAGTTGGAGGAACAATAACTAAAGAATTTAATTCATTTAGACATGAGAAGAAGATGCTATCTCTCTCAAATACCTATTCTGAAGAAGAGTTAGATGATTTTGATAAAAGAATTAAAAAAAATTTAAATATTGAGCAATTAGAGTATGTATGTGAATTAAAATATGATGGAGTTGCACTAAGTATTTTCTATGAAAATAATATATTCAAACGTGCAGTGACAAGAGGAGACGGGACAAGTGGTGATGATATTTCAAATAACGCTCTTACAATCAGAACATTACCTATTTTGTTATCAAACAATCATTTACCTTTGATTGAAGTGCGAGGTGAGGCATTTATCTCAAAAAAGAATTTTAAGTTTTTAAATAAAGCAAAAGAAGATAAAAATGAACAGTTATTTTCTAATCCTAGAAATACAGCATCAGGATCACTTAAGCTTCAAGACTCCACTGAGGTAGCTAAAAGAAAAATAAATTGTTATGTGTATTCTCTAATTACTAATGACAAAAGCTTACCCACTCATGAAAGTTGTCTAAAATATCTAAAGAAGGTTGGCTTTAATGTTCCTAATACCTTTAAAAAATGTAACAACATTAGTGAAGTAAAAAAATATATTAACTACTGGAAAAATAGAAGACATGAGCTTGATGTAGAAACTGATGGTATAGTAATTAAGGTAAATAATATTAAATATCAAGAAATCTTGGGGAATACCAGTAAAAGTCCAAGATGGGCCATAGCTTACAAGTACAAAGCAGAAAGTAAGTCAACAATTATAAAAGATATTATATATCAAGTTGGAAGAACTGGAGCAGTGACTCCAGTAGCAATTTTAGATCCGGTCTCTTTGGGAGGATCTATTGTGAAAAGAGCTTCTTTACATAATAACAATGAAATCAAAAGACTAGATATTCGATTAAATGATTATGTAAATATCGAGAAGGGAGGAGAAATAATTCCTAAAATTACATCTGTAATAAAAGAGAAAAGAGATATTTTATCAGAAGAGTTTTTACCAACTAAGGTTTGCCCATCGTGTGGGTCAAAACTTTTTATTGAAGAAAATCAAGCTGTTTCATATTGTAGAAATGAGATGTTTTGTAAACCTCAGATATATGGAAGAATTGAACATTTTATTGGTAAAAATGCAATGAATATTGAATCTATTGGGCCTGAGACCGTAAAGGGTTTAGTAGATAATAATATCATATCAGACCCATCTGATCTCTACATTTTAAAATTTGAAGATATTTTAAACCTTAAATTTCAATTAGAGGATGGTAAAGTCCGTTCTCTAAAAGAAAAATCATGTAAAAACATATTAAATAGTATAGAAGAATCTAAAAAACAATCATTCTCCAACTTAGTATTTGCATTAGGAATTCGTTATGTAGGAAAAACAACTGCTGAAAAATTATGTAATTACTTTAATACTATAGATAATATCATGGATGCTTCATTTGAGAAAATTATTGAAGTCGATGAGATTGGAGATAAAATAGCAGAAAGCATAATTAAATACTTTTCAATTTATGAAAATAGAATTCTTATTGAAAAGTTGAAAAATAATGGTCTAAATCTTGAAGAATTCAAAGAAAAAGTTGAATCAAATAGTCTTTCAGGATTAATTTTTGTCATCTCAGGAACATTTTCTGGTTTCTCAAGAGATGGAATTCAAGAAAAAATTAAAAATAATGGAGGGAAAGTCACTAAATCATTATCTTCTAAGACGAATTATCTTCTTGCTGGAGAAAATATGGGACCTCAAAAAAAAGTAAAAGCTGAAAAACTAAATGTCAAAGTGATATCTGAATCAGAATTTGTTTCTATGCTATGAAAAAAATATTACAATTAATAAATAATATTAAAGTAAAAAGAGTTCTAATTAATAGGCTATCTGTTGGATACTCTAAATCAGAGCATATAGGTATATTATATACCTATATAGATGAAAATAAACAGAAAGCAATTAATACGTTTATGCATAATATGAAGAAAGATGGAAAAAGGGTTGATCTTCTTCCAGCAATAACAAATAGAAATGCAGATAATAGATACTTTAAAACTTTTAAAATAGATGAGGTCAACTCTTTTGGAAAGTGGTCTAATAACAACGTAAATCTTTTTATCTACCAGCAGTATGACTTTTTAATTTATCCTGATCTTTTTTTTATACCTGAAATGGAAAATATTTTGATAAATTCACATGCAAAATGTAGAATAGGTTTTTTTGATAATAAAAAAAACCTATTTGAACTTATACTAAAATCTGAGCAAGAATATGATATTGATTATCGACTTGATAAACTTTATAATTACTTGAAAAAATTAAAATAAAAAAGGTGGCTATTTCTAACCACCTAATTTTAATAGAAAAACTATAAATAATTATCCGTTTTTCTGAGATTGAACTTCTTTTCTAACGTCTTGAGCCCAAACTTTTAAGGCTTGCATACCTTTTCTAACTCTAGTTCCGGCAGCTTTATTTCCTTTATCATAAAATTTAGCAAAGTCAGGACCTAAATCATTAACCAAGCTAGTTAATTCGTCGTATCTACTCATCTTATTAAATTTAAATTAAAAAATAGTTACTACGACAATTTATAAAAAAAAACTAATAATTATAAAAGTAAAGGCCGTTTTTTAAATATTTTATGCTAAAAAAGCACCTTTTTCACCCATTTCTTGATAAATTCCTTTATCAAGCTTCTTTTTTACCTCTTTAAATGCACTAATTGTCTGATTGACATCATCCAAAGTATGAGCAGCCGTAGGTATAATTCTTAGCATGATTACGCCCTTAGGAACTACAGGGTAAATCACTCCCGAACAGAAAATGTTATATTCTGAACGTAAATCCTTTATAAGATTTGTACATTCATATACATCACCTTTCAATATGATTGGAGTGACTGGGGATTGGGTTGTGCCAATGTTGAATCCATTTTCTTTTAATCCACTTTGAATAGCATTAACTATCTCCCAAAGCTTATCTTTAAATTCTGGATTAGATTTAATTAAATCTAATCTTTTCAAGTTTCCAATTACTAAAGGCATAGGTAATGACTTAGCAAAAATTTGAGATCTTAACTTGTATCTTAAATTATCAATAATATCATGATCACCCGAGACAAAAGCTCCTATACTAGCCATTGATTTAGCAAAAGTTGAAAAAAATAAATCAATCCCATCTTGGACTCCTTGATGTTCCCCTGTTCCAGCTCCTTTAGCACCCATAGTTCCAAAACCGTGAGCATCATCAACAAGTAATCTAAAACTATATTTCTTTTTAAGTTCTACTATAGAGGCAAGATCTCCCATATTTCCTGACATCCCAAAAACACCCTCAGTAATAACTAAAATGCCTCCACCAGTTTCATTTGCAATTTTAGTAGCTCTATCTAACTGATTTTTTAGATTATTTATGTCATTATGTGGATAGACAAATCTTTTTCCTATATGTAACCTTAGACCATCAATGATACATGCATGACACTCAGAATCATAAACAACTACATCTTTTCTGTCAAGGAGAGCATCAATAATTGACAAAACACCCTGATATCCATAATTTAATAGAATTGTATCCTGTTTATAGACAAAATCAGAAAGTTCTTTCTCTAATTTCTCATGATGAACAGAATTTCCAGACATCATTCTTGCTCCCATAGGATAAGATAGACCCCAATCCTTTGCGGCTTGAGCATCGGCATCTCTTACTTCAGGATGGTTAGCTAAACCAAGGTAGTTATTAAGACTCCAATTCAGAACATTAGATCCTTTGAACATCATTTTAGGTCCAATCTCTCCCTCAAGTATTGGAAACATGTAATAATTATCATCAATATGTGAGTATGTACCTAAAGGACCTTTATCTTTTAAAATTTTTTCAAATAAATCCATATAAATAATCTTATATTTTTGCGCAAAAATAATAGGAAAGAATGAATTTTTCTATAAAGAAGGAAATGTTTTAGTTACCAACTCGAACTACAACTCTAGGACTTCCTGATCCATCTGAGTCAGAGTCGTCAACATTTTTATCATTTACTTTAGTTACCTTTATTTCAGTATCCTCCTTGAGCTTCTGAGAAATAGCTAGATATGGACCACTAATAACTCTATCTTTTACATTAATTCCAGATATAATTTCAATATTTTCAAAATCACTTATCCCTGTTTGTACTTCAACCATTTTTGATTTTCCTTCATTATCAATAAATACAACTTGTTTAATTTCTTCATTTCCAAGACTATCTTTTTCTGTTTTTGTAGTTACAGATGAGATAGGAATTATTAAAATATCTTCTTTTTGTTGAGTTACAATTTCAACACTTGCAGTCATTCCAGGTTTAAAAGGATTTTTAATTCCCTGCTCATCAACTAGTTCCTTAAAAGAATCATTAATAACTCTAATCTTTACCTTAAATTCAGTCACAGCGTCGGGAGACGCTTTTGGATTAGCAGTACTTGCAATCTCTGTCACAACTCCTTGAAAAACTTTATCAAAAGTATTATAGGCATCAACGTCAATGTTAGTAGTATCTCCAATTTGCACTCTAACAATATCATTCTCATTAACATCAACTCTTACCTCCATAACCGAAAGATCAGCAATTCTTAATAACTCAGTTCCAGCCATCTGAGAAGTTCCAACAACTCTTTCACCAAGTTCAACACTTAACAAAGAGACTGTCCCTGTCATAGGAGCAATAATGCTTGTTTTTCTGAGATTTTCTTCAGATTCATCCACTGTAGCAAGTGCGCTTCGAACAACATACTCACTAGCTTTGACACTTTGTTTACTTGACTCCAAATCTTGAGTTGCAACTTTAAAGTTTGTCTCAGCAATCTCGTATTCAGAATCAGAAATTACATTTTGCTCAAATAGTGACTTCTGTCTATTAAACTCAAGCTTAGACCTTAGGTATTGAGCTTCAGATCTTGATAAATTAGATTTTGAGCTTGATAAGTTTGCTCTTACTTGATTATAATTAGCTTTTGCTCTCTCAAGAGCATTGATGAAATTATCTGGTCTGATTCTAACTAGAAGCTTTCCTTCATCAACAAAATCTCCCTCCATAATGGTTAACTCAATTATTTCTCCTGGAACTTCAGGGCTTACTCTAACCTCAACCTCTGGCTGAATTTCTCCAGAAGCGGTTACGAGCTCAGTTATCTTACCGATTGATGCTTCTTTAACTTCTACTTCAATAGGCTTTACTCCACCAAACCAACCCATTCTCTTTCCAATTGTTAGCAATAATATTCCACCAACAACTAAGCTTCCAATTATTATTAATGTTTTCCTATTTCTCATATACTAAAAAGTTAATTTTTTTCCTTGATAAAAATCTAATACCTTCAATTTAAAAATATAATCATACTTTGAAATTAATAAGTCATTTGTAGCTCTTACAAGATTATTGTTTGATATTTGATATTCAGTATAATTAACTGATCCAAGATTATACTGACTTTTGATTATTCTAAATGATTCTTCAAGTGCCCTAACCTGTTTCATAGATGCAGAATATGATTTAGATGCTGCCAAAGCATCATTGTAAGATGTCTCAATAGTTTGTCTTACCTGATTTTTAGCTTCAATAACACTAATATCAGCTAATTCTTTATTCAATTTTGCTCTTTTAATATTAGCCGAAGTTTGATATCTATTAAAAATTGGAATAGAAATAGAGAATGATAATGATTTACTTAAATAATCTTTCCACTGTTCTAATAAAGTAAAATCTTTGTCTGATCCAACAACATTGGGTACTAATGAAAGAGTAGAGACTGTCTCTAATGGATTATTAGTGAGATAGCCAATAGTTGTTGGCTTCTTATTGAAACCATCATAGAACTCTCTTTCTCTATTTGCAAAACTTGAATAATTCGAACTAAAATTTGAAGCGACACTTAGCGAAGGGTATCTCCCACTTCTAGAAATTCTCAAATCATATAAGCTTGACTGAGCATTTTTTTCAGCACTTTTAATTTCAGGCAAGAGGTTTACAGCTACATCATAGATATCATTTGAATTAGATTCAACTACGATAGATGGTGATATCTCTATTACTGGTTTAATTATTTTAATTTCTTTATCTGTTTCTAATAGTAAGATTTGTTTAAGAAGAAGAAGTGATAACCTATAATTATTTTCTTGCTGAATCAAACCTAATTCATCTCCCGCAAGTTGAGCTTCTAAGTTTAACTTGTTAGTTACTGGTATTGAACCTGCATCAACTAACTTACTTGTTCTATTAAGCTGCTCTTGTGTAGACAGAAGCTGAAATTTTGCATTATCTAATCTGTCAGAATTAAGCAAAACATTTAAGTAAGAGCTAACTACATTAAGCATAACGTTATTTCTAGTACTCTCAAGATCAAAAGCACTTTTTTCTAATAAAGTTTTTGATCTTTTAATATTATTTCTTACTGAAAACCCTGAAAATAAACTAAGATTTGATGAGGCACTAATCCCAGAAAAGTTTGAGTTATTAGAAATAAATGTATTTGTAGTTGGATCAATTGATCTCCCAAAATTATTACCATAATTAGAGAAAATATTAAGACTAGGAGTCTGCTGGAGGATAGATTGATTATACCCTACTCTCTGAATTTCTTCATTTATTAAACTTCTTTTTAATTGCAGATTATTCTCTAAAGCAATTTCAATACATTGCTCTAAATTCAATTCTAAGTAATTATTAGATTGAGAAAATACATTAAAAGAAAAAAAGAAAAAGGAGAAAAATCTTAACATTATCTTAATATAGATGTCTAATCAAAAAAAAACTTGTATAAATTGATGCAAATATATGTTTTTATTAGAAATTAGACTGATACATCACCTTTTATATGAGGATGACACTGATAATTTACTAACTCAAAATCTTCAAACTTAAAAGAGAAAATGTCTTTTACATCTTTATTGATTTTCATAGTAGGCAAAGCATAAAAATCTCTTTCAAGTTGTAAATTAACTTGATCAAGATGGTTGAGATATATGTGAGCGTCTCCAAAAGTATGAATAAAATCTCCTAACTTAAAGTTACAAACTTGTGCAATCATCATAGTAAGTAAAGCGTAAGAAGCTATATTAAACGGAACACCTAAAAAAACATCCGCGCTCCTTTGATACAGTTGACATGATAATTTATTATTAATAACATAGAACTGAAAAATTGTGTGACATGGTGGAAGAGCCATTGATTCAATATATGGAACATTCCAAGCACTAATAATATGTCTTCTTGAATATGGATTTTTTTTCAGATCATTTATTAAGTTTTTGATTTGATCATGTGTATTACCGTCCTTTCCTTCCCATCTTCTCCATTGAACTCCATATACTGGGCCTAGGTTTCCATCTTCATCAGCCCACTCATCCCAGATTCTCACACCATTCTCATTTAAATATTTTATATTATTATCACCTTTAAGAAACCATAATAATTCATGAATAATTGACTTTAAATGAAGTTTTTTTGTTGTAATTACTGGGAAGCCATCATTTAAATCAAATCTCATCTGATGTCCAAAAATACTTATTGTTCCAGTTCCAGTTCGATCTGATTTCTTTTCTCCTTTTTCTAGAATTGTTCGAAGTAGATTGTGGTATTGCTTCATTTAATTTTGGTAAATTTAATTAGTAAAAAACTATTTGATAAAAATACGATTAATTATTGTCCTAATAATGAAAACTAGACTATCAATTCTCATCCTAATCTCAATATTCTCAATATTTCTTTATGAGTATTTTGAAAAAGAAAAAAATTTAGATTCATTGTGGGATGTCGTGCCAGCAAAATCATCCCTTATTATTGAGTTAGAAAATCCATATAAACAGCTTAATGAAATTTTGTCAAAAACAGAAAATACATCTTTCAGTATGATTTCCAATACTTTTTTAAATGACTTTAATAGCTTATTTGAATTTTTAGGAATTGAACCTCAAGAATTTTTACAAGGCAACAGGGTGATTCTTAGTTACTTAAATAC
>JAYPVV010000016.1:0-32029 GCA_038134805.1 Marinoscillum sp. | reverse complement strand
TTTCTGAGTTTTTTTGGAAAAAAAGCGGGATGGACGGGACTCGCTAAATTGCACTTATTAGTTAAAATTCAATGATTTTAAAGTTAGGACGACCAAAAGGACGAACGAATATTTTGTTTTATATTTTTCTTACCATGGAGGATTGTTTCAACCCCGTATTAAATGTGAAAACTATTTTCTAATATTTCATCGTTCAACTTTTTTTAAATTTTTTTTAAATTGAAATATGAAAAATCTTTACTACCTATTTATACTATCTTTTTTATTAATTTCTTGTGAAGAGGAAGTTCCTCAAAGATATACTCTTACAATTCAGAAATCACCAGAGAAGGGAGGAACTGTGTTTCCATCCACTGGACAACATCTTGAATCTAGTCAAGTAGCTGTATCTGCAACACCTTCAGAAAACTGGAAATTTGTAAAATGGGGTGGTGATGGAAATGGTAGTTCTTTAAACCCTTTAACTGTTACAATTAATTCAGATATTTTACTAGTAGCTGAATTTGAGTTAATAGATGCTGATAATGATGGAGTAACTGATGCTCTTGATAAATGTCCTGATACTCCAGAAGGAATTATTGTTGATGAAAATGGATGTGCTACATCTCAGCTTGACTCAGATGGTGATGGGATAACAGACGATATAGATCAATGCCCAGATACTCCAGAAAATACAGATGTGAATGAAGAAGGTTGTGGTTATATATATTTAGATGAAAATGGAGTTACATTAAAAGCATCTGAATTTGCTTTAGATGATGAATTTTATACTTTTAAAAATAAAGAATATCAAATATTAAAAGATAGAAATTCATTAATAAAAGCTATCAATCGTGATTTTTCAACTCTTATAACTACTCGTGTTACTAACCTATATGATGAAAATATTGGGTTTTTTAGTAATAATAGGAATGATGATATTTCAACTTGGGATGTAAGTAATGTTACTACAATGAAAAAATTATTTATGAATTATTTTAGAATGACTTATGAATATAATGGTCCTGATATAAGTAACTGGGATGTAAGTAATGTTACTGATATGAGTTTTATGTTTTTTTGGTCAGGATTTAATGGAGATATATCAAATTGGGATGTGAGTAATGTTACTGATATGAGTGCAATGTTTTCTTGGGCAAGATCATTTAATCAAGATATTTCAGGTTGGGATGTAAGTAATGTTACTAATATGAGTGGAATGTTTGAAGATGCAACTAATTTTAATCAAGATATTTCAGGTTGGGATGTGAGTAATGTAACTGGTATGAGTGGAATGTTTAATGGAGCAACTAATTTTAATCAAAATATTTCAAGTTGGAATGTAAGTAATGTTACTAGTATGACTCAAATGTTTAATAGAGCAATTAATTTTAATCAAGATATCGGTAATTGGGATGTAAGTAATGTTACTAATATGAGTGGAATGTTTACCGAAATAACTAATTTTAATCAAGATATTTCTACTTGGGATGTAAGTAATGTTACTAATATGAGTGGAATGTTTTCAAGTTCAGGATTTAATGGAGATATATCAAATTGGGATGTAAGTAATGTTACTAATATGAGTGCAATGTTTGCTAACTCATCTTTTATTCAAGATATTTCTACTTGGGATGTAAGTAATGTTACTGATATGAGTACAATGTTTGCTGCTAACTCATCTTTTAATCAAGATATTTCAGGTTGGGATGTAAGTAATGTTACTGATATGAGTGGAATGTTTAACGGAGCAACTAATTTTAATCAACCTATAGGAGATTGGGATGTTAGTTCAGTTGAGGGAGATAAGGGAGATAATAATGATATTATGGTAGGAGGTATGAAATGGATGTTTAAAAATGCAACATCATTTAATCAAGATTTAAGTAAATGGAATGTTGATAAATGTATAGTTTGTTTTTCCTTTAAACAAGGAGCAACTAACTATATTTTACCAATTCCTAATTTCACAAATTGCGATCCTAACTAAGCTCTCTAATCTTTCTTTTAATGGCTTTTTTCACTACTTTCTCTTGAAATAGGGCATTATACTATCTTTTTATTTATATGAGTTAAATATTTTTATAATTATGTTTTTTTATAAAAAAAACAATATCTTTCCTTAAAAAAAACTTTTAATATGAAAAAAATATTTATTTCACTTCTTATATTGTCTTTCTATGGCTGTATGCCTGGATCTTTTGTTAGATCTGGTGACGGAAGTTGGTCAAGTATTGAGATTAGAGAAGGTCTTGATCCTGATCAAGTTTGGAACAATACTATAGATCTGCTCGCTCGTAGATTCGAATTAGAAATGATAAATAAAGATTCAAAATACGCTAGGACGGGATGGATTTATAATTGGAATATTAAGGGATCATACATGACTAATTATAGAGTTAGAGCTACCATAAAATTTTCAGCTGACGGGAGAAATGTTGATGTCAAGTCAGAAGCACAGTATGGTAGAGAAGGAGCTTGGAGATCTGGGTTTGATGATAGATTGCTTTCTACTCTTAAAGCTGACTTGTCTGGTGTAATTGGTAGAACAACTTTCTAAATATTCTATTATAAAGTAAGTTAAATTCTATCTCTACTTAGATTTTATGTAATCTTTGTATTTTATTAGTAAATCAGAGATAACTCTTTTTATATCAAGGTATTTAAAATCCAGATTACAAAATCATTCAGAAAGCTAGATTTTAGTTGAATTTTATTATATGAAGTGGTAAAATTAATTTTTACCAAATAAATTGTTTATTAATTTTTTGTTCATATAACCACTTCTTGAAGTTATTCCAAGCCTATCTTTAAATATAAAGCAGGTAGTTTTAAGTTGTTTCTCAAGAGTTAGAGATCCAGTTTTTAACTCAAAATTTTTAGTTTTTAGTCCTTTATTTTCAATGAATTCAATTATTGAGTTATATAATTTTTCAAATTCATTATCTATATCATCAAATGAAAAAGATTTAATTTCATTATTTTTTGAAGATAAAACTTTAATTCGTTGGTAATTCAAATCTCTGTATGAGATGGTGTATGTTTTCCCACTTACGTGCATTTCTGCAATTGTTGAGGTTAATAAACTAGCTTTTCCAACAAGTTTTTTTTCTGATGAATAATAATCATTTGTTTGACTAAATGAACTGAACGATAAAAAAAGTAATATTATAAAAATAAATCTCATATTTAAATCTAAAAATAACTTTCTATAACTCCAATTAAAAAAAAACTAGATCTTTTATATAAATATTTAAAACTATAACCATAAGGGATTTATTCTGCATCAAATTTTGAGTTGATTAATCACTAATAAATATTTAGCTTAGAAAAATGAAAAAATTTCTCATTAAGTACTCCCTAGAATTTATTGTAATTGTTTTAGGAATTACAATTTCTTACTGGATAAATAATATTCAAATTAAAAACCAAGATTCTGATAAAGAGAAAGTAGTTCTAAATTCTATACTATCAGACATTGAACAGATAGAAACCTATATTAATGATAGAAAAAAAACATTGAGATCAGATAGTGTATGGATGGATTATATAATTAAAAATTGGAATAAAATAAATATTGATTCTACTGCACGAGAGTTCTCAAAAAATAGATATGATGCATCTTTTCATAACTTATTTTTAGATTTTAGAGAGTTTCATCCACCTATTGCAACATTAGAGATGGTTACCTCTGACGGCTCTTTTAGCATAATAAAAAATGATTTGATAAAAAGAAAAATTAACTCGATAGTATACTTAAGTAAGGAACAGCTGATTAATAATTCAGATGTTGAAGTAGATCTACAACTAAGTTTCAAAGAAAAACTTATGTCAGATGAAGATGAGGATATTGTTAATATGCTAAACGTTACCCAGGAGGAGTTAAAAAATAGATTCAATGAAAGTCAAGATTATTTTCAAGAGACTAAAAATGAACTTAATGTTATCTTAAAGAAAGACTATGCTAGAAATTATTTGAATCTAAAATTCAGGCATAGATATTTTGTTCAGCTATTTTTAAATAATTTTTCTAACCAAGTAAATGAACTGAAAGAATTAATTCTAGATGAATTAAATAATTAAATTATGACTCATGAATTTAAATTTATTGTAGATCAAGCAAAAATTTGGCAGAGTCAAGGTAAGCCAATGGTGTTAGCTACTGTAGTTGAAATTGAAGGTTCATCTTACAGACGACCAGGGGTTCGTATGATTCTGACCGAAGAGGGAGAATCAGTGGGTGCAGTAAGTGGTGGTTGCGTAGAGAAGGAGGTCCATTTTCAATCTCTATCAGTCATTGAAAATGCTAAGCCAAAGATGATGAGCTATGATGGAACCTTAAGGTTAGGATGTGAGGGGATAATTTATGTTCTTTTAGAGCCTTTTGAGCTATCAGATAATTTTATTAAAGCATTTGACTTAGCTCTTAAAAATAGGAGTTCAATGATAATTCAGGCTTCATATCAGAAAGAATTTGGTGTGTTTGATAATATAGGATCTTGTATAATAATTGATAATCAAACTTTTGTCTTTAATAAAAATTATTCACCTAAAAATAATCAGTTATTGTTTAAGCAAGAGCTTCCACCTTTATTTCAATTAATAATAATTGGTGCTGAACATGACGCAGTTCAGTTAACTAAAACAGCAAGCGGTATAGGATGGAAAGTGATAGTGATTGCGTCAGCAGATGAACAGAAATCTATTAATTTCTTTCCAGGTGCAGCTGATTTCCAAACACCTTTCTTCGAAGATATTGATACAACAGTAGTTGATAAACAGACTGCAATAGTTCTAATGACTCACAGTTTTAATAAAGATGTTCAGTACCTATTAGCATTCAACAATTGTTATCCTGCATATTTTGGTCTATTAGGACCACAACATAGGAAGGAAAGACTCATCAGTCAGCTTCTCGAACTCAACCCTGAAATTGATTTTGAATTCATTGATCAGCTTCGTGGCCCTTCAGGTATAAATATTGGTGCAGAGTCAGCTCAGGAAATTGCCATCTCTATTATTTCAGAGATACTTTCAGTTATAAGAAATCAAAAACCCATCCTTCTTAAAGACAAAGAAGGAAATATCCATGCCTAAAATTCCTATAATCTTGTTGTCAGCAGGGGCATCCACAAGAATGGGTTCACCAAAAGCACTTCTAAAATGGAATAAAAAGACTCTTATAGAGTCAAGAATAGAGACCTTTTCTCATGTAAATCAACCTTTTTTAGTTGTTTTAGGAGATAATGCAGATAAAATTCTGCCTCTTATTGAAAATAAAGAATATGATGTTGTTATAAATAGAAGATGGGAAGAAGGTATGGGTTCAACTATTGCTTTTGGGTTAAACGAATTATTAAAAAAATATTCCACATTAGATGGTGTTTTGATTACTACAATTGATCAACCTCTAGTTGATAGTTCTCATATAAAAAAATTATTGGAGACTTTTGAAAATGATAAAAAACAAATAATAGTTTCAGAGTCTAGAGATGGTTGGGTTGGTATTCCAGTATTATTTGACTCTCATTATTTTGATATGCTCTGTTCTCTAAGAGGAGATACAGGTGCTAAGACACTTGTTAAAAAACACGCTAAAAATGTAATAAAGATTTATGCTGGTGAAAATTTAGTAGATATGGATACTCCTGATACATACGAGAAACTATATAAACTATCCACCAATAGTTATCATTGATCTATTCTTCTTATGGTGAGAAGGGTCCTCAAATTTCTCTGGAGTGTCAAGACCAGCTCTCACTGCTGCTTTCTTATGAATAGCTTTCATAATAATAGGCTCGATAGGCTCTCCATTTCTAAATGCTTTTAGTATATCAGATTCTTTCTCTGAAAATAAACAATTTCTTATTTTTCCGTCAGCAGTTAATCTCAATCTGTTACAAGAGTCACAGAATGGATTAGTTACAGTACTTATTACAGCATATGAGCCGAGAAACCCTTTAATCTTATAATTTTTTGAGGTGTCATTGGGAGCATCTTCAATTTTTAAGATCTTATCAACACCAAATGATTTCTCAACAATTCTACTAATTTCATCAAGACTTATTGTCTTTGATCTATTCCATTTATTCCCATCAAAGGGCATGAATTCAATGAAGCGAATTACAACAGGCAGATCTTTTGTTAGTGCTATAAATTCACATATTTCTGAATCATTCACTCCCTTTATCAGAACAACATTTACTTTTACTATGAAACCCTTTTCTATGAGAAGATATATGTTTTTAAGTACTCTCTCAAAATTAGGTTTAAGAGTCATTTCTCTGTATCTATCTTCTTTAAGAGTGTCCAAACTGACATTAATTATTGATATCTTATATTTCTTTAGTTCATCAATATAACGATCAATATTAACTGCATTTGTTGTTAGGGCAACTGAAACGTTTAATTTTGAGAGATTCTTAATGATTGCTGAGAAGTCTTTTCTTACTAGAGGCTCACCTCCTGTAAGTCGAATTTTATTCACTCCGTTTGCAACAAAAATTTGAGCAATTTTAAATATTTCTTCTTCAGTCATTAGATTAGGAGTAGGTGTGAGCAGTACCCCTTCAGCAGGCATGCAGTAGGTACATCTAAGATTACATTTCTCTGTTAAAGAGATTCGTAGATAGTTATGATTCCTACCAAATGAATCAACTAATATCTGAGATGTTTTACTCATGAGTGTTTATTTCCTTTAATAACATCAAAAAGATGAAGAATAGTAGGGAAAATAGCTTCTAATGACTCCTGAGAACCCTTAGTTGATCCTGGGAGAGCAAGCACAAGACTTTTACCTATAATACCAGCCACAGACCTAGAAAACATTGCGACAGAAGTTCGCTGCTGACCATAAGATCTCATAGCCTCCTCAACTCCAACTAAATGCTTCTCGAGAAGAGGTATCAACGCGTCGGGTGTATTGTCTCTTGGCGAAATTCCTGTACCACCACAAAAAATTATAAGTGGGATATGATTATTAGATAGATCTTTGACTGTATTCTGAATACCTATTAAATCATCTGAGATAATTTCATAACGCTCTATTGTTAATCCATGAGACTTAAGAGTATCACACAGAAGTTTACCTGCTTTGTCTTCACCTTCACCCTTTGAAATCGAGTCAGAACAGACAATGACTGCTGCTCCTAATTTTGATGATATCTTTGATGTATCTGACTTTCCACCTGACTTTGATAATAGTTTAATTTGTTTGATAGAAACATTTTTATCAATTGGTTTAAGCATATCATACATATTTAATGCTACAACTGATGCTCCGTGCATAGCTTCAACTTCAACTCCAGTCTTATATATTGTCTTTACTGTACACTCTACATGAATTTCTAAACCATTAATTTTATACTCAAAACCAGTGAATTCAATAGGTAGAGGGTGACAGTCTGGAAGTAACTCTGGAGTTTTCTTTACAGCTAATAATCCAGCAGCTTTACTCATTTCATATACATTTCCTTTTGGGACCTGATTATTATTGATAGCATCAATAGTTGATTGATTCCCAACCTCTACTATCGCCTGAGCAACGGCAATTCTTAGACTGTTTTTTTTGTGAGTTATATCAACCATTACTAATTATTTTCTTTCCACTGATGAGTACTGTCATCAAAGAGTTCTTTACCAAAAATAGGAACATTTGCCTTAATTTCATCTACAACCTCTTGAAGTGCTTTGAATACTGCTTCTCTGTGCGCAGCGGACACAAAAACGAAAATACATATTTCCCCAGCCAGAACTTTTCCCAGACTATGATAGATATGCATACAAGTTATTGGATACTTTTTAAATGTAGCTTCCTTAATTTGATGACAAATCTCATTTGCCATCTCAGTTTGTGCAGTGAAATCAATTGCTCTCACAGTCTTTCCTTGTACTTTATCTGCTCTCACCTGACCCAAGAATATATCATGAGCTCCAATTTCAGTTTTTGACTGGTGTGATAAAATCGAATTTGATATTTTCTCAGGACTGATTCCACCTTCAATAAATATATTCTTGACAGTATCTTTCATGGATTAAATTTACAATCATTTAATTCTATAAATGATAACTCTCCCTTTTTAATGGAATCAATTTCTTTCTCATTTTTATCAAAATGAATAATTTGTTGTCTATTAGTTAAAAAATTTAAGCTTAAGAGCTTACCAGTAAGAATATCTCCTATGGAGAGAATTATCTTAATTACCTCATTTGCTTGATACATTCCTATTATACCTGGGACTATCCCTAGAACACCATCCTCCTCACAACTAGGTACTTCTCCAGCGATTGGTGGGGCAGGGAATAAGCACCTATATGTTGGTCCACTTTGATAATTAAAAACTGAGAGTTGCCCCTCAAACTTATATAGAGCAGCAAAAACAAAAGGTTTATTTAGCTTTACACAAGCATCGTTTATAAGGTATCTCGTCCTAAAATTATCTGTGCTGTCGACAACAATATCATATGATTTAAGTATTTCTAAAGCATTTGATTTGTCAAGAGCAAAAGGGTAACTTTCTATTTTAATCTCTGAGTTATGTTCATAAAGAGTACTCTTAGCAACTTCAGCCTTTAAGCAACCTATATCTTTCTCCTTATAGAGAACTTGTCTTTGAATATTTGATAAAGACACTTTATCGAAATCTAAAATACCTATTGTGCCCACTCCCGCAGAAGATAAGTATAAGAGTAGAGGACAACCAAGACCTCCAGCACCAACTACTAATACTTTTGCATTTAAAAGTTTAAGCTGGCCTTTTTGACCAATCTCAGATAAAGTAATTTGTCTTATATACCTTTTCATATCTTATCCACCAGAAAATGGAGGGAATACATCTATTTTAGATGAAGTTATTGTTTCATCAATATTAGTAATTCTGTTGTTTTGAGCGATTTTAATAGATAATTGTTTTAATTGTGGGTATTTTTTCTCTAGTATTGAGAGAAGTTCTCTGACAGTTATATCATCTACCAATAGAATTTCATCAGATTTTCCTATTCTCTCAACCAATTTCCCGTAGTACCTAAGTTTTACTTTCATCAGAATAATAATAATTTAATTGATGCTGCACCTAAAACAAATGTTAAAAAGTACTCAAGTTTTTTATTCTCCCATCTTTTAGATCCGTAAAAACTTCCGATCATACCACCTGCAAGAGCAAAACATATCAAAGGAACAATCGAGAAACTAATACTTGTATCTACACTGAATAAACCTAAAAGTGCTGCGGCAGAATTCATCCATATAAATAATGCAGATATAGCGGCAGCTTCTTTAATTGATGACCAGTGCATAAGAAGGAGCAATGGAGTAAGTATTATTCCACCTCCAATACCTATTAAACCAGAAAAAAAACCAATTAACACACCAAAAATGATACCATAAATTGGTGATATCTTTTTAATTTCAGAGTAAACTGATGGAGTATAGAGCATTCTAATTACAGCAACTATTAAAAAGATTCCTAAGACTTTTTTATAAATATCCGGGTCAATATTGTATGCACCTCCTAGGAAGGCAGCTGGAATTGATCCGATAGCGAACCAAATAAATAACTTAAGTTTAAAATGACCAGCACTGAAGTAGTGATAAAACGCTATTCCTGCAACAAAAAGATTAAGAATTAGGGCAGTTTGTTTCATAATATCGTTTGGAAATGAAAATAAAGCCATTAGTGCAAGGTATCCACTTGCTCCACCATGACCTACACTAGAGTAAAGAAATGAGATAATGGGTAATAATAGAAGGAAGTAAATATTTTGTTCCATTTTATTAGTGTATAAACCAAGTCTTAACTTTTGAACCTTTTTTTATTTCTTTTACTGAGCTTGGAATATATACAAGTGCATTAGCTCTTGAGAAACTAAGTAGTGTAGCTGAATTATTTTCATCAATTATAGATGTCTTCAGATCCTTTGAGATTGCTTTTAGGAATAACGCCCTTCCAAAATTATTCACGATATCAGAGAGTAATGTCGTCTGAGATATTAAGAGATCTTCTATATTTTTTCCTAAAAACTTATAAATTATTGGTAGCACATAAACATAGAAGCAGTTAAGAGTAGAAGCAGGATTTCCTGGAAGTGCAAAAATTTTAGTCTTTCCTTTAGTTCCAAAAAATAGAGGTTTACCAGGTTTCTGTCTGACTCTGTAAAAACTTTCATTAACTCCTAAATTTATAAGCGATTTATGTACAAAGTCGTAATCACCTACAGAAATTCCACCAGAAATAAGGACTATATCTTTGCTTAGAGCAATTTTTATTTTTTCTTGAGTTTCTTCTAACGAATCTTGAGAATAGACAATTGATATGTCTCTTATGCCGTGATTATTTAGTACAGATTCTAAGACCACGCTATTACTCTCATATATTTTACCATCGGTAAGTTTTTCTTCTGATCGTACGAGCTCGCTACCAGTAAGAACAATAGAAATAGATGGTTTATCAAATACCTCTACAGAATTTATTCCAAGACTTTGAAGAATTCCTAATGATGCTGGATTGAGAGTATGTCCTTTCTTAAGGACTAAATCATTCTTTTTAATTTGACTTCCAATAGGTCGTATGTTTTGTCCATGTCTAGGTTCTTCATCAAGAAATATGAGGTTCTCTTTTCTAGTAACTTTTTCCTGAATAACTACTGAATCTGAACTTTCTGGGACTTTTGCTCCAGTGAAAATTCGAACAGCTTCACCAGGTTTTAAAAAATACTTATTAGATGAACCTGCTGCAACTTCACCTACTACTTTATAAATATGTGAATTATGAAGTTTTATAGCGTATCCATCCATTGAGGACTGTGGGAAATATGGTAACGAGAGATGAGCTTTAATATTATGAGAGAGTACAAATCCACAGATTCTTGAAGAAACCTTCATTGGTATTTCTCTGGGTTTGACAGCTTCTTGATAAATGATTTCTAGAGCTTCTTCTACTTCAACCATTCAAAAAACTTACGAATTTAGCTCATTAATAAATGGTTGGTGATACAAACGTTTACCACTTGCACTATAAATTGCGTTAGCAAGAGCCCCTTGAATTGGTGGGTAGGGTGGCTCACCCATTCCAGTAGGAGCTATATCACTTTTTACAAAATCTACTGTGAAATTTTTTGGAGATTCATGGTGTCTAATTTGTCTGTATGAGTCAAAATTATCTTGCTGTGGCACTCCGTCAATAAAGCTTAATTCACCATACATTGCAGTTCCTATGCCATCTACAGCACCTCCCTCAGCAAGATTTGCAGATGCGTCTGGATTCACTACTATACCACAATCAATGGCACTGTACACATGATCAATGACAGGTAAATTTCCATCCATTCTCACGTCTACTACATTTGCCACGTACGACTGATGGCAGTAGTAGGCAGCAACACCTCTTCTAAGATCTTTGTTCTTGTTAGAGTCCCATGATGAACTTTTTTTAACTAATTCAAGAACACCAGCATATCGTTTCGCATCATAATCATTTCTTTCTCCTACAGGATTTTCTTCAGCTCTCTTTAATAGTTCTAGCCTGAAATCCAAAGGATCTTTCCCAAGTGTCTCAGCAAGTTCATCCAAGAATGATTGCTCTGCAGAAGCATTAAAATTAGATCTCGGTGCTCTGTACGCACCAATTGTTATATTAGATGGTATAGTCCATTTCTCAGCTAAATAATTATCAATAGCCCCAGCAGGGAATCTATTCTCATGTAAAGGGCTCTCAGGAACACCACCACCAATTACGTGGATTGCTGTAAGATTATTGTTTTTGTCAATAGCGGCCCTATATTTTAAAGTGTAAGCAGGTCTATAAGTACCGTAGGTCATATCATCTTCTCTCGTGTAGACAAGTTTTACTGGAGACTTCATTTTCTGAGAAATTAGTGCAGCCTCAACGACAAATGTCCCGTAAAGACGTCTCCCAAATCCACCACCCATCCTTGTAAGATGAACTTCTATATTCTCTCTAGGAATTTTAAGCCTAGTAGAGACAGAACTTTCTGCAGCTTCAGGAGTTTGTACTGGGCCAATTAATATAGCCTTATCCTCAGTCACATCAGCAAAAAAGTTCATAGGCTCCATAGTGTTATGTGCTCTAAAAGGTGCTGTATATGTTCGCTCAAGTACTCTGTCAGCCTGAGCAAATGCCTTCTCAGGATTTCCATCCCTACGAGATGTCTGAAGAGGTAATCCAGAATAATCATTAAGTTTTTTGTTGTGTTCAGAAGTATTCTCAAGACCACTAGGCACTGTTACGTTAGATGATCTTCCTCCCCATCCAGACATTTTATGTGTGGTTTTTGGCAGGTCTTCCCACTCAACCTTTACAGATTTTTTTGCCTTTAAAACTTCCCACGTTGAGTTTCCAACAATAACTAGTTGTTTATTAAATGCTGTGACGTCTGCCCATCCTCTAGCATCATCTTTGCCAAAAGTCTCAATTGTGAATACGTCTTTAATTCCAGGCATGTTAATGACTGAAGATGCATCATATGATTTTAATCCTTTTCCGAAAGCAGGAGGATGAACAATCATTGCAGTGAGCATACCTTCTTTATAGGTGTCAATACCAAAAAGAGGTTTTCCAGTGACTATTGACTTGCCATCAACATTCTTTTTTGAATGACCAATTATTTTGTAGTCAGAAATATCCTTAAACTCAGCTTCTTCAGGCACTTCTAATTGTGATGCTTGCTGAGCAAATACTCCGTAATGATCAGATCTCCCTGAAGCCTTGTGAGAGATAATACCGTCTGAGGTGGTAAGTTCTTCAACAGGTACATTCCATGTCTCAGAAGCAGCAGTTAAGAGCATTTTACGAGCTGTAGCTCCTGCCTGACGTAATGGTACCCAGCTATTTCCAATAGATCTTGACCCTCCAGCAATTTGCCAATTTCCAAATAAACCTACATTAAGTGGCGCTTGTTCAACAAGTACATTTTTCCAGTCTATATCAAGCTCTTCAGCAACAAGCATTGGCATTGATGTCTTTACATTTTGTCCAATTTCAGGATTTGGAGACATGATAGTCGCTAAACCATTCTCACCAATTTTAAGGTAACCATTTATTTGATACCAATTCTTTGGTAATGATAATATTTCTTTCTTCGTAGAAGTGCATGAAGCAAGCCAATTAAAGCTTAAAATAATACCTCCAGTCCCTAGAGATACATTTTTAATGAATTTTCTTCTTGATGTTTTTGTTTTAAAAGTAATCATAGTCTAATAATTAACTGTTTGAGGCTCTTTTAACTGCTTTTTTAATTCGAGTGTAAGTACCACATCTACAAAGGTTACCACTCATTCCAATTTCAATCTCTTCATCTGAAGGGTTAGGATTACTCTTTAATAATGAAACTGCAGTCATAATCTGTCCAGTTTGGCAATAACCGCACTGTGGTACATCTTCTTCTAACCATGCCTGTTGTACTGGATGGTCTCCATCTTCAGAAATACCTTCAATTGTAGTAATTTCACTATTACCAACCATTGAAACTTGTAGCATACATGATCTTGTTGCGTTACCATTTAAGTGGATAGTACATGCACCACATTGGGCTATACCACATCCATATTTTGTTCCAAGAAGATTGAGATGATCACGAAGAACCCACAGAATTGGTGTATCCGGAGCAACATCAACTAGATGGTTTTTTCCATTAACGTTTAAAGTAAATTGGGCCATAGTTTATAGTTATAAATGTTGTAAGTTTCATTCTTTTATAAAAGAGTATTATAATCTAGTTATTTTAGAAATAAAAAAAAATAAATAAAGGGATTTCTAAAGAAGAGGTGATTTACCTGTTGAAGATACTAACAAGTGAAAATATTTGTTTAAAATCAAAAAGCTACAGTTTTATATTTAGTTTAGAATAAAATTTTCTTTTCTCAAATTCAATAAGTTTCTCAGACTCCTCAAGAGTAATATATTTAACTACTATATTAGTATTAGGTTTAAATTGAGCTAATTTTGGTATATCTACTGCAGAAACACTTCCAATTATTGGGTATCCACCTGTTGACTGCGCATCACTCATTAAAATGATAGGATTACCATCCCTAGGTACTTGAATTGTACCCTTTGAAACGACTGTGCTATTAATTTCTTGATCTTTACTCATTTTTAAATTTCCTCTAAGTCTAATTCCCATCCTATCGCTTTCTGGTAAAATAGAGAAGTTCCCAGATAACGATTCTTTATCAAAAAAATCAAAATGAATTCCTTTAACTACTCTTATAGTATTTGAGAGATTATATCTCCTATTAAATGATTCAGGTATTTTCTTAGATGATTGGGTAGAGGAGGAGGTTTTGAAAGGAAGTATGTCATTATTTTTAAATTTTCTACCATTTAGGCCACCTATATTAATTTTATCATATGTAGAAAAGCTATAAAAATTTTTTTTAATATCCATTGACCCTGAGATAGCTAAATAACCTCTAATCCCCTTAAAACACTTACCTATATCCAAGATGTCTCCATCCTTAACTTGATATGTTTTACCAATAGTAATTTCTCTTTTGTTTAATGAAATATCACAAATACACCCGAATACTCCTATCTGAGAATCAAAATTAAATCTTATTTTAGGACCAAGATGAGTAAATTCAATAGTTTCTGAGTAGATATCATTATCTACTAACCAGTTAGAAAGAATATGAGAATACTCGTCCATTGGACCACTTTTAGGTATTCCATATTTTTTAAAACCAATTCTTTTCATGTCCTGCACACTTGAAAAAATTCCAGCTCTTAAAAACTCTATAGTATTAGACATTGTTGAATTGATCAAATTGTTCTCTAGTAATTCTTTTAAATATTATTTTGTCACCTTGGCGTATCTCTAGTGGTGGATTCTTTTCCTTTCTAAATAGCTCCATTGGAGTTCTACCAATAATATTCCATCCTCCAGGACTCTCAATATTATAGATTCCAGATTGATTTCCAGCAATTCCAACAGAGCCTTTAGGTACTTTCTTTCTAGGGTTTGATTTTCTGTTAAAATATAGTGCTTTATCAAGGTCTCCTAAGTATAAAAAACCTGGAAGAAAACCAATCATGTCAACAGTATATGACCTCTCAAGATGTTTTTCTATGATATAATTTTTCTCTAGGTGAGAAAGTGAGCAAAGATCTTCTATATCAAGAGAAAACTCTTCATCATAACAAATTGGGATCTCCCATATTCTAAAATCTAATTTTAATGACTTTTGGTAAGAGCTGTTTAATAACTTAGATAAAATATCATTTAATGCTGTTGAAGAGGTTATGTAAGGGTTATAAATAATTCCAATCTTATCCTGAAGTGAAATAATATCTTCTACTCCTTTGAGATGTTCTTTTTCTAATTTTCTACTAATCTGAATATGTGACTTTCCTATAAAATTCTCTAGAATAAGTATAGAGTCCCCAGATGGAGTAATCTTTATCATTTACCAATTCTTGATTTTAGATAACCATATATTTTTTTTGCAAATTCTAATGCACTTGGCTGATCTCCATGAATACAGATTGTTTCAGCTTCTATATTTATTAGATTTCCATTAACTGTTAGAACCTTACCTTCATCTATCATTAAACGAACATGTTCCAGGGATTTTACAGAGTCTGTAATCAAAGCGTTCTCATTTTTTCTGTCCACCAGAGTTAAATTGTCATTATAGTTTCTGTCTGAGAATACCTCTGAGACGTAAGTAATCCCACTACTCTCTGTTATATCTTTCCATCTCATACCTGATGGACCATAAATTTTTAAATTAGTGTCTATTTTTTTTACAGCTTCAACTATAGTCTTTGCTAACTGATCACTTTGACTAGCCATATTGTAAAGTGCTCCGTGTGCTTTGACATGATGAATTTTAGTTCCAAGAGACTCAGCAATACCTTTTACAGATGAAATCTGATAAATTAAGGCCGCCTCTAGATCTTCTGAAGAAATATTCATTTTTCTTCTACCAAATCCTTCTATGTCATAGAAGGAAGGATGTGCACCAACTAGAACATTATTTTTTAAAGCTGTTTCAATTGTTTGTTTAATTGTAGATGGATCACCACCATGAAATCCGCATCCTACATTACATGACGTAATAAATGGCATAATATTTTTATCATCTCCTACACGTTTGTCGTAGAAGGATTCACCCATATCACAGTTTATGTCAATTTTTTTCATTAGGTCAATACTAAGCTTCTGTAACTAATTAATAGGGAAATTATAACTATAAAAATACCAATTAAATTGTAAGATTTTGAGCTTACATATGACCCCATTAATTTTTTATTATTTATTGCCCAAAGAAGAAAAAAAGCTATTAGTGGTAAAAAAAGACCATTTATAAATTGAGCAAGTTTTATTATAACAATAGGCTTATAATTTATTGAAGAGAAGAATATACCAACCAATATTATTAAGTAGGATATTTTTTTAAAAGTTCTATCCTCCCATTTAGGTTCATACTTAAAAATTCCAGATAAAGCGTAGGACGTAGCTATAGGTGCAGTAATGGATGATGTTACACCAGCACAAAAAAGACCAATAGATATAAAATACTTAGCAAAATCTCCAAGTAGAGGAGAGAGCTGTGCACCTAGATCAACTGCATTATTTATATTTTCTGCTTCACCATTACTGCTCATAGAGGCAGAAACTATTATGATAGAGAGAGAGATTATACCTCCAATAACTATTGAGAGGATAGTATCAAAAAGTGATTTTTTATAATCTTCCTTATCCTTCCATTTATTTTTAACAATATATGAGTGAAGAAAAAGATTATAGGGGACTACTGTAGTGCCAATTAGTCCTATAACATATATAAAATTAGTGTTGGTAATTGATGGATTAAGTCCATTTAGCAAATCAGATAATTTAGGTTTAGATATTATAGCAAGTAGTATAAAAGTAAAACTCATAAGTGAGACTAATAAGATAAGAACTCTCTCAAATGTTTTATAAGATCCCATTTTAATTAATAGAATAAGTATAGACCCAATTAAAATAGGAAGTATATTAATTGAGAACTCTGCAAGTGAGAATGATAAAGATCCAGTAAATGTCTCTAAACCCATTGTTGTACCACTAATATTCCCTGACTCGTACGCAGAATTTCCTACGAAAAGAGAGAGAAAAACAAACGATAAAGCAATCTTCTTAATTAATGGGTTTTGTAGTTCAGAGAGCGCCTCTGTTAATCCTTTTTTTGATATGATTCCAAGTCTTGAACTTAACTCTTGCAGGTAACAAGTAGCAAAAATTGAAAACACAATACACCAAATCAGAGAGTAACCGAAGTTTATTCCAGATAAAATACAGAGAGTTACAGTTCCTGGGCCAATGAAAGCTGATGTGACAATAATTCCTGGCCCAATATTTTTGAGTTTTTCTAACACCTCTAGTCATTAATTAATTTATCTGCTGCATCAAAATCTAGATACCAAGAAAGGTTTTTTGAGAGAGGTTCGATATAAGTTGCAGGGTAATTAGCGAAATTATCTTTTTTTGAGATTATCTCGTCGATAACGGTCTTTTTATTTGATCCTGTGACATGAAAAATTACTTCTTTAGCATTGTTAATTATTTTCTCAGAGAGGCTGATTCTTTTCTGACCAGAAGAAGGATGTGTCGCAATAACACAATCATTTTGATTTTTAAAACTCTTGAATTCATGAGGAAATAATGATGCTGTATGACCATCATCTCCTAGACCTAGAATAATTAGATCAAAATATGGTAACCCATTCTTTATTTTAAGTTCTTTTCTGAGTAGATCAGAATAAGATTTAACTTCTACAATAGGATCTAACTCACCTCTAACTCTAAAAATATTCTCTTCTCTAAAAATTGAAGAAGAGAATAAATTTTCTTTTGCCATCTTATAATTACTATCAGTAGAGTCTGGGGGTACGCACCTCTCATCTACCCAGAAAAATTTAGTTTCTAGATTTTTTTTCTCTGATAGTTTCTTAAATAAATCATTAAAAAGCTGAAGGGGAGTACTTCCTCCAGAAAGAGCAATTGAGCTATATAGATGATGTTTTATTATATAGTCTGATAATTTATCTGATACTTCCTCTTTTGTCTTGAAAATATTTATATTCATTATAATTCACAAATTTCACCGTCGTTGACAAGGTTTTTACATGGATATCTCCAAGTATTTTCATTTCTAAAAAGTTCATTACTATTTAAAGGACCCCATGTACCTGATTTATAGGCATATAGTTTTATTTTATTTTTATTGATTCCGTCAATAATAGGATCTATAATTCCCCATGCTTTCTCAACAAAATCACTTCTAGAAAATAGCATAGTACTTCCTTTCATTACATCAATAAGTAGTGTCTCATACGCATCATCTATTACATCATGACCTAAAGATTTATAATGAAATTCAAGGTTTTTATTAATAATACTATAGCGTTCTGCTGGCTTCTTTAGATTAAACTTAATTAACATGCCCTCGTCAGGTTGCAACCTAAAAATGAGTCTATTTCCAGGAGAATTATCATTAAATACGTTAATGTTTTTCTTAAAATTGATTACTATTTCTGTCACTTTGGTAGGTAATCTTTTACCAGTTCTAATAAAGAAAGGTACATCTTTCCACCTATCATTTTCTATGAATAATTTACATGCAAAAAATGTTTCTGTTTTTGAATCAGATTTAACTCCCTTAGTATCAGTGTAACTGTTGTATTTTTTATTTTTTACAGTTGATTCAGTATACTGACCTCTAACAATATTATTAAAATCAATTTTTTTGATTTTTTCTAAAATATTTAGTTTTTCATTTCTAATATCTTCAGATGAATTAGTTTTGGGTTCTTCCATTGCAACCAAACACAATAACTCAAGAAGATGATTTTGGAACATATCTTTAATAGCACCTGAATTATCATAATACTCACCTCTATTCTCTATGCCAATACTTTCAGAAGCGGTTATTTCTATATAACTTATAAATTTTCTACACCATAGCTGGCTAAAAATGATATTAGAAAATCTTGATACAAGAATATTCTGAACAGTCTCCTTACCAAGGTAATGATCAATTCTATAAATCTGATTTTCATTAAAACCAGAACTAAGGAGTTTATTTAATTCTATTGATGATTGTTGGTCGTTACCAAATGGTTTTTCGATAATTATTCTTCTATATCCTGAATTCTCAGTATTAAGATTTTTTATTATAAGATTATTTATAACATGTGAATATGCACTCGGCGGGGTAGAGAGGTAGAATAAGACGTTTACTTCTTTAAATTTTTCTTTATAAAAAAGAATTATTTTTTCTAACGAGTCGAAGTCTGAAGAATGAACCGGATTAATTTTAATGTATTCTGCATTTTTTAAAATCTCTGAATCTAAACCAGCAAAAACATTTTCTGGAGAAGAGCTTCTTCCACAGCCAATCACAAAAAAATTAGAGGATAATTTACCTTTTAGAAAAATATCATTTAGAGCTGGAAATATTTTTCTATTAGATAAATCACCAGTAACTCCAAAAATGACAAATATATTTGCTGAAGTTTTTTTCATTTTATGTCATACAAACATATCCAAACAAAAAATTCTTATAGTATTTATTATTAAAAAAATTATTTCATCTTTGTCAAAATTTTAAGATATGTACGATTTCGGATTAGTTGGACTAGGTGTTATGGGAAGAAATTTTATTCTTAATGTAGCCTCAAATGGTTTCTCATCAATAGGTTTATCTTCTAAGGAAGAGGCAATTAAATTGCTTAAAAGCGAAGGTAAAGATTATGTTATAGATGGAACTCAATCAGATGAAGTATTTATTTCTAAGCTCACTAGACCAAGAAAAATTATGCTATTAGTTCCTGCAGGAAACCCTGTTGACTCTATGATTAAAAGGTTTTTACCATATCTTGAAGATGGTGATATAATTATTGATGGTGGAAATTCACACTATGATGATACTGATAGAAGATATAAATATTTAAAAGAAAAAAATATTAATTACATAGGTGCTGGAGTGTCAGGTGGTTCTAAAGGTGCTCGTTTTGGTCCAAGTATTATGCCTGGTGGAGATTTAGAGACATATAGACTTATTCAACCAATATTTGAAGCAGCTGCTGCTAAAGTTAGTGGTGATCCTTGTGTTTCATATCTAGGAAAAACATCTTCTGGCCACTATGTAAAAATGATTCATAATGGAATAGAGTATGCAATTATGCAATTAATTTCTGAAAATTATCATATTTTAAAGTATGGATTAGATAAGTCTAATGATGAAATACACGAAATTTTTAAGAGTTGGAATGAAGGTCTCTTAGAGTCATATCTAGTTGAGATAACTAGAGATATTTTTAAAATAAAAGACAATCAGACGGATAACTTTCTTGTTGATGTTATTCTTGATAAAGCAAAACAGAAGGGTACAGGAAAATGGACTTCTCAAAGTGCTATGGATTTTGGAGCTAGCATTCCATCTATTGACTCATCTGTATCTATGAGAATTATATCATCATTTAAAGATCTTAGAGTGAAGGGAGAGAAAATTTTTGAAAGAAATAAAACTGTAGATGCTTCAATAACTGTTAAAGACGTTGAAAATTCTTTATTATTTAGCTTTATAATATCATTTGCTCAAGGCCTTTCTCTTCTAAAAATTGCGTCTGATGAGAAGTCATATGATCTTAATTATGAGGAAATATGTAAGATATGGAGGGGAGGTTGTATTATTAGAGCTAGACTACTTGAAAATTTTATGACTGCTTATAAGAAAGATCCTCAACTAGAAAATTTACTATTTGATAAAGAAATTTCATTAATTATTAAGAATTCAAATGAATCAGCTAGAAAAGTTGCTTCATTTTGTATTCATAATAAAATTCCTGCAATGTCACTTCTCTCTAGTATAAGTTATTTTGATTCAATAACTTGCTCAAACCTTCCAATGAATCTTGTTCAAGCTCAGAGAGATTGTTTTGGTGAACATACTTTCGAGAGAATTGATAAACCAGGAACCTTCCATTTTGATAGCTGGCAAGATTAATCTTTTTTTTAAATACTTGTTTCTAATTAATTTTAAGTTATGAAAAGACTACTATCTTGCTTACTTATAATTCTAAGTTTTAGATCTTACTCAAATTCTCTAGAGGACTCTGTATGGATTTCTCCAGATGCATACTATCTCTCAAAAGGTAAAATATCTACTCTCTTAAACCAAACTCAGTATAGCAACTGGGTGACTGGAGGAATTAATAATTTCTCACTTACCCTTCTTCTAGACTATGATTTTACTCTTAAGAAAGGAGACATAGAGTGGATAAATAGAATTGATGGTGCTTATGGGCTTATTAAAAATGAAAATGAAGAAATTAAAAAAAATGATGATAGGCTAGAAGTTTATTCGTTATTAGCACTAAAGAATAAAGGACACTGGTCATATTCAGCTCTCTTTAATCTTAAATCTCAGTGGTCAAATGGTTTTAAATATTCACTAAATCAGAATGGAGTTCTTGAGAGAGAGCTACATACTAAATTTCTATCACCTGCTTACACAAATATTGGTATTGGAATGTACTATAAAAAAAGTGATAATTTGTGGTTTAACTACGCACTTCTCTCAGCAAGATATATTATGGTCGATCCTATATTTACTGAAAATTTAGCCGATGGAAAGAGATACTTTGGGGTTGAGAAAGGCAAATCAGGTAGATTTGAAGCTGGAGGATCAATTTCAGCCTACTTTAAGAAAGAACTTATGAAAAATGTTTTAATTGAAAATAAATTAAATATTTTTCAGAATTACTTAGAAGAGCCCTTGAATGTAGATATTGACTACATGTTTAATTTAGAGTTATCAATAAATAAATTTTTTTCTACTAACCTGCTACTAAATATTATTTATGATGACGATGCTATATCTGAAATTCAACTTAAAGAAGTTTTTGGTGTAGGTTTTAATCTCAATTTTTAGTTAAGAAATGAAGAATATTATTTTATTTATATTATTATTTATCTTGAAAACTCAGGATGAAACAGTCAGTCTCTTTAACGAGAAAAATCTTGAGGGATGGGATATTTATGGCACAGAGAAGTGGTATGTAGAAGGTGGTGAATTAATCTGTGAAAGTGGTCCAGATAAAGGGTATGGATACCTAGCCACGCAAGATTTTTATAAAAATTTTATTCTTGAACTTGATTTCTTTCAAGAATCTGACGGGAATAGTGGTGTGTTTTTTAGATCATCAATTGAAGGCACTAAAATTTCTGGTTGGCAAGTTGAAGTAGCTCCACCTGGCTTGTACTCAGGAGGAATATATGAGTCATACGGAAGAGGTTGGCTTATTAAACCAAGCTCAGACTTTGATAATGTAGTCAAGATGAATTCGTGGAATTCTATGAAAATTAAAGTTTATAAAAATACGGTCTCTACATGGATTAATGATCAGAAAATGATAGAATTAATTGATGATAAAATTGGTGAAGCTAACGGATCTATAGCCCTTCAGATACATGATGGTGGGGGAATTAAGGTAAGATGGAAAAATATATTTCTGACAAAAATTTAAAAAAATACTAGTAGGTTTTTGTAACGTCTTTATCTACGCATATTATAAAATCTGCTTTCATTAAATTTTCACTTTCTAGTTTGTTAATGTTTTCCTGCTCTACAACGGTAATAGTAGATATTTTGAGAGTTGGATTATAAATATTTAAATACCACATTATTCCTTGATAAAAATCTGAGTGATACGATCCATTAAAATGTATGAACTGATGATTTTCTTTAATATTAGAAGAAATAAAGAATCCCATTGTCGCATCTTTTATGGCTTGAGCTTTTACCATGTCAATGCTACCATGATCACCCATCATTTCAAGCATATTCATGTACTGAGATAACTCTAAATCAAATTTGACAGGTAGGGGAGCAACCCACTTCTTTTCATTCTCAGATAAAGATTCTAATGCTTGGAAACCACCTTTTTTATAGACTTCTGATGCATATCTTCTAGGTATGTTGGTTGCAATAAAATTTAACTTATTTCCTTTTGCAAAATCTACTAAAGGTCTGTAGTCAGTCTGATAATTAGGCCATAATTTGGTTAATTCATTTAGTTCTTTATCTGAAATTTTTTCCTTAAGATAATCATCTAAATAAGCTTGCTGATCAGCTTCAAACATTTCTGCTCCAAGAATTAAATTATTTCTTATGTATCTATCTTTTATTAGCTCTAGCTGGAGCCAGTGTGCAATAGAATTATTATGAAACTCACCAAACAAAATGACATCAGAGTTATCTAGTTTTTTAATCATTTTACCATATTTTGAGGGTTTGCCATCACTTTTAAAAATCTTATAAGAATGCTTATGTTGAGAGAAAAGATCAAAATTTGATAGAATTATACAAATACCAAGGAGAATTATCTTATTCATGGAAATCAACAATAATTTTGGATAAAATTACTAAGAAATATACATTAATAGCAGTCACATTTCTCTGTTCTTAAAAAATCTAAGTATACGCATGAATTCTCCCCAGTAGGATTATGACTGAAGGGGTATTCGCTCAATGCTATTGAATCATAAGGCTGCACTGTATTTATTTTATATCTTCTATTTGCATCAACAATGACGTAAGTACCGTTTAGGCTATCGTTTGAAAATTTAAAATAGTAGTAGTCAGTTAAGATAGAGTCAGTAAAATTAAAATCAGGAACAAAAGCATTATCTAATGTAATGGTAAAATAATTTTGAAAAAGATCAATATTATGAATTTTTTCACTTTTAAAGAAGCAGTCTTCGTAATAGTCTGTGAAAATGACTGGGTCATCTTCAACATCTACACATGAGAGAAAGAATAGGAGAGATAAGTATCTCAATTAAATTTTAATTTAAAGTATAGAATCGTTAAAGCACACGAACCTACAAAAAAATTTGCTGCAATAACTGCAATGTCTTGCTTATTAAAAGCATATATTAACCAGACTACATTACTTAAAAGAATAATTAATATCATCGCCAAAGAGAGCTCTTTAGCAGATTTTAACTTCCATGTCCTATAAACTTGTGGGAAAAAGGTTACTCCTGATAAGAAAGCACCAAAGAGACCAACAATGTCAATTGTATCCATTTATCAATGTTTATGATTATAAAACGAATGGTAAACTTTTTTGTTTAATGCATCTCTAAAGATTATTTTAAGTTTATATCTTTTAATGACATGAGTCTTATTTTCTAAAAATTCCTTTATCAGCTTACATTTGATCATATATAAACGTAAAATAATATTATCACAATGTAAAGTTATTTTGAGTCTTTTTAGTTAAAAAAATTAGGGTCATTATAATGAAAATATTCAGATTCCTCATTGAAGTGAGTCTCACTAGATATCACTTCAAACACTCTCTTAGGATAGTCATGAAAAAATTCTTCTTTTTTGCTCATACAGAAATTTATTTCCCATTCTGAATAGGTTCTGTATCTGGCATTAATTTATTTAGAATTGTATAGACAGGACAAAATTTTGTAATAGGACTAAGTATCTGCAATATAGCAACTGCTAAAGCTATGTATATGTAATTAAACCCAAACTCATTAGCTAATGCAATTGATCCAATATATAATAATCCTACAATCCCATCATGGACTCTAACTTTTATTATGTCTCTTTCTGTAGTAACTGTTCTCATAGTTATTAGTAATTTATTTCTATAAACATAATTTATTTTTTCAAATAATTTTACTACTGATCATAAAATGTAACTAATAGATTTTAATGACGTTCCCTTCATAATGAGATATTTTTTAATTCTATTTATTTTATTTTATAATAATAACACTATGGCTCAAATTGAAGAACAGAAATACAAAATTCTGCAAACATTTGAAGATGTTCAAATTAGAGAATATGAACCTGTAATATATGCATCAGTAACTACAGCTAATAACTCGAGCTCTCTCTTTAGAATTCTAGCTGGTTATATCTTTGGAGCTAATGAAGATAATCAGAAAATTGCAATGACAGCACCAGTTCACATGCAACCTGATAATTTAAATGATAATCAATCAACTACAATGAAATTCGTAATGCCTTCAAAATATTCACTAGATCAACTCTCTAAGCCTACTGATCCAAGGATAGTTATGGAAAAATCAGATGTTAAAAGATTTGCTGCAATTTCATATTCTGGGTACAATAATGACTCAAAATTCAACTTATTCTCTCTAAAACTCAGAGAAATTCTAGATAACAATAACATATCTTACATTAACAAACCTATATATCTAGGATATGATTCTCCCTATAAATTCTGGAATAGAAAAAACGAGGTGATCTTTGAGATTATTGATTAAGAAGTAAGTTTTTTTTCATGAACTCTCTTGAGAATTCAAATGATTTTTTTCTTGCATCTGGATTTCCTCCAATATCTACACCTCTCTCGACACAAAACATAAACCCTAATTTCTGGAGGAAGGCATTAGACATCGGTATATTAAGATAATTCATTAGAATTTTACCGTCAGATGTAAGCTTAAATATACAATCACTAAAATTGTAAGCTTTCTCATTTCTAATTACAGGAGAATCTCTGTCAAATGAATGATAGGAGTTTTCATACACTGTGATATCAATGTTAGATTTAATTTTTAATTTATTTACAAAATCAACACATGGCTGCGCTGGAGTCCAATTATCTAATTCTCCAATTAGTATATGAATTGGTGAGTTTGAGAAATCTATATTATCAGGGTCAATGAAGCAGGGTGGATAATACGCAAGATGAGAGTTAAAAAATAACTCTTTATTAATAGCATTTTTAACAGGTAGCCATGCTGAAAATAAGGTAACACCTCCTCCTAAACTCCATCCAGTTATTGATATTTTATCTTTATCAATCAACGGATGATTAGAGAGTTTTTCAAGTGCTCTGTAGGAATCCAATATCATGGCTGCTATCGTTACCTCATTTTGGGTACCAACTGTAGTTGTTATACCTCGGCTTTTAAAACTATTCAATTCAAAGGTGGCAATTCCCATTTCCCTATACATTTGAAGATATTCCAGATGGTGTTTTGACCAACCCAAACTACCAGCAACACCAACTACTAAAGGATATTTCTTCTCTAGATTACTTGAATCTATTGGTATTGTAAGTTTCCCAAAAACCTCTTGTTTTTCTTGATAATCTAAGTTTTCAATAATATCATTTAGTGAGAAAGGGTTAGCACTTTCAAAAGTTATTATTTCCTCAAACTCCTGAGAATAGAGATTGAAAGAGTAGAAGAGAATGAGTAAATATATATAGACTTTCACATTAACTTTTATTTCTAATTTTAGGTAATAAATATTCAAAGAAAAAGGCTGTTAAACAACAAATTCCTATTGTAAGTAGATAACCCTCCTCATCACTTATTCCCATATAGTTATCTCCTAAGTGGGATGTAGACAAAATAATTCCAGTGAATAAAAGAAAATAATAAAAAAGTTTTTTTATAAAATCAATCATAAAAAAAAGTCCCTTTCGAGACTTTATAATTTTAGTTATTAGATGAATTTTGTTCTTCATAAAGAGCAGCTTCAGCAACAATGTCACTTGTATCAAAATAACATTGAGTTGCAATTATTTTATCACCTTCCCACTGCCACCAGCAATGAAAAGTATTTTTTTGCTCTTCACCAGTGATTTTAGATACTCCACTCCAATCAGACCAATGATTGGTATAAACCTCCCCATTATTATACTCAACAGTAGTAATAACAGGATCAATATGTTGAATATTATCATATAGTAATGAATGAAAATTATAACCAGCTATAATTTCTTCATTAGTATAAACATCATTATTTACCTTATGCACACCGTTTTCAGCAAAATATTCACTGGCAATTCCAAAATTCCCGCTTACGTAACCCTTAGCAAGTTTTTCAACTATTAGTGATCTCTCATCAGTTTGACTTGTTACTCCACTCCAATCAGAGCTATCAATGCTTGAGGAGTTACAAGACAATAAAAAAACAGCTAAAAATATTGTTAAAAATATGTTTTTCATTAGTTAAAATTTAAATATTAATAATAATCCAATATAAAAATTTAATTTAATTAATACTTAATGAAGATGAAATAATATCATTATAAAGATAAATTCTAGACGAATTAATTGATGTTTTTGAAAGATTTAGCATTGATTGTGCTACATGTTCAGCAGATATTGGTTTGTAATTTATAGGCATTAAAAATGAAAGTTTTGGCATAATAAATTGTGCAAGCTTTTCTCCAATTCTTTTCTTTTTTCTTTTCCCTAGAAGTAGGGAGGGTCTGAAAATGAATGTATTTTGTATTCCAACTTTAATAAGATCACTTTCTACTTCACCTTTTAGCTTAGTATAGAAATTTTTAGACCTTTTGTCTGCACCAACACTTGAAACTAATAATACCTTACTTGATCCAGCTTTCTTTGCCTCATTAGCGACATTAATTGGTATATGATAATCAATTTTTTTATATAATGATTTGTTAAAATTCACTTCTCTTTGTGTAGTTCCTATACATAAAAAAATTATATCACAGCCTTTAACAACAGATGCTAATGATTTTTTATCTTCAAAATTAATAATATGATTTTTAGCTTTTTTATCATCAAAAGTAATAGGGTATCTAGAAATGATATTTAATTCTTTAAAGTAAGAGTCTTTGATAAGAAGGTCTGTAAGAATAGATCCTATAAGTCCAGTTGAACCAAAAACAGCAGCTTTCATAGATGTTAATTTATTATTTTTCTTAAATTCTCTAATTCTGAGGGATGAAATTTTCTAAATTTTCCAACTTTGAGAGAACCTATATGTATATTCATGATTCTTACTCTCTGTAGATTTTTTACTTTATAATCAAATGCATTACACATCTTCCTTATTTGTCTATTAAGGCCTTGAATAAGTATAATTTTAAAAAGATAATTATTGATTTTTTCAACTATACACTTTTTGGTTGTTATATTTTTTAATTTAACACCACTACTCATTTTTAAGATAAAATCTGATGTAATTTTTTTATTAACTCTTACTATGTACTCCTTTTCATTCTTATTCTCAGCCTTTAAAATTTTGTTTACAATATTTCCATCATTTGTTAAAAAGATTAGTCCCTCACTATCCTTATCTAATCTCCCTACAGGAAATAATCTCTCTGGATATCCCAGATAATCTATGATATTGTTATTTATATTTTGATTTGTTGTGCACTCAATGCCAACAGGTTTATTAAAAATCAGATAGTTAAATTTCTTTTTTGAACTAGGTTTATTAATAAGTTCTCCATCTACTCTGATTTCATCATTAAGAGATACCTTGATACCTAGATTAGCTAATTTGTTATTTACAGTTATTCTCTTTTCTTCAATGAGCTTATCTACACCTCTCCTAGAGTAGGATCCCTTCTCACTTAAGAATTTATTAAGACGAATTAAATTATCTTCACTCAACTTTAAGCTTCTTTATAAGAGACTCTTTAGCTTGCTTCGAGTAATTACTTGGAAATTTTTTTATTTTCTCTTTTTGATGTTTAATATGAGCAATTTGTCTTTTTTCAAGAGTTTCAATCATTTCTTTAGTTTCTTTCCTTTTTTTTCTAGCTAAAAATGATTTAAACATTCTAAGTACCTTCTTCATAGCTATGATAGTTAGATTTATAAATTATGTCCATAACTAAGGTAAAAATATTGATATAAAAAGTCAAAATGTGAATGGATTAAAATAAATATTTTAAATCATTCTTTTATTTTTATGTTTTAATAAAAAACAAGAATTAAATATATACTATGAAAAACAAATTAATACTATTGCTACATTTAGCTTTTTTTATATCATGTACAAACACTGATCCCGAGTCAGGATCATTTACTTCCTTAGATGAAAAATCATCTATGGTTAAAAGCCATTTAGAAGCATATATGAATAATGACTCTGGTGTCGCAGAAAAATTATTTGCAGAAGATCTTAAAATTTATGACCAGTTCTCAAATAATCAGGAAAATGGTCAGACAGTTGAAAATCCAGGTGGTAGAAATGGACTGATAGAGGCTGATAAGTTCACTCATCTCCTCTTCAATAATATTAAAGTTACAACTGATAACGTTAAAACTTTTGTACTTAGTGACGGAAGAACTTATACATCCTTTTGGTCTATGTGGTCAGGTGTTGGAAATTTTACAGGAAGAAGTACAACTCTGCCATTCCATTGTGTTAGTCAATGGGAAAACGGTAAAGTTTCTAAAGTTTGGAGATATATGGATCCTGCTGCTTTAAATCAGGAGGTCGATGCTTTTGAAGGAGTAAATAACACTTCTAATAAAGTTATTGGGGCAGCCGAATTGATAGTAAATAGAGGCTTTTCTAAGAGTGATGTTGAAGAGTTTTTAGTTCGATTTACAAAATTTGTGAGAGATACTGAGCCAGGACTTTATGATTTTAATTATTTTATCTCTCCTAATGGCAGAAGAGTTAATCTAATTGAGAAATATAAGACATCGGATGATTTTGTGTTTCACTTAAATAATTTTGAACAAAGTGATTACTCAAAAGAATTTATGAAACTATTTACTCTAGAGAAAGTAACTGTTTTAGGTAATAGTTCAGAAGCTCTTGTTGAAAAAGCTAAAGGTTATGGTGCAGAATTTAGAAGTAAAGTAGGAGGTTGGATTAACTAATTTTCAAGAGTTAAATAAAAACCCTCTTATCGATAGAGGGTTTTTATTTTTTTTAGTTTAATTATAATTCTCCATTTTTCCACGCATATCCAAGAGATAATGCAGCAACAAGATTTAAAATCATAACAGGAATAGGTGGATGAATTTCACCTGTCAATAAAAATATCCAGTCGGGGAGTACCCATCCTATATGAATTATAAAAAGGATTAATGCAGCAGATTTAGCAGATTCAGCTACTTTGATATTCATAGCAACACCTAGAGCTACCAACATAGAAATAGCAATTGTAATAAATACAATATGTATCAATGTAATAGCTTCTTTACCTACTTCATTAATTCCTGGCATCTGACTAAATACTAATTCTTCCATCATATCAGGATTGAATGAAACTAGTATTAAAGGTATAAGTGCCAATAAATCAATTAATGCAGTAACAATTAATAAATTCTTAAATTTTTTCATAAGTAATAGTTTGGTTAAAAAAAAAAAAAATAGGTATTTATTTTTACAAAAAATACTTAAATAGTAAAAAATAATTTTTTCATGATTTAGTGCCTTTTTGAACTCTGCCATTTTATCGATTAGAAAAATAATAATATCTCTCTATTTATTTAAATGACCCTTATTTTAACGAGTTTATAAAAAACGTAACATAATTGTAAACAAAATCTAAAGAGTAGCATATTGGTTCTTTAATTAATTTGATACGTTCTTATATTTTTGCTTAATTAAAAACATTATATAATCAATATCAGTGTTTTTATTAATTTGTATTTTATAAATATTTCCTTTAGCACCTGATTTCCAATTCCAAGAAGCTTCTTTTGAAATGTTTTTAGGGTCATCTAAAGTAAAAAAGTTTTTTGATTTACTACCATCAGTATTAATCACTCCTTTTGTCATTTCTAATTGAATTGATTTTTTTCTAAAAATAAATAAACATACCTTTATTTTACTGTTGTATTGCAAAGCAATATAATTCTTAACATAATAAAATTCTACATCGTTCATTTTCTCAAATCGATTTTTTAACTCGCTCCATATTTGATTTAATTCTGGTGTAATTTTTTTGATATGAAATTCTTCATCATAAACTATTACCTCTTTATTTACTGATGAAATTATTTTATTTTTTTTCACATCAGCAATAGATTCAATGCTTTCTTTCGAATTAGATAAGTGTTGATTTAATGCAATAGTATTATTTGAATATCTTTTAATTTCCCATAATTCAAAGGGTAAATTTTTAAAATTAACACTGTCTTTTTGATAAGAATTAAATGATTGTGAAATAAAAATAATTCTTGAAGAAGACCAATCAATATCTTTAATATCCATCACTTTATTATAATGTTTTGAAAGATTTAGTAAAAAATCTGATTTATTATTTAATAGAAGTTGTAGATAGGTATAGCCTTGGTCTATTACAGAATAACTATCACCTTTTTTGTATTCAATAATAACAAAAGATGAATTTTCTTTATCAAAACATAAAGAATCAATTCTATACTTGTCAACATTAAATTCTGTTGAGATAAATTCTAAATTAAAAATAGTTTCAACATTAGTTTCAATTAAACTTTGAATTTCTTTTTCAAGTTTAAAATGCTTTAATTGAACTTCATTTAATTTATTTCTTGATAGGTCAAATAATTTCATAATTACAATCTACAACTATTCAGAAAAAATTCAAAAGGGGAGTGGGGTTAGTGGGTTTTTTGTTATTCTTCCATTATGATTTGTTGTATAACACCCGAACCTTCCAACATTGTAAAACCTAATAGACCATTAAACTTTGCATCTTCACATTCATAACAAGCATAGTCTGAACTATTCATTGTTTGAATTCTAACAAACTCACATTTTTCCTTTACTTGTTCATATATCACATCGTAAGGTGTATCTTGAATTTCCATATCACCAATAATTGAAGTTTTACTAAAGTAGAAAATAAAAATGGGGTATCCACTTGTAGAATGCATAGCACCTCGTGTGTCGTCAATATTATTATAAGATACCTTGTCATCGTCTGTAGTTTCCTTATCTAACTGAAAACTGTTCTCAATAACAACCCTCTTAAAAGTATTTAAACCATCAATAGACATTATATCATCATAGGTCTGACCAACTGAAGTAAATGATATGAATAGTAGGGTTATTAGTGTTCTCATACCTTAAACCTACAAACTTCCCATCTGAAAATCAAATGGTAATTTGACCATAAAAACTATAAATTATTTTAGATTAGGGGTAGCATAAAAGTAGTATTAAGGTAACATACTTTTAAACTTGTTGTTAAAAAACCTTGTTAGTTTGTTTCCTTTGAGCCTTTTTTGAACTCTGCCATTTTATCTATTAAGAAGTTACTTTGATCAA
>JAYPVV010000015.1:0-36645 GCA_038134805.1 Marinoscillum sp. | reverse complement strand
AACAGGAGTCTCTTCAGATGCAGCAGGAGTTTCTTCTTTAGCTTCTTCAGCAGCAGCTTCTTCTAATTTTTTCTTTAAATCCTCTTCTCTTTTTTTATTATAGGCCTTTTCTTTTTCTAATCTATTCTTTAAATCCTTTTCTTTAGAATCATTTAATGATTCAATTTTAGAATTTATTTTCTCTTCCTTTTCTTTTAACCAGGATTCTAATTTTTTATCTGCATCAGATTGTTTGATTGCTCCTTTATCTACACCAATTTGAAGATGTTTTTTAAACATAACACCTTTGTAAGAAAGTATAGCTCTTGCTGTATCACTGGGCTGAGCCCCTTTTAAAACCCAACTAAGGGCATTTTCAAAATTTAAATTAATTGTAGCTGGATTGGTATTAGGGTTATAATTACCCAACTTATCAATAATTTTTCCGTCTCGAGGTGATCTTGCGTCTGCGACAACAATGTCAAATATCGCTTGTTTTTTTCTACCTCTTCTAAGTAATCTAATTTTAACTGCCATAATATTTTGTTTGTATGGATCTCGTCCATTAACGTTTAAAAAATGTGCGCAAATATATACATATTAAATTTATTATTTACTATATGAAATTATATTACTTTTTTCATTAATTTAATGTGTGAAAATATAAGTAAAATTGTTTAATCGTGTTAGCGGTTTTTAAAATATTAAAAATTAGTTTAAATTTAAAAAAAAATCAAAATGAGTAAGTATACTTATGTTTCTGGTTCAGATATTAATTATATAGATGATTTATATTCAAAATATAAATCTAATCCTTCATCTATTGACAATTCATGGCAGAAGTTTTTTGAAGGATTTGATTATTCAATTACTAACTCATTAGGTTCTGTAAAATTTACTGAATCTTCGGTTTCTCAATTAATTGAAGCTTTCAGAAGATATGGTCATTTGAAATCTTTAACTAATCCTGTAAGAACAAGAAGGGATCATAAAGTAAGTTTTTCAATAGAAGAGTTCGGCTTATCTGTTTCAGATTTAGATCAAAAATTTTCTGCAGGCATAGATATAGGTATAGAAAATGGTACATTAAAAGATATTATAAAAAAATTAAATAAGATTTATTTAGGATCAATTGGGTTTGAATATGTTAATATTAGAAATATTGAGGAAGTAAATTGGATTAAAAATTGGGTAGAGTCAAAATGGTATGAACAAAAAATTAACTCTGAAAAAAAAATCTCTATTTTAAAAAAGCTTAATGAAGCAGTAGTTTTTGAAAATTTTTTACATACAAAATATATAGGACAAAAAAGATTTTCTCTAGAAGGAGGAGAAAATACTATTACTTTTTTAAATGAATTAATTAATTCAGCAGCTGATAATCAAGTTAATGAAGTGGTTATAGGAATGGCACATAGGGGTAGGTTAAATGTATTAACAAGTATTTTAAGAAAGACATATGATGAAGTTTTTAATGAATTTGAAGGGAATATGGATCCTGATCTAATTTTTGGTGATGGTGATGTAAAATATCATTTAGGATACAACAGTTATATAAATAACGATAATAAAAGTATTTATGTAAAATTAATACCTAACCCTAGTCATTTGGAATCAGTAAATCCTGTAGTAATGGGTTATGCTAGGGCTCAAATTGATCAAGAATATAATGGAAATTTTAATTCCACTATCCCTATTCTTATACACGGAGACGCTGCAATTGCTGGCCAAGGAATTGTTTATGAAACAATACAAATGTCTAATCTTAAAGGATATCACGTTGGTGGTGTAATTCATTTTGTTATAAATAATCAAATTGGATTTACGACTGACTATGATGATGCAAGATCAAGTATTTATTGTACTGATTTAGCAAAAATTATTGACTCTCCCGTTCTACATGTTAACGGTGACGATCCAGAAGCAGTATTTTTTGCATCTCAGTTTGCTTTGGAATATAGGCAGAAATTTCATAAAGATGTCTTCATTGATTTATTATGTTATAGAAGGCATGGGCATAATGAAAGCGATGAGCCTAAGTTTACTCAACCAAATCTATATGATTTAATTTCAAAGCATCCAAGCCCAAGAGAAGTATATTTCAAAAAAATAATTGAGGATAATAAAGATCTAGATAAAAATTTATCAGATAAGCTTAATAAAGAATTTAAAGCTTTACTTCAAGAACGATTGAATGAGATTAAGCAAAAACCACTCCCTTATAAACCACAAAAAAAAGATAAGGAATGGGCCTTTCTAAGAAACTCGAAAATTGAAGATTTTATTGATTCACCTGATACTTCAATTAGTAATAATATTATAGAGGAGGTAGGAAAAGCTTTAATAAGTACTCCCAATGGTTTTAAGCCATTAAAGCAAATTGCAAAGCTCCTTAAAGAAAGAGAGCAAAATTTTTTGCAGAAAAAAATATTAAACTGGGCAGATGCTGAGCTTCTAGCATATGGTTCTTTATTATTAGATGGTAAAAATGTTAGAATTTCTGGACAAGATGTAATAAGGGGAACATTTTCTCATAGACATGCAAAATTATTTGACGCAAATACTAATATGCCTTACTGTTCATTAGATAAAATTTCTAAAAAAAATGCATCATTTAGTATTTATAATTCTTTGCTTTCTGAATTTGGTGTTTTAGGTTTTGAGTATGGATATTCAATGGCAAGTCCCAACTCTTTGGTAGTTTGGGAAGCTCAATTTGGAGATTTTTCAAATGGTGCTCAAGTTATAATTGATCAATTTATTTCTTCTGCTGAAACAAAGTGGGAAAAAATGAATGGACTTCTTGTTTTGCTTCCTCATGGGTATGAGGGCCAAGGCCCAGAGCATTCTAGTGCAAGACCACAAAGACTATTAAGTCTCTGTTCTGAAGATAATATGATTGTTGCTAATATTACTACTCCTGCTAATCTATTTCATTTAATAAGAAGACAATTGACATGGGAGTTTAGAAAACCATGTTTCTTGTTGAGTCCAAAAAGTTTATTAAGGCACCCACTTGTTATCTCTAAATTTGAAGAATTTACTCATTCTAAATTTAAAGAAGTCATCGATGATGAAATAAAAAATAAAAAGACTATTAAAAAGATTATTTTATGTACTGGTAAATTTTATTATGATCTAAATGAATATAAATCTGTCAACAAAATTAAAGATACAGCTATTATAAGATTAGAGCAGCTAAGTCCATTTCCTAAAAATCAGCTAGAGAATATTTTAGAAAGCTATCCCAACGTTGATAAATTGATTTGGGCTCAGGAAGAAAATCAAAATATGGGATACTGGTCATATATATCTTCTTTTAATTTATCTAATCTATCTCTTTTTTCAAGAAAGAGAAGTTCCTCACCTTCAACCGGATTTTTAAAGGTTCATCAAAAAGAACAAATCGAATTAATCAAAAAAATATTTAATTAATCTATTATGGAAAATGATTTAATAAAAATGATGGTCCCAGCAGTTGGAGAATCAATTACTGAAGTCTCAATATCTTCGTGGCTGAAAAAAGATGGTGATATTGTTGAGTTAGATGAAATAATTGCTGAAATTGATTCAGATAAAGCAACATTTGATTTAACTGCAGAAGCTACTGGAAAACTAAAAATTGAAGCTCAAGAAGGAGACACTCTTGAAATAGGTGCTCATATATGTTCAATTGAGACAGGAGATTTTCATGATACTAAGGGTGATATACCTTCAAAAGATGAAAACGAAATATCAACCCCGGTTGTTAAGTCGGAAGAAAAAAGACCTCTTAAAAATGATAAAAATAATATTACCCCAGTAGCTAAAAATATAGTAGAAGAAAAGGGGTTAAACATTGAAAATATTAGTGGATCAGGAGAAGGAGGAAAAATAACAAAAGAAGATGTTTTAAATTTTAATATGAGCTCTTCTATTGAAAAAGATATTGAGTCCATTCCTATGAATAGAGTAAAAATGACTCAATTAAGAAAAACAATTGCTAAAAGATTAGTAAGCGTTAAAAATGAGACCGCTATGCTTACCACATTTAATGAGGTGGATATGTCTTCAATAATGGAATTAAGATCAAAATATAAAGATACATTTAAGGAAAAACATGGAGTTAACTTGGGTTTTATGTCATTTTTTACTAAAGCTTGTTGTGTTGCTCTAAAGGAATGGCCGGCAGTAAATGCAATGATTGAAGGAGATGAAATTGTTTATAGTGATGACTGCAATATTTCTATCGCAGTATCTACTCCTAAAGGACTAGTTGTTCCAGTAATTAGAAAAGCTAATGTTTTAGGATTTCAAGAAATTGAAAATGAGGTAATTAGATTAGCTACTAAGGCAAGAGATGGAAAACTTTCAATTGAGGAAATGCAAGGTGGTACATTTACAATTACTAACGGAGGAATATTTGGATCAATGTTATCAACACCCATTATCAATGCCCCTCAATCAGCAATTCTAGGAATGCATAATATAGTTAAAAGAGGAGTAGTTATTAATGATCAATTAGTGATAAGACCAATAATGTTTATTGCTCTATCTTATGATCATAGAATAATTGATGGTAGAGAATCTGTTAGTTTTTTAGTTCGAGTTAAGGAGCTTCTGGAAGATCCATCAAGATTATTACTTGATGTATAGCGCTTTATACTATAATAATTTTCTATAATTTCTAAAAATTTTAACATTTACATTTTATATTGCAAAATAAATTTCAATGCCTCGAAATAAGAGTATCAACTCAATTCTAATAATAGGATCTGGTCCTATAGTAATTGGTCAAGCATGTGAATTTGATTATTCTGGCTCTCAAGCTTCAAGGTCACTAAGGGAGGAGGGTATAGAGGTAACTTTAATAAATTCTAATCCTGCAACTATAATGACAGATTCCGTCACTGCAGATAATATATATCTCAAGCCTTTAACAAAAAAATCTATAATTCAGATTTTAGAAAAACATAAAATTGATGCAGTTCTTCCTACTATGGGTGGACAAACAGCTTTAAATCTTGCTATAGAATGTGATAAAGCTGGTATATGGAAAAAATATAATATTAAAATGATTGGTGTTAATGTTGATGCTATTAACACTACAGAGGACAGGGAATTATTTAGATTAAAAATGAAAGAGTTAAATATTAATGTTTGCGAAGGAGAGATAGCAAAATCATTTTTAAGAGGTAAAGAAATTGCTCAAAAAATAGGATTTCCTCTTGTAATCAGACCATCATTCACATTAGGTGGATCTGGTGGAGGATTTGTTGAAGAAGAAAAAGATTTTGATCATGCCCTTAATCATGGATTAAATAAGTCTCCAGTTCATGAAGTTTTAGTTGAGCAAAGTGTTTTAGGTTGGAAAGAATATGAACTTGAGCTTTTAAGAGATAATATAGGAAATGTAATTATTATTTGTTCAATAGAGAATTTTGATCCAATGGGCATCCATACTGGGGATTCAATTACAGTTGCTCCTGCAATGACTCTTCCTGATACTGTATACCAGGAAATGAGAAATCTTGCAATAAAAATGATGAATGGGATTGGTGAGTTTGCTGGTGGATGTAACGTTCAGTTCGCTGTTAATCCTGAAACTGATGATATAATTGCAATTGAGATTAACCCAAGGGTATCAAGATCTTCAGCCCTAGCCTCAAAAGCTACAGGTTATCCTATTGCTAAAATAGCCGCTAAACTTGCAATAGGATATAATTTAGATGAGCTTAAAAATCAAATAACAAAAACTACTTCAGCTTTTTTTGAACCTGCATTAGATTATGTAATTGTTAAAATTCCAAGATGGAATTTTGATAAATTTAAAGGTTCTGACAGAAAATTAGGCCTTCAGATGAAGTCAGTTGGAGAAGCTATGGGAATTGGAAATAATTTTCAAGAAGCATTACAGAAAGCTTGTCAATCTCTAGAAATCAAAAGAAATGGATTAGGCGCTGACGGACGAGAGTTAAAAGATCAAAGTAAAATTTTAGATAGTTTGAAAAATCCTAGTTGGAATAGATTATTCCATGTATATGATGCTTTAAAATTAGGATTACCATTTAATACAATACAACAAATTACAAAAATTGATAAATGGTTTCTACATCAAATAAACGAATTAGTTCTTATTGAAAGAGAAGCAAAAAAGTATTCTCTTAACTCTTTACCAAAACCTTTATTAAAAATAATGAAAGAAAAAGGGTATGCGGATAGACAAATTGCTCATATATTAGGTTGCTTGGAAAGTGAAGTATTCAATAAGAGAATCGAGTTAGAAATAAGAAGAAGATATAAGTTGGTAGATACTTGTGCCGCAGAGTTTGAAGCTGCTACACCTTACTATTACTCCACTTTTGGAGATGAGAATGAGTCTATTTCATCAGATAGAGAGAAAATTATAGTAATAGGATCAGGTCCAAACAGAATTGGTCAAGGCATTGAATTTGATTATAGTTGTGTACATGGTGTCCTTGCTGCGAAGGAGTGTGGATTTGAAACTATAATGATTAATTGTAATCCCGAAACAGTTTCAACAGATTTTGATGTTGCGGACAAGTTATATTTTGAGCCAGTTTTTTGGGAACATTTATATGAAATTATATTGCACGAAAAGCCATTAGGAGTTATTGTTCAACTTGGAGGTCAAACCGCTCTCAAGTTATCTGAAAAGTTAAATAAATATGGAATAAAAATTTTAGGAACATCATTTGATGCTCTTGATTTAGCTGAGGATAGGGGGAGGTTTTCTGATTTATTAAAAAAGAATAAAATACCTTACCCAGAATATGGAACTATTGACTCTGCCACTGAAGCTATAGAACTTTCTAAAAAAATTGGATTTCCGTTATTAGTGAGACCTTCTTATGTATTAGGGGGGCAGTCAATGAAAATTGTAATAAATGAAAAAGAACTAGAGGAGCATGTTGTTAATATAATTAAAGATAAACCAGACGGAAAAATTTTATTAGATCATTTTTTAGAGGGTGCTATTGAAGCTGAAGCAGATGCAATTTGTGATGGTAAAAATGTTTACATAATCGGTATAATGGAACACGTTGAGCCAGCTGGTATTCATTCAGGGGATTCAAATGCTGTCTTACCTCCATACAGTTTAGGTGATTTTGTATTAAATCAAATAAAAAAATATACAGAAAAGATAGCAATTGAATTAAAAACAGTCGGATTAATCAATATCCAATTTGCTATTAAAGATGATAAGGTTTATATAATTGAAGCAAATCCTAGAGCTTCAAGAACTGTTCCTTTTATTTCTAAAGCCTACAGAGAGCCATATGTAAATTATGCAGTTAAAGTAATTTTAGGTAAGAATAAAGTAACTGATTTTAAGATGAAACCTTACAAAAATGGATATTCAATAAAAGAACCTATTTTTTCATTTGATAAATTTCCAAATGTAAATAAAGAACTTGGTCCAGAAATGAAATCAACAGGCGAGTCAATTTATTTTATAGATGACTTAATGGATGATTATTTCCTTGAGATTTATTCAAAAAGAAACTTATATCTTAGTAAGTAATGTTGAAATTTCTTTTACTAATATTTATATTTTTTTATGTGCTTTATAAAATATCAACAGTTTATATGAAAATTTTTATAAAAAAATCTGCCAATAAGTTTGAACAAAATAATAAATCTAATAGCAAAGGAATTCTTGATAAAGAGGGAGATTTCATAGATTATGAAGAAGTAGATTAAATAGCTAACTTTGATTTATGAATTGGTTTAATAGAAAGCAAAAAAATATCAATACCCCTTCTTCGCAAAAAAAAGAGCTGCCAGATGGGATGTGGTATAAAACTCCTGGGGGATCAATTATTCATATTAGGGAGCTAAAAAATAATTCCTATGTATGTCCTGAAGATGATTTTCATGTTAGAATTGGATCTAAAGAATATTTTGAAATATTATTTGATAATAAATCATTTGAAGAATTAGATAAAGAATTATCCTCATCTGATCCACTTAAATTTATTGATACCAAATCATATAAAGATAGAGTTCAAAAAACTATAAAATCTACAGGCCTTAATGATGCAATAAGAACTGCTCATGGTAAATTAAACGGACATAAGATAGTCATTTCATGTATGGATTTTTCATTTATTGGTGGTTCAATGGGGTCGGTTGTTGGTGAAAAAATATCTAGAGCTATAGATTTTTCTTTAAAAAATAAAATCCCATTAATGATAATTTCTAAATCAGGAGGAGCAAGAATGATGGAGTCAACATTTTCACTAATGCAAATGGCTAAAACTTCTGCAAAATTATCATTACTATCAAAGAATAAAATTCCATATATATCACTAATGACTGACCCTACTACTGGCGGTGTTTCAGCATCTTTCGCAATGCTTGGAGATTTTAATATTGCTGAGCCTGGTGCATTAATCGGTTTTGCTGGACCTAGAGTAATAAAGGAGACAATAGGTTCTAATTTACCTAAGGGATTTCAAAGTTCTGAATTTTTAGTTGAGCATGGTTTCTTAGATTTTATTGTAGATAGAAGAGATTTAAAAAATAAAATATCCAAATTATTAAAGATGCTGAAAAACTAATTTTTTTCTAAAATTGATATTATTTCTGATATATATTTGTCAAAATTTTTAAGAAAAACATTGTGTCTTTAACAATTGCAACATCGATAGTAGCATTTTCTTTAGTTATATTATTGCTAGTTTTCATTTTGCTTTTTGCTCAGTCAAAGCTTGTTCAATCTGGTGATGTTAACATTATAATTAATGGAGATAGCGATAACCCAGTTATTACTTCAGCAGGAGCCACTCTACTATCAACTTTATCTGCACAGAAAATGTTTTTACCGTCTGCTTGTGGAGGTGGAGGTACTTGTGCTATGTGTAAATGTAAAGTTATTGATGGAGGAGGTGATATATTACCTACAGAAGTAGGGCATTTATCTCGAGCTGAAAAAGCAGATAATGTAAGGCTATCATGTCAGGTAAAAGTTAAGCAGGATATGAAGATTGAAATTCCTGAAGAAATTTTTGGTATTAAAAAGTGGGAGTGTGAGGTAGTTTCTAATTATAATGTATCAACTTTCATTAAAGAATTTGTAGTAAAGCTCCCTCCTGGTGAAACGTTAAATTTTGAATCAGGCGGTTATATACAAATTGATGTTCCTGAGACTGAGATTGATTTTAAAGATATGGATATTACTCCTCATCCTGATCTTGGTCATGATAAAGATGTATTCAAAGGTGATTGGGATAAGTTTAATTTATGGCCCCTTAAAATGATAAATGATGAGCCAATCTTTAGAGCTTATTCAATGGCTAACCACCCTGCAGAAGGAAATATTATAATGTTAAATATTAGAATAGCTACACCTCCATGGGATAGAGCAAATAATAAATGGATGGATATTAATCCAGGAATATGCTCTTCTTATGTTTTTTCTAGAAAACCTGGAGATAAAATTTTTATTTCAGGTCCTTATGGCGAATTTCATATAAATGAGACTCAGAGAGAGATGATATACATAGGTGGAGGTGCTGGTATGGCTCCTTTAAGGTCACATATATTTCATTTGTTTCATACTCAAAAAACAAATAGAAAGGTTTCTTATTGGTATGGTGGAAGATCAAAAAAAGAGCTGTTTTATTTAGATCACTTCAAAAAAATTGAAAAAAATTTTAAAAATTTTAATTTTTATGTTGGTTTATCAGAACCATTGCCAGAAGATAATTGGAAATTAAAAAAATCTCTTGAAGATAAAAATGATGGATATGAAGGTTTTATTCATCAAGTTCTTTATGATAATTACCTTAGTAAGCATAAAGAGCCTGAAGATGTTGAATATTATTTGTGCGGTCCTCCATTGATGAATCAAGCTGTTTTAAAAATGCTTGAAGATATGGGAGTTCCTGATGAAAATATCAGATTTGATGATTTTGGAGGTTAGCATTCCAAACTCTAAAATAGTTTTTATAACATATTTTTTCAATGCTTTCCTTTGTATAACCTCTCTTTATAAGTCCATCAATTAAATTTACGTAGTCCGATGCATCTTTGAGATTAGAAGGAAGAGAATTTCCTAATCCATCAAAATCTGATCCAAATCCTATATAATTATCACCGACTAAATTATTAATATGATCTATTGCTTTTAATACATCTTCTATATCTGCAAAAGGATCTAATTTATTTATCAATGAATCTTTAAAAATTTCTAACCTAATATCATCTCCTTTATAATTATTTTTTGTTTTAAATTCATCTGCTTTCTTATTAATTTCTTTATATAATTTGTTTGAACGTTCATTAACAAATGAAGACCCAAAGTTTACTAAAATTACTCCATTATTTTCTGCAATCATTTCTATCATTTCATCACTTAAATTTCTTTCAAAACCAGGTGTTAGAGCTCTGGGAGAAGAATGTGAAGCTATTACAGGTTTTTTTGTTAATCGCATAATATCAAAGAAAGTAGAATCTGAGACATGTGAAACATCTATCATCATTCCTATTTCATTCATCTCTTTTACAAGACTTTCTCCAAATGAACTTAACCCTCCCCATAACCTATCTGAATCGTAAGATGAATCACAAATCTGATTATTTTTTGCATGTGTTAAAGTAATATACCTAATGCCTCTTTTAAAAAAATAAGAAAGATTGTCTAAATTATTTCCAATAGCAGATCCATTTTCCATTCCCATAGGAAGAGAAATTTTGCCATTTTTGAAATTTTTAAAAACTTCATATGGAGAGTAAGCAAAATTGAAATCTTCATTATATTTTATTACATTTTGAACTAAATCTATAAGATCATTTGCTAATTTATAGGCTTCTTTCTCATTCTTATCAGATGGAATATATATAGACATGAAAGGACAATCTAATCCACCAATTCTTGCTTTAGGAATATCAAATTCTCCTTTTGAATCTAAATTAAGATTTATATTTTTTTCATATAATAAACCTTCTTTTAAAAGTCGATGAGGTAGGTCAATATGTCCATCAGCTATAATAAATTCTTTAGAATACTTTTCGGCTTGCTTATTCATACATGAATTTAAAAGTATTAGCAATAAAAGAAAATTTTTCATAGGCTTTTAGTAAATCCTCCATCTACAGGTAAATTGATTCCATTTATATAACTAGCTGCGTTGCTACACAAGAAACTAGCAGCATTCCCAATTTCCTCAGGAAATCCAAATCTTTTCATAGGAATTGCTGATTTCATATTAGAAATAATTTTTTCTTTTGAAGTGTTTAATGACTTTGCATTAAGAGTAATTAAATTTTCAAGTCTTTCAGTAAGAGTAAATCCTGGTAATATATTATTTACTGTTATTCCAAATTCTGCAATCTCATTTGATAATGTTTTTGACCAACTAGCTATAGCCCATCTTATTGTATTAGATACTCCTAAATTATCTATTGGAGCTTTAACAGAAATTGAAATAATATTAATTATCCTTCCAAACTTTTTTCTTTTCATTATTGGTAACAATTCTTGAGATAAGTAATGGCTAGAGTAAAGATGCATTTTCATATATTTCTCAAAATCTTCTTGCTTAGATTCTAATAATCTTTTAGGGGGAGGTCCACCTGAATTATTAATAAGAATAGTAGGTTCAGATTTTTTTTTTAAATACTTTTTGAAATTTATTTTGAGTGATTTTAAATCATTTAAGTCAGATTCTAAAAAGTCATTATCTAAATCATTTATTTTATTTAATTCAAATAAACATTTTTCTAAGTTATCTCTATTTCTTGCTAAAAGAGTGATAGATGCTCCTTGCGAAGCTAATGAAATGGCAATAGCCTTTCCAATTCCTTGACTACCTCCACAGACAACAGCTCTTTTACCTTTTAGTGAAAGATCCATAGTTGATTATTTTTTTATTAATTATATTCAATATATGAAAAAAGATGATGCAATAAAAATGGATTTAAACGATGAGATATCGTGGACTAAGAATGAGTTTTTATATGGAGAAGAAAAAGAAAATAATAAAATATATTTTTGTGGAAATTCCTTAGGGCTTCTTCATAAATCTGTACGCGAGAAAATTAATTTACATCTTAATCAGTGGGAAAAATTTGCAGTGGAATCTCATTTTTCTGGTAATTATCCTTGGATGGATATTCAAGATAAAATTAAAAACCTTCTAAAAGATATATTGGGTTGTGATATGTCTGAGATTGCAATTATGAATTCTTTAACAGTAAATCTTCATTTATTGATGATTTCTTTTTTTAATCCAAACAATAAAAAACATAAAATTTTAATCGAAGAAAATGCTTTTTCATCTGACAGATATGTAGTTAATTCTCATCTTAAATTACATAATCTTGACTATTCTTCCCTTATTATAATTAAATCAGAAGAAGGTTTAATTAATGAAAAAACTGTAATTGAAGAAATAGAAAAAAATAAAGAATCACTACATCTAGTTTTACTTCCCGCTATTCAGTATTATACTGGTCAAAGTATAGACTTAAAAGAGATATCTCAATATTGTAAAAAGAATAATATTATATTAGGCGTTGATTTTGCTCATGCCATTGGAAATATTCAAATTAATTTGAATAATCAAGAAATTGATTTTGCATCTTGGTGTAGTTATAAATATTTGAATTCGGGTCCTGGAGGGATTTCTGGTATATATATTAATTCAAAACATTTTAAGAAGAACTTTAAAAAATTAGAAGGATGGTGGGGAAATAAATTATCCACGAGATTTGAGATGAAAGAAGAGTGTGATTTTTATGATTCTGCAGAAGGTTGGGTGATAAGTAATCCACCCGTAATTTTATTAGATATGCACTTAGCTTCAATAGAATTTTTTATTAAGGTTGGCTTAGATAAAATTTACTCAAAGTCTAAAAATTTAACATCATTCCTTTATGAGGGACTTATTAAAATTGAAAATTATTCTAAGTTTTTTAAGATTTTAACCCCTGAAAATCATAATAAAAGAGGTGCTCAACTCTCCTTATATTTTTTCAAAAACTCTGAAAAAATTTTTGAAAGTTTAAGTAAAAAATTTGTTGTTGATTTTAGAAAGCCAAATGTTATTAGAATAGCTCCAGTTCCATTGTATAATTCTTTTCTGGAGGTGTATAGTTTTGTTTCTGAACTTAAAAAAACATTAAAAAATTAAACGGATACTTCTTTCTTTCTACTCTTATGATCTAATATCTCAAAACAACTTTTATAAATTGCATGATCGTCATATAAACATTCGCTATAGAGCTCATCTTGTGTGCCATGCTCTATAATCTTGTCTGGAATTCCTAATCTTAATACATTATTAGAATAGTTATTATCTGCTATAAATTCAAGAACTGCAGAGCCAAAACCACCCATAATACATCCATCTTCAACAGTTACGATATATTTATGATTACTGAGAGCTTCATGAAGTAATTTTTCGTCGATTGGTTTAACAAACCTCATGTCATAGTGTGAGGGATTGATGCCATCAATTTTTAATTTATTAATAGCTTTTGAAACATAGTTACCAATATGTCCAATAGATAAGATTGCTATATCCTCTCCTTCACATAATTTTCTGCCTGTGCCTACTTCCACAAGCTCCATTTTTGTCTCCCAATCTACTAATACACCTTTCCCTCTTGGGTACCTAATGGTAAATGGATTATTATTTAAGCGTTGAGCCGTATACATTAAATTTCTTAATTCTGATTCATTCATTGGTGCCGAGACTACCATGTTTGGGATACATCTCATATACGCAATATCATAAGCACCATGATGTGTAGGACCATCTGAGCCAGCTACTCCAGCTCTATCAAGGCAAAATATTACTGGTAAATTTTGAATACAGACGTCATGAATTACTTGATCATATGCTCTCTGCATAAATGTACTATAAATATTGCAAAATGGAATCATACCTTGTGTGGCAAGTCCAGCGCTAAAAGTGACAGCATGTTGCTCAGCAATTCCAACATCAAACGCTCTATCTGGAATTTTTTCCATCATTATATTAAGAGATGAACCAGAAGGCATAGCTGGAGTCACTCCAACAATTTTTTTATTTTGTTTTGCTAATTCTACTAGTGTATTTCCAAATACATCTTGATATTTTGGAGGACTTTTTACTTTACTTTTAATAACAAGACTTTTTCCTGATTTAATATCAAATTTTCCAGTTGCATGCCATTTGGTTTGATCTTTTTCAGCTAATGAATATCCTTTACCTTTCTTAGTGATGCAGTGAAGAAGCTTTGGCCCAGGAATTTTTTTTAAATCATTTAATGTTTTGACAACTTGATCAATATCATGACCATCAATTGGACCAAAATACCTTAAATTTAGAGCTTCAAATAAATTAGAATTATCTAAAACAAAAGACTTTAAACTTTTTTCAACAGTTTTTGCAACTCCCCTTGCACTTTCACCTATTGATTTTAATTTTCCTAGTACTTTCCAGATATCATCTCTAATTGAGTTAAATGTTTGAGAGGTAGATATGTCTGTTAAATATTTTTTTAGAGCGCCAACATTTGGATCAATAGACATACAGTTATCATTTAGAATTATAGTTATGTTAGCATTAGTATCTCCGGCATGATTCATCCCCTCAAATGATATTCCTCCTGTCATTCCACCATCTCCAATTACAGCTATATGATGTCTATTAATTTTATTTAAATCCGCTGCTACTGCCATCCCTAATGCAGCTGAAATTGATGTTGAGGAATGTCCAACTCCAAAAGTATCATATTCACTCTCAGATATCTTTGGAAACCCTGAAAGACCTTTATAAACTCGGTTAGTATGAAAGTTTTCTCTTCTACCAGTTAAAATTTTATGTCCATATGCTTGGTGACCAACATCCCAAACAATTTTATCTTCAGGTGTATTATAAACATAATGTAAAGCAACAGTAAGCTCAACCACACCAAGACTAGCTCCAAAATGACCGCCATTTTCAGAAATAGAGTTTATTATAAAATCTCTGAGTTCATCACAAATAACTTTGAGTTCATTCTTATTAAACTTTCTTAAATCTGTAGGAGATGATATATTATTTAGATATTGGAATGATGATTTGCTCATTTATGATATAGTTATACTCCTTTTAAGATTTATTAGTTTATAAATCTATAAATTTTATTATAAAGTATTAATTTTATTTAATTCTGAATTAATTATAATATTGATTTAAAATGAGTTATGAAATAAAGTTACCACTTTTTAAAGGTCCTTTTGATTTACTTCTTTTTTTTATTGAAAGAGATGAATTAGACATTATGGATATTCCAATTTCTCAAATCACTAAAGATTTTTTGGATTATATTTCTGATCTCGAAAAAATGAATATTGAAGTTGCAAGTGAGTTTATTGTTGTTGCAGCTACATTAATGAGAATAAAATCTAAAATGTTACTCCCAAGGTTATCAATAGATGAAGATGGAAATGAGATTGACCCAAGGGAGGAGCTAGTGGAGCATCTTATAGAATATAAAAAATATAAATCAGTAATAAATGACTTTTCTGAATTAGAAAATTACAGGCAAGAAAAAGTTTCACGAGGAAATATAAATTCAGAAATAAATTTGATAGCAGAGAGAGCAAATGTAGAGATGGAATTACAAGATGTTGATTTATATAAACTCTTAATAGTATTTAAGAATGCTATGGATAAATTCAAAGAAGAAAGTAATAAATCAAAACATGAAATTTATAAGTATCCTTATTCTATAATTGAGCAAAAAAAATTTTTACTTAATCTTCTTAATTCAAAAATTAAAGTCTCCTTCATTAAATTAATTGAAAAAAATCCACTTAAAATTTTAGTTATCTTTAATTTTTTGGCAATTCTTGAATTGATTCAAGATTCAAAAATCAAACTTTCTATAGGCAATGGTCTAAATAATTTTTGGATCTCAAAAATAGATAAATAATTAAGAGAAGAAAAAATCAATCTCTATCTGAGCATTTTCATCAGAATCAGACCCATGTATTGCATTTGCTTCTATAGAAGTTGCGTACAATTTTCTAATTGTTCCTTCTTCAGCATTTTCTGGATTAGTTGCACCAATAAGCTTTCTAAAATCTTCGACAGCATTGTTTTTTTCAAGTTCAATAACAATAATTGGTCCAGAGCACATATAATCACATAATCTTGAGAAAAATGGTTTATCCTTATGGATTGAATAAAACTTTCCAGCAGAATCCTGATCTAATCTTACTAACCTCATGTTTATCAATTTGAATCCTGCTTTTTCAATTTTCTCAATAATTTGACCTGAATAGCCAGATCCAAAAGCATCAGGTTTGATAATTGTAAATGTTTTATTCCCTTTCATAGTTTTTTTCTGCAAACTTAAAATAATTTTAAAAAGCTGTCTTAATTTCTTTTAAAATTTTAGTTTTCAATAAAATTATTGACTTTTGCAATCCATTTGATAATTATGAATGAAATAAAAAAGCTATTATTAGATAAACAAAATATAGTAATTACCACTCATGTTAATCCTGATGGAGATGCTATAGGCTCCTCCTTGGCTCTGTATAATTTTTTATTCAAAATGGGACATCAAGTAAATGTAATTGTACCTAATGATTATCCTCATTTTCTTAAGTGGATGAAAAATGATGATAAGATTTTGAATTTCTCAATATCCAAGTCAGATTCAGAAAAGTTAATTTCAGAGTCTACAATAATTTTTTGTCTGGATTTTAATAATCTTTCAAGAATTAATGGTTTAGGGTATCTTATTCAGAAATCTCACTCTCTAAAAGTTTTAATTGATCATCATCTTGAACCTAGTGATATTTTTGATTATAAAATTCATGATGTTCAAGCTTCAGCTACTGCAGAGTTAGTTTTTGATTTTTTAAAAAGTTTAGATATTAATCTAATTGATAAAGACATTTGTGAATGTATTTATACTGGGATACTTACAGATACTGGTTCTTTTAGATTTTCAGTCTCATCTAAAACTCATAGGTCCGTATCTGAACTTATTGAAAGAGAAGTAAATATTTCTCAAATAAACAACAATATTTACGATTCTAATTCCATCGATAAAATTAAATTATTAGGATTTGCTCTCTCTCAAAAGTTGAGTTTAGCTTCAAATAATAACGTAGCTTATATAGTTCTCTCGCGGAAAGATTTAATTGATCATAACTTTAAGAAAGGAGATACTGAAGGTCTAGTTAATTATGCTCTTTCTATTTCAAATGTCAATATGGCTGTTTTAATTATTGAGACAAAGGAAAGAATTAAGTTTTCTTTTAGATCTATCGGAAATTTTTCAGTAAATGATTTTGCTAATAAATATTTTAATGGAGGGGGACATAAAAATGCGGCTGGTGGAAGTTTAGAAGATAAACTTTCAGTAGCTTTGGAAAAATTTTTATATTATACTTCAAAATATTCAAACCAATTAAAATATTAATAATGAAAAAATTAACTCTTTTATTCTCTCTTATTTTTACACTAATTTCTTGTGTAGATAAAGAAAAAACTTTAGACAATGGAGTTCAATTAAAATTTTTTAAATCGGGTTCCGGCAGTCAAATAGAAGATGGTGAAATTGTAATGATTAATTTACAATATTTTGATTATGATGGAAATGAATTATTAAATAAGGTTGGTAATGATCCAGTAGTACTTAGAAAAGATTCAATGTGGAAAAATAATGGTATTATTTACGAGGTTATTGATAATTTAGTTAAAGGGGATAGTGTATTTTTTCAGTTAACAACTGAGCAGTTTTTTGAGAATGCACCCCAATCTATTGATGTACCTGATTCGGTAAAAAATAAAATGATTAGTTTTTATTGTGGTGTTTCTAATGTTATGTCACAAAGTGAGTTTGAGGATTTTCAAAGAGAACAATATGAGAAAATGCAAAAAGAAATGGAACAAAATAATGAACAACAATTATCAGTTGATTTAGAATTAATTGATAATTATCTAAAAGAAAATAATATTAATGCTATCAAAACTGAAACGGGGCTCCATTATGTGATTACAAAAGAAGGAACTGGAGATAATGCTGCTTCTGGAGATAATGTGAGTGTACACTATACGGGCATGTTACTCAATGGTGAGGTCTTTGATTCTTCGGTTGAGAGAAATGAACCTTTTTCCTTTCAGTTAGGTCAGGGAATGGTTATAAGAGGATGGGATGAAGGAATTACATATTTTAATAAAGGAGCAGAAGGTGTAATTTATATTCCTAGCTCATTAGGATATGGTCCTAGTGGAGCGGGTGGTGTAATTCCTCCTAATGCAGTATTAATATTTGAAATACAAGTTTTAGATTATTAGAAAAATATGAGGATCGTATATTCTCTAATATTTTTACTTTTACTTCTTTCGTGTAGTGATGATGATATGGTTATCACTAGAACAAAACAAGAACAACTTGAAATCGATATCAATAGAATTAAGGGTTATATTCTTGAAAATAATCTAGATGGATTTCAATCTTTAGAAAGTGGGCTTCACTATAAAATTATTGAACAGGGGAATTTAAATTTTCCAAATAATGGAGATACCTTGGACGTAGAATATATTGGTCAGTTTTTAGATGGTAGAGAGTTTGATAGAAGCTATACTAATCAGCCATTCGAATTTATTTTAGGTTCAGGGGAAGTTATTCAAGGATGGGAAATAGGAATTCCTCTAATTGATGAAAACGGATCTATTATTCTTATAATACCTTCTGGATTAGGATATGGTTCTTCTTCTATTAATTCAATTCCTGAAAATTCAGTATTAATTTTTAGAATTAAATTATTGAAAGTTAGATAAATGAAAAACTTCACTATACTACTTCTTTTTATTATATCTCTTATTTCCTGTAATCCTGATGAAATTTATATAGATGTATTTGATCCCGTACAAGCAGAAATTGATTCATTGAATCAACTTGAGAAAGATTTATTATTAATCAGTTCTTATTTAGAATCTCAAGGTATTACTAGTTTTAATAAAACTACTTCAGGAGCGTTTTATTCTATTCTATATAAAGGTAAGGAAGAGCTTTTCCCTGAGGTAAATGATTTAGTAAGTATTCAAATAGCTGGTTATTACACTAACGATTCAATTTATTTTGAGAATGACTCTATTGATTTAATCATTTTTGATACTAATATTCAATCTTTAGCAGAAAATGTAGGATATTATGATGAATCTAAATACTATGTTCCGATAGTATACACATTTAATGGTAAAGGTAGTTTCTTCCCCGTTGTCTCAGATCATGGCTATCTTGCTTTTCTTTCAGATTTTAAAACTTCTTTAGGTGAATCTCTCAGTCAATTAAGTGAAGGAGGCTCTGTTAAAATAATTTTACCGTCTGGTAATGCTTATGGTAAAAATGGCAATACTAATATCCCAAAAATTCCCAAAAATTCAATTTTAATATTTGATATTCATCTTGTTAAAATTAGGAAATGAAGGAAATTTGTTTTGTTACGGGTAACAGAAATAAGTTAAATGAAGTTAAAAAATTACTTTCCAATTATAAAGTTTTATCCCTCTCTGATATTAATTTTTTTAAAGATATTCCTGAGACTGAGAAGACTTTGCATGGCAATGCCTTTTTAAAAGCCGAAGTAATACATAAAAAATATAATTTGAATTGTTTTTCTGATGATACTGGCTTATTTATTAAAGCCCTTGATGGAAACCCAGGTGTAAAATCAGCAAGATTTGCTGGTGAAAATTGTAATTCTGAGGACAATATTAATTTAGTATTAAAAAAATTAAAAGATATTAAAAATAGAGAAGCTTATTTTCTTACAGTTATTTGCTTAATTTTTGAAAATAGAAAATATTTTTTTGAAGGAAAAGTGAGTGGTCAAATTACAAATGAAAAAATTGGTTATCAAGGATTTGGGTATGATCCTATTTTTAAGCCTGATGGATATGATAAAACTTATTCTGAGTTTACAATTAAAGAGAAAAATATGTTTTCACATAGGGCAATAGCTGTAAATAAACTTATTAATTTTTTAACTAATTTGATATAATGGTATTTGCAGTTAGTGGATCTAGTGGCTCAGGTAAATCTTTTATAGTTAGATATATATTAAAAAAAATTGGATCAAATTTAGTATCAGTAATTTATCAAGATAACTACTATAAAAGAAGAGATGAACAACCTAAAGACAAAAACGGTAAACATAATTTTGATTTGCCATCTTCTTTTTATCTAGATGAATTTATGAATGATATTAAAAAAATTAGAAATGGTGAGAAATTAGTTAGAGAGGAGTACACATATAATAATCCAAAAATTTCTCCTAAAGAAATAACTGTTTTGCCTAAAAAAATAATAATTGTAGAAGGGCTTTTTTTATTTCATAAAAGAACTTTATCTGATCTTTTTGATAGAAAAATCTTAATTGATACAAAGCCATCATTAATGATAAAAAGAAGAATTAAAAGAGACGTTGAGATAAGAGGATACGATAAATCAGACGTTTTATATAAGTACGAAAATCATGTAATGCCCGCTTTCAATGAATTTATTTTGCCATATAAAAAAACCGTTGACTTAGTAATTAATAATGATAAAGATGATTTTAAAGGACCAGACCACGCTGTTAACTATATCATGGAAGAATATGGTTTAAACAATTAATAAATTTCCTCTTAGTTAATTTCCATTAATTTCAATACTTTTGTCAACTAATTTTTTGAAGTAAGAATGAAAAACAAAGGCTTAATATATTTTTTAACTGTTATAATATCTCTTCTTTCTGTCTACTATTTACAGTTTACCTTCATTTCACAAAATATACAAGATGACGCTAATGAAATATCCAGAGATGTAGAGGGAAATATAGATTTTAAAAAGAAACAGAAATACTTAGATTCAATTTGGAATAAACCTGTTTACAATTTAGTATCGGACTTTACATTTAAAGAAATAAAAGAATCTGAGCTGAATTTAGGCTTGGATCTTCAAGGGGGAATGCATGTTACGTTGGAGGTATCTCCTGTAGATATATTAATTGGTCTTTCTTCAAATAACCAAGATCCTGACTTTGTTAAAGCAATAAATGTAACTAAAGAAAAAATAAAAGGTACACAACAAAATTTTGTTGATGAGTTCTATAGTGAATTCAAAAGTTTAGCTCCACAAAAAAATCTTTCTTCAATATTTGCAACAGTTTCAAACAGAGGGAGGATAGGGTTTGATTCTTCAGATTTTGAAATATTAGATATAATTAACGAGGAAGTAGAGAGTGCTATCGACAGATCTTTTAATATTTTGAGAACAAGAATTGATAGGTTTGGCACATCGCAACCCAACATACAAAGACTTCAAGGTACGGGAAGAATTCAGATAGAGCTTCCTGGAGTTGATAATCCAGAAAGAGTAAGAAAACTTTTACAAGGAGTTGCAAAATTAGAATTTTGGGAAGTTGCTGAAGCAAATGAGACCGAAGTTTTTCAAACACTCCAAATTATAGATCAATTTGTGATATCAGAAAATATTTTAAATAATAATTTATCTGAAAATACTCAGAATGAAAGTTCTTCTCAATCTGATGATTTAGAGTCTCTTCTGTCAGGAAATAGTGATTCATCAACTGAAACTAATGACAATAATTCTGATATTTCTGAGAATAGTTCTACTTCACCAATATTGTCTAATATGAGATCTGAATTTGGGGGTTTATTTTATAGTTTGGAAGATACAATGTCTATAAATTCTATTCTTAAAAATAATAGAGTAAAACAGCTTATTCCTAGTTCAATTAAATTTTTATGGAAAGTAAAACCAATATCTGATACTGCTGATCCCAGTGATGAAGTTCTCGAGCTTTTTGTAATTAAGACTTCTAGGGGAGGTAATGCCCCACTAACTGGTGAAGTTATTACTGACGCAAGACAAGACTTGGATCAGAGCGCGAGGCCATCTATTTCGATGCAAATGAATTCGAACGGAGCAAAATTGTGGAGAAGATTAACATCAACTAATCTAAATAGAAGAATTGCTATTGTCCTTGATAACTATGTGTATTCAGCTCCTTTTGTTCAGTCCGAAATACCAAACGGCAACTCTCAGATAACAGGCGATTTTACTATTGAGGAAGCTCAAGATTTAGCAAATATTTTAAAGGCAGGAACTCTTCCAGCTCCAACAACTATTGTAGAAGATGTTGTTATTGGGCCAACTCTGGGTAAAGTTGCACAGAGTCAAGGATTTCAGTCAATTAGTGCTGGACTTATAATAGTACTATTATTTATGGTATTTTATTATTCAGGAGGGGGACTTATTGCGAATTTAGCCCTGTTTTTTAATATATTTTTCATACTTGGAATTTTAGCTCAGCTCTCTGCCTCTTTAACACTCCCAGGAATTGCTGGAATAGTTCTAACTATAGGAATGTCAATTGATGCTAATGTTCTTATTTTCGAGAGAATAAAAGAAGAATTGAGCAACGGAGCAAATTTGAAACAAGCTATTTCTAACGGTTATGATAAAGCATTTACATCAATTATTGATGCTAACTTCACAACTTTGCTAGTAGGACTAATTTTATATAACCTAGGTCAGGGCCCGGTAAAAGGTTTTGCTATTACTTTAATTATAGGAATTATATGTTCTTTCTTCTCGGCGGTCTATATTACTAGGGTAATAGTTGAGAGGTTCAGTAAAAATGGTGATAAGAGTTCTCTTAGATTTTCTTTTCCTTTCACAAGAAATCTTTTCTCATCTTTAAATATTGACTTTTTAGGAAGAAGAAAAATTGCATACATTTTCTCAACTGTGTTTATAATCTTTGGTTTGATTTCATTAATTACTAAAGGTTTGATTTTAGGAGTTGATTTCAAGGGAGGAAGATCTTATGTTGTTACATTTAGTAATTCTCAGGTACCTTCTCAGATTGAGAGTGGACTTCAGGCTCCTCTTAATAATGAAGGTGTTGAAGTGAAAACTTTTGGTGCTGAAAATATATTAAAAATTACCACATCATACTTAATTAATGATGACTCAGACGAAGCTGATCTGCAAGTTAAAAACAAACTTATAAGCGGATTAGAAAATTTAACCAATTTAAGTTATAAAGATGATAATTCAATTGTCAATGAGAATAGCTTTAGTATTTCAAGCTCATCTAAAGTAGGTGCTACTATTGCAGATGATATAAAAAATTCATCATTTTATTCTGGATTGTTAGCATTGATTGCAATTTTTATTTATATACTTATAAGATTTAGAAAATGGCAATTTTCTGCTGGCGCTGTTTTAGCTCTATTCCATGACACATTATTTGTTATTTCAGCTTTCTCATTAGCTAACCTTTTTGGAATATCATATGAGGTTGATCAAGTTTTTATTGCAGCTATTTTGACAATAATTGGTTACTCTATAAATGATACTGTTGTTGTTTTTGATAGAATAAGAGAGAATTTAGGAATAAAAGCTGGAAGTGAGATTTTGCCTGTTGTGAATGAGTCATTGAATAAAACTATTAGTAGAACATTAATTACTTCTTTGACAACATTTATTGTAGTTTTAGTTCTGTTCTTATTTGGAGGGCCATCTTTAAGTGGATTCTCTTTTGCTCTTTTAGTAGGAATAGTGGTAGGAACATACTCATCTATTTTTGTTGCGACCCCTGTTTTTGTAGATCTATTTTATAAAAAAAATTAATAAGAAAGTTTTTTTAACAATAGGCATCTAACTACGTAAACTATTTTATGAAATATAAAATATTAATAATTCTCTTTCTTCTAGCGCCATTATTTGTTTACTCTCAATCTGAAAAAAGAAAGATTTTTGCAAAGAAAATAAATGAAGAAATTATTTTAGATGGCGAGATGACTGAAAATTTCTGGAAAGAAGCTGCCTCATCCTCAGGCTATGTTCAATATAATCCAAGAGATAGTGTTCCGGCAGAATTAGATACCGAATTTAGAGTAGCCTACGACGATAAGTTTCTCTATATTCTAGCTAAAATGGAGGATATTTCTTCTCAAAAATTTATTTTAGGTAATTTAAAAAGAGATTTTTTTGGTGGTTCAACAGATTATATATCATTTACTTTTGATACTTTTCAAGATGAGACAAATGGTTATAATTTTGGTTTATCACCTTATAATATTCAGAGAGAAGCTCTTTTATCAAATGGCGGAGAGGGGAACTTTAACCAAGGAGGAGGAGGAGGAAGAGGAAGTATTAGCTGGTTTAATATAAACTGGAATACTAAGTGGTACTCAGGTGCTAAAGTTTATGACGGATATTGGATTACTGAATTTAAGATTCCTTTCAATTCAATAAGGTACAAGACTGGATCAAAAGTTTGGAATTTTAATTCTCATAGAGGAAACAGTAAAATTGACGAGGGATCAATATGGTCACCTATTCCTCTTGGTTTTTCACCAGGAAATTTATCTATGACAGGCGAACTTGAATTTGAGTATCCTTTAGAAAAATCTTCGCAAAGTATCGTTGTTATACCTTATATCTCAGGAACAGGAATTCGAAATAAAGTGGATGAGCCTGCAAGAGATTCTAATTTTGATACTGGCCTTGACATGAAGTTAGCTCTAAGTTCATCACTAAATTTAGATTTGACAATAAATCCTGACTTTTCTCAGGTAGAGGTTGATGAGCAGAGAACAAACCTGACCCGTTTTGAACTTTTTCTACCAGAGAAAAGAGAGTTTTTTACTGATAACGCAGATCTATTTTCAAATCTTGGTTCTAGAGAAGCAAGGCCTATGTTTTCCAGAAGAATTGGTATTGCTTTAGATACAACAACTAGTCAATATGTTCAGAATCCAATAATTTTTGGTGCAAAACTTTCAGGAAAAGTAAATGATGGATTACGAGTTGGGTTTTTAAATATGCAAACTGCAAAATTATCATCAAGTGGTATTCCATCTTATAACTATGGTATGGGTGTCATTGAAAAAAACATTTTGAAAAATTCAAAGATTTCTGCTTTTTTAGTTAATAAACAATCACTTTTTAATAATGATTCAGAGCAGTATGCTCATGACTTAGGAAATTTTAATAGAGTATTTGGATTTGAAACTAAGCTTCAGAGTCGAAATACTAAATTTAAATCGGAATTATATTATCATGGATCTGTTGAGAATGAGTCTTTAACTGGAGCTAATTCTTTTGGTGCTAATGCTGCTTATGAAGAAAGAAATTTTGAAACTAATGTTTATTTCTATCATGTTGGAGAAAATTTCAACCCTGAAGTTGGATTTGTTCCAAGAAAAGATTATAGCTTTTTTAGTCCATCATTTCAGTATAAGTTTTTACCTAAAAACAATTCATTAAATCAGCATGGACCTGGTATTGATTATGAGTTTTATACTAATAGATTAAATGGAATTACTGATTATGATATTGATATAGATTATAACTTTAGATTTAAATCTCAGACTTCTTTAACTCTTAAAACAAATATTATTTATACTAAGTTACTAGAGGATTTTGATCCTTCAAGGTCAGATGGCATTCCTCTTGCTGCATTTTCTGATTATAATTATGTTAATCACACGTTTTTTTTAAGAACATCAGAAAGAAAAGTTTTTTCAGCTAGATTAAATGGTAAGATAGGTGAGTTTTTTAATGGAAAAATTAAAAATATAGGTGGAGAATTAAATTATAAGATACCTCCATTCTTAAATGTTTCTCTTGGCTCTCAGTTTAATGGTTTAGATTTTCCAGAGCCCTATTCTGATGCTAATTTTTTCTCTCTAAATTCCAAAGTTGATGTTAGTTTCACTAAAGATTTGTTTTTTAGTACATACTTACAGTATAATAATCAGTTAGATAATATTAATCTAAATGCAAGATTTCAGTGGAGATTTCAACCGCTCTCTGATATTTTCATAGTTTATACTGATAACTATTTTGCAGAAAATCCTTTATTTATGAATCTTAAAAATAGATCGTTTGCATTCAAAATAAATTATTGGATTAATATATAATTTTTGATCCAGATAAAAACCTAATAGCAATTAAAAGTCCAAATATAGAAAGAATAGCACCCAGCATAAATGGTGCTCCTGGAAAATAATAAATGGAATTTTCACTTGTAAAGTAAGAGAACAGATTAGTCATTGCTAGTGGACCCACTATAGCTGTAAGACTTACTAAACTTGTCATACCTCCCTGAAATTCACCTTGCTCATTATCGGGAATATTATTTGTCATTATCCCTTGAAGAGCTGGCCCTGCTATTCCACCTAATGACAGAGGGATAGCAAATGCAAAAATCATCCAACCCTCTTTCGAAAATGAGATAAGAAGAAGACCTAATATATAAAATGTCATCCCAAAGTAAACACTTTTAATATTACCTAGTTTAGGTATTATAACTCGTATAAGACCCCCCTGAACAATCGCTGCAAGTAAACCTATGAATCCTAGAGAGTAACCAACCAGATCCTCATTCCATTTGAAGCTCTCTATAGTAAAAAATGTCCACGTGCTTTGAGTAGCGTGCTGAGCAATATTAAATAAAACAATACAAACTAGTAACCCAGAGATTAAAGGATGCTTTTTTAATGAGTTTAGAGTTCCTATGGGATTAGCTCTTTTAATATCAAAGGGTCTTCTTTTTTCTTTCTCAAGAGATTCGGGTAAGATATAATAACCATAGATTAAATTTATTAGAGTAAATATAGATGCTGCAATGAAAGGAATTCTTGAGCCAAATTGACCTAATTGTCCACCAATCACGGGCCCTAATATAAATCCTAAACCAAATGCTGCTCCAATCAATCCAAAGTTTTGTGCTTTTTTTTCAGGAGTACTGATATCAGCAATATATGCAGATGCTGTTGTGAGACTTGCTCCCATAATCCCTTGAAAAATTCGTCCAATGAATAACCATAGTATTGAAGGTGCAAATGCTAAAACAAGATAGTTTATTCCAAATCCAAAAAGAGATAAAAGTATTACTGGTCTTCTACCAAACTGGTCACTTAAACCCCCTAATATTGGAGCAAAAAGAAACTGAAGTGAGGCATAGGAGAACATAAGCCATCCGCTAAATTTTGCAGCCTCACTTATGGTTCCATTTATTAGCTCAGAAATTAATGAGGGAATAACAGGTATTATAATTCCTAATCCTGTTATATCTATAAATATTGTTATGAAAATAAATATTAAGCTTTGGTCTTTTTTTTTCATAGACAAAAAGGCAATTTAGTCTTAAATTTTGTCAAAAAAATATTTTTCTTGATTTAGATTTATACAATAAATAATAGCTATGTCTAAGAGAACTAATAGAAGGAAATTTATTAAAAAATCAGTTGCATCCATTGCGGGGATTTCTGCTATTAGTTCATGCATATCTCCACAAAACACATCAAAAGAATCCACTGTAAATATTAATTTCAATAAAAATTATAAGTGGAAGATGGTTACAACTTGGCCTCCAAATATGCCTGTTCTTGGTGAAGGTTGTAATATTTTAGCTGAATGGGTAAATAAAATGTCTGGAGGAAGATTAGAAATTAAAGTCTATGGTGGGGGAGAATTGATTCCTAGTTTAGAATCTTTTGATGCAGTGAGTAATGGTGCTATTGAGATGGGAAGTGGCGCCTCATACTACTGGGCTGGGAAAGTACCTGCAGGTCAATTTTTTTCATCAGTTCCGTTTGGAATGAATTCAAAGCAAATGAACTCTTGGATAATATCAGGTGGAGGATATGATCTTTACAGAGAAATTTATGAGCCATTTAATCTGATTCCTTTTGTTGGTGGAAATACTAGCATGCAGATGGGAGGTTGGTTTAATAAAGAAATTAATTCTTTTGCTGACCTGAAAGGCTTAAAGATGAGAATTCCTGGATTTGGTGGTAAGGTTTTATCTAAAGCTGGGGGGACAGCTGTGACTGTCGCTGGTGGAGAGATATACACAAATTTAGAGAGAGGTGTTATAGATGCTACTGAATGGATAGGTCCTTACCATGACTATCTTATGGGATTTTATCAAGTAGCTAAATACTATTATTATCCTGGTTGGCATGAGCCTGGAGGAGTTTTAGAAATGATAGTTAATAAAGATAAGTTCAGTGAGTTGCCAGCCGATCTTCAAGAAATTATTAAAAAAGGAATCGAATCTTTAAATATTTGGATGCAGTGTGAGTGTGATTATAAGAATAGTTTGTATCTAAATAAATTAATTTATGAGGAAAAAGTACAATTAAAAAAGTTTCCTAAAGATGTTTTGAATACTTTCAAAGAGAAGTCGGATGAGGTTTTAAAAGAGCTGATTGATACGGATCCAAGAAGTAAAAAAATTTATGAAGCATATAATAAATTTAAGGTATCTTTCAATGATTGGTCCTCAGTCAGTGACAGGATTTACTATGAGTTATAATTTTTTAAAAAATCAGGTAGTAGATAGATAAATTCCGGATTAAAAAATAAATATATTAAAAATAGTAGCTGGATTAATACAAAGGGAACGACACCTTTATAAATATCTGTAGTTTGAACCTCTTTAGGAGACACGCTTTTTAGATAAAATAGAGAGAATCCGAATGGCGGAGTAAGAAATGAAGTTTGAAGATTTATAGCTAACATAATTCCAACCCAAATAAGGTCAATATTTAGCGCTAGAAGAATTGGAGTGATAACAGGAACTATTATAAAAATTATCTCAATAAAATCAATAAAAAAACCAGCAATAAAGACTGTTATAAGTACATAGATAAGGAATATTTCTGGAGTGAGATTTGAAGAAGTTATCAAGTCTACTAAAATTTTATCTCCTTCTAAACCCCTGAAAACTAGTGAGAATGAAGTTGCACCAAGAAGTATCATAAAAACTACGGAAGTTAATTTAGTTGTTTCACTTGATATTTTTTTCAGTTTTTTAAGAGTTAAGTTTCCTTGAAATACACTTAGTAATAATGCTCCTGTCGCTCCTATTCCTGCTGCTTCAGTTGGGGAAGCTATTCCAAAAAATATTGATCCAAGAACAGCAAAAATTAAAATAAATGGAAGCAGAAAAGCATTTAAAATCGATAAAAAGTTTGTTTTATTTTTAAAACTTTTAATTAACTCATCAGGCATGGATGGAGCGCTAGAAGGTGAAAAAGTAGTGACTAAAGAGACATAAATTAAGTAGAGGAATACTAGAGTGATGCCAGGTAGAAGCGCAGAAATAAATAAGTTTCCAACTGAAATATTTAATACACTACCCAGTAGAACAAGAACAACTGATGGTGGAATAATTTGACCAAGTGTTCCGGATGAGGCAATCACTCCCGTAGCAAGTTTTGTGTCATACCCTCTTTTCAACATAGTAGGTAGACTTATTAAACCCATCGTTACAACTGTTGCTCCAACTATGCCAGTAGATGCAGCTAGCATCCCACCAACAATAATTACAGAGTACGCAAGTCCACCCTTAATTTTGCCGAATAAAATTGCCATTGTCTCTAGGAGTTTTTCAGCAATACCTGATTTTTCTAATGTTAAACCCATGAAAATAAATAGAGGTACCGCCAAAAGAACGAAATTGTTCATAATTCCATAGATACGAAGTGATACCAGATAGAAGAAATCAATATCAAAAAATATTAAGCCAGCTAAAATAGAAATCCCACCAAGAGTCAATGCAACAGGGTATCCAAATAGAATAAGAATAAATACTAGCAAAAACAATAGAATTGGTAAACTATCCATTATTTATTTTTTTAATATTATCTATAATATTTAGAGCTCCTTGGAGAGCTAATAAAAAAAAGGCAATAGGAATCATTGACTTTATGATAAATCTAAATGGTAATCCTCCCGGATCTGGGCTAGATTCAAAAATAGAGAAAGAATCTTCTACAAAAGGGAGCGAAGTATAAAGTATTACAATACTAAATGGTAAGAGAAAAATTAAATTACCAACTAGATTAATAATATTTTGTCTTTTTTTTGAGAATTTATTGTAAAACACATCTACCCTCACGTGTCCGTCATTCTGTAGAGTCAGTGGTGAGCCTAATAGAAAAATGACCGCGAAAAGGTGCCACTCTAACTCGAACAGAGATGCACTAGAAAAATTAAAAATATATCGTAAAAAAACATCGAATGTTATTAAAATAACTAACGCGAAAGATAAAAATGAGCAAAATTCACCAACTCTTTTAATTAATTTTTTAAGGCTCATATTTAGCTAAAATACTTAATTTTTAAAAATATGCTTTTAATATCTTTGTTTAAAAAATAAATATAATTTGAAGAAAGATATAAGAGAGTTATCTATTGAAGAAATTAAATCTTTTTGTGAAACAAAAGATATGAAGTCTTTTGTGTCAAAGCAGGTATATTCATGGCTATGGAAAAAGTCATGCAGCACTTTTGATGAGATGACTAATATTTCCTTTAATGATAGGAAGGTGCTTGAGGAGCATTTCTTAATTAACAAAATAACTGAAAACTATATGGAGAGAAGTAGTGATGGGACTATAAAGATAAGATTTCAGTTGTACGATAAAAATTTTATTGAGGGTGTATTGATACCTCAAAACAAAAGGATGACAGCTTGTATATCTTCACAGGTAGGGTGTTCATTATCTTGTAAATTTTGTGCTACTGGTACAATGCGAAGAATTAGAAACCTTACAGCTGCAGAAATTTATGATCAGGTAGTAGCGCTATCTAATAAAGCAAAAGAAGTCTATGATTTGCCTCTTACAAATATTGTGTATATGGGAATGGGAGAGCCTCTACTTAATTACAAAAATGTTCTGAGATCAATTCATTTTATAACTTCAGATGAAGGGTTAGAATTATCATACAAGAGAGTGACTTTATCAACTTCAGGAATTTCTAAAATGATTAGAAAACTTGCAGATGATGAGGTTAAAGTTAATTTAGCTTTATCTCTTCATGCAGCTTCTGAAGAAACTAGGAATTCAATAATGCCAATTGGTGATTCTAACTCTTTAGCTGATCTAAGAGAATCACTAAAATACTATTTCTCTAAAACAAAAAAGAAAATCACTTACGAATACGTTCTATTAAAAAATGTAAATGATAGTATTAAAGATGCAGAGAATCTTTTTAAGTTTACTAAGCATATCTCATCGAAGGTAAATCTTATAGAATATAATCTTGTAGATGGCTTAGGATTTGAAAAGTCTGATGAGGAGTCAACTTTAAATTTTGTGAATTATTTAGAAAAAAAGAAAGTAAATGTCGGACTTAGAAGGAGTAGAGGAAAAGATATCAATGCGGCGTGCGGACAATTAGCTAATAAAAAATAAAATTTATTAAGAATTTGATCGTTTTTAAGGGGTTATATATTCTTCTGCGACATCTAAATCTTATATATTTGTAGGTTAAGCAGAGACAAGTATGGTAAGATTTTTGTTTTTATTATTTCTGGCTTTTTTATCCTCTATATTTTTTGTTAATGCGCAAAATTGTTTTATTGTTCCATTCAATCCGGACATTAATTTCCTTGAAGAAAAAAAAGAATTGAAAATTGTCGAGAAGAATGCCCCGTTTAAAATAAACGAAATGAAAATTTTAGATGATATAATCATTTCACTTGAAATAGTTGTGGGAGATAGTACTTTAGAAGAGGGCGGGACTCCCTCACAAATTCAAGTAAAATCAAGTACAACAGTAACTGAAGATATAAATGTAAGCATTAACCTTATTCATGTTTCAACTCAATCTTCAGATCTTTCTTCTTTCGTTAGTACTGCAACAATAAAATCTGGAGAATCTTCTTCTTCTCCTATTACAATAAATGCTACTGACGATTTTATATATGAAGATATTGAAACATTTAAATTATCCGTATCAATTATTACTGGTACAGTAATAGCGTCTGAAGACGAACTAGAATTTTCAATCATTGACAACGAACCCCCTAAAGTTTTATTATCAGTAGACACTACATCAATTGAAGAAAATGGAGGTCAAGCTATTATAACAATTAAGTTATCTAGAGAGTATGATAAAGACGCTAAAGTTGCATTGAATTATGAGGGGTTGAATTTTACTGCGGATTATAATAGTGATTTTAGTTCAAGTGTCTCAGATCCGATTATTATACCAGCAGGAGATACTGTTACTACCATAACAATCACTGCTACTGATGATTTAATACAAGATCCTAATGAATTAATTGTTATTCAGTTAAATAACACTACTTCTGATTTACCTCTCTCTGAAAATATTTACTTTGAATCTCAGCAACTTACAATAAAGATTGTTGATGATGAAAATCCACCCGTTGCTGTTGCGGATATTTATAATGGTGATGATTGTATAGACGAGGGAAAAACATTAATTATATCAGATCCTGATTTTGGTTTACTTGTTAATGATTATGATCCAGAAGGAACTGCTTTAACTATTAAACAACTTTCCCAACCATTAGCTGGTATTGTAACATGTCCAAATACAGGACTTCCAGGAATTTGTCCCGATGGAACTTTTTCTTACACTCATAACGGTGATGAAACTCCCTCCGGTGAAGACTTTTTCTCTTATGAAATTAAGGATGGAGATGGGTTTACTGCTAAAGGTCAAGTAATAATTTGTGTTAATTCTGTTAATGATTGCCCTTTCGTGGATGGTGAGTCTATTAAAATAAATGAAGGTGAATCAGTTACCAGAGATTTAACTGAGGGGGTTCTTGATCCTGAGTATACTCTTGGAATTGATCTTTTTCTTGAATTTGAGATAGTCACTGCTCCATCAAAAGGAACGGCAACAATTTCATCTGATGGGACTCTTATCTATAAAGCGCCTGATTATATAACTGGCTCAGATCCTTTTAGCACAAACATAAAATACAAAGTAACTGATGGTGGTGGATGTGTTGTTGAAGATGTAATCGCAATTCAAATTAATAACTCTGTTCCTCAGGCAGTAGCAGATACATTTTATGTAGGAGTTGGTCAGACAATTAATATATCAGCTCCAGGTGTTTTGTTAAATGATCCAATACCTAGCGGAAGTACTGGAGAGTCTTATGAAGTATCATCACCTACTTTGGCACTAACTAGTGGACCTAATGCATTTAAGTTAAATACCGATGGGTCATTCACTTATACTCATAATGGAAGCACCTCACCTAAATTAGATCAATTTAAGTATCTAATGAGAATAACTTATTCTCCTGGTGTATATGACCAAAATATTGGAGATGTTTATATAAAAGTTAATGATTGTCCATCAACTACAAAGGACAAATATTATGTTGAGGAGGGGGGAACTATATCAATCAATGCTTCTAATGGTCTTTTGTCTAATGACTTTGACATTAATGGCGATGAGATTACTTCCCATAAATATTCTAACCCTATTACAAGTAATAGTTCAGCTAGCGTAAATCAAGATGGATCTTTTACCTATACTCATGGAGGAGGGAATGATGAATTAGACTATTTCCTTTATTATGCTAATGATGGTAGATGTGATAGTGAACCTGACACAGTTCAAATTATAATTGCTCCAGTTAATGATTGTCCCGTAGTTGAAAGTAAAAATTATAAAAGTTTAAGCTCTAGAGGAGAAATATCAGTTAGAAATTATGTGGAAAGCCTTTTAGATTCTGATGGAAATCTTTATTCAATTAATAGTGTTGTTACAGATTCTATCGGAGACACCTTGTTAGTAGAAACATCCTCTGGAGATATATTTGTTTTAAATTTAGATGAAGGAGCTTATGTAGAAATAAATGAGTACTTACTAGGTGGTTTAATAGGAGATAGAGACCCTGAGAATGATTCTTTAATAATGAAAATCCTTCTACCAAGTTCAAGCAATTATTTATTAAATACAGATGGATCTCCTGTATATCCTCCCCCTGCATTTGCCAGTGATTATGGAGTGAATCCAGATGGAACATTTTACTATCAACATGATGGCTCAGGAAATTTATCAGATAGAATTATTGTTGAAGTGTGTGATATACCTAAATCTGGAAATCAATGCTGTGTAGTTGATTCAATTAATTTATCTTTCACTCCCATTAACTCTTGTCCAATTGGCAATACGGATTATTTTTCTGTAAATGAGGGGGAGACATTAAAAGCTGATAAGAATAATTTTGGTAGAAATGAAATAATGTTTAATCTTAATGGAGGTAAAAAAGAATATGTTGGTGTTCTATTAAATGATTTTGATGAAGAAGGAGATTCAATATGGGCTAAAATTAAGGATCTACCTAGAAATGGAATATTGATAGGCAATACAATTAATAGCGATGGATCATTCACTTATGTCCATGATGGGAATGAAACTACTTCAGACTCTTTTACTTATTTATTAGGTGATGCTGAAAAGCAATGTAATGAAATTACTGTTTACATAAATATAAATTCTGTTAATGAGTGTCCAGTTGCTAATGATGATATTTATACGGTTGACGAAGGTGGTACTATAACAATTTTTGGAGTTTCAGGTGGAGAAGAAAGTACATATATTAATCTTCCTGGAATTATGAATAATGATACCGATTTAGATATTGGAACCTTACCAATTATATCTGATAATTTAATAGCTTACTACCCATTCAATGAGTACTATGATTCCATACCAGGAAAAAATGAGATATTTATTGCGGATGCTTATTCAGCAGATTACTCAGATACTATCAATCCAACAATTATTATTCCAAGAGCAAAAGAATTAAGTAGTAATAATTATTTTGGAGCTCTTAGAGGAGGGAATGTAGATACCTTAAAGATGTCTAATCCAGCAGATTGTAGTGGAAGTAATTGCTACTCACCACCTTATTTAGTCAGTTACTCTAGTTCTCCAACATATGTTTCTGACAGATTTCAGCACTCAAATATAAATCAGGCTTATCTTTTTGATGGTATTAATTCATTTATTGATGTTAATCATCAACTCCTTGATCTTAGTAGTGATTCCTATTCTATTTCTGGTTGGTTTAATTCTCAGAATACATCTTCAGATTCTCCTGTAATTTTAAATTTTACAGTTAATGATAAAGAGAAAGGATTAGTTATTGGAATTAAAGATCAAAAACTTTCTTTAGGTATAGGAAATGGGACCGCTTACTCAGTAAAATCATTAGTTTCTGTGGGAACTGTAGAAATAACAAGTGGTTGGCATCATATTGTGTTCACAAAAAATCAAGATAGATATAAAATTTATCTGGATAAGAGTGAGGTTTATTCTGAAACTCTAGATAATTCTGGCCTTTCAAATTCTCCAGCAAAGCTTCTTATTGGTAAAGCTTTGACAGGTAATCACTTTAAAGGAATCATAGATGATATTTTAATTCTCAGTGACTCTCTTACTCAAGATGATGTTTTAAATTTATATTACGGAGTATCAACTAAACTTGAAAATTCTCCAGAAGACGGTCAAATAATCAATTTTGGAATTGATGGTTCATTCACATATGTTCATAGCGGAAAAGGAAATGACTTAGAAGATAATTTTATATATTCCCTATCAGATGGTCAATGTGATGATTTAGGAAAGGTAATAATTAAAGTTAATCAACTTAATGATTGCCCTGTTGGTATTGATGATTATTATGATGTTGATGAGGGAGGTACACTTAATGTGTTAGCTTCTGGTGTGATAGCTAATGATATTGATGAAGAAAATGATGACTTAACTGCGACTTTCTTGGATGGACCTGATCACGGAATATTAAGCTTTAATGACGATGGATCATTTGAATATATTCATGATGACTCAGAAACTTTATTGGATTCTTTAAGATATTTAGTTAGTGATGCAGATTCAATATGTTTAGACACCGCTACAGTTTATATTACAATTAATCCTGTTCCTGATTGCCCCATTCCAGTCAATGATGTTTACACAGTACTTGAAGGTGGGTCAATAACTCTTGACACTTGTGTTGTTACCTATTCTATTCCTGGAACTCTCTATACTAATTGGAAAAATAATGAACCTAATAATGCTAATGGTAATGAGCAATATGGTGAATTAAGTCCAATTGGTAGCACCTATCCTTATTTTAAATGGAATGATATGCCTAACATTCCTTTAAGTGGAGGTGGGGGTAGATATTATATTTTAGAAATAGAAGATACTATAAGTAGTTTATCCCAATTTTATTATATAGCTCAGTATGAAGGTCACTCTTATTTTGTTTCAAATGAATCTTTAACATGGGAATCTTCAAAGCTTAAGGCTCAAGAAAATGGTGGATACTTGGCGGTTCTATCTGATGAAAAAGAATATCTTTTTGTTACAGAAAAACTTTATCAAACAGCTTCAAAGCTGGATATTTATAAAAATCTTAATCCATCTGAGCATGGAAAGGCTTGGATAGGATTGTACCAAGATTTAAATGATAAATATTATGAGGAGCCATCAGGTGGATGGAGATGGGTTGATGGAACTTATTTATATAATGAAGGTGATCCAACTACTCTTTGCGGAATATTATTAAATGATGAAGTTGGTGGTAGTGATACCATTTTTGTTACTGATTGGACTCTTCCCCAGAATGGTTTTCTAACTAATAATGAAATTAAATACAATGGTAAGTTTACTTATAATCATAATGGAAGTCAGCTTGGCGATACACTAGAGTATAAAATAGAGAGTGGTCTCTGTCCAAGTGAAATTACTGGAAAAATTATAATTAATGTTGAAAATGTTAATGATTGTCCAATAGCCGTCAGAGACACTTTTTATGTTGATGAGGGAGGTACTTTAGATACTCTTGGG
>JAYPVV010000014.1:0-41841 GCA_038134805.1 Marinoscillum sp. | reverse complement strand
CCAGAGACAGTGAATGAAGTTGTGAGAGTTGACTCAGTCACTGAGATACTCATCACCACACCGTCACTTCTTTGCAGCTTATTCTTGTCTCCCCCCTGGAATGTCCATGAGCCAGAATTTGGCCACACCTCTGTGCCATTCTGCTCACTGTGGCCAGTAGAGTAGTTCCCACCATCTTTCGTGCCGCCAGAGATATTAAGAGTCATTGTAGTGAAGACGTCAACGATTGTTCCGTCTTTTGTTACTGAATTCGCATCTTTCACTTTCCAGCTCCCATTCAGAAGATCTGCCTGCGCATCGAGTGGATCCGTAGGGGTAGGAGTAACTCCACCTCCACCTCCATCATCATCACCGCATGAGATAGTAATAAATGGAAAAATGAGAATCAGTATAAATTTTTTTAAAGAATTTATATGTTTCATAGTTAAGTAGTTTATATATAGAATTTTTTTAAGATATAAAAAAAAAAATAAATACTACTTATAATCAGTATTAAATAATTATTAATTACCCAAGATTTTAACTTCATCTACCTGAAAAGTAGTAGTTAGTGAAGGATCTCCACCAGTATACTTAAATGCTATCCTGATTTTTCCTGAGTAAGAGCTGAGGTCAATTGGCCCAGACTCAGTGAATGCACTTGCGTACCCTGAGGAAGTTCCTGACGCAAGATCAGCATCTAGAGTTGTCCACGTGGCAGATGCTACATTTCCTGAATAATTTGTGGAAATAAGTACCTCTAATCCCTCACCATTATTGTACCCGTCTTTGGTCTGGAATGTAAGAACCTCTCCTGTAGAATTATCTAAGTCTATCTCAGGAGTAAGAAGCCACACTTTCATTGAGGTTTCTCCAGTATTATAAGCTGAAATTTGTGCATACTTATTATTAGAGTATTCTCTCGCTTCCCACTTTTCGGTTCCACCAGTCTCACTAATGTTTTCCCACCCATCTAAGCTAACCCAAACGTCATAACCTGTGTTAGATATATCTTCAAAATTTTCGTAGAATAATGCATCAGGCTCAGCGCATCTCTCAGCAGACATAGAACTGAAATCAGATGTGTTTCTAAGTAGCAACTGTTTCTCTTCGTAATAATTTGATGCTACAGCAACAATTTTTCCACCACCTTCAGGTGTTTTATTACTTGCAAAAGATGCATTTGATCTAGTGTATACTGCGAGCTTGGAAGAACAGTCTGTTATAGTTCTTGTTCCTGACACAGCTTTATTTACATCATCTGTTATAAATTGAATATCTTCAACTTCAACAAGGACAGACTGGTAGTTACCACTTAAAACTTCTGAAAGAGTAACTTTTACAGGAGCAGGTAGTGAGGCACCAGTTGAAACTTTTGTAACTATATTCTCACCGTCAACCTTTCCAGAAAATTCGAGATCAGAAATTTGTTTAACGTCAGCGAATGATCCAAGTGTTGACCCTTTAAGAGCAATACGCAAGACATCACCCTCATCAATTAAGCTAGCTACTGAGCTATTAAATCTTACTACTATACCTCCAGTCTCATCCTGTAAGACTACATTTCTCTCAGTGATATTTCCATTTTTAGGGGCCAGAGTAACAACTCCTTCGATATATGCTTTGTCAGAAATAGCTCCCTCAGCTCTTGATTTTAAAGCACCTACACCTAATATATTTATTGTTGATCTCTCTCCAGTCATATCAACATCTTCCTCAGTCCTTAAAAAAAGCTGATAATCTGAATTGTATCTTGTAAGAACGCCTCTTATTTTTCCATTTCCTTCAGGAAGAGAAGTAAGGGCAAAATCTGCGAAGCTACTAGTACGAACAATTAACTCATACCCTTTATCATCTATTATGTACCTATTAGTAGCTCCTCCCAGATCTTGTGATGAGCTATAATATTTTTCACCTATCTCATTATCTTTGAATTGAACATTTTCTAATTCTATGAGTGTGAATAGGTAATCATCAGAGATATCTGCCAAACTAATTTTATGGACAAGAGTTTCCTCATCAACTACATCACAACTCCTACTCATATACTCAGAAACTAATATTTCAGGAATTCTACCAATTTGTGTATCATTATATAATTCTCCAACTTCAAGCCCACCAAAATCAATTTGAGTATATAAGTTTTGTAATTTCACATATACTTTTCTTCCTGGCTCGTAGAAGGTGTAAGTATCATACTGATCCACAGCAATATTAAATCCTTTACCCTCACTGTCAACAAGTGAAATGTTTTTATAGATATTTCCTCCCTCATCCGAAGAGACCACATACCCAACGATTACATCATCATTCTCATATTGTTTAGCAGATGTACTTGAGTTTTTATAAAGATCTTCTGCTGAAATTGTCTGCGTAAGGTTAGGATCATTACACTCTAGAGGAGGAATGCTGAAATCATCGTCCTGAACACAACCCATTAAGAAAAATGTAATGATATAGCTGAATAATTTTCTCATAAAATAAATTTAAAATCTAAAGTAAATATTTAAGTAATAGGTCCTTCCATAACCATACCAGTACCTTGGTCCAAAAATTCTTGAGGAACTATCAATGTCTTCTTTAAGTAAGTTATAATTAGCATTTCTTGACTGCTCATATCCACCAGAAAGATACCTTGTGTTTAGCAGATTATTTGCGCTAAGAATTATTCCAAAATAATAATTATCAACCCTCCAAGTCTTACCGCTAAAAAAATTTAGAAGGAATAGGTTATCAAATTTTTGTTGTGCAAGAAGCCTTCTAGCTTCTACTTCACTAGCATTTGCAAAAGGGAAGCCATCTGGGTCGTCAGGATTAACATAAAACTTTTCAGTTCTCAAGATAGGGGAGATGTCTATATAATTATTTGATAAATAATTAGCATTTGCACTTACCCACCAGTAGTTGGGATCTCTGTACTCTAAGCCTAGAGAGTACCCCCTCTGTGGTGTTCCGGGAACTTTATAATTTTCTATATATGTAGTCCCATAATCTGCATACCCCCTAATATCGTCAGAGGTAAGGAAGAGAGTAGGGTTATTAGTGTAGACATATTCTCCTAATGCTACAGCACCGGTAAGTTTGATTGTAGGAGTAATTTGAGATTCAGCACCAAACTCTAAACCGTAATGTTCTCTGCTTGACCCAGTCATAATCTCAGACACAAAGTCTGAGGATTCTTCAAGTCCAGATAGACCCTGAGCGAAGAAGAAAGAAATTTCATTCATATTCTGAAATCTTGAAAAGTAACCTGTTATTTTTAATTTTATTGGTTTAATATTCATGAAGTAAGTTGCTTCTGAGGAGTAAATATTTTCGTCACCTATTCCCTCAACAAATTCATTGTTCTCTCTAGAGTTAGAGAAAGAGTTCCTAATTGTTGGAGGTCTTGAGATGTAAGCACTGCTCAACCGTAAGACATGTCTTCCTGTGAACTTGTACTCAAGATTTGTCTTAATACTACCATTTGAAAATTCTTTCTTTTCACTCTCTCCAAATGAGTTTTCTGGATAGACACCATTTCTATATTTTCCATCTCTCTGAATAGTATAGTAAGAAAACTTTGGAGTGACGGTAAGACTTAATTTGCTTTTTCTGAACTCAAGATTTGAAAAAATATTTACTGACTCAGAATTTATTTCATAATTATATTTAAATGGTTCATTTTCTTTAATAATTCTATCTGGTTGATTTAAATTATTTTGAGATTCGTCACCTTGCCTGTAACTATCGACATCCATGTAGAAGGAACCCCCTAAAAGATCAAGAGAGTTTGCGAAGTTTAGTGAGTTAAGATTTTTATAGTTTACACCTATATCAAAATCAAAGCTCTCAGAAACATTTGAGTTGAGGACAGAATTAAATTGAAATAGATTATCATCTACTCTGTCTTCATAGAGCATGTAAATACTTTTATTTTGAGAATTATTGATATTTACTTCGTACATTTTGTTCCAATCTACCTGATAATAATTTGTATTTCCCATAAAATTATCCTCACTGAGAGAGTATAATTCGGGTCTGTCTGAGAAATTTCTTATATAGTAACTTGGGAGTTTTCTATAATATGAGGGGTCAGGATTTGGTCCGTTTGAATAATTTAATCTACTATTTCCCATCCTACCAAACTGATAGAAAACACTTGTCTCTAACTTAGTTCTCTGACTCATGTCCCAGTAGTGGGTAAGGATGAAAATAGGTTCCTGTAATCTTTTTACCCTTGAATTTCTTTTAACTCCATTTTGCCATCCCCAGTATGAGTTATAGTTTTCTGATTGAAGATCATACACCTCTTGTGTATTAGGAGAAGACTTCCCTCTAATATTTGAGGCATACATAGCTGAAAAATTTATGCTGTGAAAGCTATTGATAGTGTTCTCAATACCAACAAAAAAAGAGTTTGCATCGTAGAATGTACCCTCAAAATGACCCTCTTCTGCCCATCTTCTACTTACAGATACAGTATAATCCCACTTTCCGTAACTTGATGAATATGTAGCGAGTAATCTATTTGTGTAGCTAGTATTTGTTGATGAATATGATACTCTTAATCCCTTCTGATACAGTGATGTTCTAAGTATAAAGTTGGTGGATCCATTTATTCCACCAAAAGCAGTTCTTGACATCTCAAGACCAGAACTATACTCTCTATTTCTTAACACATCATTAAGTCCACCCCAGTTACTCCATTGAGGTCTTCCATCATAAATTTTATTAACTTCAATACCATTCATCAGTATTTTATTATTTCTTGAGTCATAGCCTCGCTGTCTAAATCTTGCAGGACCAAACTGGTATGCAGCAATGCTCTGAAAAACATCATTAAATGAGCTAAGAAGACCAGACGCAAAATCACTTGTATTGCTGTCGTCACTTAGATCAAAATCTGTAAGAGAGATTATTCCTGACTCAACATCAGATCCAAAAATCTCACTCTCTAACTCAATAATTTTAGTCTCTTGATCGAGTGTGATTTGTAAAGTTATATAACCTTCTCTGCTAAGAGTTGCTTCTGTTGTGCCTTCTAGATTTAATGAAAATTCTCCTTGATCATCCGTGTAAAATCTTACTCCAGAATTTAACTCGATAAGAACATTAGATATATTCTCAGAGGTATTCTTATCCTTTACTGTGATTCTTAAATCCTGAGAAAATAAAAACGTAGAGAAAAGTAGAAGAAAAGAGAGTAGTTTATATTTCACAATTACTTCGAAAATAATACTATTTATTTAAAATAATATTATTTTAGACGATTAAGATTTAATGAATGTATAAAATAGTATTTATTTTAATTTTCTTATCATTTTCTTTCCATGAGAAAACTTATGGGCAAGAAAAAAGATATAAAATTCATACTGTTGCTTTCTATAATGTTGAGAATCTATTTGATACTATAAATGATGTAAATAAAAATGATGAAGCGAGTCCAATAATGGAAATTGAAAAGGGTAGGTCAGATATATATTCAAAAAAATTACTTAATCTCTCAAGGGTAATTTCTGAGATTGGTTTTTCAGAGACAAATTCCCTTCCTACTATAGTTGGTCTGTCTGAGGTTGAGAATAAGCAAGTTATTGAAGATCTAATCCAAACAGGTAATCTTAGAGATGGAAACTATGAAATCTCACACTTTGACTCTCCAGATGCAAGAGGAGTTGATGTCGCTTTAATTTATAGGAGAGATTTTTTTCAAGTAATTAATGAAAAAAGTCACCTTCTTGAGCTTTTTGATTTTGATTCTGGAGATCAGTATTTCACAAGAGATCAACTTGTAGTTGAGGGATTATTGGAGGGAGAAAGAATTTTTATTATTGTTAATCATTGGCCCTCTAGATCTGGGGGAGAGGCGCGATCTCGTCCATCAAGAAATAAGGCAGCTCAGCTTAATGTTGATATAATGGATTCTATATTTCAAATTCATAAAAACGCCAAGATTTTAACTATGGGTGACTTTAATGATGACCCAACAAATGAAAGCATAAAAAAAATATTAAAAGCAAAAAAAAATAAGGATAACTTAAGAGACAAAGATCTTTATAATCCTTTTGAGCAGATGCATAGTGATGGTATTGGAACATTAGCATATCGGGATAATTGGAATCTTTTTGATCAGATCATAATAACTGGATCTTTTATAAGTAATAAATTTGATAGTTTTTCTTTCTATAAATCTCTCATTTATAACAAAAAATATCTCTTTAACCAGTCAGGTAGGTACAAGGGTTATCCATTTAGAAGTTTTGCTAGCGGTAGCTATCTTGATGGGTATAGTGATCATCTTCCTGTATATATGTTATTAATTAAGGAATTGTAATTTTTAAGATAATAAATCAAACCTATTTCGTTTATAAAATAATTAAATTCGTATAAGTTCTAAATTTGTTTATGCGATTATCTAAAAATTTTTTCTGGGTATTAAACTTATTTCTTTTTATACCAATCTCAGATTTATTCTCTACTCATATTCGTGCAGGAGAAATAATTGCTAAAAGAATTTCAACAACAAGTTTAACTTATGAGTTTACAATCATTGGCTACACTGATACTGGATCAGAGGTAGAGTTTGGTGGTGGAAGTTTCTTTTTTGGAGATGGAAATAGTATAGAGATACTTGAAGAAAGTGCTATTTCTGCTCAAAAAATATTACTAGAAAATGAAGTTGCTTTAAACCTATTCAAGGTTATTCATACTTTCCAGGCTCCAGGAAGATATGTAGTGAGTTATTTTGAGCAGAATAGAAATGCAGAAATTGTTAACATGGAAAATTCTGTTGATACCCCATTTTTTATTGAAACAGAAATTTTAATTGATCCTTTTTTTGGACAAAATAATACTCCAATTCTTCTTATCCCTCCAATTGATAACGGAGTAGTTGGAATAAGATATATTCATAATCCTGGAGCTTATGATCCAGATGGAGATAGCTTATCCTATGAGCTACTTATTCCTCTCCAAGATAAAGGCATTGAAGTAATTAATTATAGATTTCCAAATTATCAAGATTTTTATAAAATCTATAATGAAGGAAGTGAAGGTGCTCTTGGTCCGCCAACATTTACCCTTGACTCAATCAGTGGAGATTTAATTTGGAATGCTCCAGGATCACAAGGCGAATATAATTTTGCTTTTAGAGTAGTTGAATGGAGAAAAGTAGGAGATCAGTGGTTCAAGCTTGGACATGTTACAAGGGATATGCAGGTTTTAATTAAAGATTCTGAAAATGATAGGCCGCTTCTTGAACAACTTGATCAAATTTGTGTAGAAGCAGGTGCTCTTATAGTTGATACAATTAATGGGCAAGATCCTAATTTTGATGATATTAAAATAGAAGCTTTTGGAGGACCATTTGAATTTATTTCATCTCCTTCTTCATTCAGCCCTAGTCCCCCATCATTCCAAAAATCTCCAGCATCTCTTATTTTTGAGTGGGAAACAAATTGTTCTCATGTGAGAGAGAGGCCATATGATATACAATTTAAAATTACTGACAGACCACCTTATGGTCCTAACTTAGTTGAATTTAAAAACTGGCAAATAAAAATTGTAGCACCTGCACCCATAGGTTTAGATGTAATTCCTCTTTCAGGAAGATCCTCTCAACTAACCTGGGATTCATACAGTTGCAATAATGCTGAAAAGATTGAAATTTGGAGAAGAATTGGTAGTTATGAATTTGATCCAGATGAATGTCAAGTTGGAATTCCTGAGGGCTCAGGATATACTTTAGTTGGAGAAGTTGATGCCAATGAAATTTTATTTGAGGATACTAACTCAGGAGAGGGATTGGCACCAGGCTCTAAATATTGTTACAGGATTCTTTCAAAATTTCCTCTCCCTGAAGGGGGAACAAGTTATGTCTCAGAAGAGAAATGCTTTATAGTAGAGGCAGATGCTCCTGTGATTACTAATGTTACTGTAGATAAAACTGACTCAGAAAATGGAGAAATTACTGTTAATTGGGTTCCTCCCTTTGATCATGATACTTCAGTATTTTTTCCACCATATAAATACAAAATAATCAAGTATGAGGGATATAATTCTTCCTCACTACTTTCTTCCTCAGTTTTACAATCGGACACATTTTATATTGATCAAAATTTGAATACTCTTGATGAGGTTTATAATTATAAAGTTGAAGTATATAGTGATGAAGACACTTTACCATTTGATAACTCTTTCAGAGCTTCTTCTGTTAGACTAGAATTATATGGAAATGAGAATAGTATTGAGTTACAATGGCAGTTTGATGTTCCATGGTCCAACAGTTCAGATAAGAACCCAATGCATTACATCTACAGAAATAATGTCTCAGGATATGACGTTGACGATTATATACTAATTGACTCAGTTAATGTCATTGAAAATGGTTTTGTTTATTTAGATAATGGAGATTTTGAAAATATTACTCTTGATGAAAATATTTCATATTGCTACTATGTAATAACTTCAGGGTCTTACGAAAATGATAAATTATCATTGGAGTTTTTGTCGTCAGAAATATTGAAAAACAAATCTCAAAAAATTTGTGCTCAGACTAATGACTTAACTCCTCCTTGTCCTCCTTTAAGTCTAAAAATATCTGATGATTTTTCATGTGTAAATTACTTCACAGAAAAATCTTGTGAAATAAAAGATTTTGAGAATAGAATAGAGTGGGAAACGGAAACAGATCCTTGTTACTTAGATAGTAAATTCTTTAATGTATATTTTTCATCTAATGGAGTAGACAACTTCAAAAAAGTTGGGACTGTAAGTGAAAATTATTTTGTACATTCAGAACTTACTAACCTTAAAGGTTCATATTATGTGACAGCTCTTGATAGATCAGGAAATGAAAGTTTGCCAACTGATACATTGACTAGAGATAATTGTCCAAGCTATGTGCTTCCTAATGTATTTACTCCTAATGGAGATGGAAACAATGACTATTTTACTCCATTTTACTCGGATGGATCAATCATAGATTTCAATTATTCAAATTGTCCAAGGTTTGTAAGATCTATTCAAGTATCTATTGTTGATAGAACAGGTAAAGAAGTTTTTTATCATGATTCAAATGAAAATATTAACGATGGTATATTTATCAACTGGGATGGAAAAAATAAAAGTGGAGTTGAGTTACCATCTGATACATACTACTATAATGCAACTGTAACTTTTGATGTCTTAGATGAAAATAATAATATTAAAGAAATTAAGGGATGGGTTCAGATTTTAAGATAAATAACAAAGTTGTATTTTATGATGGATACTGTGTAGTTTGTAGTAGATTTATTAACCTACTTGTTAATGCAGATAAAAAAAAACAAATCAGTTTCTCAAGTATTTCTTCAAGTTTTTCAAAAAAAATCTTAAAAAGAAAGTTAAAAAATGAAGAGATTGGAAAATTTATTGTTTTTCTGTCAGGGAATAAAGTTTTTGTAAGATCAAATGCTGTAATTCAGATTTTTATTGAATTGGGAGGTTTTTATAAATCTTTTTATTTATTGAAAATATTGCCTGAAAATTTCAGAGATTTTTTTTACAACCTTTTCGCTAATAATAGATACAAATGGTTTGGTAAAATGAAAGAATGTCATCTGCCCTCTAAAGAAATATCAGATAGGTTTATTAATGAATAGTATATTTTCTATTTTTGAATTAAATCAAATTTTATGAAAGCACTTATTTTTCCGGGCCAAGGTTCTCAATTTATTGGAATGGGTAAAGATCTTTATGAAAGCAATGAGGAAGCTAAAAAGATGTTTTTACTTGCTAATAGAATATTAGGTTTTGATATAACTGATGTGATGTTCAATGGAAGTGTTGAAGATTTAAAAAAGACTGATATTACTCAACCTGCTATATTTATTCATTCTTGTATTACTTTCTTTCAAAATAGAATAAATGACACCCATGCATTTGCAGGTCATTCTCTTGGAGAATTCTCGGCTGTAACGTGTTCTGGATCTCTATCTTTTGAAGAAGGGTTGGAGCTAGTACTTATTAGGGCTAGAGCTATGCAAAAAGCCTGCAAAAATAATGACTCTACAATGGCAGCAATTCTAGCATTATCTGATGATGATGTAAATCAAGTTTGTAGTTCTATTGAAAATGTTGTGCCTGCAAATTATAACTGTCCTGGACAAATTGTTATCTCAGGATCTAACATAGGGGTAGATAAAGCCTGTGAAATTTTTAAAGAGATGGGTGGTAAAGCAATCCCATTATCTGTAGGTGGTGGTTTTCACTCACCTTATATGGAGTCTGCAAGGATTGAACTAGAAGATGCAGTTTCTCAAGCCAATATAAATTCTCCATCTGCTCCAATTTATCAAAATTATGATGCTAAAGCTCATACTGATCCTTCACTAATTCGTTCAAACTTGGTTAGTCAACTAACTTCTCCAGTTAGATGGACTCAATCAGTGAACAATATGATAAATAATCAAATAACTACATTTATTGAGTGTGGTCCTGGAAGAGTTTTACAAGGGTTAGTTAAAAAAATTAATAGAGATTCAGAAGTTATATCAATTTAAATAGTTTTATGGAAGGTATGCTAAAAGAAAATAGTTTAAAAGATAAAGTTATTCTAGTTACTGGAGGTGGATCAGGATTGGGTAAGTCAATGGTAAAGTATTTCTTAGAGCTAGGTGCAGATGTTATAATTACAAGTAGGAGAGAAGAATTATTAAATGATGTAGCAAAGGATTTTAATTCTAATTTTGAATCTGAAGTCTTTCCAATTTCATGTGATGTAAGAAATATTAATCAGGTTGAGAAAGTAATTGAAGAGTCTTATAAAAAATTTAAAAAAATTGACTGTCTTATAAATAATGCTGCTGGTAATTTTATAAGTCCAACTGAAAGATTATCATCAAGAGCATTTGATGCTGTTATAGATATTGTTTTGAAAGGAACAGTTAACTTTTCCCTTACTCTTGGTAAAAAATGGATAAAAGAAAAATCTCATGGAAATATTTTAAATATTGTAACAACTTACTCATGGACTGGATCGGGATATGTAGTGCCATCTGCATGTGCTAAAGCTGGAGTTTTAAGTTTGACGAGATCTTTGGCTGTAGAATGGGGAAAGTATAAAATCAGATCAAATGCTATTGCCCCTGGGCCATTTCCTACAAAAGGAGCATGGGAGAGATTATTGCCAGGTGATTTAAAAGAAAAATTTGATCCTTCCAAAAAAATCCCTTTAGGAAGAGTAGGAGAACATCAGGAATTATCAAATTTAGCTGCTTACTTGGTATCTGACTATTCATCCTATATAAATGGAGAAGTTATTACTATTGATGGTGCAGAGTGGTTGAAAGGAGCTGGACAGTTTAATCATTTAGATATAGTTAGTAATCAAATGTGGGATATGTTTGATATGATGAGAAAAAAAAATAATGAGTAAAAAAAAGAGATATCTCGTTACTGCAGCATTAATTTATGCTAATGGCCCAATACATATTGGTCATCTAGCAGGATGTTATATTCCTTCCGATTTATATGTAAGATTTCTTCGATTAAAGGGTGAAGATGTTAAGTTTATTAGCGGAACTGATGAACATGGAGTTCCTATTACAATTAAAGCCAGGGATGAAAGTAAATCTCCTCAACAAGTTGTAGATCATTATTATAAATTGATTGATAATTCTTTTAAAGAATTTGGTATAAGTTTTGATATTTTTTCTAGAACATCTAAAAATATACATCATAAGACAAGCTCTGAATTCTTTCTTAATTTACATAATAAAGGGGTTTTTCATGAAATTACATCTTCACAGTATTATGATGAGAAGGAAAAACAATTTCTTTCAGATAGATACATTACTGGTGAGTGCCCTTGTGGAAATAATAAGAATGCATATGGTGATCAGTGTGAAGTTTGTGGTAAAACATTAAGCCCTATGGATTTGAAAAATCCAAAATCAAGGCTTTCTGGTAATGAACCAATTTTGAAAGAAACAAAAAATTGGTATTTACCGATGGATAAACTACAAGTTAATATTGAAAAATATATTAATTCTAAAAAGGGATGGAAGTCTAATGTTTTAGGTCAGTGTAAGTCATGGTTGAATGAAGGCCTTAAACCTAGGGCTATGACAAGAGATCTTGATTGGGGCGTCAGTGTACCTTTAGATGGAGCTGAAGGAAAAGTCTTATATGTATGGTTTGATGCTCCAATTGGATATATTACTGCAACTAAAGAACTTGATCCAGATAATTGGGAAAAGTACTGGAAAGAAGATACTACTAGTCTTATACACTTTATAGGTAAAGATAATATCGTTTTTCATACCATTATATTTCCTATGATGCTAATGGAACACGGAGATTATATTTTGCCAGAAAATGTTCCAGCTAATGAGTTTATGAACTTGGAGGGAGAGAAAATTTCTACATCAAGAAACTGGGCTGTTTGGCTTCATGAATATCTTATAGATTTTCCTAATATGCAAGATGAGCTGAGGTACTGTCTAATAACGAACTTACCTGAAAATAAGGATAGTGATTTTTCTTGGAAAGATTTTCAACAAAAAAATAATAATGAATTAGTAGCTATTTTAGGAAATTATGTAAACAGAGTTTTTGTATTATGTGAGAAATTTTTTGATAAAAAAGTTCCTCAATTACATCAAAAAAATGAAAATGAAGATTTATTCATAGAATTAAATAAATTAAAAAATAGAATTGAATCCTCAATTCTTAACTTTAAGTTTAGGGAGGCAATGAGTTATGTTATTGATATAGCTAGACTTGGGAATAAATACCTAACTGATACAGAACCATGGAAATTATTTAATGATAATCCTGAGAGAGTAAAGGATATTATACATAATTCAATACAGATCGTTGCAAATATATCTATCCTTTGCGAACCATTTCTTCCATTCACCTCTAAAAAGATTCAAGATCATTTGAATATAAAAGATATTCATTGGAATGATGTAGGTTTTGATATATTAAAACCTGACCATGAAATTTCTGGTAAAGCTCATATTTTCTCTAGAATTGAAGATGATAAAATTGAATATCAAATAAAAAAACTTAATTTAAATAACCAAAAAATAAATGTTATGCCACAAAAAAACACTATAGAGTTTGATGATTTTACTAAAGTTGATATTAGGATTGGTACTGTCATTGAAGCTGAAAATGTCCCAAAATCAGATAAATTGCTTAAACTAAAAATTGATACCGGAATTGACGTAAGAACTATCTTAAGTGGGATATCAAAATCATATTCAGTTGAAGAGATTCTTAATAAAAAAGTTATGGTACTGGTTAATTTAAAACCAAGAAAAATGATGGGTTTAGAGAGTCAAGGTATGTTGTTACTTGCAGATGATGGAAATGGAAATTTAAGCTTAATGCAACCTGATTCAGATATTTCCAATGGATCAGTAGTAGCTTAATTGTATTTGTTCATAGTTCTCTCTGCTCCTACTTGACAGAAACTTAAAGCTATCTCAGTTGCTTTTTCTATTTCAAAGTTTAAAAATTTTTGTTCCTCTGCGTTAAATTCTCCTAAAACATATTCTGACTGGTACCCTTTTTTAAAATTACTATCAATACCAAATCTTAATCTTGGATAATTTAAAGTGTTTAAATGATCATTTATACTTTTAAGTCCATTATGACCACCATCAGAACCACTTTTCTTTAATCTTATTTTACCAAAAGGTAGAGATAAATCATCACAAATCACAAGAATATTTTCTGGTCTGATTTTTAATTCTTTACTCCAATATTGAACAGCTTTACCACTATTATTTACAAAATTAGATGGTTTGAGTAAATGAAGACTTCTGCTTTTGTATTTTCCTGAAGCGTAGAATGCATGTCTTTTAAAATCAAACTTGCAATCTAAAACAGATGCTAAATGATCAATAATTTGAAAACCAATATTGTGCCTAGTGAATTTATATTCTTCTCCAATATTTCCTAGACCGACAATTAGATGTTTCATATAATCAAAAGTTTAGAATAATAAAATTATACTAAACTTTTGATTTATATAAATAAGAAATATTATTGTTAGATTTCTTCTTAAGATTCTGAAGACTCTTTATTTTCAGCTTCTGTATTATCTTGAGTTTGAGTTTCTTCACCCTCGGAGCTACCATCTCCCTCAACTTCATCTTCCTCAATATTAATTTTAACTCTAGGTACATTAACTGAAACAACGCTAACAAGAGGGCTGTTAAGAATATCAAAATTCTCATTTAGGAGTTCTTCAACTTTAATACTTTTTCCAAGTTGTAAATTACTTATATCTACCTCAATGAAAGAAGGCATATTTTTTGGGTATGCCATCACAGATAACTTTCTAATTCTTATTAATATTTTACCTCCCTGCATCACCCCTGGTGATGTTCCTACACATTTAATAGGAATATCCATCTTAACTTTTTTATTATCTTGTAATTCTAAAAAGTCAGCATGAAGTATAGTTTCACTAACGGGGTGAAACTGTATATCTTGGAGTATTGCATTCTTTTCAACTCCTTCAATATTTAGTTTAACAAATTTTGCTCCGGGTGTGTAAACTAAATCTCTAAAAAGAATCATTGGAGAGTGGAAGTGAATTTGTTCTTCGCCACCATAAACTACACAAGGAACATTTCCTTCCTCTCTTAATTTTTTGGAGTTCTTTTTACCAAGATTTGCTCTATTATACCCTATAATCTCAATTATTTCCATATTATTTAAATTTATCTATTAATAAAAAGTGAGCTAGTAGATTCATTTTTATGAATTTTACTAATAGCCTTTGCAATTAATCCTGCAATGGATAACACTTTTATTTTTTTATTCCTAAATTTTAGTGAAATACTATCAGTAACCACTAATTCATCTAATACTGAATCTTCCAGATTTTTTTCAGCATTTCCGCTGAGAACAGGATGAGTAATTAAAGCTCTAACAGATTTTGCTCCCTCTTCCATTATTACTTTAGATGCCATTGAAATAGTTCCTCCGGTATCTATTAAATCATCAATAATAATGACATCTTTTCCTTTCACATCTCCAATAACTTGTACAGACTTTACTTCATTAGCTTTCTCTCTATACTTATTACAAATAACAAAATCAGTTTTAAAATATTTCGCATATTCTCTCACTCTTTCTGCTCCCCCAGCATCAGGAGACGCAAAAATTAGATTTTTAAGTTTAAGTTTCTTGAGATAGGGTACAAATACAGAACTCCCATTTAGGTGATCAAGAGGAATATCAAAAAATCCTTGTATTTGTCCTGCATGTAGATCACAAGAAATAATTCTACTAGCCCCTGATGCTACTAATAAATTTGCAAGAAGTTTTGCAGAAACTGCAATTCTAGGCTTATCTTTCCTATCCTGCCTGGCATATCCATAATAAGGTATTACAACATTCACAAATTTTGCACTGGCTCTTTTTGCTGCATCAATCATTAGAAATAATTCCATTATGTTATCTGAACTATCAACAGTAGATTGGATTATATAGACGTCTGATCCTCTTACGGTCTCAGTATACCTATAACTTAATTCACCATCGCTAAATTTACCAATTAATCCTTTACCCAGAGGTTTACCAAACTCAGAAGCTATTTTTTTTGCTAGATCAATAGACCCGCTACCAGAAAAGATTTTTACAGCACTCATTAATTAGAAAAAGTTGGCTCACTAGGGATCGAACCTAGACTCTTCTGGACCAAAACCAGACGTGTTGCCAGTTACACCATGAGCCAATATGGGCTACAAAAGTAGATTTTATTTTTATTTTTTAAAATTAATATCATGCATTTTCTTCTAACCATTTTCTAGCATTATGAAATGGCAGAATCCAGGGAGAGATTAAATCTTCTCTATCAGATGGGTAGTGAGGCCAATTCCAAGGAAAAACTGATCTCTCAAGATGTGGCATCATTGCTAGATGTCTTCCATCATTAGAATTTACTGCAGCTGCAGAAAATTCAGATCCATTTGGATTTCCTGGGTAGTCATCGTATTTAAATTTTGCAGCTATGTTTATTTTCTGATTTTTAAAGTTGAATTTTCCTTCTCCGTGAGCTGACCAAATTCCAAGAGATGAACCCTCAAGACCATTAAGCATAATAGAGTTAGACTTAATGATGTCTAAACTTACAAATGTGCATTCAAACTTAGATGACTCATTTTCAACCATTTTAGGATGTTTTTCCTTTAACTGAGGATAAAGTAAATCTAGTTCCATCATCAATTGACAACCATTACAAACTCCTAAGCTTAGAGTATTTTTTCTTTTATAAAATGTATCAATAGATTTTTTTGCTTTTTTGTTAAATTTAAAAGCACCTGCCCAACCTTTTGCTGATCCTAATACATCAGAATTTGAGAATCCTCCTGGAAAAACTATCATATGAATATCTTCTAATGTTTCTCTACCAGATACAAGATCAGTCATATGAACATCCTTAACTTCAAATCCAGAAATTTTTAACATATAAGCCATTTCTCTTTCTGAATTTATTCCTTTCTCTCTAATTACAGCAGCTTTAATGACTTTATTAAATTTTAACTTAGGGATTCTTCCATTAAAAAAAGAAGGAAATTTAAATTTTAATGGCTGTAGTTTGTAGTTTTTATATCTTTCTAGAGCTTTATTATTTTGAGTTTGATTTTTATCTAGTAAGTAAGAATTTTTAAACCAGCAATCTCTAAAATAATCTATATCTAATGATATTTCTTTGTTATTATGATTTAAGATTATTTTTCTTTTAGTGGTAGTCTTACCTAAAGTAATAAATTCAATATCTTCTTTTTTAAGAAATTTTTTACCACTAGGTGTAACCTGAATGAGCAGTCCAGGTGATTCATTAAATAAAATCTTTATTAAATCATTCTCATTAAACTCATCAAAATTTAAACGTAGACCATTTTTAACATTCGGAAAATTCATTTCTAAAATTGATGTAATTAAACCACCAGATGATATATCATGTCCAGAAAAAATTTGTTTATTAACAATTAGATTTTGAATGGAAGCAAATATTTTTTTAATTTCATTAGAAGATTTAACTTCAGAAACTCCCTCTCCGACAGAATTTAATGTCTGATAAAGTGCAGAGCCTGTTATATTTAAACTAGTGCAAAAGTTAATATATAATAATTCTAAATCATCTCTGGAAGTAATATTTGGTTTCACTATATCATTAATATTAGTTACTTCTGCGACAGCTGAGATGATAACAGTTCCTGGTGACAAAACTTTTTGCCCACTTTTATATTTTTGAGTCATAGATAATGAGTCTTTTCCAGTAGGAATATTTATACCTAGATCTATAGCAAAATCACTAACCGTTTTGACTGCATTGTATAATCTAGCATTCTCACCTTTATTATTAGCTGGCCACATCCAATTTGCACTCAAAGAGATATTTGATATTCCATCTTTTATTGGAGCCCAAATTATATTGGTTAGAGCTTTTAAGATAGAATATTTTGCTCCAATTTTTTCATCAGCTAATGACACAATAGGAGAAAATCCTAAAGATGTAGCTATACCCTTATTTGAAGAGAAATCAAATGCCATTACTCCTAGATTATTTAAGGGAAGTTGAATTTCCCCAACACTTTGTTGCAGAGCAACCCTTCCACTAACACATCTATCAACTTTATTTGTAAGCCAGTCTTTACAAGCTACAGATTCTAATAATAAAACATTTTCAAGGTACTTAAATAACAAACTTTGATGATAATTAGGATTTTTAAATGAATAGGATAATGAAATATCATTTATTATTGTTTTAGGGGATGATCCAAAAAAATCTTCAAGCCCAAGATTGATAGGATTTATTTTTTCTTTTCCTTTAAAAATTAATTTTTTATTGTTTCTTACATATCCTACATGATAAAAAGGAGCTCTCTCCCTTTCAGCAATTTTTTTTATTCTATTATAATCTTCTTTTTTGATAACTAGTCCCATTCTTTCTTGAGACTCATTTCCTATAATTTCTTTTTCAGATAATGTAGGATCTCCAACTGGTAATTTACTAATATCAATTTCTCCACCGGTCTCTTCAAGGAGTTCTGACAAACAATTTAAGTGTCCTCCTGCTCCATGATCATGAATTGAAAGTATCGGGTTTTCAATTTCTTCAGAAAGAGCTCTTATTACATTAGAAACTCTTTTCTGCATTTCAGGGTTAGATCTTTGAACCGCATTTAACTCAATGTTATTTTTGAACTCACCAGTATTTACAGATGAGACAGCACCACCTCCCATCCCAATTCTGTAATTATCTCCTCCTAAAACTACTACATAGTCACCTTCATTAATTTTCTTTTTTTTCGTTTCTTTTTCTTTTCCAAAACCAATTCCTCCAGCAAGCATAATTACTTTATCATATCCAAAATCAATATCTTTTTCTTTATGTTCAAATGTTAACACACTTCCATTTATCAGAGGTTGCCCAAATTTATTTCCATAATCACTCGCTCCATTAGAAGCTTTAATTAAAATGTCTTTAGGGTTTTGATATAACCATTCTTTTGATAACTGTTTTTTTTCCCATTTCTTTCCATATGATGTTCTTGGGTATGATGTCATATAAACTGCAGTACCAGACAGAGGAAAACTACCTTGACCTCCAGCCATTCTGTCTCTAATTTCTCCGCCAGAACCTGTAGCGGCACCACTAAATGGTTCAACTGTAGTTGGAAAATTATGGGTTTCAGCTTTTAGAGAAATTGATGACTTTACTTTATAAGTAGTATAAAAATCAGGAAAATCTTTAGATTGAGTAGTAAATAATTCTATTTCTGGACCTTTTAAGAAGGCAACATTATCCTTATATGCTGATATTAAATTATTAGAATTATGCTTAGATGTTTTTTTTATCATTTCAAAAAGGGAGCTTTTCATTTTCTTCCCATCAATGATAAATTGACCATTAAAAATTTTATGTCTACAGTGTTCAGAATTAACTTGAGAAAATCCAAAAACTTCGCTGTCAGTTAATTTTCTACCAAGTTTTTTACTTACGTTATTTAGATATAAAATTTCATCTTTACTTAGGGCTAATCCTTCCTCTAGATTGTAACTTTCAATATTTTCAATAAAATTAATTTTTTCAGGAGTTTTAGAAATTTTAAAAATATTTTGATCTGGGTCTATAAATTTACTTTCAGTCATAGTATCAAATACTCCGTCCTTTCTAAGTAATTCAATACGATTAATAGATGATATACCAATATTTTTTGTTATTTCGACAGCATTTGTGCTCCAAGGAGAAGTCATCTCTTTTCTAGGTCCTATAAATTCTCCAGAAATTTGTTTTTTAAAAATGTTTTTTGCTCCATTAAATAACCATGTAAGTTTTTTAATATCATTTTCATCCATATTTTTTGTGTGCTGAACTACATAAAAATTTTTTGATGATTTTTTAAAAAATGATATCATTTTAAATAGTAAGAAACAAAAATAATTTTTTTTATAACATATTCTTATGAACAACAAAAAAATGAAAAATAATTAAACATTTTTTCTATATTCGCGTTGGAAACTTAAAATAATTTAATAGTTTCCTTGGTTCTATGACTACAAAACAGATAATAGTAGAAAAAGCTGATCATCTCTTTCGAACATATGGAATAAGGAGTGTCACTGTAGATGATATTTGTAAAGAATGCGGAATATCAAAAAAAACAATTTATAAATATTACACCGATAAATATGCTCTTGCTAGTAAGACTTTGAAGTTTCATTATGACAAATTATATAATGAAATTAATATTATCATATCAAATTCTAAGAATTCAATAACTTCATTTCTTGATCTCTCTACATATTTTAGGACAACTCTGAACCAAATGACCCCATCTTTTGTCTACGATCTTAAGAAGTACAATCCTGATTTATATCAAATTCATCAAAAGTCAAAAGAAAAACTCTTTGTCAAAACTTTAGAGAAAGTAATAAAAGACGGAAAAAATGAGGGTTTAATTAGGAAAGAGATCAATGAGAAAATAACTTCTAAATTAAGAATAGAAATGATAGAATCTGGTTTAAACCAAGATGTCTTTCCATTGTCAAAATATGATTTTAATGAGATTCAATTAATTTCTTTTGACCTATTTCTAAGGGGTATTATTACAAAAAAAGGTCTCTCTATTTATGAAAATAAATTAAATAATTAAATCATGAAATTAATCTTATACTTCTTTCTATTTTATCATTCTGGAATATTAATATCTCAACCTAAAAAATTAACTGTAGAGGACTGTATTAGTTTAGCTATTGAAAACAATGAGAACTTAAAGAATTCATTTATAGAGGAAAAAATTTCAAGAGCTCTAGCTAATGAATACTTATCGATAGGTCTACCTCAGATTAATATTGATGGGGGTCTTAAATATAATCATGAAGTCCCAAAAAGTCTTATTGATATAAGCAAATTTATGCCTGGAGTTCCTGAAGGTACTGAGCAAGAGGTTCAGTTTGGTCAGGCTTATGATGGGAGAGTAGATTTATTTGTTAATCAAATGATTTTTAATGGTTCATACTTTGTTGGGTTAGCTGCAGCCAAAGAGCTTGTCAGGCTATCGGAGAAAGTTACAAAAAGAAACGAGATAGATATCCATGAGTCAGTTCTTAAAGCTTATTACACTGTTCTTAATACTCAAAATAGAATTGATTTAATAAATTCAAATATTGATAGATTGCAATTACTTCTCAATCAGACTAAGGAACTCTATCTTAATGGATTTGTTGAAAAGTTAGATGTTGATAGAATTCAAGTTGCCTTTAATAATTTAACTAGTGAAAAATTAAATGCTGATAGATTTTATCAGTTGAGTAAAGACATCTTAAATTTTCAAATAGGTTTACCAATTGGTACAGAATTTGAGTTAGCTGGTAGTTTAGAAGAAGATTTAGTATATAATTTTGATTATTCATTAAATGATTTTGATTATTCTAAGAGAATTGAATATTCAATTTTAGAAACAAATAAAAATTTAATGACTTATGATTTAAAAAATAACAGATCAAAATATTTGCCTCAGATCTATGCAAACTATAACTATGGATATAACACATCTTCTTCAAACTATAATTTATTTTTTAATTCAGACAGATGGAAAAATTTTGGAACTTTAGGTTTAAAGGTTGTTTTTCCTGTATTTGACGGTTTTCTTAGAAGAAGTAAGATTAATCAATCAAAATTTAAAGTTGAACAAGTAGAAAATCAAATAATGTTTCTGGAGAGATCTATTAATCTTCAAATAAATCAGTCTATTTCTAACTTTGAAAACACTAAAGAATCCTTATCAATTTCTAAACAAAATTTAGATTTAGCAAAAAGTGTTTATGAAACTACTGAAAAAAAATATAGAGAAGGAATAGGATCAAATTTAGAATTAATTGATTCAAATAACTCTTTAAAAATTGCTCAAAATCAATATTATAATTCTTTATATGAGACAATAATTGCCTCTATAGATATTAAGAAAAACCTTGGAACTTTATTAAATAAATAATTATGAAAAATATCCTTACTGTTTTTATATTAATTCTTTCATCATGTCAATCTGATGATTTAGATAGTAAAAAAAGAAAACTTGATGAACTTAAAAACTTTTTAGTAGAGACATACTCACAAATAGAGTCTCTTGAAAAGGAGATTATTGAATTAGACTCAACCTATATTCAAAAAAATTACGAGTTAGTTTCAATATCAAAAATAAATAAAGAACCTTTTGTTCACGAAATTGAGCTTAGGGGAAATATACAGTCAAAAAAGAATATAATTATAGTACCTGAAGTTATAGGAAAATTTGAGAAAATTTATGTTACTGAAGGTCAATATATTGAGAAAGGAAACATATTAGCCAGTATTAACTCAGATATTTTTGATAATAATTTAAGTGAGATAAAATCTAATCTAGATCTTTTAAAAACCATTTATGAGAGACAGTCAAATCTTTGGGAAAAAAATATTGGTTCAGAGATTGAATTTTTAAGAGCAAAATCAAATTACGAATCTATTAAAAATAGATATAATGCTACAAAACTACAAGTATCTAAATTTGATATAAAAGCTCCATTTTCAGGAGTTATTGAAGAAGTGAATGTGAAAGTTGGAGAGATGTCCTCACCAACTCTACCCTCATTTAGGATGTTAAATGATAGTGAGTATTACCTTAGTGTTGATGTCTCAGAAAATTATATAAATTCTATTTCATTAGGAGATTCAGTAAAAATCATTTCAAATGACAATAAAATTTACCCAACAATAATTACTTCAATTTCCAAAGTTGTTAACCCTATCAATAGAACATTCAATATCGGTATTGAAATACCTTCAGAAATATTAGATAATGTAAAGCCAAATCAAATTATTAATACATTAGTAGTTGACTATTCTAATGATAATTCAATATCTGTCCCATCAAGTTTAATTTTTAATGATGATAGGGGTAGCTATGTTTTTATTGTTAAAGATTTTGATGGTGAAAAAATTGCTAGTAAAGTTCCAGTTTTAATCGGAAAATCTTTTAAGTATCAGACTGAGATTTTAAGTGGCTTGAGTGGAGATGAGCAAATAATTAATAAAGGATCAACCGAAGTTGTTGATGGATCTTATATAAAAATTAATTTACAATAAAATGAAAATAAGTAAAGAAGATAACATAATAAAACAGTTTGCCCTTTCAAATTTTTCATTAAAGAATAGGATAACTGTAGTATTAATATTTATAATGCTTGTTATCTTAGGTATAGGAGCTTATAATAGTTTGCCTAAGGAAAGTTACCCTGAAATAGAACAGTCGACAGTTTTTGTTGGTACTCCTTATCCTGGAAATTCACCAACAGATATTGAGAATCTAATAACTAGACCTATAGAAAAAGAGATTAATACTATTTCTGAAATAAAAGAAATTCGATCAAATTCTATACAAGGCTACTCAACCATTGTTGCAGAATTTGATTCAGGTACAGATATTGAGTATGCTAAATCCAAAGTAAAAGATGCAGTTGATAAGGCAAAAATCAACTTACCTAATGATTTACCAACTGAACCAGATATTTACGAAATTAGTTTTTCTGATTTTCCAGTAATGAGTGTAACTCTTTCTGGTAATTATTCAATTGAGAAATTAGAATCATATGGAGAGATATTAAAAGATGAATTAGAGAAAATTTCAGATGTATCCAAAGTTGCAATTTCTGGAGTTGAAGAAAAAGAGATTGCTATTATGGTGAATCCTTTTGAGCTTGAAGCTAGAAATTTGTCATTTTCAGATATAGAAAATTCAATCAGATTAGAAAATATATCTGTTTCTGGTGGAAACCTCCTTGAAAATGATATGCGAAGATCCGTAAGACTAATTGGTGAATTTAAAGAAATTAGCGATATCGAAAATATTATTATTTCAAACAGAAATAATAAAGTGGTTTTTCTAAAAGATGTTGCAAAAGTTGAATTTGGATATAAGGAATTAGAAAGTTATACTAGATTATCTGGAAAACCAGTCATTTCTGTTGATGTATCTAAAAGATCAGGAACAAATCTTCTACTTCTCAATGATAAAGTTAATGAAGCAATAGAAAGAATTAAATCTTTTCTACCTAGTGATATTGATGTGATAATTGTAAATAATCAATCTCAAAATACAAAGGAACAGGTGAGTACCTTAGAGAATAGTATTTTTAGTGGTGTTATTTTAGTTGTCTTAGTTTTGATGTTTTTTTTGGGGGTAAGAAATGCATTATTTGTTGGTTTATCTATTCCTCTATCTATGTGTATTTCATTTATAATCCTTCAATTATTTGGAATTACCGTTAACATGATGATCCTATTTTCACTGGTAATATCACTTGGATTATTAGTCGATAATGGGATTGTTGTTACTGAAAATATTTACAGGTTTTTAGAAAAAGGATATTCTAAAATTGAAGCTACAAAATTAGGAATAGGGGAGATTGCCTTACCGATAATAACTTCTACAGCAACTACTCTCGCTGTATTTGTTCCATTAGCATTTTGGCCTGGTTTGACTGGAAAATTTATGAGTTACTTACCTATAGGAATAATTGTAACTCTTCTATCTTCACTTTTTGTAGCATTAGTTATAAATCCTGTAATGATTTCTTTTTTTATGAAAATTGAAGATAATAGAGGCAAAGATTTTAGAAAGTATATTCAGAACACAATTTTTCTATTTGTAATAGGTATTTTTTTCTTGATATCTAAAATTTATTGGGTTGGAAATATTTTTATTTTTATTGCATTATTTATTTTATCTAATTATTATGTTTTTGTCCCATTATCTAAAATATTTAGAGAAAAATATTTGAAAAGTTTAGAGAATGGCTACAGTAAATTTCTCTTATTTTTACTACAAGGTAAAAGGCCATATATTGTAATTATTTCATCTGTTTTTCTATTATTAGGAACTTTTCAGCTACTTAATATATATCCTCCAAAAATTCTTTTTTTTCCTGAAAATAGGCCAAATTATATTAATGTATTTATTGAACTACCAGTTGGTACGGACATAAAAGAGACAAATGAGTTTACAAAAGTTATAGAAAGAGAAGTTAATGAGTCTATCTATGAGTATAAAGATATAATTGAGAGTGTTGTTACTTATGTTGGGAAGAGAACTCTAAATGAAAATGATCCTTCTGCATTAGGCATGAGAGATACTCCTAATAGAGCTAGAATTAATATTAATTTTTTTGAATTTGAAAAAAGAAATGGAATTAATACTATTTCTGTATTAGAAAAACTTAGAAATGACATTAAAAAGTACCCAGGTGTAAGTATAACTTACGGGAAAGACAGAAAAGGTCCTCCTGTTGGTGGCGAAATTAGTATTGAAGTTTCTGGCCCTGATTTTAAAGAGTTAATTTCTCAAGTAGAGAATATTAGAAAGTATATAAATGATTCTAATATTCCTGGAATTGAAAAGCTAGTTTTAGATCTTTCGACAAGAAAACCTGAGTTACTTATAGACTTTGATAGAGATAGATTAAGAAGATATGGATTGTCAACAGGTATGCTCGCAAATGAGTTAAGAACCTCCTTATTTGGAAAAGAGATTTCAAAATATAAGGTTGGTGAAGATGACTATAAAATTCAACTAAGATTAGCTGATGAATTTAGATACGATGTAAATACTCTGCTTAATAAAAATATTACATTTAGAAATCAATCTAATGGTTTAACTTACCAAGTTCCAATAAGTTCCTTTGCCTCTGTGAAGATGTCTAATACTTTTAGTTCTGTTAAAAGAAAAGATTTGGATAAGGTAATAACTATTTCATCCAATGTTATTTCTGGGTATAATCCTACAGAGGTTAATTCAAAAATTGATTTAGTTTTGAAGAATTATCCATTACCAAATGGATACAGTTATAAGTTTGGGGGAGAACAACAGGAACAAGAAGAGGAGATGGCATTTTTGTCAAATGCATTTATGATTGCACTATTTCTTGTTTTTATAATTATTGTTGCTCAATTCAATAAAATAATGACCCCATTAATTATTATGTCATCTATCATTCTAAGTACAATAGGGGTATTTCTTGGTCTCTTAATATTTAATATGGATTTTGTTGTAGTTATGACAATGATTGGAATAATTTCACTGATAGGAATAGTTGTTAATAATGCAATAGTATTGATAGATTTTATTGAATTAAATAGAAAAAGAAAATTAATTGAAAAGAAATCTAAATTAGAAGTTTCATCTATTATAGATTGCATTACTGAAGCAGGAAGAACTAGATTAAGGCCTGTGATTTTAACTGCTCTAACAACTATTTTAGGTTTGATGCCATTAGCCTTGGGAATGAATTTTGATTTTGTAAAGTTTTTCACATTATATGAAGTTCATTTCTATCTTGGTGGAGATAACATGGTTTTCTTTGGACCAATAGCTTGGGCAATTATATTTGGTTTAACATTTGCAACTTTACTCACACTTTTGGTAATCCCTTCTATGTATCTTATTCAAGTGAGACTAAATAGATTTTTAAAATTATCATAATGGAAAGAGTCTATTTTTTATTTTTTTTTTCAATAATATCTGCCCTTTTAGACTTATATTTTTATCAAATAATAAAGAAATATAAGTCAATAAGTTGGACAAAACCTCTATTCTTTCTTTATTGGTCTTTTACGTTTATTACCGTAATCAATTTCTTCATCTATGCTTTCAATTTTGAACTAGGCTTTTATACAAAGGCAGTAATATTTAATATGATTATTGGTAACTTCATCTCTAAATTAGTTTCACTTCCATTTTTATTAATAGATGATATAAGAAGAGTAATAATCTATATTTTTAGAAAAAAAAGAACAGAAAATTCTAATAACAAAATTTCAAGATCAAAATTCTTAAGTATATCTGCATCTCTAGCTTATGGTTTACCTATAACTTCTCTTTCTTATGGTATTTTATCAAATAATGTATATGATTATAGAGTGAAGAGAAGAAAACTATCTTTTAATAATTTACCTCCCGCTTTTGATGGGATCAAAATATGTCATATCTCAGATATTCATGTTGGAAGCTTAAAGAATAAGGTGGCTGTTAGGGGTGGTTTAGATATGATATTAAATGAAAAACCAGATGTTATTTTTTTTACTGGTGATTTAGTTAATGATAAAGCAGAAGAATTAAAAGGTTGGGGAGATGATCTCTCAAAACTAAAGGCACCCTTAGGTGTTCATAGCGTCCTTGGAAATCATGATTATGGAGAATATACATCATGGAAGAATGAAAGTGAAAAAATTAAAAATTTTAATGATTTAATTAAAGGTCAAAAAGAATTTGGTTGGAATTTACTTAGGAATCAAAATGATTTTTTAGAAGTTGAAGGTCAAAGGTTAAATATTATCGGTGTTGAAAATTGGGCCTCTTCACGGTTTCAAAAATATGGAGATTTAAAAACTGCATATGATGGGTTAGATGAGGAAAGCTTTAAGCTATTAATGACACACAACCCGTCTCATTGGAATGCTCAAATTACTAATAACTATAAAGATATAAACCTTACATTATCTGGTCATACTCACGGGCTTCAGTATGGAATTGATATTGGAAATATAAGACTAAGTCCAGTTAGATTCGCTTACAAGCAGTGGGCTGATCTTTATGAAATGAAAAATCAATTCATTTACGTTAATAGAGGTTTTGGATTTATGGGTTATCCTGGTCGTGTTGGTATTTTGCCTGAAATCACTATACTAGAATTATTCAGAGCTTAATTTTTCCATGTAGATGAAGATATCTCAATCTCAACATTCTTTTTTACTTCAACTTTTAAAGATTTATAATTAGTTCCATTTGTTTCATTAAACTCTCTGTGAGCATTATCGCAAAATGGTAATTTTTTACTGAGTCCACAAGTACAAAAACTATACTTTATCCCTCTAGTAAGTTTTAAATATTTCTTTGTTTTATTGACCATGTAAAATAAAATTCAGACACTATAGTTCCATCATCTAATGTACCAATTGATTTTGTTTCAACTTCTTCACCTTTCTTTGTGATGATAGCTTTTTCAACAGTATTAAAAATTTTACTTCCATCATTACATGTGAAAGTTGTTGTTCCAGTAGCCTTTTTAAAGTACTGAGATCTCATTTTTGTGACTATATATGCGATAGAGGGACTTTTACCCTCAACTGCTAATGCAACCATTGAGGCACTGGATAACTCTGCACCCATACATTGAACAGCAAAATAGATTGATTTGAATGGGTTTTTGTTTTGCCATCTATAATAAAATCTAAAAGGAATTTTAGCTATTGCTTTTTTTGAGTCAAGATATTTTAATTTCATGCCAGAAAACCAACCCATAGGTACGTTGATTAAGAAAAATAAGGAAAAGGTTATGGGATTTAAAAAATTATTTTTTAATGAGTTTTGCTTTTTATCTAATTCAATATTCATTTTATTTTTTTGTTAATGAATATAATAACTTCATTGCGATATAGAAAACAATTGAAAAAACTAAAAAGTAAAAAATCCAATTTATTTCAATTAGTTCTTTTCTTAATTTATAATTATCCATCAGTCTAATTAAGAAAAATAATATACTAATACCTAATAATCCATTTTTAATATTAATTAGTGATTTTTTTATATTGAAATGATTAATAGGTCTTTTATAGTTTGAGAAGGATGGGAGAATTCTATTAGTCTTTGAAAAATATATTTTAACATCTTCTTGAAATTTATTCTTTAAAAAATTTTCTTCAACAAGAATTATTTTATAATAAATTAAAATAAAAAATAACGTTACTGAGATGGTGAGAATTGTATTAGAAAGAAGTAAAATAATACCCAACCAGTTTAAATAATTAGCTAAATAAAGAGGGTTTCTTAGAATAGAATAAATCCCAGTTGTATTAAGTTTTTCCGCTATTTGTTTTTTAGTGTTTTTCCCAGAAGTTTTATCATAAGCATATCCAACCGCAAGAACTCTTATTATTAATCCAGATAGAGAGATAATCAAACATAGTATATACTTTTCATCTGAAATAATTACATCATTTATTAATAAGTAAATAGTACAAATAAATATAATTGGAACAGGAGTTACACCCCGATATCTAAATAAAAAATTACCCTGAGATAGTTGCTTATCTGATATCATTTCTACCAGAATATTGCATAGAGCATAGCAGTGATTATCAATACTGTAAATGCTGGTATATTAAAGGATGGATTAGTGTAAAATAAATCTTTAGATAATTTTATTGCTTTTGGATTATCTCTATTCCCTTCCAGGTAACTAATCAAATATATAATAAACATAGTTACTAGAAACGTTATTCCCATTTGATGGAGAAAAGGAATTTCACCAATAAATAAATTCTGAGCAAAATTAGGTATAAAATCAATCCATCCTTTAGGTACAACTTTAAAGTACATTGCTACAGGTATAGATAATAATATTCCCCATATAGCACCATTATTTGTAGCTTTTTTGTAAAAAAGTCCCATGATAAATACAGCTAATATTCCTGGACTAACAACCCCGGTATACTCTTGAATTGCCTGAAATACTTGACCTAGATTACCAAACATTGGTGCAATTAACATTGCAACAAACAATGATAAAATCACAACAATTCTACCAACTTTCACTAATTCTTTATCTCCAGCATCTCTATTAAATATCTCTTTATAGATATCCATTGTAAAAATTGTAGAGGTTGAATTCAACATAGATGCTAAAGATGATACTATAGCTGCTGCTAGTGCTGCAAGAATCAAACCTTTTATTCCAACAGGAATATAATTTTTAATCAACCACGGGGCTGCGTTGTCATTTAGAATTTTTCCATCTGAAGATGTAAAACCTTCTGGTAATACTTTTAGTAATTCTCCAGTATCTGGATCTAAATTAATTACATAAGCAATAATACCTGGTAAAACAACAAATATTGGAATAATTAACTTCAAGAATGCAGCAAATGCAATACCTTTTTGAGCTTCTCCTAAATTTTTTGCTGCAAAAGTTCTTTGTATTATATACTGATTAAATCCCCAATAGTATGTATTTGCTATCCACATACCTCCAATAAGTACTGCTATCCCAGGCAGATCAAAGTATGCATCTCTTCCGTCAGGAGTAATAATTTCTCCTTTGGATAGAATCATAGAAAATCTCTCTGGAACTGTATTGTAGACATGAGATAGGCCTTCAATAATTCCACCTCCTGGAGTTACATAAGTAAGAGCAATTCCTGTCATTAATATGCCTCCAAAAATTAAAATTACTACTTGTACAACATCAGTCCATGCTACTGCAGATAATCCTCCCCAAACTGAATAAGTCAACGCAAATAATCCTAAACCTATTATACTTATTGTTATTAAACTACCATCTCCATTACCAAAAATAGTATCCATTGCTTTTCCACCTAAATACATTACAGAGGTGAGATTTACAAAAACAAATAAGCTTATCCAGAATACTGCTAAAATTGTTTTTAGATTATTACTATATCTTTTTTTTACGAACTCTGGTATAGTATAAATTTTTTTTTCAATATATATAGGCAGAAAAAATTTTCCAACTACAAGAAGAGTGATTGCTGCCATCCATTCATATGTTGCAATAGCTAGACCTAGTGCAAAACCGGATCCAGACATACCAATAAATTGTTCAGCAGAAATATTAGCAGCAATTAATGACGCACCTATTGTCCACCAAGGTAAAGACTTTCCTGCTAAAAAATAATCTTCAGCACTTTTTCCAGTTCCTTTCTTATCTCTTGAAACATATAGGCCTATTGATAGTATAACTACACAATAAATTAAAAATACAATTATGTCAATTATTTCCATTAGTTTAGTTTAGTTTATTTAATATAATACTTAATATTTATTTGAACTATTTTAACCCATTAAATTTATCAGTCATGATTAAAAGTTTACTTCTCTTATTATTATTTCCCTTATTTGGAATCCTTAATATAGAAAAAAATAAAAATTTAGATCTAAATTCTCAACTTGAAAAACTCATACTTCCTGATGGCTTCAAGATTGAGGTTTATGCATCAGATATAGAAAATGCTAGATCAATGGCAATCAGTCCGTCTGGAACAGTTTTTGTTGGTAACAGAAGAGCAGATAATGTTTTTGCATTGAAAGATACTGATGGAGATAATGTAATTGATAAAAAAATCTTAATAACAGATAAGTTAAAGAATATGCCAAATGGTGTTGCGTACCATAATGGTGATCTTTATGTAGCTGAGGTAAACAAAATTTGGGTTTTTAAAGATATTGAAGAGAATTTAGATTTTATAGATCAAAATGAAAATTACTTTCAAGATCCTATTTTAATTTCTGAAGATTTCCCTTCTGACAGGCATCATGGATGGAAATATATTTCTTTTGGCCCTGATGGAAAATTATATGTTCCAGTTGGAGCTCCTTGTAATATTTGTGAAAGTAGAGATGATGTTTATGCTTCAATTACTAGGATGAATCCTGATGGATCTGAAAAAGAAGTATTTGCCCATGGAGTAAGAAATACAGTTGGATTTACTTGGCATCCGGAAACAGGTAATATGTGGTTTACTGATAATGGAAGGGATATGTTAGGAGATAATTATCCACCTTGTGAGTTAAATAAAATTGAGAGGCCAAATCAACATTTTGGATACCCATATTGTCATGGAGGAGACATTTCTGATCCTGAATTTGGAGAAAAGTATCCTTGCGATGATTTTGTAAAACCTGTTCAAAATTTAGGCCCACATGTAGCTCCACTTGGTTTGAAGTTTTATACTGGAAATATGTTTCCTGATGAATATATTGGTGATGTTTTTATAGCTGAGCACGGATCTTGGAATAGATCTAAAAAAATTGGCTATCGGATAACTCGAGTAAAAGTTGAAAATTCAAATTCTGTTGGATATGAACCATTTATATATGGTTGGTTAGATGAAGATGAACAAGAGGCTTGGGGTAGACCAGTTGATATTTTAATTTTAGAGGATGGGTCTATGCTTATATCTGATGATTATGCTAATGCAATTTATAGAGTTTACTATGAAGGTTAATTAAATTATATTAACTTCTGGTTCAAGTTCTATATCAAATTTATCTTTAACATCTTTTATTATATCATCAGAAAGTCTTTTTAATTTTTTTCCTGATCTTTCTCCATAATTTACTAAAACAAGAGCATGATTATCTGAGACACCAATATTTTTATTTTTATATCCTTTCCATCCACATTTCTCAATAAGCCAGGCAGCTGGTATTTTAAATTTTTTCTTTTCTTCGAAAGAGATTAAATCAATATGTTCTTTTTTAATTTTATCAATAGTATTTCTTTCAACTAATGGGTTTTTAAAAAAACTGCCAGCATTACCTAGTTCTGAAGGATTAGGAAGTTTTGAATTTCTAATCTCAATTATTTTATTTCTCAATAAATCTATTGTGATATTATTTTTGTCTAAGTTGTTTAGGTCTTTATAAGAAAGGTTAAAATTTTCTTTTTTGTTTAACTTGAAATCAACAGAGATGATAAAAAATTTATCTTTAAATTTATTTTTAAAAATACTGCTTCTATATTCGAATAGACAAGATTTATTATCAAATTTCTTTTCTTTTAGATCATTAATATCTATACCATTTACTGACTCAATAAATGTCTTAACTTCAACACCATATGCACCTATATTTTGAATTGGCGCAGCTCCTACCGACCCTGGAATAAGAGATAAATTTTCAATTCCATAATAATGGTTTTTTACACAGAATGAAACGAAATTATCCCAATTTTCACCAGAACCTACTCTTATATAAATGTTGTCATCATCCTCTTTTAGTATTTTAATACCTTTAATTGAATTTAAAAATACAACACCATCAAAGTCTTTAGTAAATAATATATTTGATCCCTCACCTAAAATTAGCTTATTTTCCCCCTTATAAGTTTTGTTATGTAGAAAACTTAATATTTGATCTTTATTTTTTATTTCAATAAAATACTTTGCATTATGATAGAATCCGAATGTATTAAAAGGAGATAAAGAGATGTTTTTTTTAATACACATTTACTATGCAATATTTGTAAAAACATATTGTACATCATCATCATCTTCCATTTTGTCAAGCATTTTTTCTATTTCTATAAGTTGTTCCTCAGAGAAAGATACAGGACTTATTGGAATTCGTTTTAATAATGATTTTGATGGCTTTATTTCAAGTTGAGATAGTCCTTTATTTATGTTTCCGTAAGATGAGTAATTTCCATAAATAACAATTTCTTCACCAGATGTATCAATTTCTTCTAAACCATAATCAATTAAGAATAATTCAATTTCATCTGGATTTAACCCCTCCTTATCTAAATAAAATACTGCTTTTCTCTCAAACATAAATTCCAATGATCCTGATGCTACTAAGTTACCTTCAGCTTTGTTAAAATATGATTTTACATTAGCTGTAGTTCTTGTCACATTATCAGTTGCAGTTTCAACAACAATCAAAACACCGTGAGGTCCTTTACCTTCAAATGTTTGTTCTATAAAATCTTTTAATTCCTTATCTGATGCTCTTTTAATAGCAGAATCAATATTATCCTTTGGCATATTTTCTGCTTTTGCATTCTGAATTGCTGCTCTCAACTTAAAATTCATTTCAGGATCACCACCTCCTTCTTTAGCTGCCATTGTTATAGCTTTAGATAGTTTAGGAAAAAGTTTTGACATTTTATCCCATCTTTTTTCTTTAGCTGCTCTCCTATATTCGAATGCTCTACCCATTGATATTAATTTTACAATTCAACCTGACTAAATTACAAAATATAGATTTAATTAGTCTATTATAAAACCTAAGTTTAATTTTGAAGATGGATGAAAAAATTTTAATTCTTGATTTTGGTTCACAGTACACCCAATTAATTGCTAGAAGGGTTAGAGAATTAAATATTTACTGTGAAATAATCCCATACAATAAATTTGAAACCTATTCAAATAATTATCTAGGATTAATATTATCTGGAAGCCCTTACTCTGTTCACGATAATGCCTCACCAAAAATAATATTTGATAACATAAAAAATGTACCAGTTCTAGGAATTTGTTATGGTGCCCAATTAATTGCTTACAATAACGATTGTACAGTTGAAAAATCAAAAATTAGAGAGTATGGTAGGGCTAATTTAACTTATGTTAATTCATCCAATTCATTAATGAAAGGGATTGATATCAATTCTGTTGTATGGATGAGTCATGGAGATTCTATAACTAAAGTATCTAAATCTTTTGAAATTTTATCAAGCACGAAAGATGTTAAAGTAACTTCATTTTATTTAAGAAATAAAAATTTTTATGGTTTACAGTTCCACCCAGAAGTCACTCATACTGAGTTTGGAAAAAAAATATTAGAAAATTTTCTTGTAAATATCTGTGGCTGTTCTCAATCATGGAATTCTGAGAAATTTATTGATTTTACTGTTCATAACATAAAAAACACTGTCGGCAATGATAGAGTTATTTTAGGTTTATCTGGTGGAGTAGACTCAAGTGTTGCAGCTATGCTTCTTCATAAAGCTATAGGAAAAAATCTATTTTGTATCTTCGTAGATAATGGATTGTTAAGAAAAAATGAATTTGAAAGTGTTTTGTCTTCATATAAAATTTTGGGGTTAAATGTAATTGGGGTAGATTCTTCAAAAATTTTTTATAAAAATTTAAAAAAACTGACTGATCCTGAAGAGAAGAGAAAATCTATAGGTAAAACATTTATTGAAATATTTGAGCAGCAAGCAAATGAGATAGGAAATATTAAGTGGCTGGCTCAGGGAACAATATATCCAGATGTAATTGAATCAGTTTCAGTAAAAGGACCATCTGCAACTATTAAATCTCATCATAATGTTGGTGGATTGCCTGAAAAAATGAATTTAAAAATAATTGAACCTTTAAATCTTTTATTTAAAGATGAAGTGAGGAATGTTGGAGAAAATTTAAATATGCCGAAAGAAATTTTAAATAGACATCCATTTCCAGGACCTGGACTTGGTATTAGAATATTAGGAGAAGTAACTCAAGAAAAGGTCTTTTTATTACAAGAAGCTGATAACATATTTATTTCCTCCTTACAAGAATATAATCTATATGATAATGTTTGGCAGGCAGCTACTATTTTATTACCGGTTAAATCTGTAGGAGTAATGGGTGATGAAAGGACATATGAATATACAGTTGTTTTGAGAGCTGTTAGTAGTGTAGATGGAATGACAGCGGATTGGTCAAGATTACCAGACTCTTTTCTGGCAGAAGTTTCAAATAAAATTATAAATAAAGTAAAAGGTATTAACAGAGTTGTTTACGATATTTCTTCTAAGCCACCTTCAACCATAGAATGGGAGTAATATGAAAAAAAGATATCTGATTATTTTATTTATTTTTCTTTCTAAAAGCTTAATAGCTCAGTCCGATTATTCAGATTTTATTCAATTAAAAAAACTTTTTATTGATGAAAAATATGATGAAATATCACAAATAAATTTAGAATTTAACAAAACAAGTGAATTTTATCCATATGTTATTTTTTACAGAGGAGTTAGTGAATACAAGTTAAATTCTTTAAATAAAGCAAGTTTATTTTTAGATGAAATTATAAGATCATATCCAAATTGGACCCAAATAGATGAGGTATATTATTGGATGGTTAAAATTGATTTAGATAGTAATAACTTAGATGCAGCACTTAAAAAACTCTCATTAATAACTAATAATCAAATTAGAGATTATATATATAATATTTTAGACCCATACCTAGAAGATTTATCTTTTACTAAACTTGATAAGTATTACATATTATATCCAAAAAATAATTCAATTGCTAAGTATTATGGAAGATTACTACTTAAGGAATATTTAAGTTCTGATATTATTAATGAAATTAATAATATTTTAACCTATGTAGATACCGAAGATCTCTTTGTAACAGACAATTCTAAATTCAAAATAGCTCTTTTATTCCCTTTTATGTTTGAAGGTTTGGATAAAACATTTTTTATACAAAACAATGATTTTATTATGGATCTTTACTCTGGAATAAAATATGGTTTTGAGAATAATGATTCTATTAATTCAAATATTGAAATTTTATCTTTTGATACTAGAAGAGACCCAGAAGTTGTTAAAAAACTAATAACAGATGGTAGCTTAGATGATATTGATTTAATTATTGGTCCTCTATACAGTAAACCAATTGAAATAGTAAAACAGTTTTGCCTTGAAAATAAAATTATAATGCTAAATCCTTTATCATCAAATAATAGGATAATTGATGATAATAATTATAGTTTTTTATTTAAACCATCTCTCAATACCATTGCTCTAAGAGCTGCAGATTATTCAATAAAGAATTTCATTAATAATAAAAACGTTATTATTTTTTATGAAAACACCTACCAGGATTCTTTAATAGCTTCTTTGTATAAACAAAAATTGGATTCTAGTGAGTATAATATTATTTATACCAAATCAGTTGGAATTCAAGATTCTAGACTTATTTTAGATTCTTTAGCATCTTCTTATGAATTTATTTTAAATGATTCACTATATGATACTCTATCTAATGTTCCTGGTATAGTTATTAAGGAGGGTAGAGGAATTGAAAATATAGATACCGTATATAGGTACGTTGAAAAATTTAGAATTGGAAATGATAGTATAGGACATATTTTTATCTCTTCTAAAAATTCCTTATTTGCTTCAAATGTGGTTAGTGCTTTAGATATTAGAGAAGATACTATTCCAGTAATTGGATATACTGAATGGTTAGATTTTAATGTTTTATCTGTGGATCAATTTCAGAATTTAGATATTAGAATGATAGGATCAAATTATTATTATAAGGAATCAGAAACATTTTCATTTTTAGAAAATTATTTTGTTCAAAATTATCAAAGAAAGATTTCTGATAATTTTTTGCTTGGATTTGATTTAATAAATATGATTATTAAAATAAATAATAAATATGGCAAATATTTTCAGTTTGGATTAAGAAATGAAGAAAAAATTGAGACTAAATTAGAATCTAACCCTAACTATTTAGAATTTAATGATAATCAAAACGTAATTATTTATAAGGTTAAGGATTTTATTGTAAAACCTTTAAATTAATCTATTTTATATTCCATCCTCATTTGAAAAGGATCGTAAATTTTATTTTTTAAAATACTTTCAAAAACCCAGTTATTCTTAAGTAAAGGTTCTATAAGATGATTTGATTGTTGTAACGAGGAAATGATTCTTTCAAATTCGGTTTTATGTTTAGGGTACTCAATAATTTGAAATTCATCTATTCCTGCCATTTCAGAAGCTATTTTTATAGCATCATTTAATTCTCCGATTACATCTATTAAATTAAGTTTTTTACTTTCATCTCCATAATAGACTTTTCCTCTTGCTAGTTTATCTACCTCATTTATTTCAATTAATCTAGCATCAGATACTATTTTAAGAAAATCAGAATATACCTTATTAATTCCTCTTTGAACCAAATTCTTTTCATCCTCATTCAATGGTCTAAATAAATTTATCTCTCCAATATTATTATTTGTTTTTATTTCATCAGATGATATTTTAAGCTTATTATTAAGTAAACCAGATAGTTCAGGTAATATTCCAAATACTCCAATCGATCCCACAATTGATCCCTCAGATGCTATCAATGTGTCTGCTGGCATAGAAATAAAATAACCCCCTGATGCACAAACATCATCCATGTATGCAATAAGTGGCTTTTCATTTTTTAATAACTTTAGTTCTCTAGCTATCAAGTCAGATGCAAAAGCACTACCTCCTCCAGAGTTAACATATAAAACAACTGCTTTAATATTACTATTTTTTTTAATTTTCTTTATTTCTTTAATTATTGATTCAGAGTATATACCATCTTCACCACTTCCTGGAAGGATATCACCTATAGCATATAAAATTGCTATTTTATCTCTATTATACTTTTCTTTCTCTAATGATTTTCTATAGTTAAGTAAAGAAACCTTATTATATGAACTATCAACATTTATTTTTAGATAATTTTCCATCTGATCTTCATATATTAAACTATCAATAAGGTTATTCTTTAACGCATCTTCAGATAATTCAGTCTCATATCTTTCAATCATATTAAACAATTCATTTCTATCAATATTTCTAGATGAGGATATTTTATCTAAGTAGTTATTCATTCTGTAATCTAAAAGATTAAGATATTGTTCCTTGTTTTCAACACTAAAGTTATTTCTTACAAAAGTTTCAGCTGCTCCTTTATATTCACCAACTCTAAATAATTGAATATTTACTCCTAACTCTTCAAAGAGATTTTTAAAGAAAAAAGAACTTATTCCAAACCCACTGACAGAGATAAAACCTGGAGGTGATACTGCAATAAAGTTTGAAATTGATGAAATAAAATAGGCATTTTTAGTTTGTAAATCTGCATAAGAATAAATAGGTTTTTTTAATTTAAAATTTTCAAGAATATTTCTTACTTTGACTGCTTTATTAAAGCTAATTCCAACATTTTCTAGATTAAGAAATATTCCAGTTATATTATTATCATCTGCAGCCTTCGTTATAATATTTTCAAATGTTTTAATACTAATCTTATCTTTTTTTATAGAATTATTTAAAATAGGAATTGGTAATGGAATATTAAAATTGAAATCTAAATCATCTCCATTTATATCCCTATCACCAATGATATTAAGGTCATCAATAAATAAAAGACTATTTTTCTTTATTATAACTTTTTCTTCCTTATTAGATGATAGAACTGAAGATAAGACACTGAAAATAATAATTAAAATAAAAAAACTGATAATCAATGTAAGAATACCTTTAATAGCTTTAATGAAAACTTCTTTAATAAAATTCATTTCTTTAAGACTTTTTTAAATAATTTTCTGCTAATATAAGATCTTCTGAAGTATCAATGCTAAAACTATCTGACTTAGTTCTTTCTACTTTGATTTTAAATCCATTTTCTAACCACCTTAGCTGTTCTAATGACTCCTCTAACTCAAGTTTCGAAGGTTTTAATGAGATAATTTTTTTTAAAACGGAAGGTTTATAAGCATAAATACAAATATGCTTATAATATTTTTTTTTAGTTTTTTGATAAGGTATTAATGATCTTGAGAAATACATTGCTTCATTAAAGTTGTTTATTACAACTTTCATAATTGAATCACGCTCTAAATTATTCGAATAACTTACTTCTTTAACTAAAGTACATATTTGATTAGGGTTTTTACAAATCGAAATAATATCTGAAAGTTGTTCTTTTTTTATAAATGGCTCATCACCCTGAATATTTACTATGAAGTCATATTTCTCATTTAAATTCTTATAAGCTTCAAATACTCGCTCAGTTCCATTTAATGGATTATTAGAAGTCATAACAACGTTTCCAAATTTATTCACATGATCAAAAATTTCTCTATTAGGTGTTGCAACAATTACTTTATCAAAAAAAAAAGAGTTATAGACTGAATCATAAACTCTTTGAATCATAGATTTACCACCAATATTTAATAAAGGTTTTCCAGGTAATCTTGAAGATTCCATTCTAGAAGGAATTATTCCAATTATTTTCATTAAGCTTTTTTGACTTTTAATATAGAACCATCTATCCCCGAAACGATTATTTTTTTATTTTTTTCAACAAATTCACCTGAAGTATGAGCATCATAGACCACATCATTAATTAAAACTTTTCCACTTGGTCTTAAAACAGTAAATGATTTTCCTTTTTGCCCAACAATATCCAAAGATTGTTTACTAATTGTATAGCCTTTGTTTTTATCTTGAGTTTCTACTAGTGCAATTTTTTTGAAGGCATTAGTATTTGTTAATCTAAATCCACCAAATAAAATGATAAGAATAAAACTAAGAACAGAAATTAGTACAGATAAACTAGAATTGAATATGTCTTCAGATAGAACGAATGTAAAGTCAAAAAAATCATTATTTAGTGAAATTAAAATTAAAGATCCAATAGAAGTAAATAATCCGAGTAATCCAAAAATGCCAAAACCTGGCAATAAGAATACTTCAGTAAATATTAAAATTAAACCAATAATAAACATAAAGATTTCCCAATTTTCGGCTATTCCATTAAGATAATATGGTACTAGATATAAAATTAATGCTGAAATTGAAGCTAATATTGGAAATCCAACTCCAGGAGTTTGAAATTCAAAATAGAGCCCACCAAGTATTACTAAAATTAAGAGACTGCTGACTATTGGATTTAAAAAAAATGAAATAATACCCTCAGTAGAGTCTAATTCAAAGTATGATATATCATAGTTTATAAATTCTTGTCGTTTCAATATTTCTTCTATTGAATTAACTTCACCATCACAAAAGCCATAATTAATTGCTTCTCTTGTTGAAAATGTAATCACTTTCCCCTCATTAGAGATACTATCTACTTTAATGTCTTCATCAACCATAGCTTCAGCAATCTTGGGGTTTCTGCCTTTTGCTTCAGCTGTTGATCTCATAATTGATCTCATATAAGATTGATATTTATCAGGAGCCTGAGAACCATCTCCAGTCACAACAGTTGCTGCACCAATACTTGCTCCACTACTCATAAAAATGCTATCACATGCAATAGAAATTAAAGCTCCTGCAGATGCTGCATCTTTATTTATCCATACATAAATTGGTTTTTCAAAGTCAAGAATTCTAGTTCTTATATCGTCAGCATCATTAACTGCACCACCATATGTATCCATTTCAATAATTACTACATCATAATTTTTATTACTAGCCTCTTCTAATAATAATTTTGAGTATCTATTAGTTCTAGGGTCTATATTATTATCAATTTTTCCAACTAAAACTCTTTTTTGATCATTTTCAGCTATGATATTAAAGAATGGTAAAATTGATAATAGAAAAACCTTGAATATATTTGAATACATATTGAAAAAATTTAATATATGATAAAGTTATTAAAAATTGCTATAATTTCATTTTATATTCTATCAACTACAGATAATTTACAATCGGAGAAATATCACTTAGTAAAAAGTGGAGAGACACTATATTCAATTTCTAAATTATATGGTATCTCAGTTGAAAAATTAAAAAATCTTAATTCTCTTTCAGATAATTCTCTTTCAGTAGGTCAAAAAATAATAATTCAAGAAACTATAATTCAAGAAAAAGTAGATAATAATATTACAAATAGGGAAGAGGCTTTTGCTTCAACTATTGATGGGATGGATGATTCTGATAAGTATTTAGCTCTTCATAAAACTGCAGAAATTGGCACAATCATTTTTGTAAAAAATCAGATGAACGATGCTATAGTAATTGTAAGAGTTATAGGAAAGCTACCTGATACAGGAATAAATCAAAAAGTTGACATAAAATTATCAAAAATAGCATTTGATAAACTTAGTTCTCAAGATTTAATAGTTCCTGTTGAACTAACTTATGTTGGTAAAGACCCTAAATAAAAATTTAAATTTATTTTTTTTGGTTTAAGTCAATTAAGGGGAGCCATCTTAGACAAGCCATCGAAAATCGATGGCTTTTTCTTTTTCTATAAGGTCGTAAAGCGGTTGCAACTACTTATACCTAAACAGGCGTGTATAAATAAGGATTTCTACCCGGTGTAGGAGTTTTTGATTGGGGGAGTCTATGAAACTTACCACTTCCAATCATCTTTTTTTGAAACCTACTCCGATCAATTTCTTTTTGAAGAATTACTTGATGAAGTTGATGTAAATCGGGCATAGTAAATGGGTTGGGTAATAACTCATGACAGGTTCTTCCGTCATTTATATCCGCTCTTAACCGTGATAAGGCAGAATGAATAATCTCCTTATGATCTAAATTCATATCAACTAAGTCTTGAATATCAATCCAACCTATTTCATCATAGAAGTCATTCCCCTTAATGATTACATCGTTGATATTGACCAATGCGTAGTATCCAATTGAAACAAACCTTGAATTTAACCAGCTGTTAGGGTCCCATTGGATTCCATGCTCCTTCGCTAAACCTTTGAATTGATCTCCGAAATTTCTTTTGGTATCACCGAACACTGATAAAAGTCTGAGATTATCCAGTTGAACTCCTGTTAGGTCCTTTAAAATACGTTTCGATGCTTCATCAACAGACTCATTTCTACCTATATAACCTCCCGGGATATTCCATCGGCTATTATTTTTCATTAATAAACACTTTAATTGCCCGTCATAACCCATCAGTACAATATCTATACTCAGATTAGGCAAGAAGTACTTATCTCCTACTTCAAAAAAATCTTTCAAATTCATTCTTCAAATTTAATAATTGTGTTTTTTTGTCACAATAAAATATT
>JAYPVV010000013.1:9917-46333 GCA_038134805.1 Marinoscillum sp. | reverse complement strand
ACATCACACCAATGACAATTTACATCACATCCTGAAAGTCTAATGAAATAAGCTGGTTTTCCTACATGAACACCTTCACCTTGTATACTATAAAATGATTCCATAACTGGAAGAGGGTCACTATATCTTGAATTTATCACAATAAACTTTTAATGTATTTTGCAGCAAAGACACTATTGTCATTGGGCCCACGCCACCAGGAACAGGTGTTATTAGGCTTGCTTTCTTTGAAACATTCTTAAAATCAACATCACCAACAATTCTATAACCAGAATTAGTAGTAGAATCTTCAACTCTTGAAATTCCTACATCAATAATTGCAACTCCCTCTTTTACCATATCCGCAGTAACTAAATTTGGTTTTCCAACAGCTGAAATTATTAAGTCAGCATCAATAGTAATAGATTTTAAATTTTTAGTTTTACTATTACACACAGTGACAGTAGTATCTTCCCTCTCAACCAACATCTGAGCAATAGCTCCTCCTACATTTCTACTTGCACCCAAAACAACACACTTTTTTGAATCTAGATCTATGTTATATTTACTAATCAATGTCATCACACCTAAACCAGTTGCTGGCATTAACTTTTTCTTTTTTGAGGTAATACTACCAATATTATCGTTTGTAAAACCATCTATATCTTTAGAAGGATCAATTGATTCTATAACTTTTTGAACATTAATACTTTCAGGAAGAGGAAGTTGAACTATAAAGCCATCAAGTTCTGTCTGTTCATTTAGTTGAGTTATTAAATTTGATAATTTCTTTTGGTTTATGTTATCGTTTAAATGAATTAACTCAGCGTCTATACCAACACTCTCACATGCCCTTAACTTTGCATTTACATATATTTTACTGGGACCATGATCACCAATTAAAATAATTTTCAGGGATGGTTTCCTTAGACCCTTTGACACAAAAGATAGAATCTCGTGCCTTATTTCATCTTTTATTTCATTAGCAACTTTAATTCCGTCTATTAAATTATTCATCAATCTTAAGAACAGCTAAAAATGCATTTTGAGGAATTTCAACATTACCAACTTGCCTCATTCTTTTCTTTCCTTTCTTTTGTTTCTCTAAAAGTTTTCTTTTTCTAGTGATATCACCACCATAACATTTAGCAGTAACATTTTTTCTTAATGCTCTCACAGTTTCTCTAGCTATGATTTTATTTCCTATAGAAGCTTGTATAGCGATTTCAAACATTTGCCTAGGAAGAAGTTCCTTTAATTTCTCACATAATTTTTTCCCCCAATTATATGCTTTATCTCTATGAACTATTGCAGAAAGAGCGTCAACTTTTTCTCCATTTAGCATAACATCTAGCTTTGACATGTTAGAAACTGAATAACCAGATAACTCATAATCTAATGAAGCATAACCTCTTGAGATTGATTTTAATTTATCATAAAAATCGAAGACAATTTCAGACAAAGGTAAAGAGAAGGACAACTCAACTCTATCTTTAGATAAGTAAATTTGATTTACTAAAGTTCCTCTCCTTTCCATACACAATTTAATTATTCCTCCAATAAAATCAGATTTAGATATTATTTGAGCTGATATCATTGGCTCCTCTATTTTAGAAATATAATTAGGCTCAGGCATCTCAGAGGGAGCATAAATACTTATTTTTTCTCCGTTTGTTTTAGTACAATTAAATTCAACTGAAGGTACAGTAGTAATAACAGACATATTAAACTCTCTCTCTAATCTTTCTTGTACGATATCCATATGTAACATACCTAGAAATCCACACCTAAAACCGAAACCAAGAGCAGCTGAAGTTTCTGGTTCCCACACAAGAGACGCATCATTTAATTGTAATTTTTCAAGAGAATTTCTCAACTCCTCATAATCAGAGCTATCAACGGGATAGATACCAGCAAAAACCATAGGTTTTACATCTTCAAATCCTTTTATTGCTTCAACAGATGCACCTTCATAGTGAGTAATTGTATCACCAACTTTCACTTCCTTGGCATTTTTAATTCCAGATATTAGATACCCAACATTCCCAGCTGATATCTCATCTTTAGATTGTTTTTTTAATTTTAATATACCGATCTCATCAACATCATAGACCTTACCAGTATTAATAAATTTTACTTTATCTCCTTTTTTAATCTTACCATTAAAAATCCTAAATAATACCTCAATGCCTCTGAACGAATTATAGACAGAATCAAAAATCATAGCTTGAAGTGGTTTTGACTCATCTCCTAGAGGTGGAGGAATTTTTTTAATTATCTCAACTAATAAATTATCAATTCCTATCCCATCTTTTGCACTGACATGAAGAATTTCGTTTTGCTGACAACCAATTAGGTCAATTATCTGGTCAGAAACTTCTTCAATCATAGCACCAGGTAGATCTATCTTATTTAGAACTGGAATTATTTCTAATCCTTGCTCAAGTGCCAAATATAAATTTGAAATAGTTTGTGCTTGAATTCCTTGCGCAGCATCTATAACAAGTAATGCACCTTCACATGAAGCAATTGATCTAGATACTTCATAAGAAAAATCAACATGACCAGGTGTATCAATTAAATTTAAAGTATAATTTATATCATCGTATACATGATTCATTTGGATAGCATGTGATTTTATTGTGATACCTCTCTCCCTTTCAAGATCCATATTATCCAAAAGTTGATTTGTCATCTCTCTATGATCAATTGTACGCGTAAATTCAAGAAGCCTATCAGCTAAAGTGCTTTTACCATGATCAATATGGGCTATGATACAAAAATTTCTAATTTTATCCATAATATGCTTCAAAATTAGACAATTATAGTTGAATTTATTTAGTTAATTTCCATCTTTTATGAGACCACAACCACTCTTCTGGAGAAGATTTAATTTGATTTTCTAAAAGAGATGCGAACACTTTTAAAGTTGTAGAATTTATGTCTTGACTCGTACAAATTTCAATAAAATCAACAGTATATTTCCCTCTTGAGTTTCTACTCATTTTTGCGAAATAAATTGTAGAGTTAAGTAGTCTTGGGATATATTCTACAGATTTAAAAAATGCTGTATTCTGGTTGAGAAAATTTAGCCATTCAATTTTATTTTTTTTTGTTGGAGATTGATCAGCTACTACTGCCCACACATTAGATGTGTTCTTTGAGTTTTTTATAGCTTTAATAAGTTTTTTAGATTCAATCAATACTGATCCAAATCTTGATCGTGAGCTTAACATCATTTTATTAAACCCTCGATTAGAAAGTTTTTTATATACAACATTTATCTTACACTTTAGTTTAAGTTCAGAAGATAAAAGAAGCCATTCCCAATTACAGGCATGACTTGTTAAAAAAATTATATTTTCATTTTTAGAAATTTTATCAAGAACTTTTTCAGTGTTTTTAAATACTACTCTATCTAATATTTCTTTTTTAGAAATTGATAGTGACTTAATTGTTTCAAAAAGAACATCTGAAAAATTTTTATAAAAATAATACGCAATATCATTTATTTTTTTCTTTGAATATTTTGGAAATGATTTTTTTAAATTGGTAATTACTATATTTCTTCTATAAAATTTATGAATAAAAAAAAATAAAAAGTCTGAAATTTTATAGAGAGTATTTAAAGAAAATGTAGATAATAGTTTATAAAAAAAAATCACGAAATTAATTTAATATTAATTTATTTGAATTTGATAAACTCTCAATACTAACAACTTCTTTAATTGAGGAATCTCTTCTTATGAGTGTCTGAACGTATTTCCAAGATGCCCTAATTTTCTCTTTATCTAAGCTAATTAAAAGATATCCGTGATCTCTAGTGTTTGTATATTTTAAGTGAGGATTTATATCTTTTTGCATAATATATTTCTCATGTCGAATTAAATTTTCAATTGGAGCGTTTGGAAATCTTTCATCCGAATTTCCTGAATTTATACTAGGGGTTCCAAACTCAATTGCATAAGGAATTATTGGATTTTCGGACTCCAATGGCAGGTGATTAACTTCAAAAGCCCATGATTGATGAGTGTCTCCTGTTAGAAACACAACATTCTCTATTTTATTATTTATAATATAATTAGCTATTCTCTGTCTCTCAAAAGGGTACCCATCCCAGGAATCTAAATTTATATTAAAATCTGGCCTTCCATAATTCAGATATGAAAAAATTACTTGGTTACCTATAATTTTCCATTTAGCACTGCTATCGGATAAATTAGATAAAAACCAATTCAATTGAACTTCACCAAGCATAGATCTTTTCTCATCAAATAATGTAGTATCAGATAAATCATCTACTTGCTTACTTCTTCCTTCTAACCTCTCCTCTAATACTAAAATATCTGCTAATTCTCCTAACTCAAATTTTCTGTAAGGCTTAAATGATTCTCTAATTGGCTGCCATTCAAAATATGCCTGTAAAGCACTAGAAATTCTTTCCTGAAAACTACCTTCATCTTGTTGATGATTTTCTGCACCATCAATATATGTATCGTTCGATGTTTCATGATCGTCCCAAATTAAAATAAATGGATGATTTTGATGAGCTTTTATTAAATCAGGGTCAAGTCTATACTGTGAGTACCTTGTTCTATAATCATACAAGGTGATTAATTCTTTATCTGGCAAATGAAGTCTTTTAAAAATACCATTACTATAATCTCTAGACTTATATTCATATATATAATCCCCCAAGTGTAGAATAAAATCAATTTCATTTTCATTGGCCAAAGATGAATAAGCATTAAAATAGCCTCTTTGATAATCACTACAACTCACGACAGCAAATTGTAAAAATTTAGGGTTTTTACTTAAAGTTCTTGTTATTCCTGTTATTGACTCAATCCCAAATGCTTCAAATTTATAGAAGTATTCAGTGCCTGGCTCTAAACCTTTTACATCTATTTTGACAGTATAATCTCTATCTTTCGAAGTAAAAAAAATATCTTCTTGAATTAAATTTTTAAAATCTCTAGATTTCGATATCATCCATTTAACAGGAATTTTTGATACTTCATTTTTAGGTGTCACTCTAGTCCAAATAATTACTTTATCTAATAATGGGTCACCAGAGGCAACACCATGATAGAACGGAGCCATAGAGTCTAATTTTAGTTCATCAACTTCCTCATTAAATACTTTTATGTCATCAGAGCAAGAAAAAGCAAAGAATATAAATACCCATATACTCTTTAAAAAATGTTTTTCTGAGGTTTTCATATTTGTTTACTTAAAATTAGATTATTAATGAATATCACAATGAAAATAAGTAATTTATATTTGAGGGAGAAATGAAAATATCTGCATCTATTTACTCTAATAAAAAGAAATCTCTTAAAGAAATTGTTCATGAGCTTGATTTGTGTAATATAGATATGTTTCACATAGATTTTAATGATAAAAATATTGATCTCAAAAAGATAGAGGAGGATATCAGTACTATTAGAAAAATAAGTAAAAAACCTGTTGATCTTCATATTATTTCTAATAAACCAAATCAATATTCAAATTTTATTTTAGAAAATAAGATTGAATATGTGACATATCAATTAGAAACCATTCAAGAACAGGTAATTTTTCCAACTACCAAATACACTAAATTTGGAGTAGCACTTACATCTACCTCATCCATTAATAATTTTAAAAATTATTCGAAATATTGTGATTTTATACTTTTGATGACAACTACTCCAGGAGAGAGTGGAGGAGTTTTCAATAATATCAATTTCAAAAAGATAAGGGATTTTAAAAAGAAATTTCCTTCAAAAGAAATACATGTTGATGGAGGTGTAAACAATGAAATAGCATTTATTTTAAGAATTCATGGAGTACAATCTGTTGTCTCTGGCTCATATTTAGTAAACAATAATATTCAAAAATCAATAATGCAGCTTAGATCTTCAGTGTCAAACTCAACTATTAAAGTAAAAGAGTTTATGTTAAGTAAAGATGAATCCCCAATTATTGAAGAATCAAATAAAGTAAAAAAGGTATTATCTACTATTGAAGAATATGGCTTTGGATTTACTATGATAGAGAATAATAAAAAGGAATTTGCAGGAATAATTAGTATGGCAGACATAAGAAAATCATTAATAACTAAATTAGAAAATTTTCAATTTTTAAATGCATCTGATTTGTCAAATAAAAACGCTATTATAATATCAGAAAATGATGACATTAATTATATGATTAAGATTATTCAAAAACATAATTTTCTTATATCTTTTATGCCAGTAATAAATAATAAAAACAAAATATCAGGATGTGTTACATTTTTTAATTTAATCAAAAGCGAATCATGATACTTCACCTTAAAAATGACATTTCAATTGAAAAAGCTAAATCTATTTCAACTAAACTTCAAGGAAAACTTATTTATACTAATGAAAATAAAATATTAATAACCTCATCAAAAAATAAATCAATACCTGATGATGTAAATGATTTCGTTGTAGAAAAATATATTTTAGAATCTGACATTCAACTTTCCAGTAGAGAATACATAAATAAAACAAGGAAAATTCAAATTAATAATATTGAGATTGGTGGAGATACCCAAAATACTTTAATGATCACTGGACCATGTTCAATAGAAAGCAGAGAACAAATTAAAAGCTGTGCTGAATTACTTAAAAAACTGAAATTAACGACATTAAGAGCAGGGTGCTTCAAACCTCGTACATCTCCTTACTCATTTCAAGGATTAGGATTAGAAGGACTAAAAATGTTATCGGATATAAGAAAAGAATATGGCTTTAATATTATATCTGAAGTTAAAGATGCTTCTCATGTAAATGATGTCATAGAACATGTTGATATTATTCAAATTGGAGCTAAAGCTATGTATGACCATGGTATATTAAAAGAGACAGGAAAGCAAAATAAGCCCGTGCTTTTAAAGAGAGGCTTTGGATCAAACCTTCAGGAATTTGTACAAGCTGCAGAATTTATTTTATCTGAAGGCAATCCAAATGTAATCTTGTGTGAGAGAGGGATAAGAACATTTGAGACAAAGACCAGATTTACTTTAGATCTTTGTGGCGTTTCTTACTTAAAAGAATATACTAACCTTCCAATTATTTTAGATACTAGTCATGCGATGGGATATAGCTACGGTGTTCCTGACTTGACAAGAGCTTGTGTCGCTATGGGAATAGATGGATTACTTATTGAAAGTCACCCAAACCCAAAAGAAGCAAAATCAGACGCATCTCAACAACTAGATTTTGATGAATTTGAAAAAATGTTTGATAGCTTAAAACCTATTTCTAAATCAATAAATAGAACTTTAATATGATAATTCCAGAAATTAAAATGCTTGTACTAGATGTTGATGGAACTCTGACAGACAACGGAATTTATATTGACGAAAATGGTACTGAATCAAAAAGATATAACGCAAAAGATGGTGTAGGAATTTATGAACTTTTGAAAAATAACATAAAAGTTGGTATAATAAGTCACTCTGAGAAAGGAGATGGAATAAAATCAAGAGCATCTTATTTAGGAATTAAAAACTGCTACGTTGGAAATGAATCAAAAGATAAAATATTACTTGATTGGTCAGAAAAAGAAGATATTCCTCTTAAAAATATAGCATTTATTGGAGATGATATTAATGATTTAAGTATAATAAAAATTGTTGGATTTAGTGCATGTCCAAGTGATGCAGTCGATAAGGTAAAAGAAAATGTATCATATATTCTTAGCTCAAAAGGAGGACATGGTTGTATTAGGGAATTTAGTGATTTATATTTGAGCCAAAAATAAATTAATGAGTATTCTAGTAAATAAAAATTCAAAAATTATAGTTCAAGGATTTACAGGTTCTGAAGGAACTTTTCATGCAAGTCAAATGTTAGAGTATGGAACTAATGTTGTAGGAGGTGTAACCCCAGGAAAGGGAGGATCTAATCATCTTGATAGACCTGTTTTTAATACAGTTTATGACGCCAAAAGCAATACAGGTGCAAACGTATCAATAATTTTTGTTCCTCCTGCATTTGCTGCTGATGCAATACTAGAATCTATTGATTCAGATATTGAAGTAATTGTAGCTATAACAGAAGGAATACCAGTTAAAGATATGATTAAAGTAAAATCTGCATTAATAAATAAAAAAAGCACTCTAATTGGACCTAATTGTCCAGGAATAATTACTCCAGGAGAAGCAAAAGTTGGAATTATGCCAGGATTTGTTTTTAAAAAAGGAAATATTGGAATCGTTTCAAAATCAGGCACTCTTACGTATGAAGCAGCAGACCAAGTTGTGAAATCTGGATATGGAATTTCAACTGCGATTGGAATTGGAGGAGATCCAATAGTCGGAACATCTACGTTAGATGCAATTAAATTATTTATGGAAGACGATGAAACTAAAGGGATTGTTATGATTGGTGAAATTGGAGGAAATTATGAAGCTGAAGCTTCTAGATGGATTAAAGATAATGGAAATAGTAAACCAGTAGTAGGTTTTATAGCTGGCCAAACTGCACCTAAAGGCAAAAGGATGGGTCACGCTGGAGCAATTATTGGAGGAAAAGATGACACAGCAGAAGCTAAGATGAAAATCATGAAAGAATGTGGACTAACTGTTGTTGAGTCCCCAGCAAATATTGGATCCAAACTTAGGGAAGTATTATAAATGAATTACTTCGTTATATGCAGCAGCAGTAGCTTCCATTATAGCTTCTGACATCGTAGGATGAGGATGTACTGACTTAATAATTTCATGTGCAGTGGTTTCTAACTTCCGAGCAGCAACCACCTCAGCTATCATTTCTGTAACATTATAACCTATCATATGACAACCAAGCCATTCTCCATATTTTTTATCAAAAATTACTTTAACGAATCCATCAGAGTGACCAGAAGCGTTAGCTTTACCTGAAGCTGAGAAAGGAAATTTTCCAACATTAATTTCATAACCTAGATCAAGTGCCTGCTTTTCTGTAAACCCTACGGAAGCAACTTCTGGACTACAATATGTACAAGATGGAATATTATCATAATTTAATACACCAGGATTTTTACCAGCAATTTTTTCAACACAAATTATTCCCTCAGCAGAAGCAACATGAGCTAATGCAGGACCTTTAATAACATCACCGATAGCATAAATCCCATCGACACTTGTTTTATAAAAGTCATCAACATTTATTTTTCCTTTTTCGGTTATAACTCCAACATCTTCAAGTCCAATATTTTCAATATTTGTTTGAACGCCAACTGCAGATAGCACAATATCACAATCAATTGCAGTCTCTTTACCATTACTACTATATGTCACTTTACATCCTTTGGAAGAGGTAGAGACAGACTTTACTTCTGTATTGGTTAATATTTCAATTCCTGACTTTTTAAATGTTTTTTCAAGCTGCTTTGAGACATCTACATCTTCAAGAGGTAGGATATTTGGAAGATATTCAATAAGAGTTACTTTTGTTCCAATACTATTGTAAAAATAAGCAAATTCAGAACCAATAGCACCTGAGCCAACCACAACTAAAGATTTGGGTTGTTTTTTAAGTGTCATAGCTTTTCTATAATCAATAACTTTCTCTCCATCAATTTTAATGTTAGGCAATTCTCTAGATCTACCACCAGTGGCAATTATAATATTATCTGCTTTATATGTGTTTTTTTTATGATCATGATCTTCTACTTCTACTTCATTCTTAGATAGTAATCTACCAAAACCATTAATAATATCTATTTTATTTTTTTTCATTAGAAATTGAACACCTTTGCTCATTCCATCAGCTACACCTCTACTTCTATTAATAATTGAATCAAAGTCAATACTTGATCCTTTAATATTTATTCCATAATCTTGAGAGTGATTCACATAATCAAAAACCTGTGCACTTTTTAGAAGAGCTTTAGTTGGAATACACCCCCAGTTCAAACAAATTCCACCTAGAGATTCTTTTTCAACGACAGCAACTTTCAATCCAAGTTGAGAGGCTCGTATAGCAGCAACATAACCACCAGGTCCTGAACCAATTACAATTAAATTATATGACATATCTCACTTATTTTTTCACAAATGTATAATCTAAAAGATTATTTTAAAACTATTGATTATTTTATCTTGATGATTGTAATAAACTTTATATAATTTTAAAGTTCATAGTAGAAATAAAAAAAATGAAAAAACTAGAAAATAAAACTGCAATAATTACTGGAGGATCTAAAGGTATTGGAAGAGGAATTGTTGAAAGATTTGCTAAAGAGGGATGCAATATTGCCTTCACATATTTGAGTAGTGAATCATCAGCTGAGGATGTAGAAAAAATTGTAAAATCCTACGGAGTGAAAGTAAAAAAATATAAATCAGACGCTTCTGATTTTGATCAAAGTAACCAACTTATTGATAATGTAATTAAAGATTTTGGCACTTACGATATTTTAGTCAATAATGCGGGAATTACAAAAGATAATTTATTACTAAGGATGGATGAAGAATCTTGGAAATCAGTCATTAATATCAATTTAAATTCTTGTTTTAATCTAACTAAATCTGCTATCAGAGAGTTTATGAAGAAAAAAGAAGGAGTAATAATTAATATTAGCTCTATTGTTGGTATAAAAGGTAATGCGGGTCAAACTAATTATTCAGCTTCAAAAGCTGGAATTAACGGATTTACTAAATCAGTAGCTCTTGAGCTAGCATCAAGGAATATTAGATGCAATGCAGTTGCCCCCGGATTTATTGAAACTGATATGACAAGTCATGGAGATGGAAAACTATTAGAAAGCTGGATTAACTCTATCCCTTTAAAAAAAGCAGGAAAAGTGGTTGATGTTGCAAATTTATGTCTTTTTCTTGCCTCTGAAGATGCTAATTATATAACTGGACAAATAATTAAAGTTGATGGTGGGCTTGTAACATAGAGACAACTTGAATATGAAACATTTTTTTTACATCAGTTCATTATTAGTTTTTTTTTCATGCACTGAAAACAAAAAACTAAATTTTTCTGGAGACTGGAAACTTGTAAGTATGTATCAAGATAATAGTCCAATATCTATTGAACATTTAAATGCAAAAACAACATCATTCAAATCGGATAACTTAGTTTTTTATTTTAATAGATTAATGAGGTATGAAATTTTGAATGATAGTGTTTTTTTTTATGTTGAAGAGTCAAATGAGATAGCAAGGAAGTTTAAATATAAAATAGAAAATGATGTAATGTCATTGACTTATCTAAGAAAAGTTAAGATAGACAGTGTAAATACTAAAAAAATAATTTATGAGTCAAATTGGAAAAAAATAAAATAATTATTTCGATTTCTCAATATTTTTAGAAGGCTCATCTTTTTTAATAAGCATAATTTTTTGAGATTTTTTATCAAAATCAGCAATTATTTTATCTCCTTTTTTTATTTTTTTAGATAGAATTTCTTCAGCAAGTACATCTTCAATATACTTTTGAATTGCTCTTTCAAGTGGCCTAGCACCATACTTAGGATTATAACCTTTTTCAATAATAAAATCTTTTGCCTTAGTAGTTAATTCAACAGAATATCCAATTTCTCCGGCTTTTTGATACAATTTTTTTAAATTAATATCAATTATCTGATATAAATCTTCTTTAGTCAAAGAATTAAAAATTATTATATCATCTAATCTGTTAATAAACTCTGGATTAAATGTTCTTTTAAGGGCTTTATCGATAGTAGAATTTAAATATTCATTAATATTTTCAACTCTAGATTTTGTTTCAAATCCGATGCCTGCTCCAAAATCCTGAACATCTCTAGCTCCCACATTTGAAGTCATTATTAAAATCGTATTTCTAAAGTCAACTTTATGACCAAGACCGTCAGTTAAGAACCCCTCATCAAGAATCTGAAGAAGTAAATTAAAAACATCAGGATGTGCTTTTTCAATTTCATCTAGAAGAATAACACTGTAGGGCTTTCTTCTAACTTTCTCACTAAGCTGACCGCCCTCTTCATAGCCCACATAACCAGGAGGAGCACCAACTAGCCTAGAAATAGAAAATTTCTCCATATATTCAGACATATCAACTCTAATAAGAGAGTCGTCCTTATCAAATAAATAATTTGCTAAGACCTTAGCCAATTCAGTTTTTCCAACTCCAGTTGGACCTAAAAAAATAAATGAACCAATAGGCTTTTTTGGATCCTTTAAACCAACTCTTGTTCTTTTAATAGCTCTAACTAATTTATCGATAGCTCTATCCTGACCTACAACTTTTTTAGATAAAGCTTTATCCATGTCAAGAAGCCTATCACTTTCATTTTGTTCAATTCTCTCTAATGGAATTCCCGTCATCATAGATACTACTTCAGCAATATCTTTTTCTCCAACTTTATGTCTTTTCTTTTTTGAGTCCTCAATCCATTTATTTTTTTGAGTGTCCAATTCTGCTAATAATTTTTTTTCCGTATCTCTAAGTTGAGCTGCTTCTTCATATTTTTGGTTTTGAACAACTGTATTTTTTTGGCTCTTAATTTCTTCAATTTTATTTTCAATCTCAACAATAATATTAGGTACATCAAGATTATGCATATGCACTCTTGATCCAGCCTCATCCATTAGATCTATAGCCTTATCAGGAAGAAATCTATCACTGATATATCTATCGGATAATTTTACACAAGCATCTATTGCTTTTCTTGAATATAATACATTATGGTGACTCTCATATTTGTCTTTAATATTTTCAAGAATATTAGTAGTTTCTTCAGCAGTAGTAGGATCAATTATTACGACTTGAAATCTTCTAGCAAGAGCTCCATCCTTTTCAACATATTGTCTGTATTCATCAAGCGTAGTAGCCCCTATACACTGCAAATCTCCTCTTGCAAGTGCAGGTTTAAACATATTAGAAGCATCAAGAGATCCAGAAGCACCACCTGCTCCAACTATTGTATGAAGCTCATCAATAAATAAAATTATATTATCCGACTTCTCAATTTCATTCATAACCGCTTTCATTCTTTCCTCAAACTGTCCTCTATACTTTGTCCCAGCAACTAATGATGCTAGATCTAATGTTACAACTCTTTTATTATGTAAAATTCTAGATACTTTCTTTTGCGTAATCCTAAGAGCTAACGCTTCAGCAATAGCTGTCTTACCTACTCCAGGTTCACCAATAAGTATTGGATTATTTTTTTTTCTTCTAGTAAGAATTTGAGCAACTCTCTCAATTTCTTTTTCTCTACCAATTACAGAATCTAACTTATTTTCTTCTGCAAGTTTAGTTAAATCTTTTCCGAAATTATCAAGTATAGGTGTTTTAGATTTCTCCTTAGCTTTAGGTGTATTAGTAATAGTACCACTCCCTTTTTCTGTCGGCATATCATCATCCTCTAAAGGTTCAGATGAAGCATTTCCTTGTGGATTACTAATTTGATATTCTAGAAGTTCTTTAACAACGTCATAGGTAACATCAAACTTATCTAAGATTTGAGTAGCAATATTATCTTCATCTCTAAGTATAGAAAGAAGTAAATGCTCCGTTCCAATTAATTTACTTTTAAAAATTTTAGCCTCTAAATAAGTAATTTTTAACACTTTCTCTGTTTGACGAGTTAATGGAATATTTGTAATATTTTTAATATTAGAAGAAGTTGTATTCTTAGTGTTATGCTCAACAGACGCTCTTAAATCCTCTAAACTTATTCCCAGTTTTTTGAGTAAGCTGACAGCTACACCTTCACCTTCTCTTATCACCCCAAGCAAAAGATGTTCAGTCCCAATATAATCGTGACCTAATCGTAATGCTTCTTCTCTACTTAGAGAAATTACTTCTTTTACTCTATTTGAAAACTTTGCTTCCATAACTTTATAACGTAAGAATAACTTATTTTAATAAAAAAACTACAATTTATTTTTATTAAAATTTTTAATTAAAAAACCAGATTCTGGTCCTTTAAGAAAAATTAAGTCAATTATACTATATGGATAATCAAATTTCTTGCCAAGAAAAAAATCATCTCTTTTTTTATCTACAATTTCAGTATTATCTTTTTTCTTGTAGGAGAAATTAATTGATAATGGATAATTTAATTCGTTTTTACTTTCTAATCTTTCAACAGAAATATTAAAATTTAAAAATTTAATAAGTAGTGTCAATAAGTCATAATTAAGATCAACTAAGAAATTATGTCTGTTTTTTAAAATCTCAGATAATTGATCAATATAATAAATAAAATAGGGGTATTTTCCATAAGAGGAATGAATTGATTGAAGATGACTATTTATCCAATTTTTATTTTGGTCAATTAATACATCTTTTAATCTACAATTTTTTTCTTGATATAATAATGGGATTTTTAAATCAAATGAATGTTTTTCATTAACAATAATAGTTGAATGTAAATTTGAATTTGGCAGAAATTCAGATTCAATATCAAAATAAATATTACCATCGATAAAATTTTTAAAAAAATTTACAGATGGAAGATATTCTAGCTGAACTAAAATCATATTATTACCTTTACAGTAAATATAATATGGGCAAAAAAAAAATATTAATTCCTTTAATAATTTTCTCTACGTTATTAACAACCATAAGCGTTTACACATATCAAATGCTTTATTCTCCAAATTTTCTCATTAACTCAAAAGACAAATTAATAGTAATTGAAGAAGGCAGAAACTTTAATGATCTAATTCTCAAATTAGAAAATGACACTATAATCAATGACATTCTATCATTTAGCTTTCTTAGTAAACTAATGGAATACCAAGAAAATATTAAAGAAGGAGCATATAAAATTAAAAGTAATATGTCGAATTATGAAGCTATCTCAATGTTACGAGCTGGTAATCAAACACCTATTAATTTAACATTTAATTATGCAAGAAAAATTGATGATCTAGCTGAGAAAATTACTTCTAAGCTAAAAATGAATAAAGATGATTTATTAAGTTATTTATTTAACAATTTAAATGATTTTGAAGGGTTCAATGAATCGAATATTATAAGTATTTTTCTTCCTGACACTTACGAAGTATATTGGAACATTTCTCCCAAAAAATTATCTGAAAAAATGTATTCTGAATATAATACATTTTGGAATAAAAAAAGATTAGATAAACTCAAAAAAATAAATCTTAATCAGAAAGAAGTAGCAGTTCTTGCTTCTATTGTTGCTTCAGAGACTAGAATGATTGATGAGGCAGATAGGATTGCGGGCCTTTATCTAAATAGACTTAGAAGAAACATGAGATTACAAGCCGACCCAACATTAATTTTTTCGGCCAATGACTTCACAATCAGAAGAGTTCTTAATGTTCATAAAAAAATTAAGTCTCCGTATAATACATATATTAATCGTGGTTTACCCCCTGGACCAATTAGAACTACTTCAAAAGACTATATTGATGCTGTTTTGAATTATGAAGAACATAATTATATTTATATGTGTGCTAAGGAAGATTTTTCAGGTTATCACGCATTTGCTACAAACCTTTCTGATCATAACAGAAACGCTAGAAAATTTCAAATAGCTCTTGATTCTAGGAAAATTTATAGGTAATGATAAAAGGAGAAATTTCATTAAGAGTGAGGTATTCTGATACAGATCAGATGGGATATGTTTATTATGGAAGATATGCCAGCTATTATGAAATAGCAAGAGTAGAATTATTTCGAGATTTAGGTTTTTCATATAAAAACTTAGAAGATAATGGAGTTGGAATGCCAGTTATTGAGTTAGAATCAAAATATCTCTATCCTATTAAGTATGATGAAAAAATAAAAGTTGTTACTACTATAGAAGAGGTGCCATCTTCTAAAATTACATTTAAATATGAAATTTATAATGAAGATAATATTTTAGCTAACACAGCTAAAACCATTTTAACATTTATAAATTTAAGTAATAAAAAGCCCGTCAGAATTCCAAAAACTCTGCTTGAGTTGATAAATAAAAAATTTAAATGAAAAAATTGACAGATTATATCATTTCTTTTTTTAGATTATTTTTTAAAAGATTATATCTAACTGGAAATAATATTTCATACTACTCTGTTTTTAAAATATTTAAATCTAAAGTAATAGAAGATGAAATTTTTGAGAGATCTTTGGCTGTCGCCTTCAGCTTTACTATTGCTTCATTCCCTCTGATAATTTTTCTTTTCACTCTTCTTCCCTATATAAATGCATGGATTCCAGAGATTGATTCTCAAAAAATATTGTTTTTTCTTCAAGATATCATGCCAAATAACATGTTTGAAATTACAAAAAATACCATTTTTGATTTAGTGGAAAATAAAAGAGGTGGTCTTTTATCATTTGGAGTAATTTCCTCTATATTCCTTTCATCAAATGGGTTTAATACATTAATAAAAACTTTTAATAGTTGCCATAAGGTTAAAGAAAGCAGATCATTTTATGAAACCAGATTAATTGCAATGCTCTTAACTTTAGTTTTTTTTCTAGTAACCATTATTGCTATAATTTTATCAACTCTAGGTGATTTTATAATAAGCTTAATATTAACATTTGATATTCTAAAGGATGTAGAATATTTTACAGTTAATTTTTATAAGATATCTTCTCTTTTCATTTCTTTCTATCTTTTGATAACTTCTATATTTTATTTTGCACCAGTTGAACATAATAAATGGACTTTTATTTCAACAGGATCCTTAATTTCAGCAATTGGTTGCGTTGCTATTTCTCTAGCATTTTCCTATTACATTATTAATTTTCCAGGATATAACAAACTTTATGGTTCTATTGGTATACTCATCGCTTTTATGGGTTGGGTATATTCCATTTCCTCTATAATATTAATTGGATTTGAATGGAACACAAGCATTGATCTTGCTTTAGATAAAATAAAATCCAAATTAAATTAAAGGACATTTTTGGCAAATGTTCTAATTAATATATTTTTGCTCGCTAGATTACTAAAGAGGAGTGGCAGAGTGGTCGAATGCGGCGGTCTTGAAAACCGTTGTACCGCAAGGTACCGGGGGTTCGAATCCCTCCTCCTCTGCAAAAATAACACTAAATGAAATCTGAATTCTTTCAAGATGTTTATTCAGTGGTAAAGCTAATTCCATATGGTAAAGTAACTTCATATGGTGCTATTGCTAAATATTTAGGAATATCTAAAAGTGCAAGAGTCGTTGGTTGGGCTATGAATAATTCTCATTTTGATTCTTCAATACCTGCTCATAGGGTTGTAAACAGAAATGGATTACTGACTGGAAAACATCATTTTTCTTATGAAAATCAAATGGAGGAACTATTAATGGTGGAAGGAGTAAAAGTTAAAAATAATAAGATTGAAAATTTTAAAAGTGTGTTCTGGGATCCAGCTAAAGAATTAGAATTATAATATGAGAAAAATATTAATACTACTAATACTTTTTATGTCCTTTGATCTCTATAGTCAAGAAAAACTAAGTAATTTATTTATAAAGTGTGATAGATGTGATAATAATTTCCTAAGTAATGAAATAAATTATGTCAATCATGTAAGAGATCAGGGGCTTGCAGATATTCAACTTTTTATATTAAGAAATAGGAATGCTAATAATGGTGATAGATACACTCTAGATTTTATTGGGAAAAATATTTATTTGGATAAAAAATTATCTTTAGAGTTAGACACTAATCCAAGGTTAACAAGTGATGAAATAAGAGAAGCATTAAAACAAAAAATTGACATTGGGTTAATATATTTTTTAATTGAAAGTGATATTTCAAATAAAATTAAAATATCATTTGATTCTACAATTAGTAACAATAATAATTATAGCGATAATGATGAATTAAGTTCAGATAAATGGAATAATTGGGTATTTCAGAGCTCAGGAGAGGCTGATTTTGAAAATGAAACGAGTAGAAAAAGTACAAATTTTGAATTTGAATTTGATGCAGACAAAGTAACTGACAAAATAAAACTTCAATTTGATATCGACTACAATAGATCAAATAATACCTATATCAGTGATAATAATACATTCATTAGTAAGAGAAATAGAAAATCTTTTAGAGCAAAAAGTGTTTGGAGTATAAATAATAAATGGTCAGCTGGTTTTAATTCTGGAGCAGGAAGTGACACATACGAAAATGTAGATTTTAGTTATTTTATTCTCCCAGCTTTAGAATATAGTTTTTTTCCTTATAATGAATTTGTAAGAAGAGAAGTTGTTGTTAACTATCAGATAGGATATGGATTTAGAAATTACATTGAAGAAACCATTTATAATAAATTAAAAGAAAATCTTTTTCTACATCAAATTGGTTTTGAGGCAAGATTTAGACAGCCTTGGGGTGAAATTTTTACCAATTTAAGAGGAAGAGCTTTAATAAATGATCCATCAAAGAATAATCTAAGTTTAAATAGTTGGTTTTCATTTAGAGTTTTTGAGGGGTTTTCTTTAAGACTTGGTGGTGAGATAGGAATAATAAGAGATCAAATAAACTTACCAAAAGGAAGTTCTTCTATTGAAGATTTACTACTTCAACAACAAGAAATAGAAACTGACTTTAGATCAGAATTTAGAATAGGCATTAGCTATACTTTTGGATCAGCATTTAATAATTATCTAAACAGTAGACTTTAATTTTTTCTAATCAAGAATAATCCTATAAACGTAATTAGACCATTCAATAATAAAATTTCAAAACCAAACTTATATCCAAAGAGCAGTTTTTCAGAGAATGAATTTATAAGGTAGCTAATTACAGGTGAAGCAAAGCAAACAATAAAAACAAATTTGTCTTTAATATTATATTTTGTATATATCCCAAAAGAAAAAAGACCGAGTAGTGGACCATACGTATACCCTGCTGCTTTAAAAATAGAATTAATTACACTTTGATCATTAATTTCATTAAAAATCATAATTATTAATAATAACAAAATTGAAAACCCAATATGGACAATAATCCTAGTTCTCCTCTTATTTTTAATTTTTTCAATATCTAAAAAATCAATACAGAAAGATGTCGTTAAAGATGTTAATGCAGAATCAGCACTAGAATATGCAGCAGCAATTATTCCTAAAATAAAAATCACTGAGGTGGTAAATCCAAGTTCATTTAGAGCAAGTAAAGGATATAGATCATCTGATCTTAGAGGAACTTGATAATTTATTAGATCGGCATACAAATACAAAAGAGCACCTAGAGAAAGAAATAATAAATTTGCAATAACCAAAATAACACAAAACCAGAAAATATTTTTTTGGGCTTCATTCAAATTTTTGCATGTTAAATTTTTCTGCATCATATCTTGATCTAAGCCAGTCATTACAATTGCTATAAAAGCACCTGATATAAATTGTTTAAAAAAATCATTTCCTGATCTCCAATCAAAATAAAAAATATTTGAGTATGAACTTTCTTTGATCATAAGATAAGATTCATATAATGAAATGTTCATTCTATCTGTTATTATTATTATTGTTATAATAACAGCTGATAACATAAAAAAAGTTTGAAGTGTATCTGTCCAGACTATTGTTTTTATACCACCTTTAAAAGTGTAAATCCAAATCAATAAAACCGTTAGTAGTACAGAAAAGAAAAAAGGGAGACCAAGCTGATTAAAAATTGAAATTTGGAGAACTCCAGCAACTAAAAATAATCTGAAAGATGCTCCAATTGTCCTTGAAAGTAGAAAAAAGAAGGCGCCAGATTTGTAACTGAAATATCCAAATCTTTTATCAAGATAAGTATAGATTGAGACAAGATTATATTTATAATAAATAGGCAATAAAATTTTGGCGATAACATAGTATCCTACAAGATATCCCAACACTACCTGAAAATAACTAAAATTACTATTACCTACTTCACCAGGGACAGATATAAAAGTCACACCTGATAATGAAGTTCCTATCATTCCAAAAGCAACTAAATACCAAGGTGAAGACTTACTAGCATTAAAAAAATCATTAAATGATGAAGATTTAGTTGTAAGATTTGAGATAACTAAAAGAACTAAAAAATATATTATAAAAATCAGAAGTATAATATTAGCATTCATAATTATCTTTGAATAAGGTTGATAAAGCTTATATAATTTAAAGTAAAATCAAAATTACATTCATATAGAAATTATTATTTCATGAAACTTCCTACTAAAATTATTGAAAATGCAGTAAATGAAATATCTAAGCTACCTGGAATTGGAAAAAAAACTGCACTAAGGCTCTCACTTTATTTATTAAAAAAAGATTTAGATTTTTCTAAAAATATTTCAAAAGCAATTCAAGACCTTAAAGAAAAAACAAGATATTGCGATATCTGTCATATGATATGTGATGAAGGCAATTGTTCATGTAAAACACAGAATTCATTTATCAATAGAAAAATACTATGTATTGTCGAGGACACTCCTGATGTCCTTGCTATTCAAAATACAAACCATTACAATGGATTATTTCATGTTATTGGAGGTCTAATTTCTCCAATCGATGGAATTGGTCCAGAAAATCTTAATATAGATACTCTTGTCAAAAGAGTAAGCGAGGGAGAGATAGAAGAAATAATCTTTGCTCTAAGTCCTACTCTTGATGGGGACACAACATCATTTTATATCTCTAAAAGATTATCAAAATATAACCTTAAACTAACTACAATTTCAAGAGGTATACCAATTGGTGGAGAAATTGAATATGCAGATGAAGTTACTTTAGGTAATAGTATTTCATCAAGAATTAATTATAATTTAAAAAATGAATAATATAGAATCAAAAAGGCTACAAGGAGTTGAAGAATCATCAACTTTAGCCATGGCAGCTCTAGCAAGAGAATATAAATTAAAAGGGATTGATGTCATTAGTTTAAGTCTTGGTGAACCTGACTTTAAAACTCCCAATCACATATGTGAGGGTGCAAAAACTGCTATTGACTCAGGAAATTATTTTTCTTATCCTCCAGTCCCAGGATACTTAGATTTAAGAGAAGCTATTTCAAAAAAATTTAAAGAAGAAAATAATTTACTTTATAATCCATCTGAGATAATTGTTTCTAACGGAGTTAAGCATTCCATAACTAATGTTATGTTCTCAATACTTAACAAAGGTGATGAAGTTTTGGTATTTGCTCCTTTCTGGGTTAGCTACTCTGCCATCATAAAATTAGCTGATGGTGTGCCAGTATATCTAAACTCAACTATAGAAAATGATTTCAAACCAACACCCGAACAATTAAAAAAATCTATTACGAATAAAACTAAAGCAATAATTTTCAGTTCACCATGCAACCCTACTGGTACAGTTTTTTCTAAAAAAGACTTAGAAGACTATAGTGATATTTTAATTGATTATCCTAATATTATTATTATTTCTGATGAAATTTATGAACATATAAACTTTACTGAAGAACACTTTAGTATTGGTTCTCTTGACAGAATGGCACATAGAACTATAACACTAAATGGTTTCTCCAAAGGATTTGCAATGACCGGATGGAGATTAGGGTATCTTGGAGCCCCTTCTAAAATTGCTAAAGCTATAAATAAAATGCAAGGACAGACTACTTCAGCAAATTGCTCAATTGCTCAACGAGCAGGACTTGTAGCTTTAAATGGTGGAAATGATTGTGCACTTGAAATGAAAAGAGAATACCTTAAGAGAAGAGATATCTTTTATGATTTACTCTCAAAAATTGAAAAACTTACTCTAAATAAGCCCCAAGGAGCATTTTATTTTTTTCCAGAGATAACTAATTATTTAGGTAATAAGACTGAAGAAGGAAAGAAAATATCAAGTGCAAATGACCTCGCTATTTATCTTCTTGAAGATGCTAAAGTTTCTTTAGTTCCAGGAGAAGATTTTGGAGCACCAAATTGCATCAGGCTTTCATATGCAGCAAGTGAAAAAGAACTTATTGAAGCCTCACAAAGAATAGAATTATCTCTCAGCAAATTAAATTAAATGAAAATCAAAGGAATCTTTGATCAAGTTAAAGAAAAAAACATTTTAATTATTGGGGACTCTATGATTGATTCATATATCATAGGAAAAATTGAAAGAGTTTCTCCCGAAGCTCCAGTGCCTATTGTCAACGTAAAGAAAAAAAACATAAAGCTTGGAGGTGCTGCAAACGTTGCGCTCAACATTAAAAGTTTAGGAATGAATCCAATTCTTTGCTCTGTTATTGGAAACGATTCAGGGGGAGATAGTTTTATTAAGTTATGTGATAAAAATAAAATAGATGCATCGGGAATTATCAGAGATAATTCTAGAAAAACAATTATTAAAGAGAGAATAATAGTTGAAAAAAAACATATTCTAAGAATAGATAGAGAACAAACATTTTCAATAAATAATGAGATTAAAAATAAATTATTAATCAAAGTAAAAGAGAAGCTCAAAAACTCTGAAATTGTTATTTTACAAGATTATGACAAAGGAGTAATAGATAGTGATCTTTTTATAAAAATTAAAAAATTAAAAAAGAATATTTTTATTTCTGTTGATCCTAAAGAAAGGAACTTCTTTAATTACAAAGGAGTAAATCTCTTTAAACCTAATTTGAAAGAGATACTCTCTGCTTTTTCATCAAAAAATAAATCTTTAAAAAATTTAACAAAGCTTTCAGAAAAAATAGTTACTAGGAATAATATCAAAAATATTATGATAACACTTTCTGATAATGGATTAATGATTTATAAAGAAAATAGAATTGATCATTTTAAAATAAAAAAGAAAAAAATTGTTGATGTTTCAGGGGCTGGAGATACAGTTATTTCACTTGCTACTATTCTTTTTTATTTAAATATTAATATAAAATTTATAGGTGAGATATGTAATCTAGCAGGTGGAATGGCTTGTATGTCCTCTGGTGTAAATGCAATTGACCTAAAAGAGCTCATTAAAAATGCTGAAAGAAATAATTTAGATTTATATCTTTGAAAAAAATACTCTGATGAATATTATATTATTTGGGCCTCCTGGAGCTGGAAAAGGGACACAAAGCGATAAAATAATAAAAAAATTTCAACTCTGTCATTTATCAACAGGAGACCTTTTTAGAATGCATTTAGGGAATAATACTTCTCTTGGAAAGGAAGCAAAGAAATATATGGATGATGGAAATCTTGTCCCTGACTCTGTAGTAATTAATATGGTACAAGAGGAAATAGAAAAAAATAAAGATAAAAATGGTTTTATATTTGATGGATTCCCTAGGACAGTTAATCAGGCATCAGCTCTTGATGAGATGTTAAACAGTAATAATTTATCAATTGATAAACTTATATCTTTAGAAGTTGATGATCAAGAGTTAATAACTAGAATAAAAAAAAGAGCTCTAGTTTCAGGAAGAATTGATGACCAAAGTGAAGAAAAAATAAATAATAGAATAAGAGTATACAAAGAGGAAACATTACCAGTTCTTAAGCATTATAAAAGACAGAATAAGTATATCCCAATTAATGGAGTTGGTTCAGTTGAAGAAATTTTTGAGAAGATTGCTTCAAAAATAGAAGCATAATGAACAAACAAAATTTTATAGATCAAATTAAAATTTTCTGTAAATCAGGAAATGGAGGAAGAGGTTCATCTTCATTTAGAAGGGAAAAGTTTGTCCCTAAAGGAGGACCAGACGGAGGAGATGGAGGAAAAGGTGGAGATATCATATTAAAAGGAAACAACCAACTATGGACTCTACTTCATTTAAGATATACTAAACACATCAAAGCTGAGAATGGACAGGACGGTCAAGGCTCTAAAAAACATGGGAAAAATGGGAAAAATATTATAATTGAAGTTCCTCTTGGTACAGTAGCTAAAACAGTTGAAGGAAGTGATAAGATATTAGAAATTTTACATCATAATGAAGAAAAAGTTTTACTTGAAGGGGGAATAGGAGGATTGGGTAATTTTCATTTTAAATCATCAACCAAACAAGCTCCCCAATACAGTCAACCTGGAAAAAAAGGAATTGAGGACTGGATAAATTTAGAACTAAAGGTTTTAGCTGATGTGGGATTAGTTGGGTTTCCAAATGCAGGAAAATCAACTTTACTCTCATCAGTCTCAAAAGCTAAGCCAAAAATTGCAGATTATCCTTTTACCACTTTGACTCCAAATCTTGGAGTAATACCCTATAGAGATAATTTATCATTTATTATGGCTGATATTCCTGGAATAATAGAAGGTGCATCACAAGGTAAAGGATTAGGCATCAGATTCTTACGACACATCGAAAGAAATTCAATTCTAGTTTTCTTAATTTCTTCTGAGTCAGACATAATTAAAGAGTTTCAGTCATTATTGAAAGAGTTAAAAAATTATAATAAAGAACTTCTAAATAAACAATTAATAGTTGCAATATCTAAATGTGATTTATTAACTGAAAAAGAGTTAAATGAATTACATGTCAATCTTCCTTATGAAATAATAAAAATTTCAAGTATAACTGGACTAGGTCTAGATAAACTGAAGGATTCTATTTGGAGAAAATTAATTTAGATAAATTTTATTAGTCAAAATGGCATGAGTTATCTTTGGCAAACTTTTTGCAAAAAACATTACTATGAATAAAAAAAAAGGTAAAGTATCTACTCCTCCAAAAAAAAATAAAAAAGAAATCAATCTTTCTTCAGAGTTACAAGAAACTAAAGATAAATACTTACGATTGTACTCAGAGTTCGAAAATTTTAGAAGAAGGACTTCTAAAGAAAAGATAGAAATGATTGACTCAGCAAATAAAGAATTATTAACTAATATACTTCCAATAGTTGATGATTATGAAAGAGCTATAAAATCAATTAAAAAGAATTTATCTGATTATGAGGGATTCAATTTAATTTATCAGAAACTGATTACAACATTAGAAAAATATCATGTCAAAAAAATGAAAATCGAGAAGGGTGATAGTTTTGATCCAGAATTTCATGAGGCAATAACTAGTACTCCGTCAGAAAAAAAATTTAAAGGAAAAATTATTGATGTAATTGAAGATGGCTATCATCTAGGAGATAATATTCTTCGATTTGCAAAAGTTGTAACTGGTTCATAATGTCAAAAAGAGATTTTTACGAAATTTTAGGAGTAAATAGATCTTCTTCTCAAGAAGAGATTAAAAAAGCTTATAGGAAAGTAGCAATCAAATACCACCCCGATAAAAATCCTGGTGATAAATCATCCGAAGAGAAATTCAAAGAAGCTGCAGAGGCATACGAAGTATTAAGTAATCCAGACAAAAAACAAAAATATGATAGATTTGGTCATGATGGGTTAAGAGGAGGAGCTGGTGGATTTTCAGGCGGTGGAATGAATGTGGAGGATATCTTTGAGCAATTTGGAGATATTTTTGGAGGAGGAAGTCCATTTGATAGTTTTTTTGGGGGAGGAAGCTCTTCTCGAAGAAATAAAGGGACTAATCTAAGAATCAAATTAAAATTAACTATTCAAGAGATAGCATTTGGCATAGAAAAGAAAATTAAAGTTAAAAGACTTGTTACTGCACCTGGAGTAACATTTAAAAATTGTGGAGTCTGTAATGGTTCTGGTAAAATAAGTAAGGTTGTTAATACCATGCTAGGCCAAATGGTATCCTCATCATCATGTTATCAGTGTAATGGAAATGGAAAGACTATAGATAATAAACCACCTGGAGTTGATAGTACAGGATTGCAGTTTAAAGAAGAAATAATTAGTATCAACATTCCTTCTGGGGTTGGAGATGGCATGCAATTATCAATGACAGGAAAAGGGAATGAGTCACCAGGAGGTGGAATTCCAGGAGACCTTCTAATTCTCATTGAAGAAATAGAAGATGAAAATTTTAAAAGAGATGGTAATAATGTTGTTTATGACTTATATATAAATTTTGTTGATGCTGCTATTGGAAATGAATTAGAGGTTCCAACTTTAACTTCCAAAGTAAAAATTAAGATACCACCGGGAACACAAGGCGGCAAAATATTCAGATTAAGAGGAAAAGGAATAAAAGATTTAAATAGTTCTTTAACTGGTGATCAATTGATTCATGTAAATATCTGGACTCCAAAAAAATTAACTTTAGATGAAGAAAAACTTTTGAATCAGTTAAAGGATTCAAAAAATTTTAAACCTAACCCAGGAAAATCTGAAAAAGGATTTTTTGATAGAGTTAGAGATTTCATGAGCTAGACTTACTACCTAATATTAATTTTTTTAGATTTATATCTATAAATTCAAAATTATTGAATATTCTAAAATTACTTAATAGACTAAAATGGGTAGTAATATTTATCCTTGGAGTTTTTCTGTTATCACTTTTATACTTTTCCGATCTTATTATTAATGAGATTAAAGAAAGAGAAATTAGAACTATAGAGAGATATTCAAAATTTATTGAACTTGTTGGCAACGCTGAAAACGAATCATTATATTCTTTTGCTGATATCATTTTGATTGATAATCATTCAATACCTGTAATTATTACTAGTAGCAACGGTGAAATTATAGATTATAAAAATATTGAAGAAAAATATTTATTTGATGAATATAATTCTATGCAAAAAAAATATGATCCTATTAAAATTAATATTTTTAATGATGACGGGGAAATTAGTGATTTTCAGTATGTATATTTTGATGATTCTCAAATCCTAAAAACTTTAATATTTGCACCCTATTTTATAATAATTTTAATATTTATTATTCTATTCAGTATATACTTAATTTTATATTATTCGAATAAATCTGAAAAAGATAATTTATGGACTGGTCTTGCTAAGGAAACTGCACATCAACTGGGAACCCCATTATCTTCATTAATAGGATGGAATGAATATCTTAGATCCAAACAAAATACTGATGTAGGTTATGTAAGTAATGAAATAGATAAAGATATATCTAGGTTAAAAATAATAACCGAGAGATTCTCAACAATAGGTTCAAAACCTGTTTTAGAAAAAAAAGAAATTAAAGATTTGATACTTAGATCTATAGAATATTTAAAGAAAAGAACATCTCCTAATATTCAAACAGAATTAAAACTAGATGAAGATGAATTATTATTGAATGAGCAGCTTTTTAGTTGGGTAATTGAAAATTTATATAAAAACTCTATAGATGCGATAGGAGAAAGTGGCATCATTAGAATTAATTCATCAAAAAAAAATGACGTTTTTATTTTAGATTTTATTGACAACGGAATTGGTATTAATAAAAATGATTTTAAAAAAATTTTTAAAGCAGGCTATACTACAAAAAAAAGAGGCTGGGGGCTTGGATTAGCACTAGTTAATAGAATAATTACTGACTATCATAAAGGAGAAATTTTTGTGTATAAATCTAAAAAAAACAAAGAGACTATTATTAGAATTGAACTTAAGAGAAATATCAATAAAAGTTAATAATAACTTTATATATGACTTTGTAAAATTGTTTTATTAATTTATTTTCGCACTATAATTTTTTAAACTTAATCACCAAATAAAACATGTCAAATTCAGGAAAAATAACAGCTGTGATAGGTCCAGTTGTAGATGTATCTTTTGAAGAGTCCACTTTACCTAAAATTCTTAATGCTCTTGAAATAACTAAAGATGATGGCTCTACTCTAGTATTAGAGGTTCAGCAGCACTTAGGTGAAGATACTGTGAGAACAATATCAATGTCTGGTACTGAAGGGTTAAAAAGAGGAATGTCAGTAAAAGACTTAGGCCAACCTATATCTATGCCTATTGGTGATGAAATAAGAGGTAGACTTTTCAACGTTGTTGGATCAGCTATAGATGGAATTGAAGAACCTAAATCATCAGAAAGATTACCTATTCACAGAGAAGCTCCAAAGTTTGAAGATTTATCTACATCAGCTGAGGTCTTATTCACAGGGATCAAGGTAATTGACTTAATTGAACCCTACAACAAAGGTGGTAAGATAGGTTTATTTGGAGGTGCTGGTGTTGGAAAAACTGTTCTTATTCAAGAGTTAATTAATAATATTGCTAAAGCATACTCTGGATTATCTGTATTTGCTGGAGTTGGTGAAAGAACTAGAGAAGGGAATGATCTTCTTAGAGAAATGATTGAGGCAGGAATTGTTGACTATGGAGAAAAATTTAGGGAGTCTATGGAAAAAGGTTCTTGGGATTTATCTAAAGTTGATAGAAAAAAATTAAAAGATTCTAAAGCTGCGTTTGTTTTTGGACAAATGAATGAGCCTCCTGGTGCTAGAGCCCGAGTAGCATTATCAGGATTAACATTGGCTGAATATTTTAGAGATGGTGATGGTAAGGGTCAAGGAAGAGATATTTTATTTTTCATTGATAATATTTTTAGATTCACACAAGCTGGGTCAGAAGTATCTGCATTACTTGGAAGAATGCCTTCAGCTGTAGGTTATCAACCAACACTAGCAACTGAAATGGGAGCAATGCAAGAAAGAATTACTTCTACTAAAAAAGGATCTATCACTTCAGTTCAAGCAGTTTATGTTCCTGCAGATGATTTAACAGATCCTGCACCAGCAACTACTTTTGCTCATCTTGATGCTCAAAGTGTATTATCTAGAAAGCTTGCTTCTATTGGAATTTACCCGTCAATTGATCCACTTGAATCTACATCTAGAATTTTGACTGAGGAAATTGTTGGATCTGAACACTATAACTGTGCTCAAAGAGTAAAACAACTTCTTCAAAGATATAAGGAACTACAAGATATAATTGCTATCCTTGGAATGGATGAGCTTTCTGAAGAAGATAAGCAAGTTGTTCATAGGGCTAGAAGAGTACAAAGATTTTTATCTCAACCTTTTCATGTCGCTGAGCCTTTTACTGGTGTAAAAGGAGAATTAGTTGATATAAAAGACACAATCAAAGGCTTTAATATGATTATGGATGGAGAGTTAGATCATTTGCCTGAATCTGCTTTTAACTTGAAAGGAACTATTGAGCAAGCGATTGAAGCTGGAGAAAAACTTTTAGAACAAGTAAAACAATCCTAAAATGACATTGGAAATATTGTCTGCAGAAGAGAAGATATTTAGTGGAGAAGTTGATTCTATTATTTTTCCAGGTTCTAATGGCCAATTTCAAGTCCTAAATAATCATGCGCCTTTAATTAGTACTTTAGTTAGTGGAGAAATAAAATATTCTACCAATTCTAATAATTCTTCTGTTAAGATTAAAGGAGGAATTGTTGAAATTCTTGAAAATAAGATAAATGCTCTTATAGAAAAATAACTGACAGTCTGTCACTTTTAATAATTGGCATAATTCTTGTCATATATATATCATAATATAAAAATTTAAGTTATGAGTAAGATTATTGGAATAGATTTAGGTACTACCAATTCATGTGTGTCTGTAATGGAAGGGAATGAACCAGTGGTAATACCAAATAGTGAAGGTAAAAGAACTACACCTTCTATAGTTGCATTTCTTGATGAAGGTAAAGGTGAGAGAAAGGTTGGAGATCCTGCAAAAAGACAAGCTATAACAAACCCAAAAAACACTATAAATTCGGTTAAAAGGTTTATGGGTAAAAAATTCTCAGATATCAATGAAGAAAAAAGAAACTTAGCATATGATGTTGATAAAGGAACTAATAACACTGTAAGAGTTAAGATAGGTTCTAGGAATTATACTCCTCAAGAAATTTCAGCTATGATTTTACAAAAAATGAAATCTACTGCTGAAGATTATTTAGGAACAGAGGTTAAAGAAGCAGTAATTACTGTTCCTGCCTACTTTAATGACTCTGAAAGACAAGCAACTAAGGAAGCGGGGACAATTGCTGGATTAGATGTGAAAAGAATTATAAATGAACCTACTGCTGCCGCTTTAGCTTATGGTCTTGATAAAAAAGATAAGGATATTAAGATTGCAGTCTATGACTTAGGTGGAGGTACATTTGATATCTCTATATTAGAATTAGGTGATGGAGTGTTTGAAGTCAAATCTACTAACGGTGATGTGCATTTAGGAGGTGATGATTTTGATAGTGTAATTATCGATTGGCTTGCAGATGAATTTAATAAAGATGAAGGTATTGATCTTAGAAAGGATCCTATGGCCTTACAAAGGCTGAAGGAAAGTGCTGAAAAAGCTAAAATAGAGCTTTCAAGTTCTTCTTCAACTGAAATTAATTTACCATATATCATGCCTGTTGATGGAGTACCAAAACATTTAGTTAAAACTCTAACTAGAGCTAAATTCGAACAACTTAGTCAAAACTTAGTAGAGAGAACACTTGATCCATGTGCCAAAGCTCTTAAAGATGCTAAAATGGAAGTTGGTGATATTGATGAGGTAATTTTAGTTGGAGGTTCAACAAGAATACCTAAAATTCAGGAAGAAGTTGAAAAATTCTTTAAAAAGAAACCATCTAAAGGTGTAAATCCCGATGAAGTTGTTGCAATTGGAGCTGCAATTCAAGGCGGGGTTCTAACAGGAGAAGTTAAAGACGTTTTATTATTAGATGTAACTCCTTTATCACTTGGGATTGAAACCCTAAATGGAGTGTTTACTAAGCTTATAGAGTCAAATACAACTATTCCAACTAAGAAATCTGAGACATTTTCAACTGCTGCTGATAACCAGCCAGCTGTAGAAATACATGTTCTCCAAGGTGAGAGACCTATGGCAAAAGACAATAAAACAATTGGAAGATTCCATTTAGATGGAATTCCTCCTGCTCCAAGAGGAGTACCTCAAATTGAAGTGACTTTTGATATCGATGCAAATGGTATTTTAAATGTTTCTGCTAAAGATAAAGGTACCGGAAAAGAACAAAATATTAGAATTGAAGCTTCTTCAGGATTAACTGAGGAGGAAATAAATAAAATGAAAGATGAGGCAAAAGCTAATGAGGAAACCGATAAAAAAGAGAGAGAGAAAGTTGATAAGCTTAATACTGCAGATGGATTAATCTTTCAAACTGAAAAGCAGCTTAAGGAGTTTTCTGATAAATTATCAGATACAAACAAAAAAGCAATTGAAGATTCTTTAGAGAAACTTAAAGCTGTTCATAAAGAACAAAAAATTGATGAGATTGATGGAGCAGTTGAAGCATTAAATAAATCATGGGAAGCTGCTAGTCAGGAGATTTATAAAGCAACACAAGAACAACAGGCTGCTAGTGGGGGATCTGAAGCTAAAGCTTCATCAAATTCTTCTGGAACTTCAGACAATAAAGGAAGTGATGATATCTCAGATGTTGATTTTGAAGAAGTAAAAGAAGAAAAAAAATAATCACAAACAAATATTATAACTTAAAGGACTATACATAATTTGTATAGTCCTTTTTTTTATTATAATTTTTAAAATCCATTTATAATTGACTCAAATTAAATCTTCAATAGAAATGAAAAACTTTTTTTTAATTTTATTCTCAATTATCTCATTCACAATGAACTCACAAGACATTCTCCCTTTTAAAGAAATTGGTCCATATCCTGAGAAATTTTCTTCTAATAATGTTATTTCAAGAATGATCGAAGGACTTGGATTTAGGTATTATTGGGCAACAGAATCTCTTACAAGAAAAGACTTAAATCACAAACCTAGTCAAGATAGTAGATCTTCATTAGAAATTATCGAACATATTTACAGTCTCAGTAATTTTATTCTCTTCACTTTACAAAAAAAAGAATATGATTTGGATGTAAAAAAAATGAATTTTGATGAACTCAGAATTAAAACCTTAAATAATTATAAAATTATTTATGAAATTCTCAAAAATGAAAAAGGGTTGTCAAAGCTTAAAATAAGAATAAGAAGAAATGACAAAGTTCAAACTTTTCCTTTCTGGAATATAATTAACGGACCAATTTCAGATTCTATATGGCATGTTGGACAAGTAGTTTCTCATAGAAGAGCTAGTGGAAATCCAATAAATCCTAAAGTAAATGTCTTTCTTGGAAAGATAATGGATTAATTTATTTTAAAAATTACAGTTACCAGGTGTTCGAGGAAAAGGAATTACATCCCTTATATTTTTCATGCCTGTAATAAATTGAACTAATCTTTCTAACCCAAGCCCAAATCCAGAGTGAACTACAGTCCCAAATCTTCTTGTATCTAAATACCAACTTAATTCATCTTTTGAAATATTCATCTCATCCATTCTAGATGATAATTTATCTAATCTTTCCTCTCTCTGAGATCCACCAATTATTTCTCCAACTGAAGGGAATAAAACATCCATAGCTGCTACTGTTTTATCATCATCATTACTTCTCATATAAAAAGCTTTTATTTTTTTTGGGTAATCACATACTATTACTGGATTTTTAAAATGTTTTTCAACTAAGTAACGTTCATGTTCTGACTGGAAATCTAGGCCCCACTCTTCAACTTTAAATTCAAATTTATTTTTTTTGTTAAGCTTAGAGTTTCTGAGAATATCAAATGCATCACTATAGGTTATCCGATCAAATTTTTTTTCAATAACTCTAGATAACCTCTCAACTAAAGGATATTCATTCCTTTGTATTTCTGGCAATGATTTTTCTTCATTTATTTCTAAATTTTCAAGAAAAATTAAGTCATCTCTGCAATTATCAAGAGCATAACTTATCACATATTTTAATAAATCCTCTGCCAGATCCATATTGTCATAAATATCATAAAATGCCATCTCTGGCTCAATCATCCAAAACTCTGCAAGATGTTTAGATGTGTTAGAGTTTTCAGCTCTGAATGTAGGACCAAAAGTGTATACTTCAGAAAGAGCTAAAGCTCCTAATTCGGCATTTAGCTGACCAGAAACTGTTAAGTTGACCGGTTTAGAAAAAAAATCATTTTTATAATCAAAGTTTTTATCTCTAGGATCTAAGGATGTGACTTTAAACATCTCCCCTGCTCCTTCTGCATCCGATGATGTTATAATTGGTGTATGTATATTAAAAAAGCCCCTATCATTAAAAAATTTATGAATTGAAAATATAATTGAATGCCTAACTCTAAATATTGAGCTAAAGGTATTTGTTCTAGGTCTTAAATGCGCAACTTCTCTTAGAAATTCAAAGGAATGTTTTTTTGGTTGAATTGGATAATCTTCAGGATCTGATTTACCCAATAAACTTATCTGAGAAGCTGCTAATTCAAAATTTTGATTTTTTCCCTCACTTTTAACTAACTTCCCTTCTATAGAGACTGATGATCCAGTAGAAATTTCATCAATTAAAGAGATGTCAAAATTTTTCATCTCAATTACAACTTGAAGATTATTTATAGAAGAACCATCATTCACTGATAAAAAAGAAACATTTTTGCTCTGTCTTTTAGTTCTTATCCACCCCGAAATAAGAATTTCAGAATCAATTTTATCTTCAGTAATTAAAGAAATTTTTATTCTTTTTAACTCCATATGAAATAAGTGGTAAAAGAAGTATAATTTAATCTTATTTCAAAGAATAGAGTAATTATAATAAATTTGTCTATTAAATTTTAGTAAATGCAAAAGTTAGAATTAAGACAAAATCAGTCTCAAAAACTTTCTCCTCAACAAATTCAGTTTATTAAGTTACTTCAATTATCTAGTTCAAATATTGATTCAGAAATTAAAAAAGAACTTGAAGAAAATCCAGCTCTTGAAGAAAATGAATCTAACGAGAACTTTGAAACTCAAACTACTGATAATTATAGTTACTACTCAAAACCTAGTCAAGAAGAAAATAATTTTTCAAAAGAATCAATGATTTCTAATGTCGAGTCATTTAGAGAAAATTTGATTTCTCAAAGTAGTTTTCTTAAACTATCAAAAAATGAAAAAATTATTGCAAATCAAATAATTGGAACTTTGGATAATGACGGGTATTTAAGAAGAGATTTAGAGTCAATTATTGATGATCTAGCATTTTTAGAAAATATTGAATTTAAAATAATAGAAATAGAGAATGTTTTATTTAAAATTCAAAAATTAGAACCTTTAGGAATAGCAGCCAGAAATTTAGAAGAATGTTTAGTTATTCAGATTGATGCAACAGAAGAATTAACTTCAGAAAAAAAACTAGCCAGAAGAATTATAAAAGAAAACTTTGAAGAATTTAAAAATAAACAATTTGATAAAATTTACAACTTTTATTCTGAAACCAAAGAAGAAATAAATAATGCATTTAATTATATTAAGTCTTTAAATCCAAAACCTGCTAGTGGTTTAGAGGACTCTAATGTTACTGAGTACCTAATTGCTGACTTTATAATTAAAAAAAATGATGATGATTATTTTGTTGATTTAGCTTATGGGAATAAACCATTAAGTATTAATAAAAGTTATTTGTCTTTATATGAAGATTTAAAAAAAAACAAAGAGGGCAATACAAAAGATTCATTAGATTTCATTAAAAGTAAGATTGAAAAAGCTCAGTGGTTTGTAGAAGCTTTACATCAGAGAAATAAAACTTTACTTAAAACTATGAATACTATTCTATCAATTCAAAAAAAGTTTTTTGACGACGGGGATGAAAATGATTTAAAACCCATGATTTTAAAAGATATAGCAGAGATTATAGATATGGATATTTCTACTGTAAGTAGAATAGTAAAAAGTAAAAATGTACAAACTGATTTTGGGATTTTCCCATTAAGATATTTTTTTTCTGAGTCAACAATACAGAAAGGAGATCAATTAATAAGTAGTAAAGTTGTTAAAAACTATCTTTCTAATGTTATTAATGAAGAAGATAAAACATCTCCACTATCTGATGATCAACTTGTAAGAATATTAAATGAAAAGGGTTACCGAGTTGCTAGAAGAACTATCACAAAATATAGAGAGCAGTTGAATATCCCAATTGCAAGACTCAGAAAAGAATATTAAATTAAAACAATGAAAAAGTTATACCAACTTTGTTAATATTAGGATTGATTGACTCGTTGGTAGGTAAAGAATTTTTTCCAAAGAGATTTGAAAGGTATTTTTTATAATAAAAATTAAAATTGCCAACTCCTATTTGAAATGAAACAGCATATTTTAAATCATTAACTCCAAAATCTTTCTTTAACTTCGTTTTAGCACTAAAATTATTTATTGTTTGCTTAAGCTTTGTTGAAGAATTTATTAGAGCTCCAATTTCTGCACCTAGACCGACAAAAAATCTACCTTTATCATAAGTTCCTGATCCAAAATAATATTTAAAATCAACTGGAAGTGATATATATGTACTTTTTAAAGAATTTTTTTCTGGAGTGTTTGAGAGAGAGTCTATTATTATACTAGTATTTCCTTCAATATCAACAACTTCAGAAAGTATAACATCATTAGAAAATGACAATCTATCATTTGAAATACCTAAACCAGGATTAAAAGAAAAATTATCACCAATGAAGAGTGGCTTAGAGTAATACATATCAATAGATCTAGACGGAAACACATCCGTTTTTAAAGAATGATTTTTAGTTTCCAAAAAAGTCATGCCTATGTCAATTTTTAAGTAACCAGGCAAATTTAAATTTGATTTTAAAGTATTAATATTTTCAGAATTTTGACTGAAGGCATTAAACTGAAAAAGAATTGAAATAATTATTAATAAATTTTTCATAAGTGAATTATGACGGCAAATATATGTGAATAAATTCTTAATGTAAATTATTAGAAATACTACTTATTATTAATTGTTAAATTTGCTGAAAATGGACTCGTAGCTTAACTGGATAGAGCACCTGGTTACGGCCCAGGAGGTTGGGGGTTCGACTCCCTCCGAGTTCACTCTAATTTTGATTTAATATTGATTGTAACTCAAAATATTTTTGTGAAGCCAATTCAATAGATTTATGAAAAGTTTTTTCAATTTCAATTTTTATGTTATTTGCAAAAACTGTTTCTTTTGAAAATGTCAAATAAAAATTAATTGGATCAATTCCTTTTTTATTACTTATTTCAATTACAGATATTTTTTCTAAGCCTCCAGGAGGAATTATACATATAACTGGATTATAATGTTCAGAACCCTTATTATCTTCAATAGTTCTTTCGGTAATATTGTCAAAGGTTATGCCTAATCTTAAATCTTCATTATTTTGTATGAAATAAGAGTTATTCGGATAATCAATTTCTTCAGAAAAAAATTTTGAATTTTTAAAATTATCATAGTTTAAAGAAAAAATTTCATTTTTTAATTTAAAATCTACTTGTTGAGACATTCTCAAACTATTGCTATTTAATTTACTATCTTGACTATAAACTCTATTAGAGGCTGAGCTTCTAGCTGACTCTGAACCAATTTTTGAAGCACCACCACTATTTACATAGGCTGAAGTAGTTAAAGGTGGAGGAGCACCAGTATTTCCACCTGAAACAACATCCTTAGCTTCATTAATTTTATTGTTTATTTTAAATTGATTAGAATCTTTTTTTTCTTCATATTTTGCAACATAATACAGAGGCTCATCAGATTTATTAATTAATTTAAAATGAATATAATAAACATTTTTTTTTGGAGTTACTTCTTTTTCTATTAAAGTATAAGAAATAGAAAAAAGTTCATTCTCAATAAAATCATTTTTGTTTTGAGAATATAATAAAATTAGTA
>JAYPVV010000013.1:0-9817 GCA_038134805.1 Marinoscillum sp. | reverse complement strand
TTTGAGAATATAATAAAATTAGTAGGTTAAATAAGACAATAAACATTACTACAATTCTATAAAGATTAAAAAAAAATTCAAAATCATCAATATTATACCTAATTAGGTATTTTTATTAATTTTAATTTTATATGAGAAAAAAAATCATACTCATTTTTATTTTATGCATTGGATGCTCTAATTTAAAAGAAAAGAATAGTTATTATAATGATGAACTAATCCCTCTCAAAGGTGACAGTTTAAATGGGGGATTAACTCTTATAGATGGGTTTGAGGGAATAATAGTTACTGAAGGCGTAGGGCCTTCAAGACATATCGCAGTAAATTATAATGGAGATATTTATGTAAAGCTTAGAACAGCTACAGGGAGAAATGGAAATGTTGCCTTAAGAGATAATAATAGAGATGGAAAAGCAGATGAAATACAAAGATTTGGTGACTACCCTAATGATGGAAATTTTGGGACAGAAATGAAAATTAATGATGGTTATCTCTATTATAGCTCTGAATTAGTGATTTATAGACAAAAACTTAAAGAAGGTTATTTAATTCCAGAGGGAAAGCCTGAAATAATTGTTGTAGATCCATATCCAATTCGATGGCATAATGCAAAATCTTTAGCTTTTGATAATGAAGATAATATTTATATAACATTTAGTGCTCCAACTAATACTTGTGAGGATTGGGACTCTAAACCAAATACTTATTCAACAGAAAATGTAAAGGGACAGTACCCATGTGAGCAGCTTGAAATTTTAGCAGGCATATGGAAATTTAACAAGAATAAATTAGGACAAAGCATGAAGGATGGAATAAGATATGCGACAGGAATTAGAAGCGTTGTTGGGCTAACATGGAACAATGAAACAAATAGTTTATTCGGAGTAAATCATGGAAGGGATTTTCTTCATAATCACGCTCCACAATATTATTCTCAATGGGATAATTCTGTTCTTCCTGCAGAAGAATTTATGAGAATAAATGAAGGAGATGACTTCGGCTGGCCTTATACATATTATGATCATTTTAGAAAAAAAAGAGTCATAGCACCTGAATATGGTGGTAATAGACAAAAATTTTCCACAGAATATAAAGATCCAATAATGGGTCTTCCAGCACACTGGGCTCCAAATGACTTATTATTTTATACTGGAAGCATGTTTCCTGATAGGTATAAGAATGGTGCATTTATTGCTTTTCATGGCTCTACTAATCGAGTTCCATACCCACAAGCAGGGTATGTTGTTGGGTTTATCCCATTTAAAAATGGTATTCCCTCAGGGGAGTTAGAAATATTTGCAGATGGATTCGCTGGGAAAGACGTCTTGGTAAGTATGGAAGATGCAACTTATAGGCCAATGGGTTTGGCTCAGGGTCCAGATGGTTCACTTTACATTTCTGAATCAAAAAAAGGAAAAATATGGAGGATAATTTTTACTGGAGATAAATTCTCTTTTGGAGAGAAGGAATTACAAAGTATGATAAAAAGAGAAGAAAGAAGCTATACTAAAATTCCTCACGAGGTTAATGATAAACTTGATTAACTATTTTTTCTCTGAATTCTTATAGCTAGTTATTATTTGTTCTACTATTTCAGGATTCAACAAAGTAGAAGTATCTCCAAAATTATCAAATTCATTTGAAGCTATCTTTCGTAAGATTCTTCTCATAATTTTTCCAGATCTAGTTTTAGGAAGTCCTGGAACAATCAAAATTTTATCAGGCTTAGCAATAGGTCCAATTTGATCTGATACAGTACCTCTAATTTCTTTAAAATAATCAATATAATGATTAAAGTTATTCACAATTACAAATCCAAAAATACCCTGGCCTTTTATTTCATGAGGGAAACCAACTACTGCAGATTCAACTACATGAGAGTTTTGATTTATTGCATCTTCTACTTCAGCAGTTCCAATTCTATGTCCCGACACATTAATTACATCATCAACTCTTCCTAGTATCCTATACATACCATTTTCATCTCTTTTTGCTCCATCTCCAGTAAAATAATATCCTTTAAAAGTAGAAAAATAAGTCTTTTTACATCTATTATGGTCACCATAAGTAGTTCTTAAAATTGATGGCCATGGAAATTTAATACATAGATTACCTTCTACATTATTCTCTTTAATTTCTTGTCCATTATTATCTAATAAGACTGGCTGAATACCTGGTAAAGGTAGAGTTGCGTAAGTTGGTTTACATTCAATTATATTAGGTAATGGAGATATCATAATTCCTCCAGTTTCAGTCTGCCACCAAGTGTCAACAATTGGACAAGATTTTTTTCCAACCTTTTCATTATACCAATTCCAAGCTTCTTCATTTATTGGCTCACCCACAGAACCAATTACTTTTAAAGATGACAGATCTGAATCCTTTAAATAAACATCACCAAGAGATTGCAATGCTCTTATAGCAGTTGGTGCAGTATAGAACTGACTAACTTTATATTTATCAATTATATTCCAAAATCTTGATGCATCTGGGTAAGTAGGAATGCCTTCAAACATTATTGTTTTAGCTCCATTAAGTAATGGGCCATAAACAATATAGCTATGACCGGTAATCCATCCTACATCTGCTGTACACCAGTAAGTATCTCCCTTGTTATATTGGAATACATTTTTAAATGTGAAGTCAGTATATATCATGTAACCTGCACAAGTATGAACAACTCCCTTAGGTTTTCCAGTTGATCCTGAAGTATAGAGAATAAACAAAAGATCTTCAGAATTCATTTTTTCTGCATCACAAAAATCATTAACACTTTTTACCATGTCATGATACCATACATCTCTACCATCTACCATCTTTATATTTGAAGATGTTCTTTTTATTGTGATTACGGTAGATACACTCTTACAATTATTTAAGGCCTCATCAACTAATGCCTTAACTGGTACGTTTTTATCTCCTCTAAAATTACCATCCGAAGTTATTACAATTTTTGCAGAGCAGTCATTAATTCTATCTGATAAAGAATTTGCACTAAAACCAGCAAATACAACAGAATGCACAGCACCAATTCTTGCACAAGCTAACATTGAAATTGCAGCTTCAGGTATCATTGGCAAATAAATGATTACCCTATCGCCCTTATTAACTCCTAATTTTTTCAGGACATTACTAAACTTACAAACTTCTTTGAATAACTGATCATAAGTAAAAGATTTACTTTCCTCATTAGGGTTGTTTGGCTCCCAGATTATTGCTGTATCATTTTTCTTACTTCTATTTCTTTCAAAGATATTTTCAGTGATGTTTAATTCACCATCAGAAAACCACTTTACTTCAGGGGTTTCAAAATTCCATGATAATATTTTAGTTGGTTTTTTTCTCCAGTAAAATTTTTTGGAGTATTCCATCCAAAATTTTTCAGGATTATTTATACTATCATTATATACCTTATTATACTCTTCGAAACTTTTAATCACAATTTTTAATTATAGAAGTTCATTAGCAAGGTTAGCAAGTTCTGATCTTTCTCCTTTTTTAAGAGTTATATGAGAGTAAAGTTTCTGACCTTTAAGTTTATCTATAAGATAAGAAAGACCATTGCTCTGAGAGTCAAGATAAGGAGTATCGATCTGATTAATATCTCCAGCAAAAACTATTTTTGTATTTTCTCCAGCTCGAGATATTATTGTCTTTATTTCATGTGGTGTTAAATTTTGAGCTTCATCTACAATAAAGAAAATATTAGAAAAACTTCTTCCTCTAATATATGCAAGAGGTTGAATGACTAATTTCTCAGATTCTATCATGTTTTTTAATACTTTGAATTCTTTTGATGTCTGCTTGTACTGATTCTGAATGAATTTAAAGTTATCCCATAAAGGTTCCATATAGGGATTAATTTTCGAATGAATATCTCCAGGTAGATACCCAATATCTTTATTTCCTAGTGGAACAATAGGCCTAGCAACAAATATTTGTTTAAAATTTCTCCTCTGGTAAATAGCTGATGCCAAGGCTAATAAAGTTTTTCCTGTACCAGCTACACCGTTTATAGAAACTAATGAAATATTCTCATTCAACAAAGAATGAATAGCAAAAGCCTGCTCAGCATTTCTAGGTTTAATTCCTGAAATGGTAGTTTTTTCAACTCTATTTATTGTTTTTCTTTCACCATCATAGTATGCAAGTACAGATTTATTAGAATCTTTTAATACATAGTAAGAATTATCAACTAACTCTTTATTAGGTAAAATTTCATCTACATCAACAGAGTTGTTTTCATATACCTTATCAACAACACTTGATTTAATATTATCAATTATTTGTTCTTCTTTATCTAAAGAATTAAGGTTTTCAATTTTACCAGTCAAGTAATCCTCTGCCTTTAAATTAAGAGACTTTGCTTTTAATCTAAGATTTATATCTTTAGAGACAAGAGTTACTATTTTAGTTTTTTCTTCTTTTTGTAAGTTAAGAGCAGAATCTAAAATTTTATGGTCATTAATATCATCTATAAAAACATTATTCTTTATTTTTTGATTAACTAATATTTTAAATTTTCCTTTAGTTTTTCCGTTTAAGGGAATCCAATCTGTTAACATTTTTCCATAAGACAATTTATCAATCATTCTAATAAATTCTCTTGCCTCAAAGTTTAAGGTGTCATTACCTTTCTTTAGATTATCAAGCTCTTCTAAAACTGTAATTGGAATTCCTATATCATTCTCTTCAAAATTCATTATGGAGTCATGTGAGTAAAGAATAACTGAAGTATCTAAAACATATATTTTCTTTTTCTTTATTGGCATAATTATTTATTCAGAATTAAGTTATAGAAATCTACATATTTGGGAACTATAATATTAATGTCATATTCACAAGCTACATTATGAGCATTAACTTTAAAAGTTTTTAAGTTATTTTCTTTAAGAATCTCTAAGGACTTAGTAGCCATAGAACTTACATCACCAATTTCACATGTAAATCCTGAGAACCCGTTTCTAACAAGATCTGGTAATCCACCAGCATTTGAGGAAATAACTGGAACAGAAGATGCCATAGCCTCAAGAGCAGAAAGACCAAAACTCTCTTTTTCAGATGTTAGAAGAAATAGATCCGCATTAAAAAGTACATTTTCAACATCAGGAATTTTTCCAATAAATAAGACATCTTTTAAAGAACATAATGACCTCGTTAAAGATTCAATATTTGCTCTTTCTGGCCCATCACCAACCATTATTAGTTTTGAAGGAATTTCTTTATTAATCTTACAAAAGATATTTATAACATCTTGTATTCTCTTTACTCTCCTAAAATTAGAAGTATGTATAATCAATTTCTCTCCTCTCTGACATAGTTTACTTTTGTATGGATTTCTTTTTACTTTTTTATATTTTTTAATATCAATAAAGTTAGGTATTACATTAATTTGATTTTTAATATTAAAAATATTGATTGTCTCATCCCTTAAGCTTTTTGATACAGCAGTAACACCATCAGACTTATTAATGGAATAATTTATAACTGGCATACATGAGGGGTCTTTCCCAACTAGTGTAATGTCAGTTCCATGAAGAGTTGTTATTACTGGTATATCTATTCCCATAGTTTTTAATATCTCTTTAGCTAATAAAGCTGAAGCTGCATGAGGTATAGCATAATGAACATGAATTAAATCAAGTTTTTCAAAATTAACAATTTCAACAAGCTTGCTAGTTAAAGAGGTCTCGTAAGGAGGATATTCAAAAAGAGGATAACTTTTAACGGAGACCTCATGATAAAATAAATTATCATTAAACTCACTTAATCTCACTGGCTGAGCATAAGAAATAAAATGAACTGTATTGCCAGATTCTGATAAAGCTTTACCTAACTCAGTCGCAACCACCCCACTTCCTCCAAATGTTGGATAACAGACAATTCCAATCTTCATTTTTACACCAATTATTTAAAAAAAACTAATTTTTACCTTATAATTTAACAATTACTAAATTAACTATTTTCGATCTATCTTTATTAAATAGTAAATTAGATTTTAAAAAAATGAGACTTCCTTCATTTATTAAGTTACCAAATAATAAAAGATTCAAATTTGCTGCTAGGCATTATGACCCAATTAAAGATGACCTTGATCAAAGAGTATCCGAATCTAAACACACCGAAAAAAAATTTTTTAAAAGAACAAGAAATACAGGTGAGATTAATTCATCAAAACTTCAATTAATCATCGCATTTTGTCTTTCACTTTTAATCTTTGGATGGCTTTATATAGGAAACAAAATATTTATATTTTTCCTTTTAATACCTTTGTGGTTAATTTATAAAAAATTATCTAGAAGATAAAATGAGTGTTATTCATCAATTACCAAAATCGGTAGCTAATCAAATTGCTGCAGGAGAAGTTATACATAGACCCTCATCCATTGTTAAAGAACTTCTTGAAAATAGCATTGATGCAAATGCACAAAATATTAAATTGATTATAAAAGATGCAGGAAAGCAATCTATAACTCTGATAGATGATGGAGTTGGAATGCAAAAAGAAGATGCTTTAAAATGCTTTGGAAGACATTCTACTTCTAAATTAAAAACTTCTCAAGATTTATTTAAAGTGAAGACAATGGGATTTAGAGGTGAGGCGCTAGCCTCAATAGCTGCAGTATCAGAAGTTATTCTAAAAACAAAAAATGTAAATGAAAAAGTTGGCTACCAGGTAAGCTTGAAAGATGGAGAAATTTATGAAAAAAAAGAGATTAATTTCCAGAAAGGAACAAGCATTACTTCTAAAAATTTATTTTACAATATACCAGCAAGAAGAAATTTTTTAAAATCTAATAATTTAGAAATAAAGCATATCATCGATGAATTTATAAGATGTGCTTTATCACATCCTGAAGTAGGATTTATTTTATTTAATGAGAAATCAGAACTGTATAACTTAAAAAGCTCTAACCTTAAAAAAAGAATAGTTTCTATTTATAAAAAGAGCTTTGAAAAAAATTTAATTTCATGTGAAGAAAAATTTGGGGCTATTTCTATAAATGGGTTTATTGGGAAACCTGAAAATACAAAGAAAACAAGAGGAGAACAATTTATTTATGTGAATAATAGATTTATAAAAAATCATTATCTAAATCATGGTATCATTAATGCTTATGAGGGATTAATAGAAGAAAAAAAATATCCCTTTTATGTATTATTTATTTCTATAAATACTGATTTAGTTGATATAAATATCCATCCAACTAAAACCGAGATAAAATTTGAAGACGAAAAATTAATTTATAATCTTATAAAGTCATCTGTAAAAAAATCACTAGATAAGCATAATGTCTCTCCATCTATTGATTTTGATGCTGATGTTAATTTTACACAAAATATTAGTTTTAAAATAAAACCAAGAGAAGAATTAGCTTCTAATAAATTGTATTCTGAAAAGAAAAAAGACTGGGAGAAAATTTTTGAAAATGTAAAGGTTGAAAATTCTGATAAATTATTATTCGAAAGCACTAACTCTTTAGAAAATGAAAATAAACCCGTTCAATTTCTTGAGAATTTTATTTTTAAGCAAGTTGGTGAAAAACTGCTAATTTTTAATCACAAAAACTGTCAGCAAAGAATACTTTACGAAAAGTTTAATTCTAAAAATATAAATAAGTACTCAAACACTCAGCAGAATTTATTTCCACAGTACTTAGAGTTTTCATCCTCAGACTTTAAAATAATTCAAGAAATTTTAAATGATATAAAATCACTTGGATTTGATATAGATTATTTTGGAAAAAACTCTGTGGTTATTAATGGGATTCCAAGCGGACTTGATGATATTAATGAAAAAGAAATTATTGAAAATTTCATAGAAGAAGTTAAAAACAATAATACCGACCTACAATCAGTTAAGAAAGAGTTAATAGTAAAGTCCTTTGTAAAAAAAGCTAAAATCATTAATAGTAAGACTCTCAGTCAAACACAAATGAATCTTATAATTGATAGGTTATTTGCTTGTAAAAACCCGAAATACTCTCCTGATGGGAAACAAAATTATATTGAATTAGGTATTGATAAAGTAGAAAATTTATTTTGATGTTTAACTTAAGCCCAGCCGCAAAAAATATTTTAATTATAAATGGAATAATTTTCATTTTTACTAGTAGTTTTCTTATAGAAGAGTTTGGGTTAAGATACATTCTATCTGATAATTTTAAACCATATCAATTTCTCACTTATATGTGGATTCATGCTGGATTTGGTCATTTATTCAGCAACATGTTCGCAGTAATTGTATTCGCCCCTATACTTGAAAGAGTTTGGGGTTCTAGAAAATTTTTTACATTTTATTTGATTACTGGTGTTGGTGCTGGAATATTATACTCTGGTGTGAATTTTTATGAAAATTACTCATTAGAAAAAAATGTAAGTGAATATCAGCAGAATCCAACCCCCGAAAATTTTAGAAAATTTATTCTTAATAATTCAAAGGAGTACTATAATCAATTATATGATTTCATTTCCGCTTTCTCTGAGAATCCTAACGAAGAGTTCATAGAAGAAAGTATAAGTATTAGTAACACTATTTTAAAAAACAATAATGATATTCCAATGGTTGGTGCTTCGGGAGCTGTATTTGGAATATTATTAGCATTTGCTATGCTATTTCCAAATATGCAGCTTATGCTTCTTTTTCCTCCGATACCCGTGAAAGCAAAATATCTCGTTCTTGTTTATGGGTTTTATGAGTTATGGAGTGAATTTAATAGAATGCCAGGAGATAATGTTGCACATCTGGCTCATCTTGGTGGAATGCTCATTGCTTATTTGATCTTAAGATACTGGAAAAATAAATACGGAACATACTATTAAATATGGCAAATTTTATTATTGAGGATTTTAAAAAAGCATGGAACAAAGAAAATAATGGATTAATTAAAATTATTCTATTAAATATTCTCTTTTTTGTTGCTCTTAGTTTATTTGGGGTTTTTTTAAAATTATCCGGCGCAACAAATATCTATAATACTCTTATAAACAAGCTCATGTTACCTTCTTCTTTTATAACATTTATTACACAGCCATGGTCTTTAATAACATATTTTTTTATGCATTTAAGCTTTGGACATATACTTTGGAATATGCTTTTTCTGTATTGGTTTGGAAAAATTATTCATGATAATATTGGCAATAATTCTGTCATTTCACTTTATGTTTTAGGGGGTATAATTGGAGGTCTAATGTATATGGCTCTTTTTAATATTATCCCTTATTATAGTGATAGAGTATCAGAATCTATGATGTTAGGTGCTTCAGCGGGAGTATTTAGTATAGTAGCAGGCTCAGCTACCCTACTTCCTAACTACACATTCTATCTTTTGTTTTTAGGTCCTGTTAGGATAAAATATATTGCTTTATTTTATATACTTCTATCCTTCTTTGATGTCACAGGATCAAATGCAGGTGGTGAAATAGCTCACCTTGGTGGTGCACTTATTGGTTATCTTTTTATAAGACAGTTACAGAATGGAATTAATATGGGAGAAGGAATAATTAATATTTTAAATTTTTTTACCAAGAAATCTTCATCTTATTCAGAGAAAAAGACAACACAAAATCCAACAATATCTACCAAGGTTTCTCAAGATGAAATTGATTTTATTTTAGATAAAATTTCAGAAAGTGGCTACTCAAGTCTTACAAAAAAGGAGAAAGAGAAGTTATTTAATGCAAGCAAAAAATAGATTGTTTTATCTTTCTTTCTCTAGATATACAGTGCCAAGTAACTTATCTTTTGTTCTTTCATATGCAGTATTATAGTACTCTACAGGTGTTATCTCGTAATAATAAAAATCTGTTTTAACCA
>JAYPVV010000012.1:0-47869 GCA_038134805.1 Marinoscillum sp. | reverse complement strand
TTCATCTATACCTACAAAAATGGGTTTTGATTATTTCTATGGATATAACTGTCAGCGGATGGCTCATAATCTTTTTCCACCTCATTTATGGGAAAATGAAGAAAGAGATATATTAGATAACCAAGTGATTTCTCCTAGATTAAAGTTAAAAGATGAACAAGATCCTTATGATGAGAATAATTATAAAGTGTTTAGTCAAAATGATTATGCACCAGATATGATGCACAAAAAAGCTCAAGAATTTATTGAAAATAATCATGCTGATCCATTCTTTCTTTATTATGCGAGCCCAATTCCTCATGCTCCTTTACAAGCTCCTCAATATTTAGTTGAGAAGTATAGAGAAATAATTGGTGAAGAGGATCCGTATTTAGGTGATAAAGGATATTTTCCTAATAGATATCCTAAAGCAACATATGCTGCTATGATTGAATATATTGATATACAAGTTGGTGAGATAGTAGATCAATTAAAAAGATTAAAAATTTATCATAATACAATAATTATGATAACCAGTGATAATGGTCCAACTTATGCAGGAGGAGTTGATTTTAAATATTTTAATAGTACAGGTATATTTCAAAATGATCCTCAGAGAATGAAAGGTTATACTTACGAAGGTGGAGTAAGAGTACCATTTATTGTTTCATGGCCTAAAGAAATTAAAGAAAGCAGAGTAATAGAAGAAATTTCGATTTCATATGATATTTTTCCTACCATAATGGAATTATCTCAATTTAGTGGATCATATATAACAGATGGAGTTAGTTTAGTTGATATTATTACAAATAAAAAAAAATCATTGGATAGAGATTATATTTATTGGGAGTTCCCTTCATACGGAGGGCAGCAGGCAGCTAGATCTGGAAAATATAAAGCTATTCTTAAGGACATAAATAATGGAAATAAAAATATCGAGTTATATAATTTATCTTATGATTTGAAAGAAGAAAATGATATCTCATCAGATTTTCCTGAAATTGTAAATAGTTTTAAACATATTTTTGAAACAGAGCATGTGAAATCTGAAATTGATAGATTTAAATTGGGCTATATAGATAATTAAATTTTAATTTATGAATAAAATAGATAGAAGAAGTTTTTTAAAGAAGACCTCTTTAACGGGTGCAGCATTTGCTGCTGTTTCATCCATTTCAACTTCACAATCAAAAATAAGAGAATCTAATTCTACTTACATGGGGGATTTTAAAGCTCCAAAAATTGATAAGGTCAAGTTAGCATTTATTGGTGTAGGTGCTAGAGGTAGTGGCCATGTAAAACAATTATCTATGATTGAAGGAACTGAAGTAGTTGGTATTTGTGATTTATATGAAGATTTAGCTTTACGATCAAAAAAAATATCTGAGGAAGTAGATAATTCTAGGCATAAGAATATTAAAATATACCATAGTAACGAAAATCATTGGATTACAATGATTCAAGAAGTAAAACCTGATGCGGTCTTTATTTCTACAAATTGGGAAAATCATGCACCAATGGTTATTAAAGCAATGGAACTCGGATCTCATGCATTTGTCGAAGTTCCTATGGCAACCAATTTAACTGATCTTTGGAATATTGTTAATATCTCTGAAAAGACTAAGAAACATTGTATGATGATGGAGAATGTGAATTATGGTAGAGATGAACTCATGTTCTTGAATATGTGTAGACAAGGGTTAATTGGTGATTTTCTTCATGCAGAGGCTGCATATATTCATGAATTAAGATTTCAGATGGAAGAGCAAGAACGAGGGACAGGCTCTTGGAGAACCTATCATTATGCTAATAGTATTGGTAATCTTTACCCAACTCATGGTCTAGGGCCAGTAGCTCAATATATGAACTTAGCTAGAGGAGATGATAATTTTGAATCTTTAGTTTCTTTTTCATCCCCAGCACTTGGTAGAAAAATATATGCTAAAAAACATTATCCTATTGATCATAAGTGGAATAATTTAGAATATAAGAATGGAGATCTTAACACATCAATAATTAAAACTTCATTGGGAAGAACTATTATGGTTCAATGGGATGAAACTAGCCCAAGGCCATATTCTAGACATAATTTAATCCAAGGGACTCTTGGAACTTTAGCTGGTTTTCCAACTAGAGTAGCACTAGATGGTGGTGTAGAAGGAATTACTAAAAATCATCACTCTTGGGTTCAGGGAGAAGATTTAGAGAAGTTATATGATAAATATGATCACCCTCTCTTCAAAAGGATAGGGGATGAAGCGCAGAGAATGGGTGGACATGGAGGAATGGACTTTATAATGAGATATAGAATTATAGAGTGCTTAAGATCTGGTAAACCTTTAGATCAAAATGTATATGAAGGATGTTTCTGGAGTGCAGTTACACCACTAAGTGCTGAGTCAGTACTTAATGGTGGTGCACCTCAAAAATTTCCAGATTTCACTAGAGGAAATTGGAAGAAAACTAAAAATCTTGAAATAATTAGTTAAATATTTTCTCCTATTATTATAGGAGCATTCATATTATCTAATTCAACTTTCAACACTGGTAACTTATTAGAGATAGAGTTAAGCTCGTTAGTTAACTTTTCTAACATATTATTAGCAATATCAAGACTTTGTTTATGTTGTCCCGTTGGGCCATAAGTAGAAGTTAGTCCTCTGTAAGCATTTCCTAAGAAGCTACTTACACTTGGTTCATTTCTCTCACCAATCTCAGATTTTGCAGGGTTACCATTAACTTTTATTGATAAAGAATTCAGCTCTTCATCAATATCTAAGAGCTTTTTACTTAGCTCGTTATTAATAGATTTGGATCTACTTAGTGATAATCTCATAGCTTTGACAAGATTCACTGTCTCATTTAGCTTATCTGAAAAAATAGCTTGTCTATTTTGTAGCTGGAGAATATTTTCTGCATGATTATTATATTCTGAGTAGCTCATTCCTTGTAAAGTTCCTCTTTGAAGATCTACAACATTAAAATCTATTGGATCATCTAACTCAGTCACTACTCCATCTTTTTCTTTTACTAGAGTAGCAGAATATACCCCAGGAGATGCAAGTTGTCCCGAATTAAACCATCCTCCACCTCCTCTTCCTCCTCTAGAAGGGAGTCTATCTGGGTTGATAGCACTAGAGCTTCCATGTCTCAGGTTCCACGCAACTCTATTTAGTCCCTTAGATTTAGGTGCACTAACTTTATTAATTATTCTTCCTTCAGAATCTTTAATATAAATAGAAATTTTAGTTCCCTCATCTCTAGACTCTCTCTCTAATGACTCCCAGTCAATTTTAGGAATTTGTTGACCTTTTTTAATTAAATCTTTCTCTTTATTAACTCTCTCACTTTTCATGGAAGGATATGAATTAGAGAGATGATAAGTGAAAATTGCTCCAAAATCTGGATTTTCAGCAAAATAGTAATCTGCACCTGTATTTCCAACACTATTTTTAGGTAAGTACCATAATGCATCCCTTGTGTTAAAAAGAGCTCCTTCTTTCGATAAATTCTCTGAAGTCATCTCACGTAATGAAGAGTAATCATCTAAAACAAAGAATCCTCTACCGAACGATGCAGCAACTAAATCATTTTCTCTTTTTTGAATTGTTATATCTCTAAAAGAAATAGTAGGTGCTCCTGGAATTTTATGCCATTTTTTACCACCATTGATACTAGTAAAGATTCCCCTCTCAGTGGCTACAAATACTAGATCCTTATTAATATGATCTTGAACAAATCTCCAAACTAAATTTCTTTCTGGAAGATTATTACTTATTGATACCCATGTATTTCCTAAGTCTGAACTTTTATATAAGAAAGGCCTGTAATCTCCCTCTTTATGATTATCAAGAGATACATATACAGTATTTTCATCAAAATTATCTGCCTTTATATCATTGACAAATGTTCTTTCAGGTAAACCAAGCTGAGTTACAGGAATTTTTTTCCAAGATTCTCCTCCATTTGTTGTTACTTGTATAAATCCATCGTCAGTGCCTGCATAAATTAATCCCTCTTTCACAGGAGATTCTGATACTGAAGTAATAGTATTATACATAGACATTGCACCAACATCCCAAGAATTATCCCAACCTTGCCTTCTACCCATAATTGGTAAGTCTAACCTCTCCTCATTTCTAGTAAGATCACCTGATATTGGTTCCCAGCTATCACCTCTATTTTCAGATTTCCAAACTCTATGCGAAGCAAAGTATAACCTCTCGGGCTTATGAGGGCTGACAAGGATTGGAGAATCCCAGTTCCATCTTTCATAAGACTCATTTTCTCTAGGCTGAGGTTGGATAAGTACAGCTTCTCCTGTTTTTAAATCAACTCTATGTAAAACACCTTGTTGAAACTCACCATAAACTATATCATCGTAAACTGGATCTGTAGCAGCTTGGTGTCCGTCTGCACCTAAAATCTTATACCAATGATCATTACTAATACCTTCTCTTTCATCAGTTCTAGATGGCCCACCAGCAGATCCGTTATCTTGTGTTCCACCAAAAATATGATAGAATGGGTATGCATTGTTTACAGCTACTTTATAAAACTGAGTAATTGGAAGATTTTTATGATATTTCCATGTTTCAGCTAAATCAAAAGACTCATAAATACCAGCATCAGTTCCAACTAATAAATAATTTGGATCATCGTCTCTGAATGCAATAGAATGATTGTCAGAGTGTTTATCTCTTTCTCTCAACTCATTGAAAGTCTTTCCACCATCTTCTGAGGTTAATATTCTTACATTCATAAGATAGAGTCTATCAAATTTGTGTGGACTAGCATAAAGTTCTTGATAGTAGTGAGGACCTGTTCCTCCAGAGACAGTATTAGACATTTTCGTCCATGAAGATCCTCTGTCTGATGACCTGTAGACAGCTCCTTTGGTTCTCTCTAATTCTAGTGCAGCATATAATACATCTGGATTTTGAGGAGAAATAGCTAAACCTATTTTTCCAATATTTGATGCAGGAAGTCCAGTTTTTAATTTTTCCCAAGTTTCTCCACCATCATCTGATCTGTGTAAACCTGATTCAGGACCACCACCTACAAGTGCTGCAACTGTTCTGTGTCTCTGCCAAGTGGCTGCATACAATCTATCGGGATTTCTTGGATCAATTACTATTTCAGTTACACCTGTCCATTCATTTCCACCTAATACTTTTTTCCAATTTTCACCACCATCAGTAGTCTTATAAAGACCTCTCTCGCCACCTGAGCTCCAGAGTGGGCCTTGAGAAGCAACCCAAACTACATCTGAATTATGTGGATGAACAATTATCTTAGAGATATGCTCAGAATTTTTTAAACCCATATTTTTCCAGGATTTTCCTCCGTTCTCACTTTTAAATACTCCGTCACCAAAAGCTACATGTCTACCACCAACATTTTCACCTGTTCCGATCCAAATAACTGAGTTATCGTTTGGATCTATTGTAACACATCCTGTAGAGTAGGTTGATTCTCGATCAAAAATTGGTGTGTAAGTAGTTCCTGAATTTACAGTTTTCCATACTCCACTTGATCCAGTTGCAACATACCAGACGTTGTCATTATGAGGGTCGATAGCTATATCTGATATTCTCCCTGACAAAAACGCAGGACCAACATTTCTTAGCTTGAGAGCCGATAGAGACAAATTATCTTCTTTTTGAACGTTATTTGAACTTTGAGGGGCTCTTCTTCTTTGAGAATTACTATCTAAAGCAAATAAAAATATTAAAATAAGTAAAAAAGTTTTTTTCATTTTATAAGGGTTTAATTAGAAAAAAAAGGGTAGATAATTTATGTATTTTTTTTTAAATTAAATATGAATCATATAAAAAAAAGTATTAGTATTATAGAATGGATATTTTAAATAATGATCAGCTTATTTCAATTTTCCAAATTGTAATTGGACTTTCAGTTATCAGAGTTTGGACTATAAATCTTAATAAACCTTCTTCATGGAGAGGTGGGTCAGCGTTAAATATGAGGGATGAGTTTGAAGCTTATGGGCTTCCACCCTGGATGATGTATCTAGTAGGCACTCTAAAAGTAGTTTTTTCAGTTGGTCTTTTGGTAGGTTTATGGGTTCCTGAAATTGTTAAATTTTCTGCACAAGGTATAGCAATTCTGATGTTTTGTGCTATTCTCATGCATTTAAAAATTAAAGATCCTATAATCAAATCAATACCTTCAATCACTTTTATGATTTTATCACTTTTAATAGTAATCCTTGAGAGTTAGGTTTTTATTTTTCTTCTTTTTATTTATTCAACTTTCGTGCTCTACTAATGATTTTTATTATAAGCCAATTGAGTTCCCAAATAATTCTTCTGAGTCATTTCTCTTATCAACAGAAGATGACTTATTTATATCTTGGACAGAAAAGGTTTTAGATACTAACTTTCTTTATGTTAGAAGGTTTAATGGTAAAGATTGGAATGCCAAAGAGCTAATAAATAAAGGGACAGATTGGTTTGTTAACTGGGCTGACTTCCCATCTCTATCTTATAATCATACCTCTAATTCTATATTCTCTTTTCATCTTCAGAAAAGTTCAAGTGAAACTTTTTCATATGATGTAAATTATCATTTTAGTAAGGATAGTAATTGGAAAGACATGAGTAATATTCATGATGATAACACTTTATCTGAACATGGATTTGTTTCATCTATCCCTTATCAAGATGGTTTTATGGTTAGTTGGTTAGACGGAAGGAATACTTTTGGAAAAGGTCATGATGGACATGCAAAGGGAGCAATGACAATTCGATCTGCAATTTTAGATAGAAATGGAAGCATATATAATGAATTTCTTGTAGATAATATGGTATGTGACTGTTGTCAAACATCAATGACGATTTCAAATAATATTCCAATTTTAGTGTACAGAAATAGATCTGAGTCAGAGATTAGAGATATCTATCTTTCTAGATTTATCGATAATGAGTGGACAGAAGGAATACCCATTCATGAAGATGGATGGGAGATTAAAGGATGTCCTGTTAATGGACCAAATATTGACTCTAATGGTGAAAATGTAGTAGTTTCATGGTTTTCAGCGTCTAATGGAAGGCCAAAAGTGAATTTAAAATTTTCGAAAGATAATGGGAGGACGTTTGGAGACAAGATATTAATTGATGATACTGATAACTCACCAATTGGCAGAGTTGATGTTGAGTTTATTTCATCTGATGAAGTCTTGATCAGCTGGTTGTCAACAATTCAAGGGAAAGGAAAATTACTAATGAGAAAAGTAAATATTAATGGAGAACTTGGAGAAATTAAAGTTATTGATGAAGTTTCCACTGAAAGATCTACTGGCTTTCCTCAGATTGAAGAATTTAATAATGATTTATATATCTCATGGACTGATAACTCAGAAGGATCAAAGAAAGTAAATCTAACAACAATCCCTCTATCATCATTTTAGTTTGCTAAAGATATATTATCTATATAATATTCACCTTTACTAATTTTAAACTCTATGAACTTAAACTTTTTATTAGGAAGTTGCACATAGTAAGTAGAAAAATTAATGTCATTTACTTTTTTGAATCTTTCTTTAGTCAGATATTCAAACTTAAAATTATCTAGATCGATTTTAGTATTAAATACATTTATGTCTTCTCTAAAAATATTATTTTTCTCATCGTCCAAAAAATTAACATAAATTGATGAAGAATCATTTTCGTTTGATATATCAAAAATGAGATTTTTATACTGTTTTTCATTATTTAAAATATCTATTGTCATTGATGTTGAGTCAGAGGAATTAATATATAAAGAATTATTTTGTTGTTCTTTTCCTCCCCTAAAATTAATAGGTTCTAATTTGATTTTTTTTGTGTTAGAGAAATCTATAAGAGATTCTTTTGACTCTAATATCTCATCTACCTCAAAATCATGTAATATTCTACTTCCTCCCTTTTTGAATCTTGAAATTATTTTTTTTGATTTTCTATTCTTTATGGGGTAGTTTATTGACTTTATTAGCTTTTCAAATGAGGACTTATCTTCATTTACTATAAAATTTATGAAATTATATAAATAAAAAGTTAAAAGTTTTTTTTGAAAGAATCCTGGTAAAATATTCCTGTTATTTAGTAGGTATTTACTAGGAAAACCAGAGTCATCTTTACCCCATGAGCTATTAAATTGTGAATGATTTGCACCTTCAATTAAAATATTAAAGTCAGAAAAAGATTCGGAGTTTGATAATCTATTTGATTGTCTTATTCCAAAAAAACTCTCCTCGTCGCTATCCATACCTCCGTGAATACTTAAATAATTTATATTTTGAAGCCTATAATTTCTAAAATATCTGTAATCTGTAGGTGCTATTGTTACAATACCTTTGATATCAAAATTATAATCAAATTTTATGTTGCCATTATCAGGAAAACGCTTTAATTTATTAAATTTTGCTGCAATATTCACTGCCTCACCACCCCTTGAGTGTCCAATGATTATAACATTTTCAAAGTCAATTTTATTAAATAAATTACTAGTTGAGTCACTATCTAACATTTTAAGATATTTTAAGTTTTCAAGAAAATGCCATGCTCTTGTTGACATCTCTTTCCCTCTGAAATCTCCAGTCCACGATCCATTAAGAAAGTTTTGATCTAATGAATTAAAAATGTATCCATGCTCAGCAAAGAATTCTCCTAAAAAATTATATCCATCATCAGAAAATTCTTGCATAGAGTGATTCCCATGAATAATTGAAATTATTGGAAATTTTCCTTCTGCCTCTGGCACCCATAATCTTCCATTTAATGGGATATTTTCTTTATTAAATCCCCAAAATTGTTCTCTCCATTTTATTTTAGATTGATTCCAATCAGAATCTAAAATTTCTTCAACATTTACTTTGTAAGAAATTATGTCTGGATTTTTATATTCATCTCTATGTCTATCTTCTCCAGGTGAATATGTTAAATATGAAAATTTATATTTTCCTTTAGGATATTTAAAAAATGGATCAAGGCTTTCCACCTCTAACTGAGACTTAGAAAAATAGAAATACGATATAATTACTAAAATGAGAATACTTATTACTGATTTTAAAATCTCTCTTTTTATAATATAAAACACTGGAAAGAATAATACTAAAAAATATAACCATACAAAATAGATAGGAATAGAAGAATATATTGTATTTGAAATATAAAGCAATATGAAAAAAGAACTAAGGCTAATTGGTTTGAAAGAAATAAAATTGAGTATTCTATAGACTACATAATACGAGAGAAGCAGAATCCCTAAAATGAGAAGAAAAGAATATGCACCAATATTTAGATATGAAGTATTAATGGAACTATAAATAATTATTATGATTGTAGTGTAGAAAAGAGATTTTGATATATGATCAGCTTTTTTTACAACTCTCATATAATTGTATTAAAAATTTCTAGAGAAATTTTAGCTAAAATATCCGCACCTTTAATATCATCCTCTAATTTTTTTGAGAGAAGTACAAGGACATATACTTTTTCTTTATCAGCATAAACTATACCTGAGTCGTGTCTTACTCCGTTGATCCATCCATCTTTATGAGCAACTTCAACTGTATCTGGAAGATATTTTGGAATAATATCATCATATTTTTGTTTTTTTAAAATACCAATCATCTCTTCTGATAAATCATAATTTATTACTTTTCCCTTTGCCATATTCTCATATATATTAAGTAAATCAAAAGCAGTGGTCGTATTATTTAAGCCAAGATCAAATGCTTTCAAGTCCTCAACACCCCTTAGTATATTTATATTTTTTGCACCAAGAGAATTCATAGTGCTATTTATATCCTCAGAACCAATATAGTCTATGACAAGATTAGTAGCAAAATTGCTACTTATAGTAATCATATCAAAAACAAGCTCTTTAAGAGAGAGATAATTTCCAATTTTTTCATAGCTTTTCTTGTCACTATCATTAAAAGATGAGAGAGAAAACATACTCCCATCTACAATACTTCTAAACTCATTTTTAATTTTTATTGTGTCATCTAAAGAAATTTTACCCTCATAACTTTTTTTATAAACTTCAATCATTACTGGTGTTTTCATTGTACTAGCTGCATGAAACTCTTCATTCTCATTGATAAGTATTGTTTTTCCATCAGAAAGATTTTTAAATGCGACAGCAAATTCTCCCTTTTCTGATTGAAGAAGAGTCAAAATTCTCTGCTCAAGATCATCATAATCAACTTCTTGCTTACAAGAGAAAAGAAAAGAAGTAAAAGATAAGAAAAGAAATATTTTTTTCATTTCGATATTTATTAACAAGATAATTATTTTTAAAAAATCATATATTATGATTAGATTCAAATTATGAGATTCATCTTACTATCATTTTTTCTTTCTTTCTCTCTAGAAGCTCAAAAGCTATACTATCCAAGTAAAAATTGGGAGGAAAAGTCTCCAGAATCTCAGGGAATGGATTCTAATAAATTATCATTGGCTGTTGAATTTGCAAAGAATAATGAGAATTCGGTTGAGAAAGATTTAAGAATTGCAATCCTTAAGTCATTTGGTCATGAGCCTGGGTATAGAGTTAAAGGGCCAACTAAAGATAGGGGTGATACAAATGGACTAGTTATAAAAAATGGATATATTGTTGCTAAATGGGGAGACACAAAGAGAGTAGATATGACTTTTAGTGTAACAAAAAGTTATCTTTCTACAGTTGCTGGTATAGCTTATGATAGTGAGTTAATCATTTTAGAAGATAGGTTACATAACTATGTTTTTGATGGAAAATTCGATGATTCTCACAATAGCCAGATCACCTGGCATCATCTTCTCAATCAATCTTCTCAATGGTCAGGAGAGCTTTTTGGTACATTTGACTGGGCTGATAGACCTCCAAAAGGTCTTAGTCTTGAAGAAATAAAAAAACAAAAGCTTTTACCTCCTGGAAAAAACTATAAGTATAATGATGTGAGAGTTAATCTACTCTCGTACTCTCTTCTAAATGTATTTAGAAAACCTCTACCAGTTGTTTTAAAAGAATATATTATGGATCCAATAGATGCCTCAACTACTTGGAGATGGAATGGCTATGATGAGTCAATGACAATTATTGATGGGTACAAAGTTCAATCTGTGAGTGGAGGTGGACACTTTGGGGGCGGATTATTTATTAACTCAGAAGATCATGCTCGTTTTGGACTACTTTTTTTAAGAGATGGTGTCTGGGAAGGCAAAAGGCTTCTTTCTTCTGACTGGATTAAAAAAATACAAATTCCATCAGAAAATAATGAATCATATGGATATATGTGGTGGCTAAATAGGGGAGAGAGAAAATGGGGAGATTTACCAGATAATATCTACTATGGATCTGGATTTGGAGGGAATTATGTTATAATAGTCCCCGATCATAATATAGTTGTTGTTGCACGATGGATGGATTCTTCCAAAATTGGAGAATTTATTGAGAAGATAATTTATTCAGTGAATTATTAGGAAACCTCTTTTTTCATACTCTTTTGTAAGAGTTTTTTTAAAATTAATTTGATGACTTTAAAAGCTCAGGTTCTGAATAAATTAAAAATCTTTTTAAAAGAAAAAATTTCTATTTTAAAAAATGAATTAGATAAAATCCAATCTGAAAAAAATGAAATTACTAAGTCAAGTGTTGGAGATAAATTTGAGACTTCTCGCTCTTTAATGCAATCAGAATATGACAAATTACAAGATCAGATCTTAAAATTACAAGATCAGTTAAATAAAATTCAGTTAATTGATTTAAATAAAAAATATTCAAAAATAGAATTTGGTAGTTTGGTTAAAACTAGTAATTACTACTACCTTGTCTCTTTGGGCTTAGGTAAATTTGATGCTAATGAATTTTCTGTCTTTTTAATCTCTTTATCATCTCCAATTGGTAAAATTCTTATAAATAAAAAAAAAGGAGAAAATTTTATTTTTAATAATAAGACTGAGGAAATCATAGATATCACATAAATTTTTATAACTTATTTTACTCAAAGCGTAAAAAAAGTATATCTTCATATTAAACATTATCATTACCCAATTAAACTTTATGAAAAAGCTCGTTTTAATTTTTATTTTATTCAACTTTAATTTATTCTCACAAGATTATAAAATTCCTCCAGATGTCATAAAGAATATGATTGAGGCTGAACCTCAACCCACTCTTAATTTAAATAATAGGGGAACATCAGGTCTTGTATTGAAAAGAGATGGGTATCAGTCTATTGATCAGCTAGCTTCTGATGAGTTGAGAATAGCTGGGACAAGAATTGATCCTTTAAGGTACACATCTTCCAGAATGAATTATTACAAGTCATTTTCATTAATTGATATTTTGTCAGGATTAGAGATTTCAGCTAATCACCCAGATAATGGTAAGTTTTCTTTTTTTGATTGGTCACCAGATGAGAAAAAAGTAGCATTCACAAACACAACCGATGCGGGAGTAGAGCTTTGGGTATTTGATATTAAATCAAATAAATCAATTAAAGTATCTGATTTATACATAAATGATATAAATGTTAAGCCTTTTCAATGGATGAATTCAAGTAATGAAATACTTGTTAGTTTTAGATGTTCTCAAGAGAAACCTGAAATTAGTTCTGTTCCTACTGGGCCTATTATACAAGAAACGACAGATCAAAATGCTCCCTCAAGAACTTACCAGGATCTTATTAAAAACAAAAATGATGAGGTTTTATTTGAGCATTTTGCGTGTGTTTCTCTAAAAATAATTTCATTAACTCAAGAATCTGAAGTTAAGATTGAAGAAGGGATGATTAAAGAGTATGACTTATCTCCTGATCAGGAATATATAATGATTAAAACAATCTTAAAACCATTTTCTTATTTAGTCCCTTACTACAGATTTCCATATAAGGTTGAGGTGATGAATTTACAAACACTCTCAAAAAAATTAATAGCAAATATTCCAATTGATGAAGTTAGACCAAAAGGCTTTGATGCTACAAGAGTTGGTGCAAGGTCTATATCATGGAGAAATGATAAAGAAAGTGAACTTTTTTGGGTTGAAGCAAATGATGGAGGTGATCCTAGTAATCAGGTCGAGCACAGAGATATAATCTATACTTTATCTAAACCTTTTATAAGCGAAAAGAAGGAGTTAGCCAGAACTAATCTTAGATTCAGTGATTTACTTTGGTCTGACTCAGAGTATGCCATTCTCAAAGAAAGATTATGGAAAGATAGGAGTGAAGTTACTTCTTTATTGAACACGGAGAAAAGATCAAAAGAAAAGGTCTTATTTGATAGAAAATATGATGATATATATTCTGATCCTGGATCTCCCGTTCTAGAAAAAAATGAGTTTGGAAGAAATGTTTTTCACTTCAAAAAAAAATCTATTTATATGATTGGTCAAGGTGGTTCTCCTCAAGGTTACAAACCATTTTTAAGCTTGTTCAATACAGAAAATTTAGAGACTTCATTAATTTTTAGATCTGAGGCACCTTTTTATGAGAGACCGATAAAAATGTTTGATAATAATCAGAAATTTATAATAACCTCCAGAGAGTCAATAACTGAAAATCCAAATTACTTTTTAAGAAATATTCTGACAAAAGAGCTATCTCAAATTACCGCTTTTGAAAACCCTTATAAAAAACTAGAGCTTCTCAAAAAAGAAGTTATTAAATATAAGAGAGAAGATGGAATTGATCTCAGTTCGATAGTTTATACTTTAAATTCATATGATCCAGAGAAAGAGGGAAGACTTCCTGTTCTTATTTGGGCATACCCAAGAGAATATACCTCTAAAAATGTTGCTAGCCAAGTTAGAAATTCACCTTATCAGTTTACAAGGATTAATTATGGATCTCCTATCTTTTGGGCTCTTAGAGGCTACGCAGTTATGGCTGATACAGAGATGCCTATTGTTGGTTTTGATGGTGATCAACCAAATGATACTTTTAGGAAGCAATTAGTTATGAATGCAGAGGCTGCTATTGATAAAATTGTAAATATGGGTATTGGAGATAGAAAGAGAGTAGGCGTCGGTGGACATTCTTACGGAGCATTTATGACAGCTAATCTTCTTGCTCACTCCGACCTTTTTGCAGCCGGAATTGCAAGAAGTGGTGCCTATAACAGAACTCTGACTCCTTTTGGTTTCCAAAGAGAAGAAAGAACTTATTGGGAAGCTCCAGAACTCTATAATTATATGTCACCATTCATGCATGCCGACAAAGTAAATGAGCCAATTTTACTAATTCATGGAGAAGAAGATAATAATTCAGGAACATTCCCCATTCAAAGCATAAGGTTTTTTAATGCTATAAAAGGACATGGAGGCACCTCAAAATTAGTTATGCTCCCGAAAGAAAGTCATGGATATAGAGCTAGAGAATCAATTCTACATATGCTTTATGAGATGGACAATTGGTTAGAAAAATACGTAAAAAATAAAAATATCAAACCAGACAATATTGATGTCAAGATTAATTGATTTTAATTAACTCTTATGATAAATAATTTTAATTCATTTTTATTATTTCTTCTATTATTTTCTTGTGCAAATAAAAAAGATACTCCACCGAATATCATTGTAATTATTAGTGATGATCAGGGATATGCCGACGTTGGGTTTCATGGAAGCAAGGAAATATTTACTCCAAATATTGATAGAATTGCATATAATGGTGTTGTCTTTTCACAGGGATATGTATCGTATGCTGTATGTTCTCCAAGTAGAGCAGGCTTGATAACTGGAAGATATCAGAATAGATTTGGATACTCTAGAAATATTCTTCTTGCCCCAAATGATTCATTGATGGGATTACCCTTATCTGAACAAACAATACCTGATGTACTAAAAAAAGTGAATTATAAAACAAAGGCAATTGGTAAGTGGCATTTAGGTGCCCATGAATCTCTTGTCCCTGAAAAAAGAGGATTTGATGAGTTTTTTGGTTTTTTAATAGGTGGTCATAGATATTTTCCTGATGATTTGACGCTAAATGATTTATCTTCTGCAAAACGTCAAATGGATGGTTACATCACAAAAATTTATGATAATGGAGAAAGAATAAATACTAAAAAATATCTTACTGAAGAATTATCAGACAATGCAGTAAAATTTATTGAAGAAAATTCTGAGAGTCCATTTTTTTTATATTTATCATATAACGCTCCACACACACCTCTGCAAGCTACAACTAGAGACTTAGAAAGAAATAATCATATTGTCAAAGAAGAGAGGAGAAAATATGCTGCAATGGTTACATCAATGGATGATGGTATTGGATTAATACTTGACAAGCTTAAAGAAAAAAATGTTTTTGAAAACACAATTGTATTTTTCTTTTCGGATAATGGAGGAGTTGAATGGTATAATCATTCAGATAATGGACCACTTAGAGGAATAAAGGGTGATTATTTTGAAGGGGGCATAAGAGTTCCTTTTGTTATGCAGTGGCCAAAAAAAATTAGAAAGGGTATAGCTTATGATAAACCAATTATATCTCTTGATATTTTTGCAACTATTGCTTCAGCTGCTAACGCAAATAGTTTCATAAAGAATGAAATAGATGGAATTGATTTAATTCCTTATATAAATGGAGAGAATAAAGATTATCCTCATAAGTATTTATACTGGCAGAACAGAGATAAGGATATTGATGCAATTAGAGATGAGAGATATAAATATATTAGAATTAAAGATGAAGAATTTATTTTTGATTTAACTAATGATTTAGGTGAGGAAAATAATATTATAAGTTCTTCAAAAAATATATATAATAGGCTGAAATCAAAATTTGAAGAGTGGGAGAAAGATATGATTGATCCGGTATTTATGGATTTAGGTATGGGGAAAGAATATGACGCATTACATCCTGATAGATGGAAAAAATCTAATTGAGATCAACTGTTATTGGCCAACCTTTAAATTGTTTAGAGTCATCTTTAGAAACATCTACAAATCTTGGCCAACATTCAAATGTCACCTTATTATCTTCTTTATTAAATTTAATTATACCATAACCAGCACCATTTGAGTTTGTGTCTGGATTTGCGTACGCGTGCATAGTTATTTTATTATTAAAGCCATCTAAGTATCTTCCAGTCCAAGGCAGTTCATTGTTTCCGTAGACTCCTTTATTTTCATTCTCAGGCCACCACCATCTACTGTAATAATTATTTATTATAGCTGGTACCACAAAGGCCCATGGACCATCATCGAAATCTTCTATTCCATGTTTTATAACCGTTGCCAAGTGCTGATCTCCAGCGATATGGACTGCATTTGCTTCTTTAATTAATTTTAAGGCTTTCTTTCTTCCTTTCTGAGGCCATCCGTTTGAATCTAAGTCAGCATGTAATCTATTTTCTTTAGTTCCATGAAGATGAGCTCCTCCACAGAATCCAGTCTGAGATAACACTGCTTTCATCATAAAATTTTTGTTTTTACCCCATGTATTTAAAAAATTAAGTTGTCTTTCACCTAATAAAGTTAGATTATCTAAATCAATGGATTGAGGATCGTATTTAGGGTTGAGGATATGATCAGGCCTTGGACCTTGTTGGGGAATTTTTCCATTTGGACCAGATTTAAACTTTCTGTCTTCGACTACAGCAAAATCTACTCCTCCATATTCTAGATTTGTGAAGTAGACACCAATTCCCTGCTCAATGAGTGTGCCATCAAAAGGGTCAGGTAAATGACTTGTCTGAGCTCTTTCAACCATTTTTATATATTCCTTATCATAATAATAGCCCCCGTCATTTCCTGCAGGAGATGAAGCAACTTTCCCATTTTCTCCCCAGAGGTTTCCCTGTCCAATATCATGATCATCTGGGATTGTTATGCAAGGTCTATCTCTAAAAATATCTCTAAACTGCATTCCAAACTTTAACCATGCGGCAGTGTGTTCTTTGTGATCATATGACTGATCACCTGCAAAGAATAATATATCCGGATCAATATGATTAATATTTTTTATATAATTTATTCTGTCTCCTCTATCCTTATTACTGTTACATGAAAATGCAGCTAGTGTAAGAATATCTTTATCTACAGGATTTTTTCTAATAAGACCTTCAAAGTACGCCTCTTTTCCATGTTTTAATCTATATCTAACGTCTTTAGAGTCATCCCAGTTATCAATTTTAAATGTCGTAGACCATCCGATTTCATTTATATTTTTTGAATCAATTTCAATCCAATTATTATTATCTAAAAATTCGAGAGACACAATTCTACTTTCTTCTGGATAGAGAGGAAATAACTGAGCAGTTAATTTGAGAGTGTTTTTAGAGAGAGTATATATTCCAAATGCAATAACATCATTTCTATCTACTTTCATATTAATTATAGGGTTCTTTTCTCTGTTCCACCAATCATTTGTAGCTAAAGTATCTAAATTAGAAAATGGAGATCTAACAAAATTATCATTAGTATTACAGGATATGGTAAATGTTAATAAAAAAAGGAGAGTGTTAGGTTTCATATTAATATTTATAAATTTATAACTTATTACTTTAGATTATGATTTTTAACAAAAAGATATTATTAATTCCTGTATTATTTGCTCTTATAGTTTTAGTATTTGAAAATAATTCAGAAAATAAAAAGTTTGAGAGTTTTGTTAATGATTTTAACCTTAAGTCTAATAGTTCTGTTAATAAACGAAGATTGAGTAATGATTTCTTATCAAGTGAATTAAATGAATTCAAAAATAAGATTGATATACTAAAAAGAATTCAAGTTGAAAAATTGAGTAAAGAGAACACTATAGATTATAAATTTATAGAAAGTATTATTGTAGGAAAGATCATTGAATATGAAGAAATCCAATCATGGAAAAAAGATCCTAGAGACTACATGAGATTTAGAGATATATCATTAACCTTAAATGGTCCAAAGGATTGTAAAGAAAAAATTAATTTTTTACTTACTTATCTACCTATAATAAAAAGTGATTTAGAGTTAGCCCCAAAACAGCTAACTTTTTTTGTTCCTAGATTTCAAGAACTTGGATTATTTATGGCTCAAAATTCAAGTTCTATATTTACTGATGAAATAGAATCTTTTTTTGAAAAATGTGGTATTATTTCAGAAGGTCAAAAGAGTAGTATACTAGAATTAAGTAATGAAGTTTTACTTAAGCTTGAATCTTACATTAAATTTTTAGACGAAGATCTGCCTAAGAAAAAGATTTCATCATTTTCTATAGGAAAAAAAACTTATAATAATATTTTAAAAAATCAATTTTTACTTGGTTATAATGATGAATCTCTATGGGATTTTGGGTGGAAAGAGTTTAATAAAACTCTTATTCAGATGGAGAAATTATCTAAAGAGATTGATTCTACAAAAAATGTTTATGAAGTCTTAAGAGAAATTAAAAATGAATTTCCAAGCCCTGATAGCATGATTTATGCTCATCAGCTTTGGGTAAATAAATCAGGAGATCATATTAAAAATAATAATTTGATACCAATTCCATGGAAAGAACGAGTCTTTGTGGTTCCAAGAGAAGAGTATCTAAGAAAAACCTCTTACTACGGAAACTTTTCAATTTCTAAGGGTTTAGATGATGAAGGATACTTTACCTCACAATGGAAAATTAATCCATACGAAGAAACATGGGATTCAAAAACTAAAAATGAATATTTAGTAGAACATGATTGGGGTGTAATAATTGTTACTTCTCCTCACGAAACTTATGCTGGACACCATATCCAAGGACTTTATCAGATGCATAATCCAAGGAAATTAAGAAGAGAAAATGGAATTTCTTTATTTAGTGAAGGATGGGGGCTTTATAATGAACAGTTAATGTTAGAAACAGATTTCTATCCAAATAAGAAAATAAAATTGAGACAATTACAACTACGATTATGGAGAAATGCAAGAGTAATTTACGATGTAGGAATGCATACTGGAAAATTATCTTATGAAGATGCTATCTCTTTGATGACTGAAAAAGTTGGTTTTTTAAGATGGGCTGCTCAACTTGAGATAGATTCTTCTTCTTCTAGACCAGGATACTTTATTGGTTATTTTATAGGTATGACCGAAATTTTAAAAATGAGAGAAGAGTATAAAAAAATAAAAAGAGATCATTTTAGTATTTCTAACTTTCATGAAGATCTTCTTAAAATTGGTAATATGCCTCCTTCTTTGATGAGAGAAGCTTTGTTAAATCAATATCAATAATTGATATTATATATTTACATTAGTGAAAAAATTAAGCATTTATATGAACTATTCTTATCTTATAACCTTACTTATTCTATTTTCATGCTCTTCATCTTCTGATGAAAAAAAATTCACTAGATTGACTAGGGGTAATATTTCAATTTTTGATGAGTCTGCAAAACAGTTCGTTGATGAAAATTCAAGAATTGAGTTATTAGCTGACTCTTTAGTAATTGCTGAAGGACCTATTTGGGTTGATAATCTAAATGCTTTACTTTTTACTCAAGCAGCCTTAAATAAAGTATTTATTTGGACAGAAGATTCAGGAATGTCTCTTTTTCTTGATCCAAGTGGTTATACTGGAATTGTTCCAGTAGAATCAGATGGTATTTTAGGATCTAATGGAATGGTTTTAGACTCTCAAGGAAATTTAATTCTTGCACAACATGGAGATAGAAGAATTGCAAAATTATTGCAATGGAATAATCAAAATTCTGAATTCGAGACGATTGTCGATAATTATAAAGGCAAACTATTAAATAGTCCTAATGACCTAGTTTTTTCCTCTAATGGTGACTTATACTTTACTGATCCTCCATATGGATTTGGTTTAGATAAGCTATTTACTAGTGAATTAAAAGAACAGCCTCAAAATGGAGTGTATAAGTTATCAAGTGATGGCGTCTTAGAACTTTTGGTTGATGACTTATTACTCCCAAACGGTATTGCAATATCACCAGATAATAAAATTCTCTATGTAAATTCGTCGGATGTTAATTATCCAATAATAACAAAATTTGATATTACTGATAATGGACTTGAGAATAGAGAAATTTTTTTTGATGGCTCAGAAATTATTAAATCACATGAAGGATCGTGGTTTGATGGTTTAAAAGTTCACTCATCTGGTAATGTATTTTCTACAGGTCCAGGGGGGGTCTTAATTATAAGTGCTGAAGGTAAACATTTAGCAACAATTGGAACATCCAGTAATGCATTAAACTGTGCATTTGATAATGATGAAAAATATTTATTTATTACAGCTTTTGATTATTTAGCAAGAGTGAAACTTAACTAATACATATTATTATGAAATTTTTACCACACATATTTTCTTTTTTATTTTTATTCTCATGTAATGAAGTTAAAAATAATTCAAATGAATTTTTAAGAAATTCATCTTCAAAAAATATTACGTTTATAATTGATCTTAAAGTCAATGAAAATTCAACAGAAGATTTAAATCAGTTTATTAATGAGATTACTGAAAATGTTTTAAAATCTGAAAGCTTTTGTTTAGAATATGCCTATTATATTTCGGAAGATAAGAAATCTATCACTTTATATGAAAAATATGATGAAAGTAGTTCTGGCGTAAAACATGGTCAAAACTTTATAAATGGTCCATATTTTGAAAGATTCTTTAATCTTTTTACTCTCGAAAAATTCATAGTAACAGGACCTGCGACTAAAGAGTTCAAAGATTTTGCTTTAGAGAATGGGTTCGTGATTGATTATAGAGAGAATGTAGATGGTTTTATAAGGTAATTATTAAAAAAAAAACTCACAATTGCTTAAGTTTAAATCTATAATTTAGAATGAATTTAAAAATAATATCATTATTAATTACTTCTCTTTTCTGCTCAATTAATCCATTTTTTGGTCAGGAGTTAAATTTCTATTCATCCTCAAATATTTCCTTTATGCTAGACAAACTAGATGTTTTTGGTAAGGTATTATATATAGCAGCGCATCCTGATGATGAAAACACTAGGTTAATAACTTATCTAGCAAATGAAAGAAAATATGAGACAGGATATCTTTCTGCAACAAGAGGTGGAGGAGGTCAAAACTTTTTAGGTACTCATCTTAAAGAAAATCTTGGAGTAATTAGAACTCAAGAGCTATTGGAAGCAAGAAAAATTGATGGAGGTAAACAGTTTTTTTCTTCTGCATTAGATTTTGGGTATTCAAAAGGTCCTGTTGAAACGTTAAAATTTTGGAATGAAGAAAAAATTTTATCAGACTTTGTGTGGATAATTAGAAAATTTAGGCCTGACATTTTAATTACAAGATTTAATCAGACTCCTGGTATAACACATGGTCATCATACTTCATCTGCAATACTTGCAAATAAAGCTTTTAATCTTTCAGGAGATCCAGATGCATTTCCTGAACAGTTAGAGTATGTTAAAGTATGGAAACCAAAGAGAATAATGTGGAATACATCCTCTTTTTTCACAAATATCAATGAATTAGATGAAAGTGAAATGATAAAATTAGATGTAGGTGTTTATAACTCTAAAATTGGCAAGTCCTACAATGAATTGGCTTCAGAAAGTAGATCTATGCATAAAAGCCAAGCTTTTGGTTCACTCAGAAGAAGGGGAAGTGAAATTGAATATTTAATTTACTCTCAGGGAAATAAATCTACTAATGATCTAATGGAAGATATTGAAACCTCTTGGGAGAGGGTTAATCCAAGTGAGACCTTATTAAATCATATTAAAAAAGCTCAAGATTCATTTAATATAAATTATCCATACAAGATAATAGATGATCTTTCTTTAGCTTATAAAGAGTTAAATAGGTTAGTTGATAGAGATTGGAGGGAAATTAAAAAGAATGAAATTAAAAATCTAATAAAAGCTTCATCAGGTTTGTTTTTTGAATCTTTATCTAATGTAGATTTAGCTTCCTCTGGAAATGAAATTACAATAAATTTTGATGTAATTAATAGAAGTCCTTACTTAATAAAACTTGAGAAGATCGAGATTTTTGATAATGAGTATATTATTGGAGACACTCTCGATAATAACATTTTACTATCTCTAAATAAGAAAGTAATTATTCCTGACTTTCTTACTTTTTCAGAAAAATATTGGCTTAGAGAAAAACCTAATTTCGGAAGTTATAACATAGAGAATTTACTTGATGTTGGAAATGCAGATAATGAGCCATCAATATTATCAAAGTTTACTTTTAGGATAAACAATCAATTAATTTCTTATTTGTCTCCTGTTGTATTTAAAAAGAATAATCCTGTAAAAGGGGATGACTATAAGCCATTTGTAATTGGAAATCCTATCTATATAAATCCAAAAAACAAACTTGAATTATTTGTTAACACAAATAAAAAGAAAATTGATCTTGAAATTATTTCTGGAGTTAATAACATGAGTGCAAGAATTTACCCATATGTTGATGAGAATATAAAAGTTGAACCTGAATATGTAGATGTTAACCTAAAAAACAAAAATGATAAAGTTGATATCAGTTTTGAGGTAACCTTATTAAATGGAGTGAAAACAGATAATAATATTTCATTTTTTTCTGATATTGATGGTATAAAGTATAGTAGGGGTATTGAATTAGTTAATTACGATCATATATCTCCTCAGACTAGATTTCCATCTTCTGAAATTAAAATAATAGATTTTAATTTAAATATTAAGTCAAATAAAATTGGGTATATAATGGGAAGTGGTGATAAAATACCTGAAGCACTTTCTACTGTAGGATATGAAGTTGACCTACTAGAAAAAGATGATATATCTATAGAAAAAATATCTAATTATGATGCAATAATTTTAGGAATTAGAGCATATAATTCGGATAATTCTTTATATGAAATTAAGCCAATTTTGATTGAATTTATGAGTAAAGGAGGGAATGTAATAGTGCAGTACAACACTTCTAGAAATTTAGATACTGATAATTTTGCTCCTTATCCTTTTACTCTTTCCAGAAATAGAGTTTCTCAAGAAGATGCACCTGTTACAATTTTAAATAAAGAACATAGGGCATTAAGTTATCCAAATAAAATTTCTCAAAATGATTTTGATGGATGGGTTCAGGAAAGAGGACTATATTTCCCTGATTCATGGTCTGAAAAATATGAGGTGATAATATCATCTAATGATCAAGGAGAAACAGCTAATAAAGGAGGGATTTTAATATCAAAAGTTGGAAAGGGTCATTTTGTATATACCTCATATTCGTGGTTCCGACAATTACCTTCAGGAGTGAGTGGAGCTTATAGATTGTTTTCTAACTTAATATCTTTAGGAAAGTAAAATCCCAATATTTTTTCAAGAGAATTAATAACAGTATCAACATTTTTCATTGAAAAACATAGTGGGGGTTTTGTTTTTATAACGTTATTATACGGGCCATCAGATCCAACTAATACTTTATTTGTTCTCAGCTCATTTTTAATTTTTTGGGCTAAATCAGTATCTGGAATTTTTGAATTTTCTTTTACAATTTCAAATCCAAGAAAAAGACCTTCACCTCTAACATCACCAATACACGGAAATTTTTTTTGAAGTTTTTTTAATTGTTTTTTATAATAATTTCCAACAATCCTAGCATTTTCTTGTAAATTTTCCTGCTCAATTATTTCTAATACAGATATACCTACAGCACATGATATTGGATTACCTCCAAATGAACTAAAAAATTCTACTCCTTTCTCAAATGATTTGGACACTTCAGATGTAGTTACGACTGCTCCAATTGGATGTCCGTTTCCGATTGATTTTCCTAGTATTACAATGTCAGGAATAACATCATGCATTTCAAAACCCCAAAAATATTTTCCTAATCTACCAAATCCAGTTTGGACTTCATCACTAATACATACCCCTTTTTTTCTTCTAATCTCTTCATAAATAATTTTAAGATAGTTTGGAGGTAAAACTACTTGTCCACCACAACCTAAAATAGGTTCAGAAATGAATGCAGCTATATTATTTATAGATTTTGTAGCATGAATAGCATATTTCTCGCCTATTTTTTTATTAGATCCATTCAATTTATTATTGAATAAACTGGGCATGGGAATAGTTACAACATAATCTTTTTTTCCAATTCCTTTTTTTTGAGAAAATTTATAATGACTTATTTCTGTTCCTCTCTGAGTGTTTCCATGATAGCCATTCTCTAAAACCATAACTTTTTCATTTCTTGAATGGCTTAGAGCTAATTTAATAGCGAGGTCACTGGCTTCACTTCCAGAATTTACAAAAAAAATTTTATTCAATTTTTTAGGAAATTTTTTAAGAAGCATTTTAGAGTAATCATACAGACCTTCATATATATATCGTGTATTAGTATTAAGTTTTTTAGACTGATTACTAATTGCTTCATTAATTTTAGGGTGAGCATGCCCAACAATAGGTATATTATTATATGCATCAAGATAACTATTTCCCAAATTATCGAACATGTACTGAAATGCTGAACTTTCAAAAACAATTGGTTTTTTGTAACTAATTGATAGGAGTTTACTTACTACTTTTTCTCTTTTTTTAATAAGTTCATTTACATTCTTATTTTTTTTTATTTTTTTTCCAACTGCTTTTCTAAAAATATTTTCAACATAAACTGGGCTAGTTTCAACGAGAAATCTTAACATTTTCCAAGCTTTTTTTTCTGAAACTAGTGCGTATTTATTTTCTGGATTTACTTTCTTAGAATAGGCAGAATTACAAACACTTATGCATAGTTTTGCAGAAATTAGATAATATAAAAGAGATATTTCTTTATCCGTCAATTTTATTATTTTATTAAAAGATTTTAAAACAATAGAGGCTGAATCTAAAGGATTTTTAGAGTTATATGAAGCATATGTAAGAGTAACTGCCACCTCATTTATTAGTTGTGATTTAGTTAAGTCTCCAAAATCAATAATAGATAGTTTGTTTTCTCTATTAATTAATATATTCCACTCGTTAGTATCATTATGAATTACTGCTGTCCTTAAACTATCAATCTTTGGGATAACATTTTCTTCAAATTGTTGCATAAAATATTGCACAATCTTTCTGTCTGATGGATTATTTATGAATGGTAGATATTTTTTATTTAAGCGAAGGTACTGAATATCCCATTGCCATTTTCTCGATGAAAGTATATGATTGTTATAATTTTTTAATTGTTTTGATAGGTTGGCAATTAGTCTGCCTATGGATTTATATAAATGAGGAGTTTGCTTAACTTCTCCAATAAAAATTCCTTCTAAATAAGAGAGCATTCTTATTATTTTTTTGGAATTATCTAATTCAACAATTTCTGCATAAGAATTTTTGAGTGATTTAATTGGACGAGGATATAGAGATTTTCTAAATTTTGAGAGATAATTTAGGCAATCATTTTCAGCTTGAATAAAAGATAAGTTTTCTTGAGAAAAATTATAAATCTTTAATATAAACTTTTGACTAGACCTTGATTTAATTAAATAATTTTGATTATCATATCCATCAAGTTTTTTAAGACTTTGGATACTAATATCATATAGCTCGAGAAGAAATTTATTTAATTGTAATGTTTCCATACAGCCGAAGAACCATCTTTATTGACATAGAGAACATCGTACTCGGCTTTTTCATTAATAGTTTCCATTCCAGGAACATTAGTGCCTGCTGGCATTCCAGGAACTGTCAATCCAGAAATATCAGGACTTTTTTCTAAGAGCTCTCTAATTTCATTTGCTGGGACATGACCTTCAATGTAATAGGATCCAATTACTCCAGTATGACATGAGGTGTTTTTTTGAGATATTTTATATTTTGATTTTATTGATCGCATATTATTTTCATAAATAGTTTCAACATTAAAACCATTGCTTTCAAGATGAGATACCCATTTTTTGCAACATCCACAGGTAGGAGACATATAAACAGCTATCTTATCTTTAGAATTATTACATGATAATGTAAGAAGAGATAATAAAATTATAAAATACTTCATTGTTTATGTAATTAAATAAAATTTAACTTACAATAATTTAAATTAGTTTGCAATACTAAGAGGTTTTTTAGCCATTGATTTTAAAAATAAATAATGTGACTTCAGAGCGTCTCTAGTGGTTTTGTACTCATTATACGGCAAACTAAATTCTTTTGCTGTTTTCTTAACAATCTCAGATAATTTTTTATAATGAATATGTGAGATATTAGGAAAAAGATGATGCTCAACCTGAAAATTAAGACCTCCTGAAAACCAGTTCATTATTTTATTATTAGTTGAAAAGTTTGATGTTGTAAATAACTGATGAATAGCCCATGTATTTTTCATTCCTAATGTATTTGAAGGTAAAGGCATTTTAACTTTTTCAACAATATGGGCTAATTGAAAAATAGTACTTAAAATGATTCCAGCAGTATAATGCATTACAACGAACCCAATGACTATTTTCCACCATACATAATCTAAATAAATAATAGGAAGTACAATCCAAATAGAATAATAGAGAACTTTAGTAATTATTAGGTTTACCCATTGTTTAGTTGGATTGACAAATTTTTTGAAAGAAAGTCCTCTTTTGATGTACCTGCTTGTTTGGAAATAGTCAGTTATTACAGCCCAATTCAAAGTCATCAATCCATATAACAGAAATGAATAGATATGTTGTAGCTTATGATGTGGCTTCCATGTACTATGTTCACTAAATCTTAGAACTCTACCTGCGTCTAAATCTTCGTCATGACCATGAATGTTTGTATAGGTGTGGTGTAAAACATTATGCTGAATTTGCCAATTATATGCATTTCCAGCTAAAATATAAATACTGCTGCCCATCAGTTTATTTACCCATTTTCTACTAGAAAAAACACCATGATTACCGTCATGCATAATATTCATTCCAACACCTGCCATTCCAATTCCTATAATTATAACAAGACCCAAGCTTACCCACTGATTAAAATCATAAAACATTATTAAAAAGTATGGAATTGAAAAAATTCCAAAAATTATTATTGATTTTAAGTATAACTTCCAGTTACCAGTTTTCTTTAAATTATTTTCTTTGAAATAATTATTTATTCTTGAATTTAAAGTTCTGAAAAATTTTTTTGGGTCATTTTGAGAAAATTTTGGAAACGCCGATTTCATTTTTGTAAATATTATAAAATGATAATTAATAAAAGAAAGAATTTTAAAAATTTCTATAGTTGGTTATTTAAAAGTTTACATTTACATTAGATCAAATGATGAATTTTATTTTGTGAAAAATCTTATTGCTTTTTTTCTATTATTTTCTTGTTCAAATAATTATGATAATGATAATAATTCTTGCAATGAAATTTATAATCCACCTTTTTCTGGAACAATTTTTATAGATCCAGATATTATCACTGATAAAGATTACACAACATTTGTAAGTCTAACTTATCAGGGTAAAGAAACAAGATCAATGTATGATAGAAGAGTTAAAGATTGGATTACTACTGAGCCATTTTTATTTAAGGCTGATTATGATGACAATTTATCTATTGAATTTCAAGTTAATCCTGAGTTTGAAAACATAGAGAATGCGGAAACTTATGCTTTGAAGTATGCTATTGTAATTGGAAGATTAACAACTGAATTAAGAAAAGATGTGGAGACTTCATGGATTCATAGAGGAGTAGAGCCTTTTGGGGGAGGGAACAATAATCTATTAATTCACACAGATTATTCAGAAAAATATTATGAAAACCAAGGGATTTTAGAGGAAACATTTGTACACGAGGCATCTCATACATCATTAGATAGTTACTATGCTCTTTCTGAAGAATGGTTACAAGCACAGAGAGATGATTGTGAATTTATTTCTGATTATGCTAGAGATAATCCTTTGAGAGAAGATGTTTCAGAAAGCTATTTACCTTATTTAGCTGTAAGATATAGAAGTGATAGAATTTCTGAAACTTTAAAAAATCAGATTGAGAAAGTAATTCCAAACAGAATTCAATTTTTTGATAATAAAAAATTTAATATGTATCCCATTATAAAATGATGAAAAGATTATTGCTAATATTTATTATACCTTTTTATTGTTTCTCTCAAGATAAGACTTTAATAGAAAGACCATCTTTTAATGTTACATATATTACTGATTCTCCTAATATCGACGGAGATGTAATTAATGATTTTATATGGAAAAACATTACAGATATTGGTCCAATGACTCAATCAAAACCTTCTTTTGGTATGTTATCATCCGAAAATACAGATATAAAAGTTGCTTTTAATAACACAACTATGTTTGTTGGTGTTGTTTGTTATGATTCAAATCCAAAAGGACTTGTAGTATCTGACTCTAGGAGAGATGCTAATCTTGATACGGACGATAGTTTTTTATTTATTATTGATACTTATAATGATCAGCAAAATGGTTTTTTATTTGGAACAAATTCGGCTGGAGTGGAGTACGACGCACAAATAGACAATGAAGGGGTAGGAAATAGAACTGCCCAAAGACAGCAGGGGGGGGTTATAGGAGGTACAAATTTAAATTGGGATGCAGCATGGGAGGTCAAAACAGAAGTAGGTGATTATGGCTGGAGTGCAGAATTTGCAATACCACTAAATTCCATTAGATTTAATCAAGGTCAAAATAAAACTTGGGGGATAAATTTTCAAAGAAATATTATAAAATCAAATGAAATTTCTTTCTGGGCACCACTTCCTTTGGGTTTTAATTTTAATATTAAAAGAGTTTCTTTAGCTGGTAAAATGAATGGTTTATCTTTAAGAAAACCCGGAAATTTAAAATTTATTCCTTACACTTTAATTCAATTTTCTAATAATGAAAAAGTAGAGAATTTTTCATCTAACATAGACATTGGAGCCGATATGAAATATAGTATTACTCCGTCTCTAACTTTGGATTTAACTTATAACACAGATTTTGCTCAAGCTGAAGTAGATGATCAACAAGTTAACCTTGATAGATTTAATCTGTTTTATCCTGAAAAAAGATCTTTTTTCTTAGAAAACGCTGGATTATTTTCTGTAGGGAGTCCTGGAGAAATTGATTTATTTTTTAGTAGAAAAATTGGTATATCTGAAACAGGATCTGTTGTTCCAATTATAGGAGGTGGAAGATTATCAGGTAAGGTAGGTAACACAAATATAGGTGTTCTTAGTATGTCTACAGATGAAATTTTAGATTCAAATATTAAAAAAAATAATTTTTTCGTTACAAGAGTTAATCATAATTTTCCTAATTCAAGATCATCATTAGGTGCTGCTTTAATTGGAAAATCTCAGCTTGTTGAAGAATATAACAATAATGTTTTTGCAATTGATGGAGTATGGGGAATTGGTAAAAAAGCTAAAGTATCAGGTTTTCTATCTAAAAGCTCAACACCTGGAATAAATAGTAATGATCATGCCTTTAAGATAAATGCTAATTATGATTGGAATAGATGGAATATTCTAGCTCAATATTCAGAAGTAGGAGACGGTTTTAACCCTGAAGTAGGTTATCTGGAAAGATCTTCATTTAAAAAACCACAGTATCTTATTTTTAGAACTGTAAGAGTTTCTCAAGATAGAAAATTACTTGAATACAGACCACATATCTCAGGGAGATATTATTTTGATACAAGAGGAAAAATAGTTACAACTTACACTCATATTGATACTCATTGGGTATGGAAAAATGGATTAGAGATTCATACAGGATATAATATAAGAAAAGAGTGGGTTGATGAGCCATTTTTAATATCTGATCTTGATATCCAGAATGGAGAGTATAATAATAGCGAAGTTCAATTAGTGTTCATGACAAATAATAATCATAAAGTTTCTTTTAATACTCGAACCACTATCGGGGGATATTTTGGAGGGTCAAAATTATCAAATAATGCTTCTTTAAATTTTAGAGAGGGAGATAAATTTAGTAGTACTTTAGGTATTAATTCAAATAATATTAAAAGGGACAATGATAAATTGAATGCCATTATATCAAGCCTAAGAATGACTTATGCATTTAATCCTAGAATGTTTATCCAAAGTCTCATTCAGCATAATAGTTTACTTGATTTGATATCAGTTAATACAAGATTTGGAGTTCTTAGAGATGCAAATACTGGTCTTTTTATTGTTTTAAATTTTATTAAGGATGATATTCTTAATAGTCAGCAATTAACTTTAAAATATACCCATTCTTTTGATTTTATTAATTAAGAATTTGTGAGAGTTTTAAACTACTTAATCAATGTGTTAATTATCACTTCATGTTATAAACAAGAAACATTTTTATTAGAGACTATAATTTTTCCTGATTTTGCTGGAAAATTAAACATCTATGGTGGATATTATAGCTCAGGAGAGGAATTATATATTGAAGCATTTCCAAATGAATATTTTGAGTTTGTAGGTTGGAGTGGAAGCATTTCAAGCAATGAATCATCAATTTCAATAATAATGAATGAAAATAAAAAAATATATGCTGAATTCAAGATGAAGGATTCAGATGGTGATGGAATAAATGATGATATTGATCAATGTAATGATACGCCCTATGGGCTTATTGTTAATAATGTCGGATGTACAAGTCTTCAAGCTGACTATGATAATGATGGAGTAATTAATGAAAATGATAATTGCCCTAACACTCCACCAAATACTTCAGTTTCTCAATCAGGTTGTTCACTTATTTATCTTGATCAAAATGGTGTAACCCTAAAAGCTATTGATGAAGCTAGGGATTCTATTGGAGAAAAAGTATTATATAAAGGATCAAAAGTTGTAATAATAAAAGATTGGGATCATTTATTAAGTTTTTCACCTTCTCATTATAAAGGAGATGAAATATTTGTGACCACATTTTTAAATGAGCTTTGGTTTTTATGTGGTACACCATGTACCATAAGTGACAAATTTGATATGTCTTCATGGGATCTAAGTAATGTAAAATCAATGAATTATACATTTTGGAATACAGATAGTTTTAATCAAGATATTTCAAATTGGGATGTAAGTAAGGTAGAAGATATGGAGGGATTATTTTTTTATTCATACAAAATTGACGTTGATATATCTAAATGGGATGTATCTAATGTTACCAATATGAAAATGATGTTTAAAAATGCTTTCTTTTCAAAACCAGATTTATCTCTTTGGGATGTATCAAAAGTTGTTGAAATGCAAGAAATGTTTTATAACTCAGATATAAGCTCCGATTTAAAAAAATGGGACGTTAAGAGTGTATCTAACATGGAGAAAATGTTTTATAATTCAAAATATTTTAATCATGATCTATCTGTTTGGGAAACTGGTAATGTTAATAATTGTAAAGAATTCTATTTTGGTGCAGATTCTTGGACTTTACCTAAGCCAAATTTTATAAATTGTGATCCTAACTAATTTTTAATTGATTAATGAAAACGAAAAATGCAGTAATCATTGGTGCATCTTCTGGAATTGGTAGAGGTATTTCAATTGAACTCCTAAAGAAAGGTTATATGATTGGTATTTCTGCTAGGAGAGGAGATAGACTCAATGAAATTAAAAATATTGATAGCTCAAACGTTATTTATAAGGTTTTTGATTCTTCAAATGAAAAAAATGACCAACTAATCAATTTTTTTATTCAGAAAATGGGTGATATAGACTTAATTATTTATTGCTCAGGAATAGGGATTGTTAATAAGCAGCTTGATTATGAGATTGAAAAAAAAGTAAACAACCTTAATATTTCTGGATTTGTGCAAGTAATTACTCAGTCCTACAAATATTTTCAAAAAAGAGGCTTTGGCCACATAGTAAATATAAGCTCTGTTGCTTCAGAGATAGGGAATGGAGTAAGCCCATCATATAATGCATCAAAAGCTTATCAGGCTAATTATCTACAGGGATTAAGATTTAAATCGTTTAGACTCAAACTCCCTATAATTCTTACAGATATTAGGCCTGGTTTTGTTGATACAGAAATATTAATGGGGAACAAAGATAAATATTTTTGGGTCTCTTCTGTAGATAAAGCATGTCACCAGATTGTTAAAGGAATTGAGAATAAAAGAAGAATTATATATGTTACAAAAAGATGGAAGATTATATCTTTTCTTATAAAAATACTTCCTGAAAAAATTTTAAAATTATTTTTTTAGAGAAATTGAAAGATTTAATTTTATGCTTTAACCTAAAATTTAAAAATGAGTTCAATTAACGATAATTTTAAACAAATTCTAATATTTTCAGTTATTTTCTTTTTACTTGGATATCTTCTAGGGAATAATTCAAATAACTCAGTTAAAGGAGTTTTTTATTCAAATGATGGTGAATCAATTGGAAGTAAAAAAGAATTTATGATTCATTTAGATGATGATCATCTAAGTGAGGGTGAAGGTCATGTTATAATGAAAAAACTAAATTCCAATGGATCCCTTGACATTGAAACTGATATAAAAAAAATAATTGAGAAATCTAATTCAGAAGAAGGGATGACAGTAACTATTGATTCAACAGTTATTAATGGAAAGAAGCAAATAAAAGTAGAAGTAAGAAAAGAATTGAAAAATTAAATATTAATATATGATTGATTTTTTTTATCAAGGAGGAGTGTTATTTATGTCTTTGGTATCAATAACATTGATTTTATCTCTTGTGTCTTTTTATACTCATAGTGACAATCTTAAAACCTATGGTAGCTTAGGTCTTGCATTTGGTATTTTTGGAACCACAATTGGAATATATGATGCTTTTTCTGCAATTGAAGAAATTGGAAATATCTCTCAGTCTATGCTGGCTGGAGGATTAAAAGTTTCTTTAACAACAACGTTATATGGATTTTTAGTTTATCTTCTCACTAGAATTCTATCTCTGTTTAGATAAGTAAATAATAATATGTCTAAATTAATTCCAAAAGGATCTACTATAGTTTCCTTCGTTTATAAATTTTCTAATGATCTTGATGGATACGAAGAAATGGACAAATTAACTCTTAAGGAGGTAAAAAAAAATAAAGGATACTTAGGTCATGAAGTTTTTAAAGATTTAGACAGGAATATTTTTTTATCATATTGGAAGGATGGAAATTCAATAAAAGACTGGAAGAATAATACCATCCATAAATTAGCAAAAAAAGAAGGAACTAAATGGTACGAATATTTTAATCTACAAATTTCAGAGTTAAAAAATGATTATTATTTACTCTAAACTTTTTCTTTTTGTTTTTTCAATTTATCTGCAAGGTATTAATGAGTGGAAATATATATTTAATGGTGAGAGTTTAGATGGGTGGGAAATTAAAATTAGAAACTACGAAATGGGTGTAAATTACAACAATACTTTTAAAGTTCAAGATGGTTCTCTTAAGATTTCTTATGAAAATTATGATTTATTTGAAGATAAATTTGGTCATATTTTTTTTACTGACAGAATATTTAAAAATTATCATTTGAGCTTAGAGTATAAATTTAGTGGTAATCATTTAGAAGATGCACCTAATTGGTCATTAAAAAACAGTGGAATAATGCTTCATTCACAAGATCCAAAATCAATGTTGATAGATCAAGATTTTCCTGTGAGTGCAGAATTTCAACTTTTAGGTGGAATTAACAAAGGTGATAGGCCAACTGCTAATATTTGTACTCCAGGGACAGATGTAGATATAGATGGTATAAAAGCTGAATATCATTGCATTAATTCAACTTCATTAACTTTCAATGAAGATGACTGGATTCATGTTGAGGCAATAGTTTATTCAGATTCATTAATCCACCATCTAGTAGAAAAAGATACCGTTTTAACATACACAAATATTAGGGTAGGTGGAGAGGGAGTTCCTAAAAATTACATTTTAAAAGAAAGTGATAAGTTATCTGAGGGCTATATATCTTTGCAGTCTGAGGGCCATCCTGTAGAATTTAGGAATATCAAAATAAGAGAATTGAATAAATAATTGTACTTTTACGAACCAGTATGGATTTAGCAAGTATTATTTTAATTTCTTTCGTTATAATTTTTCTTTTATTAAGGTTCAGAACCTCAAAGAAAGCTCAAGAATTAATAAAAAATGGCTCTCTTGTTTTAGATGTGAGAAGTATAGGTGAATATGATAGTGGTCACTTTCCTGAATCTATAAATATACCCCTAGATATGCTTTCTGATAATATTAGTAAGTTAAAGGAAGAAAATAAAACTATTGTTGTAGTGTGTGCTAGCGGAATGAGAAGTGCATCAGCTTGCTCAATTCTAAAAAACAATAATATATCTTGTCTGAATGGTGGTTCATGGAGTAGTTTGAAATGAGAAGGTTAATTACAATTATTTTTTTTACATTTTTATCATGCGTTGAAAACAGAAACTCTGTTATTTCGGCCTCAGAATTTTTTGAAAAATTAAAAAATGATAATAAAGCTGTTTTAATTGATGTAAGAACTCCAGAAGAATTTAACAAAGGACACCTTCGTAATGCCTTGAATGTGAATTGGTTCGATGAAAATTTTGAAAAGAATTTAAAAATATTTAGTAAAGATCTTCCAGTTTATGTGTATTGTTTGAGTGGTGGGAGAAGCTCGCAAGCAAATGAGAAAATTAAATCCATGGGTTTTGAGAATGTTTTTGAATTAGAGGGAGGTATTTTAGAGTGGAGAAAAAATAATCTTCCTGAGTCTAAAATTGAAAATAATTTAAATAATTCATTAACAGTTGATGATTTTAATAAATTGATTGATTCAGAAAAAATAGTATTGGTTGATTATTATGCTGATTGGTGTGCTCCTTGTAAAATAATGGAGCCCTATCTTGATGAAATTTCTATTAAATACTCAGATAATTTAAAACTTGTTAGAATTAACTACGATGATAATTTACCTCTTGTGAGATCGCTTGAGATTTATGGTCTTCCTGTACTACAACTTTTTAAAGATAAAATTAGCATATGGTCTCATGTTGGTTATATTGATCAAATTTCTGTAGAAAAAGAATTGATAAAACATATCAAATAGCTTTAATTTTGCGTATAATATTTTAACAAAATTTTCATTTTAAATAAACAAATTAATCATGAAAGAATTTTCAAATGGTAGCTCAGGTAAATGTCCTTTTACAAGTGGACAACTTAACTTCTCATCAGGTAAAGGAACTAAAAATCAAGACTGGTGGCCAAACCAATTAAATTTAAATATTCTAAGACAACATTCTAATCTTAGTAATCCTATGGATAAAGATTTTAATTATGCAGAAGAGTTTCAAAAGATAGATTTAAAGAAATTAAAACAGGAATTATATGATTTGATGACTGATTCAAAAGATTGGTGGCCAGCGGATTATGGTCATTATGGTCCATTTTTTATAAGGATGGCTTGGCATAGCGCAGGAACGTATAGAATTGGTGATGGTAGAGGTGGTGCAGGATCCGGGACTTTACGATTTGCCCCACTTAATAGTTGGCCTGATAATGCAAATTTAGATAAAGCTCGACTCCTTCTTTGGCCTATTAAAAAGAAATATGGCAGTAAGTTATCCTGGGCCGATTTAATGGTACTTACAGGAAATTGTGCTTTAGAATCTATGGGATTTAAAACATTTGGATTTGCTGGTGGAAGAGAAGATGTTTGGGAACCAGATGAAGATATTTACTGGGGATCTGAAAAGGAATGGTTAGGAGATGAGAGGTACACAGGAGATAGAAATCTTGAAAATCCACTTGGTGCAGTTCAGATGGGATTGATATATGTAAATCCAGAGGGTCCAAATGGAAATCCAGATCCTATCGCTGCAGCTAGAGATATCAGAGAAACTTTTGGAAGAATGGCAATGAACGATGAGGAAACTGTAGCTTTAATTGCTGGAGGTCATACATTTGGTAAAACTCATGGTGCTGCTGATCCTTCAAAATATGTTGGTAAGGAACCAGCTGGTGCTTCAATAGAAGAACAAAGCACTGGTTGGAAAAATACTTTCGGAAAAGGTCATAGCTCAGACACAATAACTAGTGGACTAGAAGGTGCTTGGACAACAACACCAATAAAATGGAGTAATAATTATTTTGAGAATTTATTTGGATTTGAATGGGAGTTAACTAAGAGCCCAGCAGGTGCATCTCAATGGAAACCTAAAGATGGAGGTGGTGAAGGGACAGTTCCTGATGCGCATGATTCATCTGTTAAACATGCACCAATGATGCTTACAACTGATCTTGCATTAAGATTTGACAAGGAGTATGAAGCTATTTCTAGAAGATTTTTTGAAAATCCAGATGAGTTTGCTGATGCTTTTGCAAAAGCTTGGTTTAAATTAACTCATAGAGATATGGGACCCAAAGAAAGATATCTTGGTTCTGAGGTTCCATCAGAGGAATTAATTTGGCAGGATCCAATTCCTAAGGCAGATTATGATCATGTTTCTGAGAGTGAGATTAATCAGTTAAAAGAAATAATTTCTAGTTCAGGATTATCAATATCTCAGCTAATTAAAACAGCTTGGGCTTCAGCCAATACTTACAGAAAGACTGACAAGAGAGGAGGTGCTAATGGGGGAAGGTTAAGATTTGCTCCTCAAATCTTTTGGGACGTAAATGAGCCTATTGAATTAGGGAAAGTGATAGATGTATATTCAAATATTCAATCTGAGTTTAATACAACACATAACTCAAAAATATCTATATCAGACCTTATTATTCTTGGAGGTTCTGTTGGAGTAGAAAAAGCATCTTTCAATGCAGGTTTTGATATTTCTGTGCCTTTTACTGTTGGAAGGGTAGATGCACGAGAAGATCAGACCGACGTTGATTCTTTTAAAGTTTTAGAGCCTCAAGCTGATGCTTTTAGAAATTATAAGAAAGGTTATCATAAAGTTTCAACTGAAGAATTATTAATTGATAAGGCGAATTTACTTGGACTTACAGCTCCAGAGATGACAGCTTTGTTAGGAGGGATGAGAATGTTAAGATGTAATTATAAAGATACTGATTATGGAGTATTTACCTCAAAATTAGACTCTCTCTCTAATGATTTCTTTACTAATATACTTGACATGGATATTTCTTGGTCACCTGAAACTGCTGACAAAGAAATCTTTATTGGTACTTCTAAATCTACTGGTCAACTTAAATGGAAAGCTACTAGAGCCGATTTAATTTTTGGGTCAAATTCTGAGTTAAGAGCAATATGTGAAGTTTATGGTTCCGATGATGGATTAGAAAAATTTGTCAAGGATTTTATAAAAGCATGGACGAAGGTAATGAATGCTGATAGATTTTGATATCTAATTTATTAAACTCTTACCAGGCAATACCATAGTCTTCACCAAAATCACTAGAACCACCTTGAAATGTCTTATTTATATTATCAAAATAAATGGCATTAATTGGTCCTGATGTTTTTGACCTAAATTGAAGTTTATAACCCTTTTTTCTAAGTTCTTTCCTAATGAATTGTGGAGTGGATTCATGTAAAAGAAGATCACCTGGTTTGTTTTCATGATATCCAAAAGAACTTCTCATTTGGAAACTATTTATATTTGGTGCTTCACAAGCCTCCTGTACATTCATGTCAAACTCTACCATATTTAGGAAAAATTGTAAAAGATTTTGATCTTGTGAATCACCCCCTTGTACAGCAAAAGATAGAAATGGTTCATTATTTTTAAGTGCTATAGTTGGAGTTAAGGTCGCTCTAGGTCTTTTGCCTGGTTCTAATACATTATATGGGCCATCTTTAGGATCTAAAACAAAACTTTGCATTCTCTGACTTAATCCTATTCCTGTATTACCAGCTATTACAGCGGGTATCCATCCTCCACTTGGAGTAATTGATATAACCCATCCTGATGTATCAGCAGCTTGAACTGTAGTAGTTCCTGCTAAAAATGATTCTTGAAAATCATAGTTGGTGCTCATATTATGATTTAAATCAAAGGTTGACATAATCTTATCAAGATTATTGTCAGTTTCCCATGATTCTAAATAATTTAAAAATGGATTATTCCCTTTTTGAAAATCATATGGATTTCCAGGTTTTATTTTTTCATCATTATTATTAGAGATAAGTTTAATTCTCTCTTTTGCATAATCTTTAGATAATAATCCTTCGATAGGTTCTTCAGGATCAAAATACGGATCACCATAGTAAAAGTCTCTATCAGCAAAAGATAGGTTCATAATTTGGTAAATATTATGAATGTAATTTGCAGAATTAAAACCCATTGATTTTACATCAATATTTTCAACCATATTAAGAGCTTGAAGCAGAACTGGACTTTGAACCCAAGTAGTTAACTTATAAACATCAATATTTTTATATGATGTTTTAAGTGGTTCTTCTATATAAACTTTATAATTTTTTAAATCTTCTTTAGTTATAAGACCACCTTGTTCCTGAGTTGATCTTGCAATTTCTTCGGCAATATCTCCCTCATAAAATCTTTTGTATGATTCATATATTGCTTCTTTTCTATTTTTTCCTCTAGATAATGCCTCTTTTTCAGTATCTACTAGTTTTTGAAGAGTATTGTAAAGATCTTTTTGCACAAATACTTCACCTTCTTTTGGAGCTTCTCTTTGCTCACCTAGATGTGTTAAAAAAATATCTTTAGAATATTTCCATTTTTTAATTTCATCTTTATTTCTTTCAATCGAATTAGCTGCTTGTGCTTCTATTGGATATCCTAAAGCCATTTTCATAGCAGGATCTAAGATTTCTTGAAGACTCATTGTCCCATATTCAGCTAACATAATCATTATTCCGGCAGGTGTTCCTGGTGTAACTGCTGATAAAGGACCAAATCTAGGGGGTATTGAAAATCCATTGTCTTTATAAAACTCTGGAGTAGCACCTGAAGGAGCAACTCCCAAAGCATTAATCCCAATAACTTTTTTTAGCTTAGGATGATATATTAATGCCTGTGTTTCTCCTCCCCAACCTAAAACATCCCACATTGTAGCAGTTGCTGCAACCATTGCGCACGCAGCATCTATTGCATTTCCTCCCTTACTAAAAATCATTGCTCCAGCGGTAGCGCCTAATGGTTTTCCAGTTATTGCAATCCAACTTTTTCCATGTAAGATTGGTTTATTAGTTTGGCTAAAAATTTCACTATTTATAAAAAATGAGCTAATAATTAATAAAAATATTTTTTTCATTTTAATCTATTTTATAAGGTAAATATTTATTTATATCTCCACCATAACTTATGACATCTCTTATAATTGTTGAGCTTATAGGAGCTAAATCAGGCGAAGTTATAAGAAATACAGTTTCAAGATCAGAGTTAAGATCTTTATTTATCTGAGATATTGAATTTTCAAACTCAAAATCAGTAGTATTTCTTAATCCTCTCAAAATAAATTTTGCGCTTTTTTCTTTAGCAATCTCTGCAGTTAATTTATTGTATGATATTACTGAAACTCTTTCGTTATTTTTATAAAGATTCTGAATTTTATTTTTTATAAGATCAACATTAAAATATCTTTTTTTTTGTGGATTATTGCCAATAGCAATGCAAATCTCATCAAAAATTTTTAATCCTCTAATTACTATATCATGATGACCAAGTGTAAAAGGATCAAATGTGCCAGGAAATAAAGCTGTTTTTTTATCCATAAAAGTTTTCAATAATATCAAATATAGATTTTTTATATAAATTAATATAACCAAAGAAATTCTTCATCTCACTTAGATGATGATTATCTCCTATAATATTTAATTTAGTTTTAACTCTATCTATATTATATTCTTCAAGTGTAAGTAATATATACTTGATGAAGTTGGAGTTTTTATACTCAAATTGATTATAAAATAATAAGCTTTTATTTTTTAAAACCGTAATAAATATTTTTTCATTAAAAAATGATATAAATATTTCTAATTCTGATTTATTATTATTTATGAACTCATTAAGAAGAATGTGACTAATATGATTTATTTTATTTGCTGAATCATTAATATTATTTTTTTTATAAAAGTAAGAAATACTTAAATCATTTATTTTTTCTATTTTATTCTTGTAAATGTTACTTACACCCAAAGTTTTTCTAATATTAACTTTCTTTAAAGATTCTGGAAGAATATGGGGAAGTATTATAAAATTATTGTTAGTTAATAACAGATTAAATTTTATAGTTTTTTTTAAATCTATTACTGATTTTGAAATATTTCTATCAGAATAATTTAAAGAGTAATAGACTTCTCCTAATTTAATAAATGTTAAAAATGAATTTTTATTTTGACTTGCTGACAAAGGTTTATTTTACTCCCAATTACCTGCAGTAGTAATACTTGTTCTAGAGCCAAATCTAAGAGGCTTGTTTATATTAGCTTCATTAGATTCTTTTCTGTTAGGGTCAAATGGCTTCGGGTTTCTTACCTCAACAACATCAACTTGAACACCTCCCTTTTCAATTTTACCAGCCCAAATTTCAAACTTTACGTCTTCATATCCTGGAACATAAATTAAATCACTTGCTATAAAATTTGGATACATTGAGAATAATGAGTCAATAACTGTTACACTTCCTAGGGTGTCAAGATACAAAGTTGTTTCTTCAGCTCCATATTCTAAAAGTACAGTTTCTTCTCTTCTTTGAATTAAGAATATTTTTCCATTTTCTATAAAGTTTAAAAGGCTATCCCACTCACTGGCATATTCACCATTGACACTTTGGTAAGAAATTTGTGCATCTCTAATCATTTTTAATTTATTAATAATTTTATTCTCTGCAACATTAATTCTTGCTTCTTCATCAATGCTATATTTTATTCTGCTTACTAGGAAGAATGCTAATCCAGCAGCTAAAATTAGAGTTCCATACGTATATAATTTGAGATTTTTCATTTTTTAATGTTATTTAATAGTATGCTAAAATAAATAACTGAATTATAAATTAAAAGATATCTATAAATAGTTTCTTTCACCAAAAATTTTTGATCCTATTCTAATCATATTACTTCCTTCTTCAATAGCAATATTATAATCACTACTCATACCCATAGATAGAATGTTAAAATCATTTAATTTATTAGAATACACATCATATAATTCTTTTAGTGATTTGAATTCATTTCTAATAATAGAAGTTTTATCTGTGAAAGATGCCATTCCCATAAAACCTCTAATTTTAATAAATTTTTTATCTTTTAAGTTTGATTTTTCCAAAAAATCTAAATTATTAGGATTGAATCCAAATTTTTGTTCCTCCTCAGAAATATTTACTTGAATCAGACAGTCAGTAATTTTATTTAATTTTTTGGACTCATTATTGATGAAGTCTAATAATTTAAAACTATCAACACTATGAATTAATGATATGAAAGGAATAATTTTTTTTACTTTATTAGTCTGTAAGTGTCCAATCATATGCCATCTTATGTCTTTAGGTAAAGAATTAAATTTCACTTCTAATTCCTGTACTTTATTTTCTCCAAAATCTCTATGACCCAATTCATATATCTCTCTAATTTTTTCAACAGGTTTTGTTTTGCTTACAGCGATACAAGTAAAATCTTTATTAAATAGTATTTCTTTCATCAGTCTCTGAGAATATTATTTACAAAAGTTGATTTAGATAGTAGATGTAATAAGAAGAAAATTATACCCCAAAACAAGTAAATTTGATAGAAATCAACAGTATTTTTATATCTGTTTTCTTTAATCTCAGATTTTTCAAATTCATCAATTTCATTAAAAATTTTTTGAAGAGCTTCATCATTTGATGCTCTATAAAATTTACCTTCAGTAGTTGAAGCAATATCTCTTAAATTTTTTTCATCTAAAGAATTTTCAACATATCTAGGTCTACCAAAATAATCTTTTCCAAAAGGAACCTTCCCATTTTTTCCTATTGCAATACTATAAATTTTAATTCCATAAGCTTTAGCAATTTCTGAAGCTGTTAATGGGTCTATATTTCCAGCAGTATTATCTCCATCACTTAAAAGAATTAAAATTTTAGATTTAGATTTAGATTCTCTCATCCTGTTTGTTGCAATTGCAATTGCACTACCAATAGCTGTTCCTCTTGTGCTTATAAGATCAAAATTTATCTCATCAATATACTTTTTTAATAAAATGTAATCTGACGTCAGAGGACACCTTGAGTATGACTCACCAGAGAATACTACTAAGCCAATCCTATCCTGAAATCTTCCATCAATAAAATTTTTTGCAACTTCTTTAGCAGATTCAAGTCGATTTGGAGAAAAATCTTCAATTTGCATCGATTCACTAATATCAATTACTAGCATTATATCTATACCTTCAGACCATCTTTCAACCTTTTCATTCGATTTTTGAGGTCTAGCAAGAGAAATAATTAAGAGGACGACCGATGTGAATAAAAAGAAAGTTGGAATAAATCTTAAAATTGAAAATTTGAAAGTTGACAGATCTTCTTTTGGTATTGAAACGAGAAAGGTTGATTTTTTTGATACTATTTTTTGGAAAAAATAGAACAAAGGTAGAGCAAGGAGCAAGTACAAAATGAAGTTATTTTCCCAGTCATAGCTAGATAATTGACTATAAGAAAACCATTTAAAAGAAAACCAATTATTTAGTAAATTATTTTCCACTTTTTATCAAATTAATTTTTTCTTCAGTAATTAAACTTGCTTTATTTTTTAAAATACTAATTTTTTTAATTTCAATTAACTCAGATACATTTGAATATAAATATTTATCTATTTCATTAAGCAACATTATTATGTCTTTGTCATTATAAAAATGGGAAATTTCAGTTGTGGTAGAACTAGAAAATGGATAAGTGGTTAATTTTTCAAAATATCTTTTCCAAAATAATATTAATTTTTCGAGTTCAATTTTTCCATTATTTTTTTGATAGTTATAATTTAATATTTCAAACTGTTGGTTAAACTTAAGAAATTGAGTTTTTAATTTTTTTACCAAAAAATATTTTTTTATTCTTTTTCTAAATATTAGATAAAGTGCTAATAAGAATGTAATAATTAAAAATATAATTAAAACATATTTCTGAGAGTTAAAAATATTTTTGATTCTGTTGTAAATAGTGTTTTCAATTGTTGAAGAGGTTAAATCTTTGACTTGACTAATTAAGTAAATTGAATCTGAATTTGAAGTAATTTGAAGACTATCAGAAGTATTTAGTATGATAGCTCTTAAATTTATTTTTTGAATAGTATCCAAAGAAAACGTTCTTAAGTAGTATAATGTACTGTCATATAATAAATTAGATTTTTTAATTGATGAAAATGCACTTTTACTAATAAACTCGAAAGGATTATAAAAAAAAGAAGAATCAGGTTGAATTAATTCAATATTACTTGGATACTGTAAAATTGAAACTAGAATAATTGAATCTCCTATTTTTACTGAATCTTTTTCAAAGTAAACTTTATACTCAATTTCTTGAGAAAATGAATACGATCTTAAAATGAAAAAAAAGAAAAAAAGAAAAAGATTTTTCATCTATTTTTTCTGTATTTAAATAGTTTAATTAAGTTTTTAATATAGTTTTCTCTTGAGTTAATTTCTAAATAATTAACTCCTATTGATAACATTTCATTTTTTAATTCTTGAGGTTTTAAGGTAAATAAGTTTTTTGTAAGCAATTGAAAGTTTTTACTCGAAGTGTTAATCCATTTTTTAAAATTATTTTCTTTTTCCTCAAGCTCAATTATACCTAATTTAGGAATTGATATTTCATAGTCATCGTAAATATGTAAACATACAACATCATGTTTTTTTGATAGAGACCTTAAACTTTTGTAATAATTATTATCAATAAAATCACTAATTAATATAACTAAACTCTTTCTTTTGACTGTATTTAAAAAAAAGTTAACCATTGATGAAATGCTAGTTTTAGTTGATTTTTGTTTAAGTTCATATAGGTTTTTAATTATTCTATATCCGTGAGCTTGTCCTTTTTTTGATTGAATAAATAACTCTTTCTGATCAGAAAAACAGAGTAAGCCAACTTGACTATTAGTGTTTAGGGCAGATAATGTGAGAACAGATGCTATCTCTTTTGAAATATTTATTTTATTTTCTTCATTCCCTATAAATTGAGACTGGCTAACATCAATTAGAAAAAAAACAGACTGCTCTTTATCTTCCTTATAAGTATTAGTGTAAATTTTATCCTCTTTGGCAGTAATATTCCAGTTAATTGATCTGTGATCATCACCATACTGATATGGTCTAAGATCATCAAAATCTATTCCTGAGCCTTTAAATATAGAGTTATAATCCCCCTGGTTAGAATTATTAAGAAATTTTCTTATTTCTATTTCATATTTTCTTACCTTTTTTAAGATTTCTTTCACTATAGCTATATTTACTTCAAAATTAGATTATACTGAAAAAATGATTTCAAAATCTTACAAGTATTTCTTTCTTTTAACATTTTTTATAATAATATCTTGTCAATCTAGAATTGAAGAAAATATTATTAAAAAAGAGATTATGGTTAAAATATTAATTGATTTACACTTAGCTGAGAAAGCAATCGGGGAATTAAATTATGATAATGACACTCTTAAATCTTTATATAGTATAAAAGAAAAAGAAATTTTTGATAGGTATTCTATTTCTGAAGAATTCTACAGAAAAAGTTACTCTCATTATTTTTTTGATCCTAAAGAGTTAGATGAAGTCTATGCCACATTAATTGATAGTTTATTACTATATCAACAAATTAAAGCGAATGAGCAATTCAAATGATATTGATTTACATGGAAAGTTTTATGAGGATATTAATTTATCCCTAGAAATTCATTTTTTTGATAATGTTCCTCCTTTCAAAATAATTACAGGAAATTCTTCAAAAATGAAGGAAAAGGTTTTAAAATATCTTGATGATCATGATTATAAGTATATGTCAGGAAATTGGTATAATCAGGGTTATATTCAAGTATTATAGTTATTTAACGTAGTTTTTAATTAAATAATCAGCGATAGAGAGGGAAGAGGTTGCAGCTGGAGATGGGGCGTTTATTACATGAATTTGATTGTTAAAGGTTTGTATATCAAAATCCATCATTAAGTTGCCTTTCGTATCAATTCCTTGTGCTCTTACTCCACTTGGTCCATTTTTTATGTCATTTTCTGTAATCTCTGGAATAAGTTTTTGTGTTTTTTTTAAAAAAGATGATTTTAGGAATGAAGTTGAGAATTCATTTAGACAAAAAGTAAAGTTTTTACCAATAAATTTTAGAAAACCAGGATAACTGACATAGTCAAAGATATCATATAAAGAAATGTCAGTATTTTTATAGCCTTCTCTTTTAAAAGCTAGCACAGCATTTGGACCTACTTCTCTGTCTCCATTAATCATTCTTGTGAAGTGAACTCCAAGGAAAGGAAATTTAGGATTACCTACAGGATATATGAGATGATTCACTAATTTTTTTGCATGATCTTCAAGTGTATAATACTCGCCTCTAAACGGAACAATTTTAGCATTCAATTTATTTTTTGTAAATTTTTTAAAATTTATATCAGACTGTAAACCAGTAGTATATATAATTATATCATAACTAATACTTGAATTATTATTAATGTAGATTTTATTTTTAATTTCTTGCGTTTTTTCAATTTTTGTGTTTAAAAAAACCTGTCCTCCTGAAGATAAAATATTCTCTTTCATTGACATCATTACTCCAACATAATCTACTATTCCTTCCTCTGGAACTAGTAGTGTTTTGTAAGAGGTTACAAAAGGTTCTCTCTGGTTAAGATCAGATTTTGAAAGATATTTTAGTCCTTTGAGACCATTTTTCTTTCCTCTATCGGCAGTATTATCCAAAAGTTTAGCTTCATATTGGTCCTTAGCAACAACAATTTTACCACATACATCATGAGAAATGTTATATTTCTTACAATAATCTATCATCTGCTTTATACCAGAAACAGCTAGTTTTGCTTTTAGAGAGCCAGGTTTATACGCTAGACCGCAGTGTAGGACGCCGCTGTTTCTACCTGACTGGTGAAACCCAACTTCTTTCTCTTTCTCGTAAATATGAACGATATTTCTACTTACTCTTGATAGCTTATATCCAATGGCTAAACCAACGATTCCACCTCCTACAATTGCTATTTTCATGATATTGTCTAGATTTATGTAAAATTATAGAGAGACAATTAAAATTTTAGTTTTTTATGCAAATTATTGCTGATGTAGGTGCAACAAGAGGCAGATGGGTTATACTTGGTGAAGGTCAAAAAAAAATGATAGAGACTAAAGGATTTAACCCCTATGTTTCAAAAGAGACAGAGCTTCTCAATAGCTTACAAGAGTTATCTAAAATTTTAAATTGTGATGAAATTTCGGCTATTACGTACTATGGAGCAGGAGTTAATAACAATGATTCTAAAAATATTATCAAGAGATGTCTAAAAAAATTCTTTAAAAACTCTAAAATTAATGTTCATTCAGATCTTCTTGGGTCTTGCAGAGCACTGTGTTATCAAGAAAGTGGTGTTGTAGCTATTCTTGGAACTGGGTCTAATTCATGTTATTACGATGGGAAAAATATTACTATGCAGATAAATTCACTTGGGTATCTTCTAGGTGACGAGGGGTCAGGTTATGCATTGGGGAGAAATTTTTTAAAAAAATATTTACGAAATGAGGTAAGTGAAAAAATCTCTGATTTATTTCAAGAAATTTCGAATTTTAATAAGGATAATTTACAGCTTGTTTATGAGAAGAATTCTCATAAATGGATTTCAAAAATTTCAGAATTTATTCATACAAACAAGGAAGATGAATCTATAAAATCTATTATAATCAATCACTTTACCTACTTTTTTAAAGAAATACTTTTAAAGTATAATTCAAAAAATCTTTATTTAAGTGGGTCTATTGCCTATTATTTTGAGGATGAGATCAAAGATGTCTCTAGATTATTTGACTTATCTATTATTAAAATTTTAAGAGATCCAATAAATCATTTAGTAGATTATCACGTATCTATAAATAAATAATATAGCTTTGCAGCTCAAAATGAAAGAAAAGAAAAAAAATCTTTTGACTTATGCTGGAGAAATATCATCTCCTGTTATAAAACAAGATGATATTAAAAAATGGGAATCAGATGCTGTAAATTCAGTAAATGATCATTTTGCTCAGAGATTTAATGAGATTAAAAGAGAGTACTCTAAACTTATAGATGAATTTAAGTGGAATGATCTTGTTTATAAATCAAATTATTCTTTTAGACCTATACAGGGCAAAACATATCATCTCTATCAGAAAGATGATGATAGAAAGTCTCTCTTTTTATCAATCATTGATCCGGATGAGTGGGATATGCTCTACATAGGCTCTTTCACTTTAATGTCAAACAATAAATGGGAAAAAATCAATGAGTAAATATATAAAATACAAAGTCAAAGATATTGGATTAGCTGAGTGGGGAAGGAGAGAAATTAAACTTGCAGAGGCAGAGATGCCTGGTCTTATGTCTTTAAGAAAAGAATTTGGAGAGTCTAAACCTTTAAAAGGAGCTCGAATTGCTGGTTGCTTGCACATGACAATTCAGACTGCAGTATTGATTGAGACATTAATAGAGCTAGGTGCTGAAGTAACCTGGTCCTCATGCAATATTTTTTCTACACAAGACCATGCTGCTGCTGCAATTGCTGCTGCTGGGATTTCAGTTTATGCTTGGAAAGGAATGAATGAAGAAGAATTTGACTGGTGTATTGAGCAGACACTTTTCTTCGGAGAAGATAAAAAGCCTCTAAATATGATTCTTGATGATGGTGGAGATCTTACTAATATGGTACTAGATAGGTATCCTCAGCTGGTGAATGGTATTAGAGGATTATCTGAAGAAACAACAACTGGTGTCCACAGGTTATATGAGAGAGTAAAGAAAGGAACTCTACCTCTTCCTGCTATCAATGTAAACGATTCTGTAACAAAATCTAAGTTTGATAATAAATATGGGTGTAAAGAAAGTGCAGTAGATGCTATAAGGAGAGCTACAGACGTTATGCTTGCAGGAAAAAGAGTGGTAGTCGCAGGTTA
>JAYPVV010000011.1:0-50509 GCA_038134805.1 Marinoscillum sp. | reverse complement strand
GTGGATATGGTGGATATGGTGGATATGGTGGATATGGTGGATATGGTGGATATGGGTATGGCGGACAAACATCAAAAGACAGTAAAATAATAGGATCAATGAAAGTTCATGCTGTCACTGTTGGACTCGGAAGAAGAATAATTTGGCCTGATGATTTTTTTATTATTTCTAACTCTTTAGTATACTACAATTATGATCTATTTAATTTTGGTCAGTCTTTAGGTTTTGATACTGGAATTACTAACACAGTAGCCCTGAAAACTAATATATCTAGAAACAGTATTGATAATCCAATGTTTCCTAGGTCTGGGTCAATGTTTTCTCTAGACGTAGCAATAACACCGCCTTATTCTAAATGGAACAATATTAATTATGAAACAGCTAAACCTCAAGAAAAATACAAATGGGCTGAGTATCATAAATGGATGTTTGACGCCAAGTTTTATACTAGAATAGTTGGGGATTTAGTTTTAGAATCTAGAGCACATTTAGGATATATTGGAGCATTTGGTGATGAGAAAAAGATAGGACCATTTGAGAGATTTTATTTAGGAGGTGATGGTCTTTCAGGCTCATATAGCAACTTCTTATTAGGGACTGAAAGAATTGCTTTAAGAGGATATGAAAACAATTCATTAGTTCCATATGACATTAATACAGATATAAGTGGAGGAACAATCTACAATAAGTTTGTATTTGAAATTAGGCATCCTATATCTCTTAATCCAAGTGCCACAATTTTTGGGTTATCTTATATTGAAGCTGGTAATAATTGGAACTCTCAAAAAGACTATAACCCATTTGAATTATATAGATCTGCTGGAGTTGGAGTAAGAATATTTATGCCTGCTTTTGGATTGTTAGGAATTGATTGGGGATATGGGTTCGATAAACTTCCTGGTCAAGAAAATAGATCTGGCCCTCAATTTCATTTTTCAATTGGACAGCAACTTAGATGATTCGATTACTCCTTTTTATATTTTTTTTTCTTATCTGGGAAGAAGGTTATTCTCAGAAGTTTGGATATGTAAACTCTGATTATATTTTAAATAATATGCCAGAGTATAAAGAAGCATTACAAGAAATTGATATCTTATCTAAAGCTTGGGAAAAAGAAATAAGTGATATGTATATTGAAATTGAAAAAAAAGAAATTACATTAAAAAATGAAGAAATTCTATTAACAAAAGAGATGTATGAAGAAAAAAGAATAGAATTAGATAATGAATGGAATGAAATAAAGAAATATCAACAAAAAGTTTTTGGCTTCGATGGATTATATTTTTTAAAAAAGAAAGAATTAATTCAACCCGTCCAAGATATATTATTTGAATCAATCGAAAATGTTGCTAAAAAAAATAGATTACAAATTATCTTTGATAAATCATCAGAACCCGTTTTGCTATACACAAACCCTATTCATGATTATACTGATTATGTTTTAGAAGATTTAGGACTAACTAAAAAAAATAACTAATTTTGATCCACAAAAAATTAAATTATGAAAAAGATACACTTTTTATTAATTGGCATATTCTTCTCATTTTCGACATATGCCCAAAATGTTAAAATAGGCTATACTAACGTTGAATATATTTTAAGTTTTCTTCCTGAAACAAAACAAGTTCAGAGTGAAGTTCAGGCGTATGGAACTCAATTGCAAAATCAATTACAATCTAAGATCACTGATTTCCAAAGTAAAGCAGATGCGTTTCAAAAAACTGCTGCAACAATGACAGACTTAATTAGAGCTGATAAACAAGAAGAACTTCAGAACCTACAGGCTTCTATCCAAAAGTTTCAAACAGAAGCTCAGACATCTATTGCTCAAAAAGAGCAAGACTTATTCAAACCTTTATTTGAAAAAATAAGTAATGCAATAAATGTAGTTTCTGAAAGAGAAAATTTCACTCACGTTTTTAGTGCTGGAGTACCTGGAGTTGACGTCTTGCTCTATGCAAGACCAACTGATGATATATCTAACTTGGTACTTAAAGAATTAGGAATTGATCCTCCTTCGAATTCTTCAAATTAAATTTATTTTTTAAGTCCAATTTCTTTGAGCCTTTGCTCAAGAAATTCACCTGCAGTTGTATCTGAAAATGATTTGGGATTACCTTCATCTATACAACTTTTCAAACAAGTAAGGTCCATTTCAGGCTTTGGATGCATGAAAAAAGGTATCGAATATCTAGAAGTATTTAGTAATTCTTTGGACGGATTAACAACTCTGTGAACAGTAGACATCAATTTTTTATTTGTTAGTCTCTCTAACATATCTCCTACATTTATCACTAATTGATCCGGCTCTGATACAATTGGAATCCACTGATTTTCTTTAGTTAAAATTTCTAATCCATCAGCACTAGCACCCATTAATAAAGTAATTAAGTTTATATCACCATGAGCCGCTGCCCTAACAGCACCATCTTTTAAATCATCTTTTTTTAATGGATAATAATGAATTGATCTCATGATGCTTTCTCCTCCTTGAACTTTATTTTCGAAATAATTTTTATCTAGATTTAAATACATCGCTATTGCTTCTAATAAAGTAAGACCGATATTTTCTAAAGTTAAAAACGCATGAGTTGCAATTTCTTCAAAATTTTGAACTTCAATTGGCCAGACGTTTTTTGGATTAGAAATTGCAGGATTTCCAATATGAAAAAACTCTTTTAAATCCCCTTTAGAACTTCCTTTAGCGTGCTCTTGCCCCTTAACTACATATCCTCTTTGTCCATATAATTCAGGATAATAATATTTAACCTTTTTTTCATCATCAAGTTGAAAAAAAGACTGAATTGTAGTATATAATTTATTTGTAATGTCCTGTGTAAGACCATGATTTTTAATTATTGCAAATCCAGTCTTATTAAATGAATTTCCTAGTTCACTTGAAAACTCATTCATTTTATTTGCATCTCCATCTGTAAATTTTGATAAATCTAAAGTAGGAACTGTTTGTAAGTAATCATTCATTTTATTCAACATTTATTTCTATAAATTGAGAAAGATTCTTGCCATATGAAGCATGAACACCATCTGCAAACTGAAGAGATATAATATATTTTCCTGGCCTTAAATCTAATGAGGCATCTGTTTGGCCCTGTCCATAGTGCATTGTAGTGTCGCTAGTAGGAATAACTTCTCCCTCTGGCCAAAATGTTTGATTTATCAAGATATGGTGATGACCATAGCCTTCCCTTACCTTACCTGCTGGTTCAACCTCCATCCCTTCAACACCCATATCTATAAAAACTGGGCTAGCAACTGTCATCCCATCTTTTGGCCATTTAAAAAAAACTTTCTTTTCAGGCTCAATTACATTAATTTCTGAATTAGACGTCTCTTTCTTTTCAGAACAACTCATGAGCAATAACCCAAAAAACAACTTTATACTAAACTTCATTTTCAATAAAAATTTCTCTTAAAACTTCAGTAGATTTCAATTTAATATTAATATCAAGATTTCTACTATAAAATTCTATTAATAAATTTATCACTTTATTTCTTAATTTGTTATTAGAGCTAATTTTAACTTCATAAGAATTTTTTATACAATTTTCAATATAAAAAAACAAATCTCTTCCTAAATCTATTTCTGATAATTGGGCTGGAGCAAAAATACCTATTCCAAAGTGTTTTGAAAGCTTCAACAAAAAAAGAATATGAAAGTTATAAAAACCTTCATTTATACCATCAAATGTCACAAGAGATCTATATATAAAATTAAAAGTTTCTTTGCTATCATCTTCTGAGTTTAAAACTTTTGATAAAAACTCTGAAATAAAATAACACACAGATATCTTTCTTATGTCTTTGTGAAGAGAAAAATAAATTACGTCAGGCTTAATCTCTTTAATCCTTTGAAGTTTAGAGTTTTTCTTATTATAAACTACTAAATCTAGAACTGATAAAGGTTGAAACAATCCGATGTTTTTAGATTTCGATTTTCTAACTCCATTGATAATATATGAGTTTAGTCCAAATGATTCTGTATAAATTTTACAAATTATTGAAGAGTCACCATACTTTATAAAGTTCAATACAATTCCTCTAGTTTTTTCAATCATATCACAAGAATTTTTGAGATCATACTTTCTGCTCCATCTTGATCTATAATAAAAACTAAATAGATTCCTGGTCCTATTTTATTTCCATAAGTATTGATAAGATTCCAAGTAAATCCACCTCCATATACTTTGGTCTCTAAAACTTTTTCTCCATTTAATGAAACAATTTTGATTGAGTTGTTATCTATTAAACTCTCAAAAAATAATCTGTCATGCTCTTTTAATTTTAATGGATTAGGATAAATTTTTAGTTTTGAATAATTATCAGTAGGTTTAGTTGAAGCCGTCTTTAATGACATAAGGCCCCCACTAGTTAAAATATACGAAACCCCTTTATCGTTGATTGAAATAGATTTTATAAAGTCATCAACTAAAGGAGAGTTTGAACTATTAAATTGATAGACAATAGAATTATTTAAATTATCAAAAATAATTAATCCATCTTCTGTACCCAATAAAACATGATTAGAGTAAGTGGCTTTTGATGAAGTTATTTTAACATTTTTAAATAAAAACTTTTCTCCATCATTTGGAATAGTATATGTAAAATCGTCATCGAAATCTGAAGAAGAATAATAAATCAAACCTTCATCTGTTGCAACCCAAACATTTCCTAAATTATCAACATCAATATCATTAACATTATTAGTGTTTAATTTTCCGTTTTCTTTGGAGAGATTATACACTTGATTGGTTTCTATATTATAAATAATAATTCCACCTCCCATATTCTTTTCGAGAAGAATCCATATATAGTTTTTATTGAATTTAAATTTAATTGGATAAATAACTTTATTATTTTTTAAGTCGTAATAAGACCAAGAATTATCTTTTTCATATGATAATAAAGGTGTCTTTGAGCCATAATTTATCATCCATAATTTATTATTATAAAAAAAAATATCTGATATGTTTACATCATCATTAGATGATGAGAATAGAAGAGAGTTTTCTGACAGATGATTAATTATTTCTCCGGTTGAATAATTTAAAAGACCTTGGGAGTAGGATGAATAATAAATATCATTCGCGTAATTAGCAACAGATGAAATATTATCAAAATTAGAGAGTTTATAATTTTGCCATTCACCACCTGAAATATTATATGAGATACTATTTGATGAAGAAAACACATAAATTCCATTATCCACTGATTTAATGTTTTCAGCTGATGTTTCCAGATTATCTGATGGAATAAAGAAATTATTCTTACTTGAGTTATAAATAGAATATTCGTTACCTGCAATCCATAAATGACCATTTACTTCAACAAAATCATTGATTGAATTAAGATTTTCAGAAAAACCTAATGTCTCTAGTTTATTGTTTACTAAAACTCCTATTTTAATTTTATCAGATTGTAATTCTTTAAATAACATATATATATTATTACCATAAGTTTTTACGTTAATTAACTTTTTTTCTGAAGTAGTAAATACTAACTCTAAGTCTTTACCAAATACTGAATTATCTGAATAATAAAAATATGAATCATTTAAACTATATATACCAATTAATTTATGAGATTCTATGCTAATTTTTTTCCAATAATTAAAATCCAATGGATTGCCTTCACCATGTTCATAATAATAAATTCCATTATCTGTTATTATAAAAAGCTTATTTTCAATAACATAGGATTTTTTTGGAATTAACTTTTCTCTTTTCTCTCCAAAATATTGATATTTTTCTTTAATAACATTTAGTTCTAATGACACATTTATTAATCCTAAATTTGAAGACACAAAAAGTGTGTTATTAAAAATTGACATAGAATGAATTACAATGTTTTCTCCTGGAGAGTTAAGATCAATAATAGACTTTTCACCGTTTGCAAAAACTTCTATTTCACCATTTTTACTAGCTAATATTAGAGTATTATCAGCTGTTAGGGATGCGGTAAAGCTTAAATTTTTAACATTTAATGAACTAAAATTTTTTGATATGCTATTATCATTTAGGTCCAATGAATAAAAGCCACTTGGAGCAAAACAGAATAACTTATCGTTAAAGTAAGAAAGAAAATTTATGTTTTTGAGGTTTACGTGTGGGCTCCAATCTTTATCTTGAATATTAATTTGAGAAAACACATCAAAACTGAAGACAAACAAAAGAATGACTATCGAGACTAAATTAAGAAGAGAAAAAAAGAAATTTTTTAAAAAAACAAAAAACATATAATTTTAAATATTAACGAAATAAAATTAAAAAATTGGATTTAAACTCATCTATAGAAAAACATTTTGAAAAAATCAAGAATGATTTTAAAGACACTAAAGTTAAAGGATCTGACATAATCAATATTACACAATTTAAGCAGCTTAATTTATTTATTATAAAAAACATTTATGATGAGTGGTTGATCAATTATGAAAAAAACAAAATTGATTATTTCAATTATAACTCTGCTGAAGTCGTTACAGCAACAAGAAATGTTATGAATATCTTATCAAATAATATATTAATTAGTTTGGATAGCTTCAAAAAGTTATTTAGAAGTTCTGCTATTAGTGTTGTAGATTTTGCAAATGATCCAAAAAACTTCATTAAAAAAGAGATACTTAAAAAAGATCTCTATGATATTGACGAAATAAATAAAAAATCAAAATATTTTAAATATTACAAAGAATTATTTGATTTGATAAAAGCGGGATATAACAATAATGACTTGTCATTAAGTGCTCATAAAATCATTAAAAAAATTGATGATGTAACAATTGAAAAAAACCAAAATTTCATTAATGAAATTTGTGAATTTTTTGACTGTACAGCTGAAGAAATTACGAAATCAAAAAATAGCAACTCTTATTTTTACTCTTATTTTTCTCTTCCCCAAAAAGAAGTAGATAATTTAATTAACGAAGCTTCATCAAAGTCAAGTTTTGAGAACGCGGCCAATCATTTACTTAATAGATTAAATCAAGATATAAAAGATCTAAAAACCGATAAACAAATTAAAGATTTGCTATATAAATTAAAGATAAAAATGGATTTATCATCTAGCCAATAACGCTGATCTCATACTATTTAATTTAAGAAACACAAATAATAGAAGACTAAAAGAAAGTAAGGATGAACCTCCATAACTAATAAAAGAAAGAGGAATTCCTATAACTGGAAACAATCCGAGAGTCATTGATATATTCACAGTAAAATGAAATAAAAATATTGAAAAGACTGAGTATCCATAAACCCTAGCAAACCTATCCTTTTGCATCTCAGAAAGTATAAGCACTCTATGCAAAAAGATCATATATAATATTATAAATATCATTGAACCAAAATATCCGAACTCTTCTCCGATAACTGAAAATATAAAATCTGTACTTTGAATAGGAACAAAATTTAAAGCAGTTTGAGTGCCATTTAAAAATCCCTTACCAAAAAATCCTCCCGAGCCAATTGCGATTTTTGATTGAGTAATGTTCCATCCAGAACCTAGTGGATCTAAATTAGGATTTATAAGAGTTTCTATTCTTTGTTTTTGCTTTGGCTTCAACAAATCATTTAAAACAAAATCTTGAGCATTAATAATCAATATTCCTAAAATTAAGAGAATTATTGAGTTTATTATTCTTTTAGTGTTATTTATGTTTATACCAATAAAAATTAAAAACATAAATATTATAATTCCATATAAGATATACGAACTGACTAAAAGGCCCAAGACGAAAATTAGAGCAATTGAAATAATTAATATAAAAAAACTTAAGTATAGTCCTTCTCTAAGAAACACTAAAAAAAACGAAAAATAAACTAAGGCTGTTCCTGTATCACCTTGAATTATGATTAAAAGAGATGGTAATAGGAAAACAAGAGAAGTTAAAATAATATGTTTAGGGTTTTTTAAATCGACAGAATAAGAATCAAAAACTTTAGCTAGAAATAAAGCAGTAGAAAACTTTGAAAACTCTGATGGTTGGAATTTAAAACCAAAAAAATTAAACCAAGAAGAGTGACTGTTTACTTCTTGTCCTAAAAATAATACCGAGACTAGTAAGATTAATGAAATCACATATAAAGGCAATGCAATATCAAAAATAAATCTATATTCAGTAATAGAAACTATAAAAAAAACAATGACACAGAAAAGTATCCAAATTAACTGTTTAAATGACTCATTTTCTAGAGTAAGAAATGTATATTCTTCTGAATTATGACTTGAAAAAATTGAAAAAAAACCAATTAATATCAAAGCAATATACGATCCAGTTAATATTAGATCATTATCAAAAAAGCTATTCGTGATCTTCCTCATCAATAAAATCTCCTAACAAAACATATTCTTCAAGCCAATTTCTCCTAATATTTCCAAAAATATATTTTTCAGCCGTCAAGCTAGCTATTGATGCAGCAGCTCTCCCCCCCCATCCTGAATTCTCAATATATGCTGCAATGGCAATTTTAGGATCGTCCTTAGGAGCAAATCCCATAAAGCCAGAATGATCGTAACCATGTGGATTTTCTACCGTACTCGTTTTTCCACACAGGGACAGGTCTTTTAAAAAACCTCTTCTCCCAGAACCTGAGGTAACCACTCCTTCCATAGCATCAACAACATAATCAAAATGAGGCTTACTTATTTGTAAAATATTTTTTTTAGGTTTATCAACTGGTTTATTATCTATTTCCAAAACCAAATTAGGATCAAAATAAAAACCTCTATTAGCCATAATTGCAGCTAAGTTAGCCATTTGCAATGGGGTTATAAGCAGCTCTCCTTGACCTATACTTAATGAGTAAATATTTGAAAACTTCCACCTATTATTTCCATATATGTTATCATAGTAATATGAATTAGGAATGTAACCTTCACTTAAACTAGATAGTTGGAAATTTAATTTTGAACCTAATCCAAACATTCTAACATAATAATTCCATTCATTTAAGCCAAGCTTAGTATCAGCAAATGTGTTTGAAGATTTTTGCTGATTAATTATCTTTCTAAATAATTTATAAAAATAATTGTTTGATGATTTTATGATAGCTTGTTTCAAATCATACATCCCCTCAGGAGCTAAGTCTCCTATACTATTATTATCAATGTATATTCTCTCATCATAATTTACTAAATGTTCCTCCAACCCAATTAAACTTTGAATCAGCTTAAACATAGATCCAGGAGGATATGTTGCCATAAGTGCTCTGTTGTAAATAGGATTTAAAGTGTCTTTTTGTAAAGCCATAAAATTCTTAGAAAAATCTTTCCCGGTTAATAAATTTGGGTCATAAGATGGAGATGAGGCAATAGCTAAAACATTTCCTGATGAGGGCTCAATTGCTACAACACTACCGACCTTTCCTTCAAGTAGTTTTTCAACATATATTTGTAATGAGGCGTCAATAGTAAGTTTTAGACTTTTACCATCACTTACCAACACATCATCAAAACCTTCATTAAAACTACCAGCAGAGATTCCATTAACATCATAAAGTTTTAATTTATAACCTTTTACTCCTCTTAATGACTTTTCATAATACTTTTCTATGCCAGTCATCCCAATATTATCTCCGGGTTTATAATAATTTGAAGAATCAGAACTTAACTCATTAGGTCCTACCTCAGAAACATAACCTAGCAAATGAGAAAGGATGGGGATTTTGTATGACCTGATTGGCTTTGGATTATGAAAAATTCCTTTATAATCATATAAATTACTTTGAATTTTAGCAAAAGAGATATTATCCATGTCTTTATAAAAAATAGACGGTCTAAATAAAGAGTATTTCCTTGCCTTTTTAATTTTTTGATCTAATTCATCAATAGAAATTGAGAATGAATTAAGGAACTTTACAGTGTCATAAATCTTGAACTGTCTAGGAATGATTGAAAAATCATACGAAGGCTTATTTTCAACAATTATAGAATCATTTCTATCATAAATTATTCCTCTGGAAGGGTAAACTTGCTCTAAATGAATTGTATTGTCCTCTGATAATTTTTTATACTTTTCGTCATATATCTGTAAATAAAATAATCGGGAAGAGAGAAGTAAAAAAATTGAAAGTAAAATTAATTTAAAAACTAATGATTTATCTCCACTCATTTGTGCTATTAGATTTTAAAAACAATAACTGAAAAATTATCATAAAAACATAATTTGAGATAGTTGAATAAACTATAAAACTAAAATTTTTTAATGAAAAAAAATTTCCAGACTCAAAAAGAGAAAGAAAGCAAAAGAAAAAAAGAAGCAATGGAAATGAGTAATAAAAAAACTGTAAAGAGCCTAATTCATTTAAAGATATAACTTTTATTTCATCTAACTTTTCCTCGCCAACAATTTTTGAAGCCCATAAATTTCTAAAAAAAACAATAAGGACCAGAGCTAATGAAAAAACTCCTAAAGAATTATTAAAAAGATCAAAGGCTATTCCTATCATAAAGGCAAATAAAAGATTAGTTTTAGAATCTTTTTTCATCCAAAATGTTATAAAAATCATTATAATAGGGGATAGCATAATGAATTCAAAAAAGATCACATTATTCAACACAAAAAATTGAAATGATATTAATAAAGAAATCAACAAAAAATTATTCTTCATTTGTTCTTTGTTCTATTTTAATTTTTTCATCTTTCATTAAATAATTAATAACATATACGTTGGATAAATTATAAAAATTTTGAGATGATAGCACCTCAATTTGATAAAAATTAGAATTAACCTTATTGTTCACAGAAACAATTTCTCCAATAACTATATCCTTTGGATATATGGAATCAAAAGATGAGGTAATAATTTGATTTCCAACCTCAATATTTATATGCTTTGGAACATAAAGTAAACTAAAAACAGAAGGGTCTTTCCCCGACCAATTTATAGTAGATAGAGTACCTGTTTCTTTAACTAAAGATGAGACATAGTAAGATGTATTTAATAGAGAAATTATTGTTGAAAAATTATTTGAAACATATTTAACTTTACCAACTACTCCTAGGTTAGATATGACACCCATATCTTCTTTGATGCCATCTTTTCTGCCTTTATTAATAGTTATATAGTTTTTTTCTTTTCTTACAGAGTTATTTATAACTTCAGCTCTAATTAAACTATAGGAATTTTTATAAACTGAATCCGCTGATTGTTCAAAGTCCTTTTTTAAAATTATATTTTCTCTCAATAATTTATTCTCTTCCTCAAGTAATTTATTCTTCTTATCTAAAGCAAAATAATCCTTGATTGATGATTGTAAACTATAAATGTTGCCAGATATAAAATTTGAAGAGTTAAAAAATTTCGTTTTTAAAACAAAATTTTCATTAACTAAGAAAATAACTGAAATAAAAACGAGAAGGATGAAAGTAATTGCGTAACTATATAAGCTTATAAATTTTATAAGATTACGCATGTGCTAATTAAGACATTAAAACAGCTCTAAACCCCTCAATGTTTTTGAGTGCTATCCCAGTCCCTCTCACAACAGCTCTTAAAGGTTCTTCAGCTATATGTATAGGGAGTTTAGTTTTAAGATTTAATCTTTTATCTAAACCTCTAAGTAAAGCCCCTCCACCTGTTAAATAAATTCCATTATCATAAATATCTGCAGAAAGTTCAGGTGGAGAACTCTCCAAAGCTTTAAGAACAGCCTCTTCAATTTTAGAAATGGATTTATCCATAGCAAAGGCTATTTCTGAATAAGTAATTTTAACAACTTTTGGAATACCTGTAACTAAATCTCTCCCTCTTATATCTAAATCTTCAGGGGGTTCTTTGAGCTCAGTCATTGCAGACCCAACTTCAATTTTGATTTTTTCCGCTGACCTTTCTCCAATTAACAAATTATGTTGCCTTTTCATATAGTCAAGAATATCATCTGTAAAGCTATCACCGGCAACTCTTATTGACTGATCAGTAACTATTCCTGATAGAGCAATTATTGCAATTTCTGTTGTACCTCCACCAATATCTACAATCATGGAACCAACTGGCCTCTCAATATTTATTCCTATTCCTATCGCAGCAGCTAATGGCTCATGTATCATATAAACTTCTTTAGCACCAGCATGTTCAGCAGAATCTCTTACAGCTCTTTTTTCAACTTCAGTAATTCCAGATGGTATACATATCACCATTCTGTGTGATACTGGGAAAAAACGTCTTCCACTATCTATCATTTTTATTAAGCCTCTAATCATATGCTCAGCAGCATGAAAATCAGCTATTACCCCATCTTTAAGGGGTCTGATTGTTTTAATGTTTTCATGAGTTTTTTCATGCATTTGCATAGCCTCTGAACCAACAGCAAGCACCTTATTGGTTATTCTATCAATTGCAATAATTGAAGGTTCATCAACAACAACTGATCCTTTGCTAATAATTAGGGTGTTAGCAGTTCCTAAATCAATAGCTAAATCGTTATTAAAATAATCAAAAAATCCCATGATAATTTATTTGTCTATAATCAATTACAAAAGTAAGAAAATATATGTTATAGAATAACTAATGATAAAAATGTCTTACTTTACTAAAGTACATAGCTATATTTTTTTTATTACACTCATCTATTGAAAGCTGATCTTTTATTGAACCGCCTGGTTGCACAATACCACAAATACCCTCCCCTGAGGCAATCTCCACACAATCGGGGAAAGGAAAAAACGCATCAGATGCCATTACTGATCCTTTAAGATTAAAATTGAAAGATTTTGCTTTATTAATAGCAAATTTTAAAGCATCAACTCTTGAAGTCTGACCAACACCACTTGATAACATTTGTTTGTTTTTAACTAATACAATAGCATTTGATTTTGAGTGCTTTACAACTTTATTTGCAAATTCTAAATCTTCTAACTGTGATATGGAGCATTTTTTTTCAGTGACCGATTCCCAGCTCGAATGTCCTATAGTCAGATTATCTGACTGCTGTTTTATAACTCCATTTAAAATATCTCTTGAAACATATTCTTGAAAAATATTTTTCTTTTGGAGAAGTATAACTCTATTTTTATTTGATGTTAAAATATCCATAGCATCTTTATCATATTTTGGAGAGATTATTATCTCAAAAAACAGATTGTTAATTTTTTTAGCAGACTCAACATCAAGAGTTTTATTTGATATAAGAACTCCTCCAAAAGCAGATAAAGGATCTGCATCAAATGCCTTAGAATATGATGAGGAAAGATCAGATGAAGATGCTATACCACAAGCATTATTGTGCTTTAAAATAGCAAAAGTAGTTTCATTAAATTCCGAGATTAATTTAACTGCTGCATTTATATCTAATAGATTATTATAGGAAAGTTCCTTCCCATGTAAATGCTCAAAAATTTTATTTAAATCCCCCTTAAACATAGCTTGTTGATGAGGGTTCTCTCCATATCTTAATTTTTTATAAATTCCTGTCGACTCACCAAAAAATTCTTCAATATCCTCATCATACTTTAGCACGTGTGAGAAAGCTTGAAAAGCCATTTCTTTTCGATATTTAATATCAGAAGAGAAATTTAACTTGATTAAATAACTTAAAACATTTTGATACTGAGTTCTTGAGGATATTACTAATACTTGAGAAAAATTTTTTGCAGCAGCTCGTATTAAAGATACTCCACCAATATCAATTTTTTCAATTATATCATCTTCGCTCTTATTTGATTTTATGGTTTCTTGGAATGGATAAAGATCCACTATAATCATATCAATTTTTGAGATATTGTATCTTTCTAAATCCTCTTTATCTGAGAGGACCGTCTCTCTATTTAATAATCCTCCAAAAATTTTGGGATGAAGAGTTTTTACCCTACCTCCAAGTATAGATGGGTAATCTGTAATTGACTCGACAGAAACTACAGGAATATTTAATGATTCAATATACTTCTTTGTTCCTCCAGTTGATATTATAGTTATTTGGTTTTCGTGAAAGGCTCTACATAATTCATCGACTCCTTCTTTATTAAATACTGATATTAAAACTGATTGAATTTTTTTCATGAGCAAAAATAATGTTATAATTTATCTAACAAGTATTTTTCAATTATTTGAGGATAAAACTCATATTCTAACTTATGAATTCTACCACTTAACGTATCAATTGAATCATTTCTGAGAACTGGAATTGATTTCTGAAATAATATTTTACCATCATCATATTTTTCATTGACAAGGTGAATTGATATTCCAGATATATTCTCGTTAGCCTCCAATACACTTTTATGAACCATTGCACCATAGTATCCTTTTCCTCCATATTTAGGCAATAAAGATGGGTGTATGTTTAAAATTCTATCATTATAGAGCTTAGTAATCTCCTTGGGAATCAATCGTAAATACCCAGCTAGTATGATGTGAGTAATTTTATTAAGTTGAAGTAAGTCAATTAAATCTTTTGGTGAGGTTGTATTATAATTAAAGTATTGAGATTTTATGTTAAGGTTTTTTGCTCTTTCTAGAACATAAGCTTTTTTATTATCAGAAAAAACAACAGATGGACAAATTGTTGTATGACCTTGAAAATACTCACAAATATTTTGAACATTGGTTCCACTACCTGAAGCAAAAAAAGCAAGATTAAACATGATTGCTCGTATTATTTCTTTTAAAAGACAATATCAAGCCATAGGTTAAAATAAAAAATCCTAACCAGAAAAGATTAATAAAGGGCTTCTTAACAGCCTCGATGATAACCCAGTTCTTTTGAGTAGTTTCAAATGATATTTTGAATTTTTCTTCTTTGGGTAAAATTTCAGAGAGTAAAACTTTGATTCCTAGGTCATCAATAATATCTGGAATTAAACCCACTTTCTCTCCATCAATAAGATATGCTGGTTTAGCAATATACTCTTGTCCTGAAGCTAAAATTTTAATTGAAGCCTCTGCTAAAAACTTCGAGTAATTATCATCATCTGATTGAGTAGTTATTTTTTCGATTGATGAAACATAATCATTTAAATAAAAAATTTCTTCCATACCAACTATAAGTGAATCTCTTTCAGACCAGATTGTTTCTTGTGTAGGATCAGGATAGGTTCTCACATGAACATAAAAATCTTCAAATAAATTATTTAGTATATCTGGTGAGAAAACAATCATATCAGAATTTGGATCTGTTTGCACCTTAGGGAATAGTGTCATAGATTCTCCCTTTCTAGAAACAAACTCAATTTCGAAAAATGTGATGTTATCATTGTAAAGCTCGAGGGTGTCATTTTCTTTTAAGCGTAACACGTCTACATCTTTTTTTAATAAATATTTGTTGATAACTGGAAGAAACTCTAAATAGTTTGCATTTATAAACTCTCCTGTTTTTAGTTTTTTTCTTGTTCCCTTATATTTTGCTGTATAATTCCCTATAACCCTCTCCTCATCAACAAATAAGAGCATATTATCGGTGTTTACTTCATCTGGAAAATCACTATTCCAAACAAGACCAGTATAATTTTTAGATTGGATAGATGAGTACCCTGAAGAAAATAAAATACCAATCAGCATAATTGCCAACCCTAAATGTGATGTGGCCCCAGAGGAAATTAATTTTCTTTTTTTATAGAAGTAAAGTATAATGCTTCCGTTAGAAAATATAGAAAATATAGAGGATAAAATTAAGACCATATAAGATGGTTTTGTTATCGGATAAAATAAAATTATTAATCCTGAAAGCATCATAGAGTATATAAGTGAAGAAGAAAACAAAGAAAATTTTTGTTTAGCTTCCCTTCCTCTCCACCAAATAACTTGAGCTATTGATGAAAAGATGGCAATCGCAGCAGCAAACCAAATCTGAGCATTAGAATAAAATAATTCTTTCTCTATAGGAGGAGCTAAGTTTGAGAACCCACCAAAAAACTCAATTATAGAGTTGTATACTGGAATAGAAGTTGGAAAGATAACTTGGAATGACATCAGAATGAGAGTGAACACTCCAATATAAAGCCAAAAATCAGATGAATACATTTGAGCTTCTTTTTCAGAGAATGGTATTGATCTCCACCTTGAAAAAAGTAAGTAAACACAATACAAAAAGAAAGTCAAAAGAAAAATAAGAAGCTGACCGCTTAACCCTAAGTCGGTAAATGAATGTACAGAGCTATCACCTAGAATACCACTTCTAGTTAAAAAAGTTGAGTATAGAATTAGAATAAAACTCGATAAAGATAATATTAAAGACATTTTATAGTACTGCCTATTTTTCTGAGTGAGAATTATAGAATGGAGCGCAGCAACCAAAAATAACCAAGGAACATATACTGCATTTTCAACTGGATCCCAATTCCAGTACCCCCCAAAGTTTAAAGTTTCGTAAGCCCAATAAGCGCCCATCATTATGCCAACACCAAGAATAATAATTGATAACAAGAGCCATTTTTTTGCGGGAGCAACCCAATTTATAAAATCTCTTACCCTTAGAGATGAGACAGCATATGCAAAGGGAACAACACAGACGGCAAACCCAAGAAATAAAGTTGGTGGGTGAATAACCATCCAATAATTTTGAAGTAATGGGTTCAGCCCTGTACCGTCTTCTGGGATAAAGTTTGGATCAATTTGAAAAATTGGAGCAGATATCACATCTTTCAATAAAGCAAAAGGCGAACTCCCTACCTTAAGATCACCAAAAACTATCCCAAGTATCATTGATGAAAGCACGAGCTGAATTAATCCTAGTACAATCATCACTGAGGTTGTCCATTTTGATTTTTTTTGAAGAGAAAAATATAATCCTATTAATACATTCCAGAACATCCACAACAAAAACGAACCTTCTTGCCCCTCCCAGAAAGATGATATTTTAAAATAGACTGGCAATAATTTAGAGGAGTGCTGAAAAGCATAATAAAATCTAAAGTCATTTGAAATTATTATATAGTATAAGCAAAAAATAACACCTAATGTCGACAGAAAATGAAAGTAAAAATTTGCTTTACCAAAGAGAACCCACTCTTTAGATTTGGAGCTCTTTTCTGAAACTATGTAACTCAGCAGAAAAAAGAAAGAAAAAACAAATGACGAAATAACTAGAGCATGACCTAGATCTCCAATTGTAAGCATAGTTCTTATATTTTAATATTCTCCTCTGTATATTTTGATGGACACTTAAGAAGGATGTCGTCCGCAACAAATTTATTGTCTTCAAATCCACCTATTACTACTACTTGCTCTGATAATAAAAAATCAGGAGGCATTGGCTCATTATAAAAAACGTTTTCTTTTCTTCCATCCTCATCTATCATCTCAAAAGAGAAGCTCAACATGTCCTGACTCTTAACAACCCCTTTAATGTTATTATTCTCATCCTTATTTAATTTTCCAACAACATGAAACTTTGTAAGACTTCCCGAGTTATAAACTTCTTTAGCTTTTGAGAAGGAAACATATGTGCTTGCATCTCCAAATGTTGAGATAATAATTATTATAGCAATACTTAGAAAGACTAATGGTAATACGTTTAAATTCTTCATTTTTTATTGAGTTTATTTATTTTATTATCAAGCCTAAAAAGATAGAAAAAAAGCGCAATTAATATTAGCAGTAAAATAATCACTACAACATAGATTTTACCATCACTCCTCATAACATCAGCCATAGAAACATCCTGAAAAAGAAGAAAATTTTGTAATAAAATTTTAATTAATACCATTTTTAATTGTTATTAATTTATTCTTAATATCAGCTATCCATACCCCTAAACAAATAAAACCTATTACTGCTGGATAAAAAACAATTCGTAATTGCGAATTTAAGTCATAAACATTAAATCCTGGGTTTCCTCCATTTCCAGGGTGAAGTGAATCAGTAAGTCTTGGAAGAATAAATATAAGTGGGATAAGCATTGCAAATGAAAAAACATTATATACTGATGAAATTTTAGCTTTTTTTGAATCTTCATTAACCGAACTCCTTAAAATAAAATATCCAAAGTAAATTAATAATCCTATAGCTGAGCCATTAAGCTTAGGATCGTTTGTCCAAAAAGCTCCCCAAGTAAAATTTGCCCATATCATACCAGTAAGTATGCCTAATATCCCAAAATATACACCTACATGTGCGTATATATAAGACAACTGATCAAACTTTAAATTTTTTGATGAAATAAATTTATAAGCATTCACCGCAGAAAGCAATAAGAGAAAAATCATGGTGAACCACATTGGCACATGAAAATAAAGTACTCTTATTGTCTCGTTCAGAATAGGTAGACGAGGAACATCAAAAAGAAATCCTGCAACAACTGAATAAGTCAACAATAATATAGAAAGTGTTTTAATATATTTCATGAATTAATTTCTCCATAAAAAATTGAACAAGAACTTTGTTAGAGCTATCAAAATAATATTAAGTAAAATTAAAAGATAGATGTCATCTTGAATAATTATCCATGAAAATTCTGCAGTTGAAATTTTACTAAGTTTAATAAGCAATAAAAGAATAGGTATTATTACCGGAAAACTTAATACACTTATTAAAATTGAATTATTCTTAATTTGATGGCCTACTGCTGAAATTAAGGTAAGACAATTAGAAATACTTAATGAACCTAAAAACAATAGCGTTAAAAAAAATGATAATGAATTAATAACATTGCCTATCAGAAAGGTGAAAATAATAAATGTAAGAAGACAGACAAGTAATATAAAAATGAAATTATATATGAGCTTAGAAAAAATAAGCTCATCGGAATTGAGAATGTAGTAGTAATAATAATTACGTTTTTCAGACTCCTGAAAAAAACTTTTCGAGACAGAAGAAATAGAACTAAAAAGAATTATTACCCAAAAAATTGATATCCAGTGCTCAGGGTTGTTAATTCCTGTTGGTTGATGAGAAATATAAATTATATATGTAGATGAAATAACATACAGACCAACAGAAAAAAAAAGATGACTTTGGTTAATTTCTATTTTAAAGTCTTTGTAGAGAATTGCTAATATTTTATCTAACATTGCATTACAAAATTAATAACTAGATAATTAAATGGGTAATTCACAAAATTTATTTCCTCATCAACACTTCGTAAATGCAGAGTTAAGAAGAAAACTCACAAAACAGAAGCCTATTTTGATTTGGCTATCTGGACTTTCTGGCTCTGGAAAATCAACCATTGCTAATGAATTAGAGAAGAAACTATATGAAAATGGTTTTTTGTCGTACCTATTAGATGGAGATAATATTAGAATTGGATTAAATAAGGACTTAGGATTTTCAGATGAAGACAGGAAAGAAAATATTCGAAGAATTTCTGAGGTCTCTAGGTTAATGTTAGACGCTGGACTTATAGTAATAACTGCATTTATATCTCCATTTGAGGAGGAGAGAGAGCTTGCAAAAACTTTAGTCAATAAAGAAAACTATTTTCTTGTTCATGTGAACTGCTCAGTAGAAAAATGTGAACAGAGAGACGTTAAGGGTTTATACAAAAAGGCTAGAGCTGGAGAAATTAAAAACTTTACTGGAATAGATTCTCCGTATGAAGTTCCTTCTGACCCAAATCTAATCGTAGACACAGAAAAAGAGACGGTTTCTGAATCCGTTGAAAAAATATTTCATGCAATTTCTGAAAAAATAACTTAGTGAGTAAATACTCTAAAGAATTAGACACTGCTATTGAGGCAGCAATATTAGCTGGGAATAAAATAATGGAAGTGTATAATTCTTCCAAAGAAATAGATTTTGAGAAAAAGTCTGACGATTCCCCTTTGACAATTGCCGACCGTAAATCACATAATACAATTATGGAGATTTTAAATAAAACGAACATTAATATTATTAGTGAGGAAAGCAAAGGAGTTGAATACAATGACAGAAAAAACTGGGAAGTATACTGGCTTGTAGATCCATTGGACGGTACTAAAGAGTTTATTAAAAAAAATGGTGAGTTCACTGTTAATATAGCCTTAATCAAAAACAACAAACCACTACTAGGAATTGTTTTCTGCCCTACCATAAACACACTTTATTACAATGACGAAGAAAATAATGTTTTCAAAAAGATTAATGGAGAAGTAACTCAGCTTAATAAAAGAAATTCTGTGAATGAGAACGAAGAGGGTTTACGAGTTGTTGTTTCAAGATCTCATATGAGTGAAGAAACCTCAGAATATGTAAGCAAGCTTCTAAACCCTAAATTGATTTCTTGTGGGAGCTCACTTAAGTTTTTATATATAGCCGATGACAAAGCAGACATTTATCCTAGGTTTGGACCTACTATGGAGTGGGACACGGGTGCTGCTCACTCTATTTTAAATGCTCTTGGAATTCAGGTGGTTAATCTTGAGACCGGAAGAGAGCTTACTTATAATAAAGAAAACCTCCTCAATCCTCACTTTATTATTAAGGCATAAGTTTTTTGAAATAAACTATATAGTCATATATCTTTGATATAAATGAAAGAAAAAATTCAATCTTTATTAGAAGAAATTAACAGCTATTCTGGATCATCTGCTGAAAATATAGAAAAATTTAGAGTAAAATACATCAGCAAAAAAAGCGTGGTTAATGATCTTTTTGAAGAGTTTAAAAAGCTAAGCGTAGAAGAGAAGAAAAAGTTCGGAAAAACACTTAATGAGCTAAAGAATGTGGCTAAAGATAAATTAATTTCTTTGTCAAACTCACCCTCTACTAGTTCAAAACAGAGCAATAATATTGATTTTTCACTTCCACCAGAAGATGACACTGTAGGTTCTCTCCATCCCCTCAGAATTATAAGGAATAAGATAATTAAAATTTTCAGAGATATTGGGTTTAGCATCGAAGATGGTCCTGAGATTGAGAAAGACTGGTATAATTTTACTGCCTTAAATTTTCCAGAGAATCATCCGGCAAGAGAGATGCAAGACACATTCTTTATCTCGAAAGATCCAGATGTTGTTCTGAGAACTCACACCTCTAATGTACAGGTGCGTCTAATGGAGAAACAAAAACCTCCAATGAGAGTAATTATCCCAGGAAGAGTTTATAGAAATGAGACAGTATCAGCAAAATCCCACTGTTTCTTTCATCAAGTTGAGGGCTTATATGTGGATAAAAACGTGTCATTTAAAGACCTGAAAGACACCTTATATTACTTTGCAAAAGAGATGTTCGGAGCTGAGACAAAGGTAAGGTTTAGACCTTCCTACTTTCCATTTACAGAGCCAAGTGCAGAGATGGACATCTCTTGGAAAAACGGGTGGCTAGAAATTCTGGGATCGGGACTTGTCGACCCAAATGTTCTTCAAAACTGTGGGATAGACCCAAAAGAATATTCTGGCTTTGCTTTTGGTATGGGGATAGAAAGAATAGCTATGCTCAAGTATGGAATTGATGATTTAAGATTGTTTTCTGAAAATGACAAAAGATTTCTTAAGCAGTTTAGGGGTTTGCGTTAAAATTTTACTATTATTTTTCCTATCGATTAATGATAGTTTTGCTCAAATTTTACCTTCAAGTTTTGGCCTTCATCATAAACCCAGCGAAGCTAGTGTAAATTACTCTTTACTTTTTGACGCAGATGGAGAATTTATTTACACAAATGGCAATCGGATATTTAACACATGGACAGTTGAAGTGTGGTATAAAAGAACAGCAAATAATTTCCCTGCCTCATTTCTTAGAGAAAATCTTGGGAATGATATATGGGGATCCTGGGTAATAAGATTATGTAATGAATGGTCAGGTTATTTGGGTGTAGCTATAGGAAACATTGATCAACAAGGAACTTGGTATGGAAGTACACCTGTAATTTACAACTGGGAGCATGTGGTTATTAGAAATAATAGTTCTGGGTATTTTACTCACCTTATGAACGGTCAAAATCAAGGTGGACTTACATGGTACCCACATTTAAATTGGACTTTTATATCAAACTCGAATTCTGGACTCAGAGGAGAGATAGATGAAGTTCGCATATGGAATGATTATAGATCTGATGATGAAATTATTGATAATATGCATATTGAACTTCAAGGTAATGAGAGCAATTTAGTCGCTTACTACAAGATGTCTGATGGAAACGGCACGAGCCTCTCTGACAACAGCTCCAACAGTTATACTGGAATTATTACTGGAGCTACATGGGCAACATCATATGCACCTATTGGAAATCTTTTAAATTCATTTAAAAATAAACCCTATGCCTTATGGAAAAAAACTGGGACCTCTGACTCAAGAAGTTCAAATGGTTTGATACTCAATGTGGGTGTCTCCTTGTCTGAAAGTAATTTTGTAGTCTATGGAAATAACAATACTTCCGGTACTCTCACAACAGACCTACCCTCAGGAGAATCTTTGCAAAAAAGGTCTTCGAGGGAGTGGCAATTTGATGAGGTTGGGAGTGTTACAGCTAATATAAAAATAGATATAAGCCTTGCAACTGGTAATACAGTCATCCCAGCAGCAGCCTCTAATTACAAGCTACTTTATAGATCATGCTCCATGTGTAGTTTTACTGTTGTAGCAACTGGGGCAAGTACATCAGGAGATGTAATAACTTTTTCTTCAGTAGCTATTCAAGATGGATTCTACGCAATAGGGTCTACTGACACTAATCTATAAATGATTCTTTATTAAGAATAGAGTAGATCTCTCTACCGTTTTTATCTGTAATTATTCCAATGCCTATTATTCCAAAGTATTGTTTATTCTCACAGTCGTAGAATGAATATACATTCTCATCTATCTTAAACCTCCTTAAAAATCCACACTCCGAAATAATCTCCCTCCTTATACTCATCATAAGATCTTTATCTAGTAATCTTACCTCAAAAGTATTTGCAACATTTGAGGGCGTGTCTTCTTTGTAGTAAAAGATTTCACCTAGCTCAGAATGGGTTGCCTTTACAAAAAACTTATTGCTCTCGGAAATGCTCCAATAATTATCAAAAACTTTTTCAGCAAAGTAATCAGAGTTGCTCCATTTTTTAATTTGTTGGAAAGATAAGTCTTGTGAAAATACAGCGTTAGACAAAAAAAGTATTAGAACTATTTTTCTCATTAATTTACAATGTTGCAAGAATTGAACTCCGGCTCAATATTTATAAATACTTCTTTTCTTGCTTTCTCAAACCACTCATCTAACTCAGCTCCTTGCTTTCTATTTAATGTAAAATTTCTAAATCTCTGATAATCTTCTTCCAAATTCCCTAAATGAGGAGGTATTTTTTCTTTATAAAAAATAAGTTTATATGCGAGCTGACCATCATCGGTTCTGCTTTCAAAAGGAATAGATATTTGCCCAACATTCATTGAGTCAATGGTAAAGAACACAACCGGATCAAGCTCCTCTACTAAAACCTTCTCACTACCCATTGCGTCTGTGAAGTACCCTCCAAAAGAAGAGGTAAATTTATCATCAGAGTGTTCTCTTGCTAACTCTTCAAAAGAAATACTATCTGAGTATGCAAGGTTTTTCAAGCTGTCAAGGAAAACTAATGTCTTCTGAATATCAGCATCCGAGAACTCAGGTTGTAATAAAATATGTCTCGAGTTGAAAAGATTTCCTCTTTTCTCAATAAGCTGTATAAGATGAAAGCCGAATTCGGTCTCAACAGGCATGGATACTTCGCCCTCTTTTAACTTAAACACAGCAGCCTCAAACTCAGGCTGAAACATACCCCTGCCAACAAACCCTAAGTTGCCACCGCTTTGAGCGCTTCCTGGATCTTGACTATAGAGTGTAGCTAATATCTCAAAACTCTCACCATTGAGGACCCTATCTCTAATTTTAAGTAATTCACTTCTAGTTTTATCTTTCTGTTCTTTACCAACTTCAGGAATTTTTACAATCTGTGAAACCTTCACCTGAGTTGAGAAGTAGGGCAAACTATCTTTAGGAACTTCGTTGTAAAAATCTTTTACTTCTTCAGGGCTAACCGTCACGTCAGATAAAATTTCTTGTCTCATCTTTCTGACAACAAGCTGTTCCTTTATATCATCAAATAATTCTTTCTTAAATTCAGCAATAGTCTTATTATAGTATTTTTCAATCTCTTCCTCAGACCCAATTTGGTTAATAATTATTGCCATTCTAGAGTTTAACTCTTGATCTACCTGGGCATCTTCAACAATAACAGAATCTATCTCGGCTTTCGCAACTAGTAACTTATTAGTAATTAAATCTTTCAACACTGAACATTTTGTGTTTCCAGAGATTCTTTCTCCTCTCGATAGAATTTCAAGATATGTGCTTTCAAGCTCAGACCTAAGAACTATGTAATCATCAACTCTTCCAATTATCTCATCAACAACAACACCTTGATTTTGTTGAGAATAGCCTAAAAAAGAAAAGTGGGAGAGCAAAAGAAATAAACAAACCCTACACAAATTAAAAAATTTCATAATCTATACCTCTAACAGAGTTATTAAAAATACTGTCACGCAATTTATCAAATAATTCTTGTTTTCTGTTATTTAATAGGATCGTATTGATAATATCTTCTTCAAAAGAAATAGGAGAAAAATCTCCTACAAGTTTTTTATCTAGTATTCTAATAAAATGGATAAAATTACCCTCCCTTACTTCATAATAATTTCTAGAATTTAAAAACCTTATTTTATCTATATTTGGTTGAAAAGGAACGTTCAAAATTATATCATCAAATTTTATCCATGTCGAGTCCTCTAAGAAAGATTTTTCAGCAAACTGATAACAATATGAAATGATTTCAGTTGTGTCGGAATTAGGGTATCTACGAAGATTATTTCTAAAAGAAGAGAGAGAAGGAGCATCATAAGGAATTTTAGCATATATAGCCTTAATCAAGTTAAAGGGTAGAATGAAGTCGTCAATATTATTATTATAGTAATTAAGAATTTCGTCTTCAGATATATCGATTACGCTGGAGTTTGTAAATAAATATTTTTCAAATTCAAATAATATTAAGCTCTCCCTATATTCACCTACCTTTCTCTGAATACTTCTCATTACTTCTTCATTCTGAAAAGCTGAGTTCAGAACAAGTTGTTTTTTAATCCATTTATTTACTTGATTAGAGTAGATTTCTGAACTATCTCCCAGAGAGGGGTCATAGATAATATCATCCTTAAAGAGAACAGATGAGCCAACTTTAGCTATTACATTCTCATCCTCTTCAATATTTGGAGTAAAATAATTACAAGAAAGTAAAACCATAAATAATAAAGTCAAGTGTCTACTCATTGTTCACGCTTGCAAGAAGTAAAGTGATATCATCATCTGTTATTTTTTTTCCTTTAAAGTTATTGAGATCTTCAATAACATCTGACACAAAAGCTGGAGATGTTTGAATTTTTGAAGCAAATAAATTTTTAAGACGTGAGCTTCCATAATAATCATCAACATTATTTTTAGCTTCGGTTATTCCATCAGTATAGCAAAACAGATTGAAATTAGAAATATTTGAAATTTTTTTATAATTCAGTTGAGGTAACTTCTCAAACATACCTAAAACAGTAGATCCTTCAGAAAGCTCTTCTACCTTATTATCAAAAAACAGTAGGGGGTGTGGGTGTCCGCAATTTATATACTGAAGGGTTTTATTTTTTAAATCATAAATACATAAGAATATAGAAACAAATCTCTCACTCAACCCTCTTAAACTAATTTGAAAATTAAGCTCTTCAACAATTTTTTTAATATCCTCAGTTTGCCTTGTCATTGTCCGTAAACAAGCCTGAACGTTAGACATAAGTAAAGCTGCAGGTATTCCTTTTCCTGAAACGTCAGCTATACTAATTAAAAACTTATCTTTACTTAATTCTATATAATCAAAATAATCACCTCCTAAAGCAAAGTGAGGCATATAATATGATGAGAGTTTCAACTTCTTTGAGTTAGGAAGTTTCACTGGTATTAAATTTTCTTGAACTTTTCTAGCCAAATAACTTTCATTCTGAATTTTATCAAAAACAGGTGATGTCGGCAAGTTAAAGGTGCTTATTAAAATTGAAACTGATAGATAAGTAAAATTAAAAGCCATTAATAGTATAAATATTAAAGAGCTTTTAATATCAAAATAAAACATTGAGTGGCTCTGATCAAAAGAAATAATAATGTAGATTAATACGATAAAAGAAAGAAGAAATAAAAATATCAATATAGTTTTCCATTTCTGATCGAAATGCATATAGGCAATCCATTTTTGATTAAAAAAAAGAACGCCTCCTAGCATAAAAATAACTGCTAATAAATACTGATAATTATCTGAAGGGAAAAAATTATATAAAAGATCAGATATAAAAATCAGAAAAACACCAATCTGAAAAAACATGAATATAGAACGCATTACCGCAGAAGACTCAAAAAATATTAGTCTTTTGAAAACAACAAAATTCATTAGGAGAAATACAAATCCTGTTGTAATACTGAAATTGTAAATAAAAATTTGAAAAAACTCACTTGAAAAAACTCTGCTAGATATTTCAAAAATTTCAAAAAAAAGAACAAATAATATTGGAACCGTAATTTTTAAACTATTAATAAAAAGCTTATATATAGAATAAAAAATGTTTTTTTGACCAATATCATCATAGAGCAAATCAAAATAATTGTAAAAAGAAAAAAGAAATAGGCCAAGAAGAGACATGTAGAGAACACTAAAGTTAGGTGTCTCATTGATCGGTATATACAGATGAAATAGCAGTAGTAACGACCAAAAAATTCCTCCAACAATCAAAAATACTTTTGGTGAAAATAATTTAGCCATCAATCAAAAGTAACGAAGATTAATTTATTTTTTAGAATAGTTTGGAGCCTCTCTTGTGATGAACACATCATGAGGATGGCCTTCTATAGATCCAGCATTTGTTATTCTAACAAATTTTGCTTTTTGTAATTCATTTATATTTTTCGCTCCTACATACCCCATCCCTGCTCTTAAACCACCAATAAGTTGATAGATTACTTCCGAAACGCTTCCCTTGTAAGGAACCCTACCAACAATCCCCTCCGGAACTAATTTATCTGGATTATCTTCATTTTGTTGAAAGTACCTATCTTTCGTTCCAGCTTCCATAGCCTCTACTGAACCCATACCACGGTATGCTTTATATTTTCTTCCTTCATAAATAATAATATCTCCAGGAGTTTCTTCAGTTCCAGCTAATAACGAACCTACCATTACTGAGTTTGCACCTGCAGCAAGAGCTTTAGCAATATCTCCAGAAAACCGAATACCACCATCAGCTATTACAGGAATATTTGATGACTTAATAGCTTGAGCGACATCATATACCGCAGACAACTGAGGCACTCCTACACCTGCAATTACTCGGGTAGTGCAGATACTACCTGGCCCTACTCCAACTTTTACAGCATCAGCGCCATACTTTACTAAAAGCTTTGCGGCATCACCTGTAGCAATATTTCCAACTATAACATCAACATCATAATTTGATTTAATATTTTTCAAAAGATTTACAACATCTTTAGAGTGCGCATGGGCTGTATCGATTGAAATAACATCTACATTAGATTTAATAAGAGCATTTAATCTTGTTTCCCAATCATCAGAAACTCCTATGGCTGCCCCAACCCTCAGCCTTCCAAGCTTATCCTTACACGCATCAGGCATAGATTTATTTTTTAAAATATCTTTATATGTAATCAGGCCAACAAATTTATTTCCATCAACAATTGGGAGTTTTTCAATCTTATGTTTTTTTAAAATTTTTTCAGCATTATCTAAACTAATTCCAACCTTAGCTGTAACTACTCTTTTTGTCATTATTCCAGAAAGCTGCTTAGATGAATCTTTTTGGAATCTTAAGTCTCTATTGGTTACAATTCCAATAAGCTCATGCTTAGAATTAATTATTGGTATCCCGCCAATTTGATTTTTTTTCATAATTAAAAGAGCGTCCTTTACAGTAGAATTTTTATCCATAGTAATTGGATCTTTAATTAAACCACTTTGGGATCTTTTTACTCTTCTGATTTCTTCTGCCTGCTCCTCTATTGTCATGTTTTTATGAACAATACCAATCCCACCTTTAAGAGCAATAGCAATAGCTAGTTTAGACTCAGTAACAGTATCCATCGAAGCTGACGCAATAGGTATATTAAGATGTATACTTTTCGTTAATTTAGTTTTTACGTCTGTTGCAGAAGGAATTACTTCAGAGAAAGAAGGCACTAATAAAACATCATCAAAAGTTAGTGCTTCATGTTGAAATTTCATTTCTTTTTTCATGGCAAATAAGAATTTTATCTATTTGCCAAACAAAACTAATGCATTATACTTGAGTTAAAAAATTTTACAATACAATAAAATGTCAATTCTGGAGATCGTTGCAGCCTCAATGGGAGTTATTAGTGTATGGTACGCAAGAAAAAACAACATCCTTGTTTTTCCTTCAGGGATAATAAGTGTTTTAATTTACGTTTTTATAACATATGAAAATAAAATTTATGCAGAAGCTGGAATAAATATCTACTATTTTATTATGAGTGTATACGGGTGGGTCGTTTGGTCATCTAAAGATATTCTAATAAAAAAAACCATCTCTAACTCTAGTCAATCAGAAAAGTGGCTAAGCCTATCTTTATTACTGGTTTTTTTTGTCATTCTTTATTACACATTAAAGTCCACAGATAGTGATGTGGTTTTTTTAGACTCTATAACAACAGCATTAAGTTTAACGGCAATGTTTCTTTTAGCAAGAAGAAAATTAGAAAACTGGATATATTGGATAGCGGCGGATATAATATATATCCCTCTTTTTGCTTATAAGGGATTATATATTACGAGCGTTCAATATCTTATTTTTTTAATTCTTGCTGTTTATGGATTTATTGAATGGAAAAAAGAAATAAAACATGATAAAAATTAGTGTTGTTGGCCCAGAATCAAGTGGTAAAAGCACAATTGCTTTATATCTATCAAGGATCTTAAAGTGTAGTATTAATGAAGAATACTCAAGAGAGTATCTCAATAATAAAAAAAATTATACTTTTGATGATCTAAAAAAAATTGCAATTGAACAAAACAAAAGATTAGAAAAAAAAATTCAAAAGGCAGATAAATATATAATCTCTGACACTTGTCTTTTAGATTTAGAGATATGGAGTGAAGTAAAATTTAAAAAAATTGACAAAGAATTAAAAAAGTTTTGTGACAATGAAAAATATGATTTGTATTTTTTGTGTAAACCTGATATTCCTTGGGAAGCAGATCCATTGAGAGAAAACCAATTTAATAGACCCTACTTGTTTAAATATTTTAAAAAAAAACTACAAGAAAAGAAAAAAAACTTTTATGTGTTAGAAGGAAATTTAGTAGATAGACTTAACTCATCTCTTGATATTATTTTAAATTATAGATACTTTAGCAAAGTATAGGGGTGCTTATAAAGGCTGAGATTATACTCTTAAAACTGATCCAGGTAATTCTGGCGTAGACAAATAGTTTATACCCCTTATTTTTTTTATGAGGGTCTTATTTTTTCTTATTTTTATATCAAACGCTTATTCTCAAAATATATTTAAAGGAGTAGTGATCAATGAAAATGGTGATATTATCTCTGGAGCTAATATTACCTCTGACCTCTCAAAAGAAGTAATCTTTTCAGATAAAAATGGTGTGTTTTATATTAAGACAGATAGAGAAAATTTTAAAATTACTATCAGTCATGTTGGGTATAACTCCCTATCATTTTATATAGAAAATATTTATTACAAAGAATTTATTCTAGAAAGTGGAATACTTTTAAAAGATGAGGTAAAGGTCTTTTCTACAAGAGCCGCTCAAAAAAGCCCTTTTGTTTTTACTAACTTTTCAAAAAGAGACCTAGACATAAAAAATGAAAGTCAGGACATTCCTAAAATAATTCAATCCGCACCCTCATCTTATTATACGTCTGATGCTGGAAACGGAATAGGTTATTCCGGGATTAGAATTAGAGGAAGTGATGCCACAAGAATTAATGTGACAATTAATGGGGTTCCATACAATGACTCTGAGTCGCATGGTGTCTTTTGGGTAAATATGCCTGACTTGGTTTCGTCTTCTAGTAGCATACAAGTTCAGAGAGGTGTTGGCTCGTCAACAAATGGAGGCGGCGCGTTTGGAGGAACTATAAATATTAAAACCGGAAACCTTTCTGAAGATTTTTATGTAGATGCCTACAATTCGTTTGGATCTTATGGGACATTGCGCAACTCAATAAATATTAACTCAGGTCTATTAAATCAAAAATTTAACTTTAACTTAAGGTTATCTAATATTAGTTCTGATGGGTATGTAGACAGAGCATATTCTAAACTAAAATCATATTATTTTTCAACTAGTTATTATAACAAAAACTCAACTATTGATTTTATTAATTTTTCAGGAAAAGAAAAAACATATCAATCGTGGTGGGGAACTCCTGAGGCAAGAATTAATAATGATCAAGAGGGTATGGAAAAGGTTATTTGGAATAATGGCTATAATGAGGAACAATCACTTAATCTACTAAATTCTGGACGGACTTTTAATTATTATCTCTACGAAAATGAGACAGACAACTATAACCAAGATCATTATCAACTACACTGGAATTTAGATTTAAATAATAAATCATTTCTTCATCTCACTTCGCATTATACTTTTGGAAAGGGTTATTATGAGCAATATAGGTATAATGATAATTTGAGAAATTATTTTGAAAACGCAACAGATCAGACACAAGATATTGTAAGAAGGAGATGGTTAAGAAATCATTTTTATGGAATAACATTTTCTTACTTTCAAAAAGGAGAGAAGAGTGAAATCACTATAGGAGGGGCAATAAATGAATATGTTGGTGATCATTATGGAAAAGTAATTTCAACTAATATATCAAACACATTACTCTATAATCCGACTTATTATTTCTCTAGGGGAGAGAAAAGAGAAGCAAATCTTTACATTAAACTCAATGAAGAGATTTCAAAAAACATTAAGTTTTTTACTGATATTCAAGTAAGAGGATATGAACACAATAGTGATGGGACGGATAACGATCAGTCTGATGTTTTTATAAACTCAAGTAATTTGTTTTTTAATCCTAAAATGGGCTTTACTGCTGAAGTAAATGATAAATTAAACTATTACCTATCATTCGCTATTGCAAACAGAGAACCTATAAGAAGCGATTTTATTGATTCAAATAAAACGCCAAAGCACGAAAAATTATTTGATATTGAGTTTGGAAAAAATTATTCTTATAAAGCTGGGATGTTAAATGCCAACTTCTTTTTTATGAAATATAAAGATCAGCTAATAACTACGGGCGAAGTTAACGATGTGGGAGCCTATATTAGAACGAATGTTGAAAGAAGCAGAAGGGTCGGTATAGAATTAGAAAACCAATTGAGGTTTGGTTTATTTAATGTAGAATCTAATCTTTCAATTTCAAAAAATGTTGTTTTTGATTTTAATGAGGTGCTGTATAACTACGGTGAAGATTTTTCTAAATATGAACAAATAATTAATGTTTATAGGAAAACGGATATTTCTTTTTCTCCAAATATCATTGCTTATAATCAATTAGAATTAAAAGCTCACAAACATATAAGTTTATTTTTTAATTCAAAGTTTGTTGGGAGTCAATACTTAGATAACACTTCAAATCAAGAAAGAAGTATTCATTCTTTTATAGTTAATGATATGAGTATTCATTATTCATTTTCAAATAAGTTATTAAAAATCTTTTCATTAGTAATATCTGTTAATAATTTATTCAATGAAATGTATTCTAGCAATGGATATACATTTGGTTATTTTACAGGAATAAATAATGAAGTTAGAGAAAATTATTTTTACCCTCAAGCAGGAAGAAATTACATGACCACCTTAAAGATTAGGTTTTAACAAAACCAGAATACATTTCAAGATATTGTATTATTGTTGAAGCTAAATCAACTCTTGTTATCGACTGAATTCCTTGAAGACCAGGAGAGCTATTTACCTCAATTATTTTTGGTCCTGAGTTTGATCTGATAAGATCTACACCCGAGAAGCTTAAACCTAGTGTCCTTGATGCTCTAACGGCTAATTTTCTTTCTTCTGCCGTTATCTTGATGCTCTTGGACACACCACCTGCATGTAAATTAGATTTAAAGTCGCCTGCAGCGGGAGTCCTAACCATTGAAGCGATAACTTTTCTGCCTAAAACTAAACACCTAATGTCTTGACCTTTTGACTCTTTAATATATTCCTGAGCTAAAAAATTAGCTTCTAAATTTCTAAATGCGCTAATAACTGCTCTGGCTGCTTTCTGACTCTCAGCTAATACAATGCCTTTACCCTGTGTGCTATTTAATAATTTTATTACTAAAGAGGAGTCTCCAAAAAGCTTAATTATACTTGATGTGTCTTTAGGAGAATTACCAAAGGCAGTATTTGGCATTGGCAGTCTTTGATAAGATAAAATTTGATGAGCCGCAAGTTTATCTCGAGAAAGACCTATTGCATCTGCAGAATTTAAACAGTAGGTTCCCATTGCCTGAAAATGTCTTACAACCGCCATTCCATAATGAGTAATTGATGCACCAATTCTTGGGACAACAGCATCATAAAAAGGAAGCTCTCTGTTGTCATAATGAACTCTAGGAATCTTATTTTTAATATCTAAGTAGCATCTTCTTGTGTCGATTAACTCAACTGTATGATCTCTTTTTTCTGCTGCTCGAACCAGAGCTTGAGTTGAAAAATTATTTGGCTCTCTAGTCAATATAGCTATTCTTAATGATCTTTTTGGAGGTGCTTTCTTTTTTAATGATTTATATATTGAGAAAGATAATTTTCCATTTAAAAAACTTTTATTTGGTGTTACTGTCATACCCTCTAAAGCACTTCTTCCAACTAGCATCTTATAATTCATTGTCTCTCTATTTGATAATGTGATTTCAATGGTTTTTGTAACGTCTCCAATTTTTAATTTAGTAGTAATCACATATCTAACTTCAACCATTCCGTTTGATGATCTTATTTTTCTTTCATCAATAAGCCTAGCAGAACAAAAAATTTTAAAATTAGGGTCGTCAGGTTTTGGTTGAATCCCAAACCTTACTTTCTCATGGTTTTTTTTCCCAAATTTTTGAATATTAAAAGCGTGTAGCGACGAGGTCTGAGCTCCCGTATCTGTTTTGGCCAATAATGCCGGAATTCCTAAATCAGGAAGAGAAACCCATTCTTCCCAGCCAACAATAATTTTATTCATTAATCATAAATTTAAATTGGAGTTTTTATTTTGATAAACCTATCAACCCCATACAAGTCTTTTAACAACTCAAAGCTAAATCCTTTCAATAAATTTTTCAGAAGATAAATATATTTTTGATTTATCTCAAAGTATATTGATCCATTTGGGTTTAGGTAATTTTTTGAAAAATCTAATATCAATCTATAAAAATACATTGGATCTTTCTCAACAAAAAGAGCTAAATGTGGCTCATATTTTAAAACTGAACTTTCTACAAGATTAATATCCGAAATTGGAATATAGGGTGGGTTACTGACTATTACATCAAACTTTTTACGAGGAATAAAATTTTCGATTTTAGAGTGAATAAAGCTCACTTTATTTAAACCTAATTCATTATTTTTTTTTGCTACAGATAGAGCACTTTTTGAAGAGTCTATCCCGGTAACATTTGAGTAGAGGTGATTTGCAATTGAAATGGCAATACAGCCAGATCCAGTACCAATGTCTAAAACATTTTTTATTGAATTGCATTTCTCTGATTTAATAACAATACTTACCAACTCTTCTGTTTCTGGTCGAGGTATTAAAGTATGTTTGTTAACATGAAATACTCTATCATAAAAATACTCTGATTCAGTCACATACTGAACTGGCGTTTTATTGTTAATCTTTATTAGATCTTTCTCAATAATCTTTTTACGATTTGCATCAAAACTAATTTGTTTATTTATTAATAAATCGGTGCTAGAAATCTTAAACCTAAGAAACAAATATTTTAAAGCGATATTTTTTTTCTCTCTATCAGAAAAACCCTTTAATTTATTTATTAACTCAGAGTATATTAATTTTGAATCCATATTTACTGAATCAAAGTGAAAGATAATCACAAAAAATACATAGAAAGAACTTTTTATCTTGCAAAAAAAGGACTTGGAAATGTTGCTCCAAATCCGATGGTTGGTTGTGTGATAGTAAAAAACAATAAAATAATTGCAGAAGGATATCATAAAAAATTTGGAGATAAACACGCAGAAATCAATGCAATTAATAATGTGAAGAACATCAAAGATATTGAGGAAAGCACAATATATATAAATCTTGAACCCTGCTCACATCATGGGAAAACACCCCCTTGTGTAGATGAAATAATAAAACACAATCCACATAAAGTGATTATTTCAAGTCTTGACCCTAACCCTTTAGTTAATGGAGAAGGTGTAAAAAAATTAAAAGGAGAAGGAATTGTGGTTGAGATAAATTGTTTAGAAAAAAAAGAGAAAGAACTAAACAGGAGGTTTTATAAAAATCAGAGAAACAAATTGCCATATATAATACTTAAATGGGCCCAAACTGAAGATGGTTTTATAGCTAAACAGGATGGAAATTCCAGATGGATTTCAAATGAAACCTCAAGGATGTTAGTTCATAAGTGGAGAGCTGAAGAGCCAGGAATTCTGGTTGGTGTAAACACTGCAAATTTAGATAATCCAAATTTAACGGTTAGATCATGGAATGGAAAAAACCCTACTAGAATAGTTATTGACCCAAATAATAAATTAAAAAATGACGCTTTTCTTTTAAAAGATTCTCACCCTACTCTCATCTTTAATAAAAAAATTGAAAAAAAAATAAAAAACAAATTATACATAAAAATAAATCCGTTTAATTTAAAAATGATTTTAAGCGATCTATATAAAAAAGGGATATCGAGCATTCTTGTTGAGGGAGGCGCCTCAACTTTAAATCATTTTATAAAAGATAATTTATGGGATGAAGCAAGGGTTTTTGTTTCAAAAATAAAATTTAAAAATGGGATTCTTGCACCAAAAATTAAATTAAAAAAAGGAAATAATATTGATAATGATACGCTTTATATAATTAGAAATTATGCATGATTTTATTCAACCAAAAGAAAAAAATAAAGAAAAAAAATATATTAATTTAATATCACAGATAACTAATCTTATAAAAAAAGAAGAAGATATTGTTGCTATATTATCGAACACCTCAGCGGCTATAGCTCAAACATTTAATTGGCTTTGGGTTGGCTTCTATATTGTGAAAAAAAATGTATTAGTTTTGGGGCCATTCCAAGGTCCAGTTGCTTGTTTCCAAATTAAAAATGGGGATGGTGTTTGTGGGAAATCTTGGGAGTCTCAAAAAACAATTATAGTACCCGATGTTGATAAGTTTCCAGGGCATATAGCATGTAGTTCGGATTCTCGATCTGAAATTGTGATTCCCATTTTTAATAAGGGAAATATTTTTGGTGTTTTAGATATTGATAGCAAAGAGCTTAATTCATTTAGCAAATTGGATGAAAAATATTTAAACAAAATAGTTAAGCTGATAGAGAATAAATTATCCTAACTTGCCAATAACAGTTTCTCCAGCAATGGTTTTTTGGTTTATAGAAATTGAGGGCTTAAAATCTAATGGCAGAAACAGATCTGCTCTAGACCCAAACTTAATAAAACCTAATTGGTCAGATTGTTTAACAGAGCTTCCAACTTTAGAATAATTAACAACTCTTCTGGCCACAAAGCCAGCAATTTGTCTAATTAAAACTGTGACTTTTTTATTTTCAATTACTGTAGTGGTTCTCTCATTTTTTGTGCTAGATTTTGGATGCCATGCAACTAAATATTTTCCTTTATGGTATTTATAATATTTAATTATTCCTGAAACTGGATTTCTGTTGATATGAACATCAAAAGGAGACATAAAGATAGAAATCTGAAGTCTTTTGTCTTGAAAATATTCTGGCTCAAAAACCTCTCCTACATAGACAACTTTACCATTTGCTGGTGAAACAACAATATCATCTCCTGTGGTTTTATTTATAATTGGATTCCTAAAAAATTGAAGAAAAAAACTATAAAAAAGAAGAGAAATCAAAGAAGAAAAAACATATAATTTTGAAAGCGGATATGCCAAGAATAAAGTGACATTAAGAGATGTTAATAAAAAGAATAAAAGGAACAAAAAAGTTCTTCCTTCTTTATGAATTCTTATCATTTTTTTTGAAAAGTAAATGATCCGTTTCTGTATTTGTAAGTTTTTGCAACCTTATCAATAGCTGCAATATAAGCAGCTTCCCTTAACGATATTTTATATTTTTTTGAAATAGAATAAACATTATTAAATGCTTCTTTTATTATCGCGTCACTTCTTCTATAGACCCTATTAATAGTCCACTTAAATCCTAGCCTATTTTGAACCCACTCAAAATAAGAAACAATAACACCTCCTGCGTTAGCTAAAATGTCAGGAACAGCAACTATACCCTTTCTAGCTAAAATTGGATCTGCCTCATGAGAAGTGGGGCCATTAGCTCCCTCAACAATAAGTTTAGCTTTAATTTTATCAGCGTTTTTCTCTGTAATTGTATTCTCCATTGCAGCAGGAATTATAACATCAACATCTAAAACTAAAAGCTCCTCATTTGTTATTTTTTCCCCACCATTAAATCCCTCAAGCATACCATTGTTTTCATTTCTATAGGTAATTGCTTTACCAATATCAATTCCTTTTTCATTATAATAACCTCCTGAAACATCAGATATCGCTACAACAGTGCATCCCCTCTCTTTCAATAATTGAGCGGCCCACGAACCAACGTTTCCAAATCCCTGCACAGCAACGGTTGCGTTAAAAGGGTTTATTTTCATCTTAGTAAGGGCAGCTAACGTTGAAACCATTACCCCTCTACCTGTAGCCTCAATTCTACCTAAGGATCCTCCTAATATTATCGGCTTACCAGTAACAACAGCATTAACAGTGTTTCCTTTTGCCCTAGAATACTCATCCATTAACCAAGCCATCTGATCTGGTCCTGTTCCCATATCCGGTGCGGGTATATCTTTATCAGGGCCAAAAATATCTAACATTGACTGTGTATATGCTCTTGTTAATCTCTCAAGTTCGGAAGTACTCATCTGTTTTGGATCACATTTAATACCGCCTTTTGCTCCTCCATATGGGATATCAACAACAGCGCATTTCCAGGTCATCCAAGCAGCCAGCGCAGTTACCTCATTCAAATTAACACCCATGTCAAATCGTATTCCTCCTTTTGATGGTCCAAGTATTTTTGAATGAATTACTCTATAGCCTTCAAAAACCGATACAGATCCGTCATCCATAGAGATTGGCAAAGAGACTATTATTTTTCTTTCTGATGACTTTAATACATTATAAACTTCTTTGTCAAGATTTAAATATTTAGCGGCAACATCAAACCTCCTCATCATAGACTCAAGGGGGTCTTTGTCGTGCATGATAGGAGCTGGTTCTTTATAACTCATATCTCATTTTGAGTTTGATATTACAAATTTACAATTTTAAGTCAGCTGATAAATAATTTTTAGATAAAAATAAACATAAGGTATTACAAAAAAGAAACTATCAAATCTATCTAGGAATCCTCCGTGGCCTGGTAGTTTGTTTCCACTGTCTTTTAAGTTGAAATTTCTTTTTAATAAAGATTCAAAAAGATCTCCAAAAACACCTGAGATTAAAACAACAATGGAAAATAAAATCCAAAATATCAAAGTCTTGTGTTCCCAAACATACTCATGTAAAATATATGCTAAGGCTAAATTGGCAAATAAACCAAACAGAACCCCTTCCCATGTTTTCATTGGAGATACGGACTCAAAAAGCTTCTTTCTTCCAAAAAGAGATCCTCCCATATATGCGGCAGATTCACTTGTCCAAAGAAACAAAAGGGTAGCAAGTAGATAAATAGAGTTATATTCAAAATCATAAAAAACCAGAAAGTTCAGTAATGAAATTGGAAGAGATATATAAAGTATCCCAAAAAAGGTAACGGAAACGTTAGACAGCGTTTCTTTATTATCAGCACTATACAAAGCAGAAAGACAAACCAAGGGGAGAATGGGTATTAAAACAAAATGAATTCCTAGGAGACTATCTTGTCTTGCATAATAATAGGTGGTTATAAATATTATAACGGAAAGAAATATTCCTAAATTATAATTAGGTTTAAATCTATTCTCCGATAAAATTTTATAATATTCTCTAGACGAAAGAAATATAATTAACACAAAAACTATTAGATAAGAAGCCTCATGAAGAGATGAGAGAAGCAACAACGTGCCCCCTAACATTCCAGTTAGTATTCTTCTTTTTAGATTTTTTTTATTCATTAAATAAGTTTAGCTGTTTTTTTAGACTGATTATTAAATATAAAAAAACCACAAATGAAAATAATATTAAAACAATAGGAATGTCAGGTGATGAATTAACTGAAAAATTTATACTATCTCCAAACAATCCTTTTTTAGCAAAATAATATGTTGATAAGCTCAAAAAATTATTTAATGCATGGGCAATAACTGGATAAATTAAGCTATTTGACCAATAGAAAAAATAGCCAAATAACAACCCAAGAAAAAATCTTGGAAAAAAACCATAGAACTGTAAATGGAATGCACTAAAAAGAAATGCGCTTATCAATATAGCAATATGGGGATTTTTTAAAATAAGTTGAAGGTTTTTTTGTAAGACTCCTCTAAAAAAATATTCTTCACACAAACCGGGTATAATTGCAATAGTTAGTATTCCAACTAAAAATTCGTAATTGCTTTCGAAAGAAATAAGATACTCAGTTAGTGACTCTAGCTGCTTTTCTTTCAATAATGCCCATGATTCAAAAGAAGATAGAAAACCTGGAAAAGAAATGGATTTATTCCATTCAATAATAGGGGCGTTCAGGACTATAAATAAAATTGTAGTAAGAACAAGTAAAAAAGTGGGGTAACCTCTAATAATTGAAAGATTCATGGAATATTCTTTCTTGTTCCTAATAACAAAGTAAGGAACTAGAAAAAAAAGTAAAAAAAGTGAGTTTGAGAATAAAAGAAATTGCCTATCTAGCCCATCATAAGAAACCTCTGAAGGCGTTTCAATTACATTAGACACTAAACTCATTATTAATAGAGGGGAGACGGCAATAATAATATACATTAATTCTTTTATGTGTTTGCTCATTTAAGTTTCTTTGTGAATTATTTAGATGTTAAAATAGTTCTTTTTATGAAGATTGGCAATATTGATCTTGGTGAATTCCCTTTATTACTTGCTCCAATGGAAGATGTCAGCGATCCCCCGTTTAGATCAGTTTGTAAACTACATGGAGCGGACCTAATGTATACTGAATTTATTTCCTCGGAGGGACTAATTAGAGATGCAGAGAAAAGTGTTCAAAAACTTGATATTTATGATTCTGAGAGACCAATAGGAATTCAAATTTTTGGAGATAATATAGAATCTATGAAAAAAGCTGCACAAATTTCAGAACAAGCTGGACCTGAAATTTTAGATATAAACTATGGTTGTCCAGTAAAAAAAGTTGCGTGCAGAGGGGCTGGTGCTGGAATTTTGTTAGATCTTGATAAAATGCAAAAAATGACAGCAGAAATTGTAAAGCAAGTTAATATTCCTGTGACTGTAAAAACAAGGCTAGGTTGGGATGAAAACTCAATAAGAATTGTAGAGGTTGCAGAAAGACTGCAAGATGTAGGAATACAAGCGTTAACTATTCACGGCAGAACAAGAAAACAAATGTATAAAGGGTCGGCTGATTGGAGCTATATCGCACAAGTAAAAAACAACCCTAGAATGCACATACCAATATTTGGAAATGGAGATGTTGACTCTCCAGAAAAGGCAAAAGAATTCAAAGATAAATATGGGGTTGATGGGATAATGATTGGAAGGGCAGCAATTGGTAATCCTTGGGTATTTAATCAGATAAAATCTTACTTTCTTAATAAAAAAACTGATGTTGTGCCTACAATTAATGAAAGAGTTCAAACTGTTAAAAAACATCTGGACTTTTCAATAAAATGGAAAGGTGAAAAATTAGGTTTAATTGAAATGAGAAGGCATTATACAAATTATTTTAGGTCTATAGAAAATTTTAAACAGTATAGAATGAAACTTATTCTTAGTGAATCGTTAAAATACTCACTTGAAGTTCTTGATGAAATCAACGAAAAGTTTTCAATTAAGAGTTTCAACCCTGCTGAATGAAAAATAAAAATTTATATGCTTGGGCTCTTTTACTACTCTTAGCGGTTATCTGGGGAAGCTCACCTATACTGATTAAGAAAGCTTTAATAAAACTTGACCCATTTGAAATTGGATCTCTCAGGCTAACTCTGGCCTCTCTTGTTTTGTTTCCTCTGCTTGCAAAAAATTTAAAAGAAATTCAAAAAAAAGACTATCTGATACTATTTCTGTCTGGCGTAGTGGGAAATGTGCTACCATACTTTTTATATCCTTTTGCACAAACAAAAATTGACAGTGCAACATCAGGAGTATTAACATCACTTACTCCTTTTTTTGCCTTAATTATTGGGGTCTCTTTTTATAAATTGAAAGCTACTAAACAAAATTTATTAGGATTAGTAATTGGATTTATTGGCACGACCTTCCTTATATTATTTTCACAGAAAGCAAATGGATTTAATATAGATTTATACGGTCTTTTTGTTGTTGCCGCAACGTTAATGTATGGAATTAACTTAAATCTTGTAAAATATCATTTGAATCATCTAAACCCTATTACTATTACAAGTTTTTCAATAGTTTCTGTTCTTCCAATTACTATCTATATATTATTTTACTTGACTCCTTTTAGCTCACACCTTAATGATTTATCGAGCTATAAATTTGAGATTGGATATGTTTTTGTCTTGGGTATAATTGGCACATCTATAGCTACCTTAATATTTTATAAGCTTGTTAAAATAAAAGACACAATATTTGCCTCGACAGTTACATACTTAATGCCATTAGTTGCAATTATTTTTGGTTTACTTGATGGAGAACAAATCGGATCTCTCCAGTTTTTTGGTATGTCATTAATATTATTTGGCGTCTTTATAAGTGGAAAAAAAACTAAGCCTGAGCCCAAGATTTAAGCAATAAATCTTTTGTTAATCTTACGCCATCTTCTTCAGAGTGACTTGATCCTTCATACTCTATAGATATGTAACCATTATATCCATAGCTCTTGACTACTTTCATCATTTTATAAAAATCTATTTCTACACAATTACCTTCCTCATCAAAATTTAGTGACTTGGCACTTACACTTCTTGCATATGGAAGGAGCTCTTCAACACCTTTGTACTTATCATATTCTTTGAAACATCCATCAAGTGCCCCCCAAGATGACAAGTTATCAGGTCTAGATTGAACACAAAAATTGCCAAAATCAGGGAGTGTTCCAACATTATCACTATCTGCATTTTTAATTACATTAACAAGCCACTGAGCATTAGATGAATATCCACCGTGATTTTCTACAATAACATCTACCCCAAAGTCTTTTGAAAACCCTCCGAGAGAATTTAAAGACTCTGAAACATACCTAGACACCTCTTCCTCACTTGAACTTCCTTGTGCATTAACTCTGATACTTGTGCATCCCAAATACTGAGCTGCTTCTACCCATTTTTTATGGTTCTCTACCGCTATATTTCTTTTAGCCTTATCGGAGTCGCCAAGACTCCCTTCATCATCAATCATTATTAATAAATTGGTAACCCCAACATCATCAGACCTTTTTTTCATTTGACTTAAATAATTTTTATCTGTTGCTTTATCAGAAAAAAATTGATTAACATACTCAACCACGTCAATATTAAACTTTTCTTTTGCCATAATAGCAAAATCTAGATTATTCATTTGTCCAGATCTTATAGATTTATGGAATGACCATTGAGCAACTCCCATTCTAAAGCTAAATTGCTCACAACTAAACAAACTTGCTGTAGATAATAACGGAAGAGCATAAAGTGATTTTTGGATAAATTGTCGTCTTTTCATTTCATTAATTTAAAGAAATTTATTGATATGCGCTACTAAACAAAATTCCATTATAATTTTTTTCTCCTGACTCAATTTTTATATTTAATTTGTTTGTTTCTGAAGGAACTGGACAAGTTGTAAAAGTAGAAAAAACACAAGGCGGATTATAAGACTTATTGAAATCTATAACAACATTATTTTCTTCATCTGGCTGAAGAATATATAAAAAACGCCCCCCACCATAAGTTTCTCTTCCATTGGTTTTATCACCAAAAACAACAAAAAACTTTCCTGAATCCGCAATGGTTGGCTCTAATGAAAAGTCTTTTCCATTTATTTTAAAATGAATTTTTCCAGGTATTGTATCTACAAACTCTCCGCCTTGAATATTATTTAATCGAACAATTTTTGGATTATTATACTCTTCAAACCTCCCTTTGATTACATATTTTTTAGAATAGTCAAAAAAATCAATATTTAAATCTGTTCCTAATAACGGGTGATTTAAATTTCTTAATCTAATTGCCTTCACTCCAGAATCAAAATGAACAAACCATATGAAGCTTCCTAAAGAAAACAAAAACTTATTCTTTATATGGTTATAGGTTATCTCTCGTATTTCTAAAGAATCATTTAGCAAAACGTTTTCATTAAACGTGAAAGATATAATTGAGTCATTTACAAGAACTTCTCCAAGATTTTCAGAAAGATCTGAAGGGACATGAATATCTTTATCTGATAAGGATCCTATTGTGTATCTGCCGTTTTGAATAGGATACAGTCCAGCAAGATTAAGATACCCATCGTCAGCAAATAACGCGTTTTTTCTTTTTACTTTCCACCCTTCATGCTCTTGAGGAATAGTTTGGTAATCACCACAGGATACGATTAAAAAAATAAGCACTGGGATATATTTTGCTATATTTATGATATTAATATTATACATGGCATTAAAATTATTGTTTTTTTTATTTATAGGGTCACCATTTATTAAAAAGATAGAGTGGAAAAAACAAACTGATAATAACAATTTTTCTGTTATTATATTGACGGAAACACAGGGATTCGTACATCACAACGCAATTAAAGAGGGTAAAAAATTAATAGATGAGCTTGGTATTGAAAATAACTTTTCTGTCTTTTATAGCAATAAATCCGAGTTAATAACAAAAGAAATCTATGAGAAATCAGACGTTATAGTGTTTCTATGCACTACACTTGATGTTCTTGAAGAAGAGGAGCAGACTCTACTAGTAGATTTTATTCAAAAAGGTGGGGGATTTGTTGGTATTCATTCAGCTGCAGACACTGAATATGATTGGGAATGGTATGGAAAATTAGTGGGGGCTTATTTTAAAAGCCATCCGGAAGTACAAAACGCTAGAATAAAAACTGAGAACAGTAATCATATTAGCACATCACACCTTGATAAAGAGTGGTCAATCAAGGATGAGTGGTATAACTATAAAAACATTAACCCAGACATTAACATACTCTTAACCTTAGACGAAAAAAGCTACAAAGGTGGAGAAAATGGAGAAAATCACCCAATAACTTGGTGCCACGACTTTGATGGGGGTAGATCTTTTTACACAGGACTGGGTCATGATAAACAAACATATCAGGATGAGAGATTTAAGAAGATATTGTTGGGAGGTTTAATTTATGCTGCGGGAAAAACTAAACTTTAAAAGGACTACCTCTTTCTTTGCTACTATCAAAAACTCTAAATGCAATCACTTCTCCAGTTGCTGTGACCTTTTTATTTGAAATCAAATCACATTTTAAAATCACTTTCTTTTCAGAATAAGAAAGGATCTTAGCTCTTAATAATACTTTTTTGTTTGGAGTTGGTAATATATATCTCACCTTGATAGAACCCGTTGCATATCTATATTCAGGAGGAGTTCCAAGTTCTCTATTCTCCATTTTATGGGCATAAGCCGTAGCTGTTCCCATACAGTGACAATCCATTATCGTAGCAATAATTCCTCCATTCATTATTTTTGGCCACCCCTGGTGTATACTTTTTGGCGTCCAATCACACTGTGCAACATCATTATTCCAGTAGCTTTTTATATGCAATCCATTTTTTGTGTTTTTTCCACAGCCGAAACAAATATTATTTGGCATAAAATCTTGAAAAATAAGTGATGATTTTTTTGATAACATAAATACTTAATTAATATTAGTAAATATGATTAAAATTATTGACTTAGACTTTTTAAATAAAAAGTCTGCCATCGCGTGCTTTCTGATTCAAAAAGAAAATAACTTAATATTGATTGAAACGGGGCCATCAGTTTCTTATGGTATTATTAAAAACACATTAGAAAAAAAAAGAATAGATATTAAAAAAATTTCTCATGTGTTTGTTACACATATTCACTTAGATCACTCTGGGGGTGCTTGGAAATTTGCGGAAAATGGAGCAAAAATTTACGTTCACCCAAAAGGAGCTCCACACCTTATTGATCCTGAAAGACTTATCTCATCTGCTGGTAAAATTTATGGAGACAAAATGGACCTGCTTTGGGGTAATGTTAAAAAAATAAATCATGAAAATGTTATTTCTGTTGAACATGAAGAAGTAATTTCTATAAATGGAATTGAGTTTCAATCTTTTCATACTCCAGGTCATGCGAGTCATCATATATCTTGGAAATTGGGTGACTATATGTTTACAGGGGATATCGCAGGAGCAAAAATTAAAAATGGACCTGTTTTGCCAGCTTGCCCCCCACCAGACATTAATCTTGAAGATTGGGAAAACAGCTTACAAATAATTGAAAAAGAAAATCCTAAAAAGATGTTTTTAACTCATTTTGGTGTTCACTTAAATTCCCGAGATCACCTAGATGAACTAAGGGGTGAGCTAATAGATTGGTGTAATTGGATTAGAAATAATATGTATAATTTTTCAGATGATAATGCTCTAATAAAAGAATTTGACCAATATGTCTACAAAAAGATGGTTTCAAAAAAAATAAGCTATAAATTAATTGAGCAATATTATGCTGCTAACCCTCCATATATGAGCGTTAGTGGACTAAAAAGGTATATAGAAAAACAAGATGTTTGATTTAGAAAAAATAAATGGCAATGAAATAATCCCTGGCTTTTATGGAAAATTCGCACATGGGAAAAATATAACAATAGCTTTTTGGAATGTAAAAAAAGGATCTTCTATTCCTGAACATAGCCATATGAATGAACAGTCTTTATTTGTAAAAAAGGGGATTTTCAAATTAGTTATGAATAATAAAACATATCTATTAAAAAAAAATCAATTGGTTATGATCGCTTCAAATATTAAACATAGTGGAACAGCAATCTCTGACTGTGAACTTATTGATATTTTCTCTCCATCAAGAACAGAATATATAAATAAATAAATATGGATCTTTCCCCCAAAAAATTTAGAGAGCTAGTACAGCAATCTACTGAAATGATTGAAAATTGGTATGCTAATAATATTAGAGGGGTAAAAATTTATGAGAATAAAAAACCCCATCAAATACAAAAAGCATTTAAGTTAAATACAAAGAATAAGCCTTGTAACCCAGAAAAAGTTATTAAACATTTAGATGATAACTTGATAAAATATTCGAACTTCAACCCAAGTCCAAATTATTATGGATATATAACAGGAGGTGGAAATCAAATGGGAGCAATTGCAGAGCTGATAAAGGCCTCCTTAAATCAGAACAACTTGAAATGGCATAGTGCCCCTGCAAACACTGAAATTGAAAAATTAACTATAGAATGGATTTCAAAGTTTATTGGGTACCATAATAAAAATGAGGGAGGTGTTTTTGTGAGCGGCGGATCTGTTGCTAACCTAATGAATCTAGCTGTAATGAGAAAGGTGAAAGGAGACAAAAAAATATCTGAAGAAGGATTATACAATAAAAAACAAATGAGAGTTTATGTTTCAGAGGAAGCTCACTCAAGTATTGACAAGGCCATTGATCTATTAGGAATAGGAACTCAAAATCTAATAAAAATAAAAACCGATTCGGATTTTAAAATTGACATATTATATCTTGAGGCAAAAATTAAAGAAGACCTGAGTAAAAAATTCTTACCAATTGGCGTAATTGGGATTGCCGGAACAACAAATACAGGGTCAATAGACCCCTTAGAAAAGATTGCTAAAATTTGTAATAAATATGATTTATGGTTCATGGTTGATGCCGCTTATGGTGGTCCTGCTGCCAGCTTAGATAAATATAAAAGTAAATTTAAAGGAATGGAGCGAGCGGACTCATTATTAATTAATCCACACAAGTGGTTGTTTGTACCTTTTGAGGTTGCTTGTGTGCTAGTTAAAAACAAAAAACACCTTAGTAAAACTTTTAGTTTAATTCCTGAATATTTACTTGGTGGTTCTGAAAAATCAGAAAGAGAAGATCTTATGAATTTTAGCATACAACTATCAAAAGATTTTAAAGCATTAAAGGTTTGGATGACAATTAAAACCTTTGGGTATGAAAAAATAAGAAAAAACATTCTTAATGATATTAAAATGGCTCAATACGCATATAGCATTATAAAAAGAGAAAAAAATTTCTTGCCTTTACATTATCCAGAATTATCAATTTTATGCTTTAAATATGTATGCAAAAGCGGAGGAGTTTCTGATTCAGATTTAAATAAAAAAATACTTGAATTAATTGAAGAAGATGGGAGAATTTTTCTTTCGGGAACAAAAATTGATAACCAATATGTTCTTAGAATTAATTGCATAAATCATAGAAGAGAAAAAAAAGACATTGACTTTTTATTTAGTGTTCTTAAAGAAATTGGAAAAAAAGCTGAAGGATGTTTTAATAATTAACCTTCAATCATTTTTAAATATTTCTCTTTTAAATAATTAAATGATTCCTCATGTTTTGATAGAATTGGATCTCCTTCAGGTAAGTCGTTTTGTTTATAAGGGTCAACCTGTTTTCCGTTTCTCCAAAAACGAAAACAAACATGTGGGCCTGTTGCAAGACCTGTGGAACCAACATACCCTATAACGTCTCCTTGTTTTACAATCTTCCCGTTCTTTATACCAGTTGCAAATTTTGACATGTGCAAGTACTGTGTTGTGAAAATATTATTATGAGCAATTTTCACATAATAACCATTGTTTCTCGCGTACCTTGCTTCAACAACTTTACCATCAGCAACTGTGTGAATAGGTGTTCCTCTTGGAGCAGCATAATCCGTTCCTAAGTGATCTCTATATCTTTTGAGCACAGGGTGAAACCTTCCTTTTTTAAATTTTGATGAAATTCTGTAAAAATTTAATGGAGCTCTTAAAAATGCTTTTCTTAAGCTTTTTCCATTTTCATCAAAAAAATCAACACCAAGCCCTTGATCATACCCTATTGCAAAAAAAGGATTATTATTATGCGTGAATTTTGCAGCTTTAATTCCTCTAATTCCAACGTATTCACCGTTTATAATTTCCTCTGTATATATAATATTATAACTATCTCCTGGGTTTATTCTGAAAAAATCTATCTGCCACGCAAAAACATCTACAATAAGATTAACTAAATCTATTGGATATTTTTTTTCAATAAAACTTAAGTATAGACTAGAGTTGATAATTCCTGAAATTTGTTTCTCTCTATAGCTTACTTTTTTTTCTATCTTATTAAAGTTTACTAAAGAATCAAAACTCCATATTAAATAATCATATTTGCTTGGTTCGTAAACTACGTGACTTAAACTTCCGTCTTCTTTTTTAAAGAATAGGGTGTAATTGTTTCCTTTCTTAATTTTTCTAAGATTAAACACCCCCTTACTTAACTGTGTTGCCTCATATATCTTTTGTTTATTTATTTTGTTTTTTGATAAAATGCTAGAAAAACTATCGCCCCATTTAATTTTATTTGATTCATAAGTAAATGAATCTAAGTTTATGCCATAGAGTGTTTTTATTTCATTCGATTCATATTGATTGATGTTTGTCGGTGCTAAAGATGTCTCTTTTTGGTTGTCATTTATATTTATATTACAAGAAAAAAAAGAGAGGGTTATAAACACCAAATATTTATTCATTATAATATTCTTTCAATCCGCTTTTTAAATGAGATGTGTATTTTTCAACATTTAACTCATATCCCCAAGGAGAATAAATAATGTTTTCAGAAAAAGGATCGAGAACAACATAAAATGGTTGCGCGTTATTATTAAATCTGGTGATCTGAAAATCAGCGTTTTGTTTGCCAATAGTTTTTTTAATTTTAGAGTCATAGCTAGATATATACCACTCCTCTTCTGGCAAAACAGTTTTATCATCAATATACAATGAAACCAAAACATACTTATTGCTTAACAAATCTCTTACCTGATTATCCGGCCAAACGCGAGATTCAATGTCCCTACAATTAACACATCCGTGACCGGTAAAATCTAAGAGAATTGGTTTATTATTTTTTTGGGCATACGCTAAACCTTCTTTATAATCAAAAAAACCTCTTATGTTATATGGTAACTTTAAAATATCAGAAAATTTCACATTAGATAATTCCTCATCATACACCTTATCAACTTCAAAAAAAGGCTTTCTGGTAAAGGTTTTTATGTCTATGTATTTTTCTGGCAATGGTGGTAAATAAGCCGCAAGATATACCAACCTATTTCCAAACATGCCAGAAACAAAATAGACAGACACAAATAAGAAAAATGCAGCAAGAATTTTTGGATATAGGCTGCCTTTTTTTAGTTGTCCGTCTGGTAATTTAATTCTTCCAAAAAGATAAAGAGATAGAACAAAAAACAACGAACTCCATATTATAAGGAAAACATCCCTATTTAATAAATTAAAATGATAAGCTTTATCAACTACACTTAAAAATTTAAAAGAGAAAGCGATTGCTAAAAACCCAAGAATTACCCTTAAAATTATCATCCAGTTTCCAGATTTTGGCAAGCTTTGAAGTTTTTTTGGAAAAATCGCTAAAAATGTAAACGGTAAAGCAAAGGCCGTAGAAAAAGCTAACATCCCAAGAATAGGTTTTATTTGCAAACCACTAGCAGACTGAACTAATATACTCCCAACCAAAGGACCCGTACATGAAAAAGAAACCAGAACTAGTGTGAAGGCCATAAAAAAAACACCAATAAGCCCCCCTTCTTGAGACTTTTTATCGATTGAGGTAATAAATTTTGATGGAATTGTTAACTCAAAAAACCCAATAAGAGATAGTCCAAAAACAACAAAAAGAAGAAAAAAAATAGAATTTGGAATCCAAGATGTAGCAATCTCATTGGCAGTTTGTGGACCCATTAGAAGAGATAGAAAAATACCTAAAAAAGTAAATATTAACACAACAGAAAACCCAAAAACTATGGCTTCAAAATAAGATTTTTTACTGTTATTTTTATTAGCAAAATAAGAAACGGTCAATGGAATCATTGGAAAAACACATGGAGTGAGAATAGCCAAAAAACCAGCAATAAATGAAAAGAAAATAAAAGAAATAAGAGATTTTTCCTCTGCAAAACCACTTACTCCAATAGTTTCATCTTTAAAATTACTTGATTGGGAATTATAGAATGAAAAGTCTTTCTCAAGAGGTATGCACATTTTTTCGATTTCTGAACAGACCTGATATGATATATAACCCCCTATAGATGGATCTTTTTCTAATAAATTAATGCTTTGAACAAAAGAGCCTGTATTATCTAAATATCTTACATCGGCGCCCCAAACTTCATCAAACTTAGTTTTTACATTTAAAGGTATTACCTCTCCGTCAAGTTTAAATGTTTTATTTGAATAAAACTCAAACTCCGTCTTTGGCCCACTATCAGGGTCGTTATCTGAAGAATAAATATACCAGCCTGGTTCGGTGGTTGGAGTAAAAAACAATTGTATTTTATTTGAGCTTTTTAACATTGTGCTATCGACTGACATGCTCCATGATATTGGCTCTAGTATTTGAGAAAACACGCTATGACAAAAAATAAAAACAACAAATAAAAAAAATACTTTTTTACTTCTCATCTTTTGAAAAATTATTGTAAAAATGTGTTATAGTCTCTATTCCTTTATAAAAATTAACTAAGCCAAATGACTCATTTGGTGAATGAATAGCATCCTCATCTAATCCAAAACCCATAAGAATGGAGTCTAACTTTAATTCTTTTTTAAATAAAGCAACTATAGGTATGCTTCCACCATCAAATGTAGGAATGGGTTCTTTTCCCCAAACATCTTTAAAGGCTTTAAAGGCAGCTCTGTATCCTTTTGTGTTTATGTTTACTACACAAGGCTCACCACCATGATGCTCTTTGACATTAATGGAACAGGATGGGGGACAAATGCTTTTTAGGTGCTCACAGAAAAGCTCTGAAATTTCTTTACTAGATTGATTTGGTACTAACCTCATAGATACTTTTGCGTAAGCTTTAGATGGAAGTACAGTTTTTGCTCCTTCGTTAATATATCCTCCCCAGATACCATTTACATCTAGGGTAGGTCTAATTCCAATTCTCTCAACCGTTGAAAATCCAGACTCACCATAAAC
>JAYPVV010000010.1:0-51237 GCA_038134805.1 Marinoscillum sp. | reverse complement strand
GCTGATCAGGCAGATTGGAATAATAACGGTATAGGAGATGTTTGTGGAGATCCTAAGCCACTATTTACTGAAAAGGTAACATTTGTTGAGAATATCTATCCTAATCCAACAGATGATAAGCTAACGGTTATTGTCAAACCAGGATTAGAGATTAAAGATCTTTACTTTGTAGACTTTAGTGGTAAAACAATTAAACCTAAATCAATAAGTAGAAATAGAGAAAATTTAGATATCAATGTGTCTAACCTTAATGACGGAATATATATCCTAGAGATAGTATCGGATAAAGAAGTTAATAAGGTGAAAGTCGTAATAGTAAAATAATCTTTTGAGAAATATAATTATAGATACAGATACCGCTACTGATGATGCTATAGCTATAATAATGGCTCTAAAAAACAAAAACTTTAATGTAAAAGCAATTACAACAGTTGCTGGAAATGTAGATGTAGAACTTGCCACAAATAACGCACTTTACGTCTGTGAGCTTTGTAAAAAAATCATACCAGTATTTAAAGGAGAGAGTCGTCCATTAAAAAGAAACTTGCAAACATCTAAGTTTTTTCATGGTAAAGATGGATTAGGTGATACAGGCCCATATATTCCATCTACCAAAGCCGAAAAACAAAATGCAATAGATGTAATAATTTCATTAGCACACGACTTTCCAAACCAAATTGAAATTATTGGAATAGGCCCACTTACCAACATTGCAAAGGCTTTTATTAAAGACCCATCCATAATTAGTAAAATTAAAACTCTATATGTTATGGGTGGAGTTGGAGAAGGAAAAGGAAACATAACTGAATTTGCAGAATTTAATTATTGGGTTGATCCTGATGCAGCTGAAATTGTATTAAATTCTGATCTAAAAATTAAAGTAGTTGCATGGGATACTACACAGTCTTATGGATTCCTTGATAAATCAAATTTTCAAGAATTAAATAAGATAAATACCATTACTTCCAATTTTGCAATTAATATTCAAAGAAGAGGCCTAGAATATTATGTTAAGCATTATAATGAATACAAAATTGATTTAGCTGATCCACTAGCAATGTCTGTAATGATAAATGATTCTCAAGTAATTTATAAAAATTGCAATATTTCAATAATTAAAGATGGAGAAGAGAGAGGAAAAGATATTATAAATTATAATGAAAAAGGTAATATTAAGTTAGCAACTCAATTATCTAGATCTAATTTTTTGAATATTCTTAAAAAAAGTCTAGAATAGACACATGAAGATCTTAAATTTTGGCTCTATAAATAAAGACTTTTTTTACTCCGTTAAAAATATAGTCAAACCTGGAGAAACAATTTCATCAAAAAATTTATCTGTAAAAATTGGTGGAAAAGGACTCAACCAAAGTGTTGCTGTTTCAAAAGCAGGACATAAAATATATCATGCTGGAATAATTAATAAAAATGATACTTTCATTCTTGATAATTTGAAAGAATGGGGAGTTGATATTCAAAATATAATTTTAAGTGATAGACCTACAGGTCATGCAATAATTCAAGTTGAAAAAAATGGTGAAAATTCTATAATTATAAATAGTGGATCAAATTATGATTTTAAATTAAATTTTATTACATCAACTCTTGAAAAGTTTAATGAGGGAGATTTATTATTAGTTCAAAATGAAACTAATTTAATTAATGAGATTATTAAAATCGCTCATTCTAAAAAAATGAATATAATTTTTAATCCAGCACCTTTTGATGATCATATTCACACCTACAATTTGGAAAAAGTTTCAACACTTATTGTTAATAAAATTGAGGCTGAGGGCTTAACTGGAGAAAAAAACCCTTCAAAAATTTTAAAGATTTTGAATGAAAAATTTATGAATACTGAAATCATTCTAACTCTAGGTAAAAACGGATCATTATACTCATACAAAAAAAAATTTCTTTCAGTTAAAGCTTTTCCAGTTAAATCTGTAGATACTACTGGGGCTGGTGACACATTTATAGGATATTTCATTGCAAGTAGAGCAAAAAACATGACAGTAAAAGATAGTCTTGTAAGAGCCAGTAAGGCTGCTGCTTTATCAACCACTCAATTTGGTGGCGCTGAATCTATCCCTGTTTTAGATTAGAGAGCTTCATTCTTTCTCTCAACAAAAGAATTAACTCCATTCTTGTTTTTTATTAAATCAAAAGCATCAAATAATTCTCCAGTAGCTGTGTATGACTTATAAGAGAGTTTATCCCCATCTATTGAAATAACCTGAAAAAGTTGCTTATTTTCACCAACTTTATCTCTCAATGCACCATACTCTTGCCAACCAGGCTTTACTTTATACATTTTACCTCCCGAGACAGAGACAACATATACTGTCCCAGTAGCATCAACTACATTTTCTCCCTCAACTATATTAGCTTCGTATGGTTCAACCCTTCCTCTAGTGTATGTATGATCATGACCCTGAAGAGCTAAATCTACATTATACTTATCAAATAAAGGTTTCCATGAGTTTCTTAAATCTTCATTATCCCTTCCCCTTGAAGCTGAAAATATAGGATGATGATATGTTGCTATAGTCCACTTATTAGGATTATTTTTTAAAACTGTCTCTAACCAATCAGTTTGCTCTTCAATCATTATATTACTATTCAAAGCTATAAATCTTACTCCTTGGTAGTCTATATAGTAATTAGTTTCTTTAATACCATCAACTCCGTTTTGAGGTAATGTGAATTGAGAATTCCACTGGACCGAAAGTCTTGAAAGACTATTATCAATATCTTCTTGGACAAAAGGCATGTACTCATGATTTCCAGGTATAGATAAAGAAGGTAATGACCTATGTATCCAGCCACCGGCAAGAAACCACTCGTGCCACTGATGCTCTTCATGGGCATTATTCACCAAATCACCAGCATGAATTATAAATCTAGCATCAGGCGCTTTTTTGTACCCTTCTCTAATTAATCTTGACCATAACTCCAGAATATAATTTTGAGCATCCCCCACATATAGAAAAGAAAATGGATCACTCTTTTCAGAAGCTGTCCTGAACTGAATCCATTCACTCCATATATTTCCGTCACCAACTCTATAACCATAAAGTGTATTAGGTTTAAGATTTTTAAATGTTACTGAATGATAGTTGTGATTATATGAGTTGAAAGTAGTTTTTTTTGGATTCTGATAATCCTGAACTCCGACTACATTATTATGAACGAATGAAGTAGTTACAGCTTTTATAGTATTAGCTGTACTTATAAATGCAGGATTTGGATCAGCTAAAGCAATCTCTCCGTATCCATCTTTAATTTCCTTAGAGGTTCTCCAAGTTACACTAATTGATGTAGCAGGGTTTTCTGAAAAATTTAATACAATGTGGTCAGGGTGTTTAGTTGGTTCGCTCCAATTTTTAACAAATTCAGGTTTTTTATAGACACGCTGTGAAAGTGTATCATTATAAAAAAATATAAGACAAAATAATAGGATAATGTTTTTCATTTAAAACAAAAGTAAAATATTGTTTATGAACTGAAGGCAATATTAGTATTAAATTTCTACCCCAAATAATTTATCTTCTCCATTTTTTTAAAGATAGCTAAAATTACTACACCAAATAAAATACCAGCAATTATGAGAATAATACTAGTTAAACCAGTTGCTGCAAAGGATAATCTAAGCATAATTGTTGATATTATAAATCCTGTGTTTCTAATAAGCTGCGAGTATCTCTCTGTGTACCTAAATGATATTTGTAATAGAAGGACATCAATTAAAATTAGTATAGTGAAAAAGTCAACAAAAAAAAAGGGGCAGATCTGCCCCTTTTTCCATGTATTCTATTAAATGATTAGAATGAATAGTAGCTTGAATTTGGTTGTAAAACCTTTAGTCCGTTAGCACCACCTATCATTAAAGGAATCATTTGTTGTATAAAATCATCCTCAGTCATTCTCCAATTTAAATATTCACCATATTTCTCATAGCTTTCCCATTCTCCAACTAGATGAACAGTATATGTGTCATCGTTAAATGCCATCTCATATCTTATTGCTCCATCATAAGCTACAGTAGTAGGAATACCTCTCTCAGATTTTAATAAATTAATTATTTCTTCTTTTTTACCCTTTTTAACATCAATTTGTACAAAAACTAGGTTTTTTGGATACACTGCATTAATCATTCCTCCAAAGTCAAAATAATCTCCTTGAGCAATTATCTTTCCTTCATCATCAAAATTCATATACCAGTAACCATGAAGATCAAGAACCTTTCCAGTTGTCACGTTTACACCTGTCCAATTTCCATAAGTCCTTACACTACCATCTAAGTTTCCAAGAGAATCAGTTCCTGGTAACCAAATATCAGCAGTATAATTAACATCATCGAATGCTGCATGATATCCTTTTAACATATTAACATACTGATCATAACCAGCAGTTTCAGAACCATAAAAAGAAGTATTAGACTCAATTTTATCACTAATAAGAGCTAACTGACCATCAATATCTTCTTTACCATGTAATTCAAACATTTTTTTTGCAGTTGCTAAATTCCTTTCGTAATTAGGATTAGTGTTACATCCATAAATAAACATTACAGAAATAACAAAAATTAAATTTTTCATATTCTTAATAATTTGTTTAAGTGGACAAAAATATATAAAAATCAATTATATAGTTTATGTTTATTATTTTCCATGGCTACATATATATTCTTTGAAATTATCATAACTACTAATTAAAATTGATTTTTTATCTTTTGATAAAATTTTTTGTAACTGTAAAGGAACCTTAGAGTCTATCTCTAAAAAGCTTTTTATCTCATCATAAAACTTATAAAAATGAGCTGTCTCTAAAAAAATACAATGAGAACCTAAATTATAATTATTATATTTTTTTGCTCCTAGATACCCGATTGCTCCGTGAGGGTCACAGAGATAATTAAACTTCTTGTAAAGATATTTTATAGTATCCTCTGTCTCAAAATCAGTAAAACTATATGCTTTAATTGTATCCTTCATTTTCTCTAAATCAAAATCAAAAATCTCATTTATTCTATTAAAATTACTAGGATCCCCTACATCCATTGCGTTAGATAAAGTTTCTTTTGATTTAATTGGAGTATAAACTCCAGAATTAAAATACCTCTCTACTGGATTATTTATATTATTTGATGAAATAATTTTTTCAATAGGAAGACCTAATTTTTTAGAAACTATTGCAGAGAATAAGTTGCCATAATTACCTGAGGGGATAGAGAATGAAGATTTTTCTATTGTAGATGGCAACTGATTAAAAGCAAAGAAATAATACAATATCTGCGGTATCCATCTTGATATGTTAATTGAATTAGCTGTAGTAAAATTAAAATTTGAAATTAAATCTTTATCAATTAAAGCATCCTTAACTATTTTTTGACAATCATCAAATGTGCCTTCAATTTCTATTGGAAAAATATTATCTGAAAAGGTTGCAATTTGCTTCTCTTGGATATTTGATATTTTATTTTTTGGATATAAAATAAAAACATCTATACCCTCTACTTTATGAAAACCACTTGCTACAGCTGCTCCAGTATCACCAGAAGTTGCAACTAAAACTGTGACTTTCTTATCATAACCTTTTCTAATAAAATGACTCAAACAACGAGAGGTAAATCTTGCTCCAACATCTTTAAAAGCCATTGAAGGACCATGGAACAACTCAAGAACTGAAATATTTTCATCAATTTTTTTTAGGGGAAATTCAAAATCAATAGAGTGCTCAATTATTTTTTTTAAAGATTCCTCATCAATTTGATTCCCTATAAATTGAGAGATAACTTCCATAGAAATTTCTATTTTATTGTAGTCATTTAAATTTGATATAAAGGATTTTTTTAGAGATTTAATTTCTTGGGGAAAGTATAATCCTCTATCAGGAGCTAAACCATTAAATAGAGCTTCTTTAAAGTTTACCTTGTGATTTTTATTAATAAGGCTAAAGTAATTCATTAAATAGAGTCAATGATTTTTATTCCCTCTGAACTAATTTTAGAGACATAAGTAGAAAAATCAATATTTGTTTCTTTGTAAATTCTGGTAACTTCAGTATTAATTTTTATGGCATCATCCTCTCCTTTTGTAAGAGCAAAAATTGAGGGACCGGAACCAGAGATTGAACAACCTAAAGCACCTAACTCTAAACATTTTTTTTGAACATTATCGAAAGAAGGAATTAATTTCTTTCTATGTTTTTCTATAACATAGTCAACTAATGAAGATCTAAGAAGATCATAATTTGAAGTGTGAAGAGCATGTACCAAAGCACCAAAATTAGCTACCTGTTTAGTCATTAAACTTAACTCCACTTCACTAGGCAAAATCTCTCTTGAAAATGATGTCTTCACCTCAATTTTAGGATTTATCACAAAACAAAATAAATCTCTTGGTATAGGGAGAGAAATTATATTTTTTTCCTCCATTGACTTAACCATTACTAACCCTCCTAATAAGGCTGGGGCAACATTATCTGGATGCTCAGTTAAACTAGAAATAGCCTCACCCTTCATTGCATATTTAATAAGTTGTTTTTTTGTTAGTGGATCTCCAAGTAGTTTATTAATACCAAAAACACTGCCAGCAGCATTTGAACCACTACTTCCAATACCACTACCTGGTATTATATTTTTTTTAATCTCAATATCAAATCCACAGTTCGGTTTGAGATCTTTAATTAAATTCTCAGCAGATACAGTAGCAACATTTTTTTTAGGATCTAATGGAACAGGATAACCATTCACCTTAGTAATTCTAACCCCAAAATTATTAGACTTTGAAATAGTCATCTCATCACCTAATGATTCAATAGGAAAACCTAAAATATCAAAACCACAAGCAACATTAGATACTGTTGCGGGAGAAAAAATTTTAATTTTTTTCATATTATCGAAGTTAAGAATTCTCTAATTAAATAGCGAAACACCCCAATAAGTTATTAGTGCCCAAATTACATATCTTGTAACTTTACCAATCAACATATAAAGACTAACCAAATAGAAATTTGTTCTAAAGAAACCTAATGCTATAGCTATAGGATCACCAAATACAGGAGTCCAGGATAGAAGAGCAAGAAATCCACCATACCTATCAACTCTATCTTTCAATTTTAAAATTGTATCTCTTTTTACTCTAAAGTATTTCTCAATAAAATTCCAATCTCCAAGTCTTCCAATACCATAACTACTAATTCCACCTAACCAATTTCCTAAAGATGCAACGAGTAAGGAAAATGAGAAATCAAAATTACTAGCTATAAGTATACTTAAAACAATTTCAGAACTTAATGGAATAATAGTTGCTGCAAGAAATGATGCTATAAATAAACCAATATATCCCCATTCTGCTAGAAATTCCATTATTAAATTTAGTAAATATGAAATCTTAATTAATAATTCTATATTATATTTAAATTAAAAAAACTATGAATAAACATTTGTCTTATAGATCAGGGAATCCAGTCCTAACATCCAATGCATTCAGTATTAAATCTGACTACTCAGATAAAATGACTATTGGAGGGACAGTAAATAAAACATTTTTAACTCTTTTGATTTTAATAGCTTCAGCATATTACTCATGGACTTATATCACTATTAGTAATGTTTTACTTATACCTTCAGTAATTTGCGCGTTAATAGTTGGAATAATTACAATAAGAAAAAAAGAGTGGGCTCCAATTACGGTTCCTATTTATGGTGTTTTACAAGGTATATTTTTGGGCATAATTTCTAATTTATTTAATACTTTGTATGATGGAATTGTCATAACTGCAGTTTCCTATACTCTTTGCATACTTTTTGCACTATTATCAGTTTATAGACTAGGATTAATAAAACCAACAGAAAACTTCAAATTAGGCCTTGCAGCTGCCACAGGTGGAATTGCAATAGTTTATTTAGCAAGCTTTATAATGTCATTTTTTGGATCAGGAATACCACTAATGGATATTAATAATTCCTCAATGTATAGCATAGGATTTAGTGTATTTGTAATAATTATAGCTGCTATGAATTTAGTAGTGGATTTTGACTTTATAGAGGAAGGTTCAGAAAAAGGCGCACCTAAGTATATGGAATGGTATGGAGCATTTGGTTTGATGGTGACTTTAGTATGGCTTTATCTTGAAATTTTGAAATTATTAGCTAAAATGAATTCAAGAAAATAAATTTATTTTTTTAGAATTTTATCTATGCTGATTTGAGTAAAAATATTTTTCTCATAATTATCAGCTTCAAAAAACAAACCTATATCTCCACTGTTTAATATAGTCATGGATGAGTACGCAGCTTCTCCACTGTAAATAATTTTGGGTTCTGACCAAGTGATACCTTCGTCATCACTATAACGTAAAACAAGTTCTCTTCTCTCTTTTTGATTATTAATATTAGAAAGAAATAATAAATTTTGTCCATTATATTCATAGCTAATTATACTTCCATTACAACCTGGATCTTTAATATCCTCTTCAGCTTTTGAAGTCCAGGTATTTCCAAAATCTTTTGATAAATGAGAATATCTATAACCTAAATTATTAACTCTAGAATTAACCATCCAAGTGCCATCTGAAAGTTGAACAATTTTTGATTCATCACCTGGAGCTATAGGTGAATCTGCTAAAAACCAAGAGTTCCCATGATCATTGCTTCCAAAAACATGAGTACCTTTCTCTAAGTTTACTAAACAATGTAAAAGTGTGCCTTCCTCTGTCTGAATACCTCTTCCAGAGGTGATAAATTTAAAATCATTCTTCCAACTATCTTTAGTGATTTGTTGAGTAATATCTACAGGTTCTGACCAGGTTTTTCCGTTATCTTCAGAAGATATATACTTTAAATAATAGATGTCTTTTTCATTCAAATGATCCATGAAATTAAAAAAAAGAAAAATTTTATTTGTTATTTTATCAACAATCATAGAAGGATCTGAGGCAGAGTACCCCTTGGGATAATTAATAATTGATTGAACATCTGACCAGTTTTTACCATTATCTGAACTCCTTCTAATTACAATGTTAATATCATCACTCCACCTTAAGTCCTTACAAGAAGAAACTCTCTCATCTATAGCAGCAATTAAATCACCATTTGGAGCAGTTATTAGAGAAGGGATTCTAAAACATGAAACCTCCTTGTTACTAGTTGCATTAAACAAATCAATTAAATCATAATAATTTTGAGATAGAACAGAATATTTAGTGAGTAAAATAAGAGAGATAAAATAAAAATATTTCACTTTAAAAATAAAATTAGTGGAGCCAGAGGGAGTCGAACCCTCGACCTCTTGACTGCCAGTCAAGCACTCTAGCCAGCTGAGCTATGGCCCCCTTAAAATATTATCTTAGCACGTCTCTTTTAAATTGTGACCACTCTTTAACTTTACCATCTATAATATGATAAAATTCATAATACACTTCTGCCTCAAGCATTGACTCTGGGTTAGTATGTGTTGAAGTAAATTGAGCATTTACCCAATCTCCATCAATAGAGGTTACGGCAAGAGAGAAAGCGTAGTCAGTATTCCATTTATATTCATTTCCATCTTCATTTTCAACTTGATTTACCCAATCTTTTATATGATCAATAAATTCATCAGGACCAGTTGCTATTTTTCCATTCGCAAATTTCATTTCTGCATCATTAGCTATAAAAGTTTTAAGTAAATCATAATCCAATTCAGCCCATGCTTTATCCATTTTATTGAATACTTCTAAAGCAGATTCAGAGCCCATAGTAACTTCACCATTAACTCCATCTATAAATCCATTTGATAAAGGATCACAATCCCTTACCGAGTAAACACATGAGGAGAGGGATGATATAATAAATAATACTAGGAAATTTTTCATAATTCTTAATTTTTAATAATAATAAACAATATAGGTTGGAATGATCAAAAAACTCTTTTAATTTTTTTTATTCTTCTAAGATAATAATCTCTAAGAAGAGGAGTCTCAATAACTCCCTTAGAGGATGAGGCATGAATAAAATTAATATTCTCTGAACTAGTAGTTTCTGAAATTAAACCTACATGAGTAATTTTCCTTTTATTTTTTCCAAATGCTAAAAAGACTAAATCCCCCTCTCTTGTTTTTTTAAGAGAAACTTTTTTTCCAATTTCTACTTGAAGATTTGTTGTTCTAGGTAGTTTAACTCCCACTGATTCAAAAGATCTAACTAACAATCCAGAACAATCAATTCCATTCTTGTCGTTCCCTCCCCAAAGATATGGAGTCCCAATATAAGTTCTTGCCTCTCCAATTACTTTATGTATATTTTCAGATTTTTGTAGTGTTTTCTGAGAGACACAGCTCATTAGCAATGAAGAAAATAGTATATTTAGAATTATTACTCTCATCTTATTTTTCAAGGATAAGAAACAAATCTAAATTACTTGGATTATCATCTGAAAGCATATAGTCTTCTACAGTAATCGATGAGACAAGATTTGAATTATTTGAATGAAGACTATTTCTATTTATCCTATTTAGAAATTCATATGGAATTCTATAAAGAAAGTTAGGTAGATATTTTTCTAAATTAAAAATATCAAGCTTTTTAAATTTATTTACGGATTTTCTATTATCATTAAAATATTCTTGAACTCTATGATTTCCTGAGATACCTTTCATGGTAACATTATCAAAGTATTTTAGAGAAAGATCTTTTAACTCTGAGGATATATACTCTCTAATATGCCAAGGATTTCTGCTTAATGTCATTTTCCTATTAGGAGTGCTAATAAGTGCTTTCCCCCCCGGCTTTAGTACTCTAAAAATTTCTTTCAAGAATAAATCATCATCTTTCAAATGTTCAATCACTTGAAAAGAGATTATAGTATCATAAGTATTATTTTCAATTTTATCTAATGGAGGAAAAGGATAATTAATAAAAGTGGATGACGGATACTTTATTCTTAAATTAGTAATAACTTCTTTTATTTTATCAATAGCAGTAAATGACTTTGAATTTCTTAGTATAATTTCAACTCCTCTTCCTTCTCCACATCCTAGCTCTAATACATTTCCATTTATATACTTTTCAGCAAAACAGTATGCACTAAGTAGTCTAGTGTGAAGAGGATTATCAGAAACTAGTTTCTCCGATGTTATTTCAGTAGTAAATATTGACATTAAGTAAAATTAATATGATTTAAGTATTATATTATAATCCATCATCAAGGAAAAAGGAACTTATAGAAATATTTAGTTTAATTTTGAAATATTTTCAAATCATGCATAGAAATAATGATTTTATTTTCGGGACAAGACCAACTCTGGAGGCATTAAAATCTGGGAAAACAATTGAAAAAATTTTTATTCAAAAAAACTTATCCAAAGAGATTTTAAATGAGATTAAAGATCATTTTGGAAATAAAAGAATCAATATTTCCTATGTTCCAAAAGAAAAATTAAATAGACTAACAAAAAAAAACCATCAGGGTATAATTTGTTATGTATCTCCTATAACTTATCAACCACTTTCTGAAATTATTCGAAGATGCTATGAATCTGGTAAAGATCCAATAATATTAATTTTAGATCGAATAACTGACACAAGAAATTTTGGAGCTATCACAAGAACTGCCGAAGCCTCAGGAGTTGATGCAATAGTTATACCCGAGAAAGAATCTGCTTTGATAACCAATGAAGCAATAAAAGCATCAGCAGGTGCATTAAATTATGTTCCAATCTGTAAGGAAAGAAGCTTAAAAAATTCAGTAGAAGAATTAAAAAATTCTGGATTAAAAATAATTTCTTGCACTGAGAAAACTGAAAAGTCAATTTTCTCTTTAAATTATGATCAGCCTGTATGCATTATTTTAGGATCAGAAAAGGACGGAATTTCAAATAATTTACTTGAGATCAGTGATGAAAAAGTAAAAATTCCAATGATGGGAGAAATAGATTCTTTAAATGTTGGAAGTAGTGCTGCGGTTATTCTCTATGAAATTATTAGGCAAAGAATTTAAACAGATTTTAATCCAGTCAGATCTGAACTACTTCTTATTTTTTTTCCTAGTCCATCAAGAAGTTCAATACCATACCTTCTACACACTACAGCCTCAGGAATTTCTGTATTATATCTATCCCCACCATTTGCAAAAATATCTGGCTTTATTTTTTCTAAACTTTTACAGACAGTCTTGTCTGTATCTATTGATAAAAAAACCTCATCTACCCACTCGATAGCTGATACAATTTTCATTCTGTCTTTTTCATCCATAAAATATTTTCCTTTCTTAAGTTTACATTGATGATTATTATTAATTATAACAATAAGATAATCTCCTAGTTTTTTAGAAAGCTCAATATATTCTAGGTGTCCCACATGAATTGGATCAAAATATCCACTAATTGCTATTTTTTTCATTTAAAATTCTTTTTTTCAAATTTATTAATTTTATTGCTTGATATGAATAATATTTTAATACTTGGTTCAGGGGGAAGAGAGCACGCCCTTACCTGGAAAATTTCTCAAAGTAGTTTATGTAAGAATATTTTCATTGCTCCTGGAAATGCTGGCACGAATCTTATCGGAAAAAATTTAGATATAAATATCAACTCTTTTGATGAAGTAAAAAATTCCGTCATTAAAAATTCTATAGACTTAGTAATTGTTGGTCCTGAAGATCCACTAGTTAATGGTATTGTAGACTTTTTTAAAAAAGATGAAATTTTATCTAAAGTAAAAATATTCGGACCATCTAGAAAAGGAGCATTGTTAGAAGGAAGTAAAGATTTTTCAAAAGAATTCATGTTTAGAAATAATATACCATGTGGAAAATCAAAAACATTTAATAAAAATACAATTGAAGAAGGATTAAATTTTCTTAAAACTATTAAGCCACCATATGTTTTAAAGGCCGATGGATTAGCTGCTGGCAAAGGAGTTTTAATCATTGATAATTTTAATGAAGCAAGAGATGAATTGCAGAATATGATACTCAATAAAAAATTTGGATTAGCAAGTCAAAATGTTTTAATAGAAGAGTACCTCGATGGTATTGAAGTCTCTGTGTTTATTATAACAGATGGTAAAAATTATGTTATTCTTCCAGAAGCAAAAGATTATAAAAGAATTGGTGATGGTGATATAGGATTGAATACTGGAGGAATGGGAGCTGTCTCTCCTGTTAACTTTGCTGATAAGGAGTTCATGAAAAAAGTTGAAAGTCAGGTGATCAAAAGAACTGTAAATGGAATTAAGAAAGAAGATATTGATTATAATGGATTTATTTTTATTGGGCTAATGAATGTGAAAGGAAGTCCATATGTTATAGAATACAATGTTAGAATGGGAGATCCAGAAACACAAGTTGTTATACCAAGATTAAAAAATGATTTATTAGATGTTATTATTAAATCTCTTAACAATAATTTAAAAGATGTTGAAATTAAATTTCACAAAAATTTTGCTACAACCGTTATTTTAGCTTCTAAAGGATACCCAGAAAACTATAAAAAAGGGGAAGTAATAAATAATTTAATTGAAAATAAAAATTCTAATATTTTTCATGCAGGAACAAAAGTAAAAGGGAACAAAATACTATCTAATGGAGGAAGAGTTATAGCTTGTACTGGATACGGAAATAATTTAAATGAAGCTCTGAATAATTCTTACGAAATAGCACATAATGTATCTTGGGTAAGTAAATATTTTAGAAGAGATATCGGAAAAGACTTAATGAATAAAAATGAATAAAATAATTTTAATAATATCTTCATTATTATTTATTACCTCATGCAATCAAAATAGTATTTACATAAATTATTTTGACTTCAGTGAAGAAATTTGGAATTCCGACTCTTCAATTGTCTTTAGTTTTAACTCTAGAGATGCAGAGAATATTAGATTAAATTTAGGCATATCATATTCAAATGATTACCCATTTCAAAACCTATACACTTCTTATTCATTAGTTGACTCATCAAACTCTATTTTAGAAAATAAAATGATTGAATATCAGCTTTTTGATAGAAAATATGGATTTCCTCTTGGGGATGGAATTTTTAAAAATTTTATAGTAGATAGTTTAATAATTGATTCTATATCAATAAATAAAAACTCTGAGTATAAATTTATTATTACACAATCAATGAGAGATGATGTTTTAAAAGGTATTAGTAGAGTATCTTTGGATATTAACCTAAATTAATTCAATTATCCTGATTTTCTACTATTTTATCAAATAAGAAAGCAACAGAAAATCTCATAGTCTCTGCAAGAGGATGATCATTTTGAGGTGTTGAAAGATATGAAAAATCAATACCTAGATTGTTATACTTCATACCTAACCCAAGAGTTAGAAATTTTCTTCCTCCTTTATCTGCATTTTCAATAAAGTATCCACCCCTAAAAGAAAAAACATCTCTATAAAGATATTCTAAACCAGAGGAAATAGTAATCTCTTTCAACTCCTCTGAAAAACCATCTGGAGCATCGTTAAAAGAAGAAAACATTGCACTTAATACTGATCTATCTGGATCTTTTCCTTTAATAATTTTTGGCTGATTTGTTTGAGGATCTAATACATAATTCCCATTAAAATCAACTTCATAAATAGGAGGAGAAGGAACCATTAATTTATTGAAATCTATAGCTAATGTTATTGAATTATATTCGTCTAAAAATGTTTTTAATGAAGAACCCAATCTCATATTTATAGGAATGAAATCAAGGCTTTTAGAACTTCCATATGTAATCTTTCCTCCTACATTAGAAATATGAGAACCAAAAGATAACTCTGATGTTCTATTTGAAATAGTAATTTCTTTATTATAATACAATCCCAAATCAACAGAGAAACTATTACCTGATTTAGCGTCAGAATAATTTGAAATACTTCCTGTTAAATTTGACCATATATATCTTGTTGTTCCACCTATTGAAAAATCATTAGTTAATTTTCTCGAGTATGTAAAAGCCGTACTTAACTCTTTTGGATTTTCAATTCCAAGAGATAGGCCTTGATTATCAGTTAGCTGTATCTCACCTAAATCAAAATATTTTAGAGAAAGGCCAATAGTTTGAACATCATCTAATTTATAAAATCCTGTTAGGTATGAAATTGACATATCATCAACTATTTTTCCAAGCCATGGGACATAAGACATTCCAAAACCATAATCTTTATCAATAAAAGCTAATTTAGCATTATTCCAGTGAACAGAATTTAAATCGGGTGAAGTAGCAACTCCAGTTTCCCCCATTGCTGAACCCCTTGAATCAGGAGATATTAAAAGAAATGGAACAGCAGTAATTATAGGTCTTCTTGAGGTATCCTGACCACTTAGTATTGAAGATTGAGAAAACCCTTTGATACTAATCAAAAATAGAAATAGTAAAATTCTTGTCATTTCCTTTTAATTAATTTATTATGAATAATAGCTTCTTTACCATTAATAACATTCTTCACATGCAATTTATAAATATAGATACCTTGAGGCAAATGATAATCATTGAAATCCTTTCCATTCCAATTCAAATCATTTATTACATTAGAAGAAGAATTATAGTACTTATGAATACTAAAAATTTTATTGCCTAATAAATCATATATTTCTAAATAAATATCTATTGGTTGATCTTCTTCACCTTCTTCCAACAAAAATTTAAAATTTACAAAATTCACAAAAGGATTCGGAAAACTAATCACCTCTTTAATTTTTAGCCTATTATCATTTCCAATAATGAATACAACTGATTGACTTGATAAATTATTGTAGTTGTCAGAAATTTTAATTTCTATTTTATGTTTACCAGCAGACAATCCATCTATAGGAAATCTAATTGAGCCATCTTGATAACTGTCTTTTTGATAAGAAAAATATTCATTTAGCTTTATTGAAATAGTATCATCTACAATTGCTAATATTTTTTGGAAAGATTCTTTTTCTGATAGATTAATACCACTATCATCATAAACATCAACAATTAATAATGGGTTTCTAGAAACTATATCTCCAGATTTAAACTCATAATTATCTATAAATAACTCTATATCAGGGCCTTTTTTATCATTATCAAAATTTTGAGATGAGCCCCCAATCTGAAAAAATGATGAACCAATAGCCTCTTCAAAATTAACTGTATCAATTGCAAAAAAATGAACTTTCCCATTTCCCATTCTATAATCAATATTAACAGGGATTATCGTTTCAATCTGAAACTTACCATTATTAATAGAGGACTTACCTCTAAATAATAAATTATCCCATTCTCTATAATTGTAGGGATCGCTCTCATCACCTAAAGTTGTATTAGTAGAAATTTTATCATAAAGTTCAGTGAATAACTCTCCATTAAAATTTGAATTTAATTCACCGACGGAATCTATAATATTTCCATTAATTACTATTCTCTCTCCTGATCGAAGTGTATCTATTTTCTCAATCTCAACATTTAATTTAGGATATGCTAATGTCATGGATGGATCCCCTAGCAAGGAGAAATTTCTATTTATTGGGCCAGAAAGACTTTTATTTTTTGTTATTCTAAATATATCTCCAACTTTTAAATATTTTCTCTCAATTTTTTTAAATACATTTTCATAAAATTTTTGATTCAATCTAAAATTACTTTGAGAGAATACAGGCCTTGTTGTTGTAAAAAGAGCTATAGCACCTCCATTCTCTTTGTATAAAAGCATTTCACCACCTGAAGTAATTAGAGGATCATCAAATTTTCCAAACTCACAAGTCGCTGTAAGAAATAAAGGAAATTGATGTCTATTCTCCCACTCATATATTGAATTATCGTCTATTATTTTTTCTTCTGCCCAAAAAAATTCATTCCCATGTCCTATATAGTTAATAATTAACCCACCATTTTTTATAGCATTATATAAATCAACTTTTGCTTCCAATGAAGTTTTAATACCATCTACCAAATTTTGTTCATAGTTATCTATATAAATTTTCTTTACAGAAAAACTTGGATATTTTTCATTCAAAATATTAAAATGTGATTCTGCATCATTTTGATGGACATTATTATCTCCATCATCAGCCACCAAATAAATATCTTTTTTCCATGCGCCAATAGATAACTCCTGATCCGAATAAGAATATAATTTATCAACATATGCTTTAGCTTCTTGAATATTTTTGCTTGGAATTCTTCCAATGCCAACCTCAAGATCATGATCTCCTTCAAGATCTTCACTCCATATCCCCTCATCTTCATCTAAAAAACCAAAATAGTCGTCAGATGAAAAACTAAATATATTATTTGATGAGTTATATGACTGATAGATTGGAATAAAATTTGTATTATTTGGTATTCTATTTTTATAGTCATAAGAACAATCACCAAATAATAGCACATATTTTAATTTCTTATCAGAGGAGTTGTATATATACTTTATATAATTTCTTATTGAGGAAACATCTTGATTACCTGAGGAAAATTGATCATATATAAAATTAATTTCTGTTACTAAAACAGTTAAACCTTCAGACTCACGAAGAGCTTTTATTCTATTAGCCTCATCTATAAAATTTTTATGAGAAATAATTAATAAGTCTGGTGAATTATGATTTAATAAATTAGAGTTGTTAAGATTTTTTGAAAAAATTGGATATTTCAAATTATTTAAATCAAATAAAATATTTATATTATTTTTTTTATCATCTTTTATAATCGAGTAATTATTAGATAATTTATTAATAGGAATATTTTTTGAGTTATAAGGATCGGTAATATCCCAATTTTTTAAGTTAATTGTTCCGTCAGAATTAAATGGGAAATCCCTTTCTGAAGAAATATTATATTTTGTAATTAATTGAGAGTTATTGTTGGAAGAGTTATAAATAATTTGACTTCCATTGTAATGAAAAGGTATTACTCCAGAAATATTAATAAAGTCAAGATATGAAATTGAATTATTTGCCCCCTCATAGCGAAGAATTAATTTATTTGTTGCATCACCTTTATAAATAAATGAAGTTTCTTCATTCTGAATGATTATTTTTTCTCCATATAGGCTTTCGTTAATTTTAAACATATTATACTGATCTAACTCATTTCCATCTAATAATAATTGAAATGAGGATGACACAGAAGAGCGTGAAACAAGTCCAAGATTTACCTGTACATCAGAATTATTTTCAAATTTATATAAAGGTATATCTATGAAATTTCCGGGGGAAAATAATTCTCCATACCAATTTCTTCCAGATTGAATAATATTATAAATGTCATTTTCAATTGTGTATGTATATCCAACCTTATCTAATTCTAGATCAAAAGATTCATAAATATCACTTTCTTTAACTCTAATACTTTTTTCATTTTTAAATGAGATAAAATAATAAGCTGTGTCAGAGTATAAATTTTTTTCTGAAATTACTTTGCTTGAGATAGAGTCAAAGTATGTCTTATTTGAAGACTGCAAAAAAAAATATATAAACTCATCATCATCAAATTTTTCATCAGAATTTCCAAAAAAACTAACTGGTATTTCTTGCGGATTAACTAAGCCCGAAATCTTGTTAAGTTGAGGCAAATAACCATTATAACCGCTTCCATAAATTTGTATTTTATTAGGATTCAGATTATTGGTTGATATTTTATGTTTATTTAAATAATCAATATCTATTTTGTAAATTCCTGATTCTGTTACTCCAACTTTTATCCAATTTCCATCTGAAAGTATAGAATTCTGCCCTCTAATTGAGAAAAAAATCTGAAATAAAAATACAAAAAATATTAATCTTATCATTTACAAAAATTAAGCTATTTATTAACTTAAAATTTTAAGATTTATTTGAAAAAACAAATGAAAAAATAGATTTAAAGATGTTAAAAATAACATAAATCAAAACAACTAAAAATAGAATTTCATGACCTTGAAGAGATAATAAAATAATGGTGATCATTAATAGAAAATACCTTTCTATATTATCTTTAAAACTATAATTAATAAATTTTAAACTAATAAATCTAATATTAGAAATCATCAAAAATGAAAAAATTAGAATAAATGCTACTAATATCTCATCATTAAAATATTTACTGAACTCTCCATTATAATTAACCAGAGATACGAAAAATAAAGCATTAGCTGGCGTTGGGAGTCCATAAAATTGATTGCTTTTTTTATTTGATAAGTTAAATTTTGCTAGTCTTATAGCAGAGCAGATAAGAATAAGAAATGAAGTATATAATAGCATAGAACCTTCAAAAGTCTTTTCAAGATGAATGTATAGCACTATAGATGGTAAACCTCCAAAAGATATAAAATCTGCAAATGAATCTAACTGTTTTCCAAATTCAGAAATAACATTTAATTTTCGAGCAATTAGTCCATCAAAAAAATCTAATAAAAGACAGACGTAGAATAAAGGAAGAATTGAAAATTGATTATTAAAAGAATTAATAACACAATATAAACCTATGATAAGATTTAAAAGAGTAAAAAAGTTAGGTATATTTTTTTTCATTTTATAAAAGGATTACTTTCTTTTTCATCAATAATAGTAGTGAGGGGACCATGTCCTGGATAGATAGTAACATCATCATCCAATAAAAATAAATTGTTTTTTATACTTTTAATTAATGTGTTAAAATCTCCTCCAGGCAAATCAGTTCTTCCTATAGAATTTTTAAAAATTACATCTCCACTAAAACATTTATTTTGATTTTTTAAATAAAATCCTAAATGTCCAGGAGAGTGTCCAGGGAGAAAAAGAATATTTATTTTTTCGCCATCAAATTCTAAATTTGAGTTTGAGTCTATAAACTTAACATTATTGTAGTGATTATAGTTATTCATTCCAAGTATAAAAGAATAACTAATCATATTTTCATACATATTTTTTTCAATTGAAGGAATGTAAGTTTCTACTTGATAAAGATCCGACAAATATTTGATTCCTAATACGTGATCAATATGAGCGTGGGTAATCAAAATAAATTCAGGTTTAATTGAGTTTTCTTTTATAAAATTCTCTAAAGCTAAATTTTCATTATCATAATAATTTCCTGGATCAATAATAACACATTTATTATTTGATATTAATAAATAGGTATTCTCTTGATAATCATTAAAAGTAAAAGTTTTGACATTCATGATTTTATACTTTTATACAAATTTTGAGTATAATTGATTATTAGCACAAAAATGGGGAAAAAATATGATTATATAATTATTGGTCAAGGTATAGCTGGATCATCTTTTGCATGGAATTTATATTTTAAAAATAAGTCATTTATAATAATAGATTCAGAGAATGAAAACACATCCTCAAAAGCAGCTCTAGGAATTTTCAATCCTATAACTGGAAGAAGAAATGCTCTTAGTTGGAATTACAAGTCTCTTTTTACTGAATTAAATGTTTTTTATTCTAAAGTTGAGAATGAATTGAAAACAAAAATACTTTACAAAAAAAACATTTATCGTCCATTCAAAAATATAATTGATTACAATGACTGGATAGTAAAAACTAATAATGATAATTATATCCCTTTTATTAAGGAAATTAATGACACAGGTTTATTAACAAAAAAAAGTGGTTATTTAGATGTTAATAAATATTTAAGTGAAACTAAAAAATATTTTAAATCGGAAGGTCGTTATATCCAATGTGAAATAATTAATAATGATTTTATTTTGGAAAGAAACACTATTAAAATTAAAAATATAGAGGCGAAATACATCATTATGTGCTTAGGCATCAAACAAAATACTCTAGATCATTTTTCTCAAACTTCAATTAGACCTGTTTCAGGGAATAGTATAATTGTTGAGTCTAATTTCCAATCAGAAAAAATTATTAATAATAAAATCTCAATTATAAATTATAAAAAAAATAAACTTATGGTTGGGTCAACCTACAATAATGGATTTGAAGATACAGGAATATTATTTCTTATAAAGAAATTGAAAGAAATTATAAAAACAAAATTTAAAGTAATAGAATCAAAATTTGGAGTAAGGCCTGCTAGTAGCGATAGAAGACCAATAGTAGGGAGGCATTTTAGATTTAAAAATTTATTTATTCTTAATGGACTAGGATCTAAAGGAGTAAGTCTGTCTCCTTACTGTTCTAAAGAATTAATTAACTATATTGAAAATAATAAAAAATTAATAAAAGAAATTAACATTGAAAGATTCAAATCGTAAATTAAGCATGCGTTTAATATTGTTTATATTTTTTCTAATAATTTCTGAAAATTTATTTTCACAAAATAGTATTTTTAATGATTTAGGTCAGAATCGGATTCAATTCCAAACATTTGATTGGGAATTAATCTCTTCAAAAAATTTTGAAATTTATTATAACTCTGAAAGGAGAAATACAGGAGAGTTAACATCAAAACATCTAGAAGAAAAATTTTCTGAATTTACTTCAAGCATAGGACATCAACCTTATCAAAAGATTAAGGTTTTTGTCTATAACTCAGAGTCTGAACTTGAGCAATCTAATTTAGGAATACATATTACTGATAAATTTTTGACTAGTAATCAAAACTTAAATAGTAGGTCAATTCTTAAGATATCATACTCTGATAATATTATACAATTTAAAAAAAACTTAGATTATGAATATTGTAAGGTTTTAATAGAAGATCTTATGAATGGAAATATGACCTTTGCAAAAAGATTTGGAAAGTTATCATTTGTGAATGTTCCAACTTGGTTTTCTGATGGAGCTGCTAAATTTCTTGCTTACGGATGGGATAGTGAAATGGATAACGTAATTAGAGATTATTTTTTAACACAAAGCAAAAAATCTCTAAACTTTATATCTGAGAAAAATTCAAGTTATATTGGACAAAGTATATGGAATTATATATCTATTCATTATGGGGAAAAAACTATTTCAAATATTATAAATCTAACAAAGATTATCAGAAATGCAGAAAAGGCAATTTCAAGCTCTTTAGGAATTAGTTTTACAAAATTAATTAATGACTGGTCTAAATTTTATTCAGATAATACTCTAGAAAATTTTGGTAGAGATGAATTCAGTAAATCATTAGTTGATACAGGAAAATATAATAAAATTATTGATGTAAAAACTAGTCCTGATAATAAATATATTTTATTTTCATCAGTAAGAAACGGTTTTAAAAATCTTATTCTTTTTCAAAAAGAAACAGAAAAATTAAAAGTAATAGATAAAATTAAAAATGATAAACTTAATGATTCATTTTATTTTGAATGGAATGATAATGAAAATATTTCCTTTCTAAAATCTATTAGAGGAACAAATTTTTTAATAACTCAAAACATTATTTCAAATAAAAAAAAATATAAGACTTTAGAAAAGTTTGATAAGATTTATGGCTTTTCATTTAATAGTACTAATACCTTGATTGCATTAGCTGGTAGTATAAATAATCAAAGTGATATTTATTTACTAAGTGCTAATTCAGATAACATGAAAAAAATTACAGATGATTCTGCACATGATATTTATCCATCATTTTTTAGAAAATCTACATCAATTTTATTTAGTTCAAATAGGTATGATGAAATATTAAATCAAGAGTCTAAACTATCTGAAAACTTCAATATTTTTCTCTACAATTTAGACACTACCTCTTTTAATTTATTAAAACTTACGAATGATGAAAATAATAATTATAAGGCTAGAGGTTTAAGCAATAATGATTTTATTTTCTTAAGTGATAAAAATGGAATTTATGATCTCTATTACAGTAAAGTCGGACAATTACCATTTTTATTTTTTAAAAACAGTACAAATATTTCAAATTTTAGCTACGATGATAATTCTAAAAAATTAATTTACAGCTCCCTATTTGAAGGAAATAATTTAATTTCAGAAGCTAGTGATATAAATATAACAAGTGAGATTATTAATGTTGATACAAAAAGAAAGTCATTTATAAACTCATTAGAAGAAAAAGAAAAAGTTGAAGATGAACTTAAATCAGATAACATCAAAAAAAATATAAATTTTGAAACTACTGAAAATTTTATTTTTGAGGGAGAAAGTAAAATCAAGTCCTCAATTCTCAAAAATATTGAAATGAAAAATGTAGCTGGAAAAAATACTTATTCTAAGTATAAATCATCTTTTGTTAGAAATAATTTTAATAGTTTCATTAAAGTTGATCCACAAGAAGGATTTGGTTCACAAGTAGAAACAGATTTTATAGAACTATTTGAGGACCATAAATTATTTGCAAGTGCATTTCTACCTTTCTCAAGTCTAAAAAGTTCTGACCTTTTCACTGAATATAGTTACCTTAAAAAAAGAATTGATTTTAAAGTGTCTCTTGACAGAAAAATTCTTTTCACAGAAAATTCTGAAAGATTTATTTATCATAAATATATTTTTAATCAATTAAATCTTAATCTATCATATCCTATTTCTAAATTATCTAGGTTTGAGATTGTCCCTTTTTATTCGATCTATAAATTTAGTGATCTAGATTACAGAATATTTAATAGTACTCCACCAACCTTTAAATATTTTGAAAAAAATAAATTTTATGGATATTTCTTAAACTTTAAATTTGATAATACTAAAAAAATACTCCCAAATATTGAAATAGGCTCAAGATTTAGAATAAATTTCAAAAATTATATTTCAAAAGAAATAAATTTCAAAAATTTTTCATTTGACATTTCTCATCATCAAAAAATTTATGATGATATAGTATTATCGAGCAGAATTCAATATGGAAATTCATTTGGTGAAAATCCTTACAAGTATTTACTTGGAGGAGTTAAAAACTCTTTAATTAATAACTTTGATGATAAGGGAATAAATGATCCTCTAATAATAGCTAACGGATTTAATAATTATAATTATATTTTTAGTGAATATATAAATCTAAGAGGATTTGATTTCAATAAATTTGACGGTTATAAAATTCTTGTATTAAATTCTGAGTTAAGAGTTCCAATTATTAAAACTTTGTTTGGAACTAGCGTTTCAAGTAGTTTTTTAAATAGTTTACAAGTTGCTGGATTTTTTGATGTAGGTTCATCTTGGAATATTAATTCTCCATTTAGTAAAAAAAGTGATGTGAATACGTGGATTATAAAAGAACCGGGATCTGTTTTTCAAGCTGAAATCGAAAATTCAAAAAATCCTTGGCTTGCTAGCTATGGTTTAAGTTTTAGATCATTTATAACTGATTATTATATTAAGATTGATTTAGCAAAACCAATAGAAGATTATCAAATTAAAAATACAAAATATCATATTTCTTTCGGTTATAGTTTTTAATTTGGGAAATGGTTTATTCAATGACAGGTTATGGCTATAGCTCAGTAGATAAAAATAATTATAATATTGAAGTTGAAATTAAGTCCTTAAACTCTAAATTTTTTGACTTAAATATAAAGTCTAATTATAACATAAATTTATTTGAGAATAAAATAAGAGAATTAATTAAAAAAAAGCTTATAAGAGGTAAAATTGAATTAAATATCTCTTTTAAATCAGTTAGTAATGAGAGTTTAGATTTATTAGATAAAAAGAAATACTCCTATTTTTTTAATAAAATAAAAAATGTTTCAGAAAAATTTAATGATATAGATAACCAAACTATTCATAATAATATATTTAATAATTTATCTTTTATTATTAAAAATGAAAATATTAAAATTCCAAAAAATAGTATAATTAATTTAGTTAAAGAAGCAATAAACAAATGTATACTTTTCAGATTTGAAGAGGGTAAATCAATAAAAATTGATTTAAATAATAGTTTAGATAAAATATTAATAGAATTACAAAAAATTATTGTAACTGATTCCAGTAAAAAAAAGAATTTAAAAAACAGAATCAATAATAAAATAAAATTATTAGACCATCCTCAATTAGATAAAAAAAGATTAGAACAAGAGATATTTTTTTATATTGAAAAACAAGATATAAATGAAGAAATAGTTAGATTAAAAAAACATTTAAATCTCTTCTTTGACTTTATGAAAGAAAATAAACCTATTGGTAAAAAGTTAAGCTTTGTGTCTCAAGAAATTGGAAGAGAAATTAATACAATTGGTTCAAAATGTAATGATTTTAAGATACAGAAATCTGTAGTAATAATGAAAGAACATTTAGAGAAGATTAAAGAGGAAAATTTTAATATATTATAAATTAACCTAACTTAAAGGTGATAGGTAAAATCATTCTTACTTTAACAGGTCTTCCTCTTTGCTTACCCGGTGACCATTTCTTAGCTTTAGAGATAACTCTCACTGCTTCCTCGTCACATCCAGCTCCAATACCCTTAATAGCCTGAACTTCCGTGAGCGAACCATCTTTATCTACAACAAACTGAACAAATACTTTACCCTCTATACCCATTCTCCTTGCTTGAGCAGGATACCTTAAAGAAGTAGATACATATTGATAAAATGCACCCATACCCCCAGGAGGTTGAGGTTGATCTTCGACTATAGTAAAAATTTCATCAACTTCCTCTTCTTCTGGAGCTTCTTCAAATACTATTTCTTCTATTATAGTTTCTTCAGTAATTTCCACATCAATCTCAATCTCAATTTCTTCCTCGATTTCTTCCTCATCAGGAACTTCAATAATTTCTGGTTGCTGAATAACTGGCGGTGGTGGTGGTGGTTGTTCAGTCGGTGGAATTTCCATTAGATCTTCAAAATTATCTTCTATAGTTCCAAGATCCATACCTGCCCCTCTATCATAAAATTTCCATTCAAATGCCGTTATTACTAGTAAAAGGCTTATACATAAACCTATGTTTAGAAAGAGACCACTTTTTCTTTCTAAGTCAGCTTCTGGGTTTTTTTTTATTTCCATAAACAGCAATTTAGTTAAATTAAATATTAGTTACCAAAAAAAATTGCAATAAATGATCCAATAAAAAACCCTAAAATATTTGCTGAAAGATCAAACAAATCATATGATCTAAATGGCAAATAAACTTGAATGACTTCGATCATTATTGAGAAGATAACTAATGGAATTAAAATAATGATTAATGACTTTTTTGAATTTTTTTTTGATAAAATATAACACTTTGTTACTAAATATGATTCAATAAAAAATAAAGAAAAATGAATTATTTTATCAATAAACATTACGTCAATATTCTTAATATTTGAAGGCTTAAAAAATATGAGTAAATAAATAATTATGAATGTCCAGATTATAGAAAAAAATAAATAAGTAATAAATCTTCTATTTTGTGATAGATTCATATCCATCAAAGTCTAATAGCTCACTTAATTGAGTTATATCAGAAAATTTTACTTTAACCATCCATCCATCACCATAAGGATCATTATTTACTAATTCTGGCTCATTCTCAAGCTTATCGTTTACTTCAATTATTTCTCCAGAAACTGGCATAAATAAATCAGAGACAGTCTTTACTGCTTCAACTGTACCAAATACTTCTCCCATCTCAATAGTATTATTTAATGTCTCTATTTCAACATATACTATATCACCTAACTCTCCTTGAGCGAAATCTGTTATTCCAATATAAGCAATATCTCCCTCTACCCTTACCCACTCATGATCATGGGTGAATTTTAAATTTTTTGCATCCATTTGACGAAGATAATAAATGATTTCAAACTGAAAAATTATTTTATTGATTTAAACTTAACCTTAGCCTTGCTCCAAATGATGAAGAAAATCTTGGAAAAGAATTTGACACAATTGGCTTATTTACTACCCTATCATAGTATATAATTAAATTAACTCTATTATTGATTGTATAATTAATATTTGGTCGTAGTTGAAAATTGTAATTTCCATTAGTTATAGTGCTTTCCTTATCAATTTTTCTTTGAATAGCTTTCGTATTTCTAATAATAAAATTCAATCTAAATTCAATATCATTATCTAAAACTAGAGTATTACCCATATACTTAAATGGTAATTTTAATTTTTCCTTAGTGTATCCAAAATCAATAGAAAAGTCAGAATTTATCAATTCCGATACCTGAGCATTAGATAAGTTAAGCATAATATTTCTATCTTTTTTATAGTCTAATCTCGCATTTAAATTATTTTTTGTCCTAACATTAATTCCTAAAAGAGGTGAAAATCTCTCGGTTATTCTCACTTGATTAATAATAAAAAATGGGACAAGTCCATTATCAGTTTGTTGCGAAGCTAGGGGATAATTCATTATTGAATTATTAAAATCTAGATTTTCTAAATAGAGAAGAGAATTTGAAAACTCTCCTATAGAATATATACTTTGGTATCCGTGAGATATAGTTATGTTACTAAAAATTTCACTTAATACCTTAATTTTACTTAAACCTGAAAAGTCAATTCTCCAATTTGGAATTGGTATCTTAGGGAAAGGTTTCAATGAAAAATTATTAGGATCTGAATCCGAATAAGCAGAAATAAATGAAGGGATAAGAACATCTTGAGAATTGAGCCCATATTCACCCTGAGAATTAAGACTATTTAATCTTTCTCTAATTATTGATCTATTCTCACTAAACTTTAAAAATACAGGAGAGTTATTAAACTCATCATCCTTAATAAAAGCTGTTTTAATAGATAAAAATGATAAAGAAAAGTTACCATTTCTGGAAGGAGTTAAAGAAATAAAAGAATTTTTTTGAGAATCGTACCTAAAAGTTTCTTGAAAATTTTCAGAAATTAGTCTTTTAGCATCGAGCTGAATTCTCAGTGAATTTAATGGTTGGATGGTACTTCTAAATTGAAAATTATTACTTCTTGATTGGACAAATGGATTGTTTAAAAAATCATTTTTTACAAGCCAGCCTTTATCAGCTGCAATTTTTCTAATTTCTGAATCCTGAGATCCTAAAATAAATTCCCAACCTGGAGAGTTATAATATTTATTATTTCCAAATACTCCAGGAGATCCAATTACTCCTGCCATTCCTGTTCTTTCGCTAATATTATAAGTGATATTAATTGACCTTAAGGACATAATCAATTTCATAGCACCATCAAAAATTTTAGATTGGAATAATGAGGTTATTGAATCCTTTTCACTGTATGCTTTGTTGTAATTTTTTAATAAAGGTATTTTGTCATAAAATTTTGAGATATCTAGTTTAGAGGTTAATGAATACTCTCTATTATTTTCTATGATATTTCCAAGTGTGTCAGCTTGTAAAAATGAGCCAGCAGACCATAAATATCTGGATGAATATCTTGCATTTGATGTTATCCAATCTAAAAGTGGAAATTTATTAATTGGTATTTTATAATTAGCTTGAATGTTCTGATTAAAATTGTTAGATCTCCCAAGTCTCTTTAAATTATAATACATACTATCCAATTTTTCCTGAGTATCAAGTTCACCATCTGGTTCATCAATAATTGAATTATTTATTACATTAAAATCAATATTTAAACTTGAAAATAGATTCCATCTTAACCCATAAGATTTATTTAATGAAAAATATTTTTCATAAATAGCATCTACTCCCTCAATATTTAATTCGGAGTTTCTGTATTGGGTTTTATTAAATCTACGATTTAAATCTCCTCTTATGTTAATATTTGAAGGGAGTAAATTGATATTAAAATCTTTAATTAACTTAAAAATCTTACTATTAAAAAATTCAATGTTTTTAAAAGGAGTTATACTCAAGCTTTTAGGAGAATAATTGTAAGATATATTTCCTCTATGCTCTTTTACCTCATTTGATTGAGTGGTAATGTTTGAGCTTATTCTTTCACTATATGAAAATCCTGTTGAAAAATTTTCAATATCCCAAAAATCAACTCTTGAATTTGGATTATTTCTTTCTTTTCTGACATTATTTAAGCTTAAAGATTTTGATTCCATTTTCTCCTCGGTTATTTTTTTATATTCACTCTGTTCAGAAAGAGACTCAAAAGAATTTATAGAAGCTTTCAAAGGAATATCTTTATCTAATGGGTCATATTTAGGAGTTGTTATTGATGTTGATGTTGATATGTATAATGGCAATTTAATACCAGAATTTCTAGGGAGAATTTTGTCTAAATTTAAATTAGCAGATGCATCATGCTGTAACTTTTCATCTCTTGACCTTTCTGATATCTTTTGTTGAATTGAACCAAATCCAACAGAAGTATATCTTAATGATGAGGAAAATGTTCCTATATCTGATAACTTCAAATTTAAGCTAGTATTAGAAGCCCATCCTTTTGTCTTATCGAAATCTGTAAGCCTTAGTTCATTATACCAAACACAGATTGACTTCGATGATCTATCACTTGATAAAGGATTTTTCACTCCTATCATAAAATTTAAAATTGAACCTAATGAGGGCCTTCCTTTTATTGTAATTTTATATTTACCGTTTGAGGATAATTTTGAATAAAGTGTGTTAATATCAATATTTTCTCTATTTCTTGAAGATTTAAGAGAAAGCAATTCCTCTATTGATAAATTAATTTCGTTTTCTTCAGGCCATATAATTTCAGATAAATTTGAACTATTTTGATCGATTAGATATGGAAGAGTTATTTTTAATGGTAATTCAATTTCATAGTAATTATTTTCATAATCACTTCCAAACCTAAGAAATGCATTTAACTCATTATCATTAATTATATCATTATTGTTTGGCTCTGCATGAATAAACATTTTAATTCTTCCATAATTAATTAAGTCAAAATTAGATTCTTTAAATATTGCTCTACCATCTCCATCAGATAAATTGTTTACACATAATTGAAGAGATTGCTCATTAGTTCTTCTTTGAATAATTGTAGTATTATCTATATCTCTAGGGATTCCTGGTGGCACAACATACGGAGATTTATTTTCTGATCCTATACTATTTTCTTCAATACTAACGACCGAAATTTGCATATCTGAATCACTCTTTTCAGAGACTTCATTCAAACCAGATTGAAAAATAGTTCCTTCGTACTTTCTCCATTGACTTCCTACTAATTGAAATTTTGCCAATCTTAAAACAACAGGCTCCTCCCACCCTGTTAAATAGGTTCTTATAAATCTTATAGTTTTAAAATCTGAAATACCACCTACTATATTGTCTGGGTTTCTAATTGGAACTCTAAATTGGTACCAAGTTGCATTACCAGAAATATCAGTAATTCTATCAACTATATTATTTTTTCCAATTTCTAATTCGCCGGGGTTAAGATTTATTATATATTCAAAATAGCTCTCCGTATCAGACAAAGTATTATCCTCGTTTAAATCTTCATTTTCAGGAAATGGGGAACCTTGTGAAGAAAAATTTGAGTTAGAATTAAGAGGAGTATTTCCTTCCATTCCATTAATAGATTTATATCTTTCCAAAATTTTAATATCATTAATGTCATAATCTTCACCTAAATAATATTTAAAATTATCAGCTGATACATCAAGCTCAATCTTATTTTTACCATCATTAGTTAGGTTTATTTTATCTAAAAAGTTTTCTTTAAAATAATTAATCTCATCAGAATTTTTTAATCCATCTAACCCTATATCTTGGTTATTTCTTGAGGTTAAATTATTTTCAAAAAAATTTGTTAAATATTGTTTAGTAGTAACCCTTCCCCACTCATTAAATTTTATACCATCATTTGAGTAGTCGTTTGAAAGACCATTTTCAAATGCGTGAAGATTATCTTTCATTAAATCCTCAGAGACATTTCCCAGGTTAAAAATAAGTTTTCCTCCAGTAATATTATTTTTATTAAATATTCCATCTAAAACCTTTCCGTTCTCACCATCTATGAATGGATCCATCAACCAGAACTCAATATATTGAATATTAGTTCTATCAAAATCAGTATCATTTGAAATACTTTTAGTAATTGCTCCATAATTTGATTTTGGATCTCTTAATAATCCTGAAGGAAGTAGGTCTGTTGAATAATTATATTGACCTCTCTCACTTGGAAAATATGAAATGTCAAAAATTTGAAGGTTTGTATTAATCAGCTGTCTATCTTGTTTTCTAAAAATATCTTGGGGAGATATAGCCTTTGTATAATTATTTTCTAGATCCTCAAGAGTTATATTTTTTGGCTTTAATGAGCCACCATTAAGATAAAAAATATTATCAATTGTATACCAAGCTATTTTTGCTCTTTTGAATGAATAACCTAGGTTATTTGATGTAGAATTTGACTTATCAAATACATTGTTTTTTGTAAAAGGGGTTGATCCTAATTTCCAGGATATAGGAGACCCACCTAACGTTATAGGTATGACTGCACTTTCAAAATCATCTATATAAGTAATTCCTTCTCCATTTATTATGTTAGATGTTCCAGGAACAATTTGAGCAAATTCTGAACTAAAATTAATATTTGATTTTTCTGTTGATGCCAAAAAAGGTATAGTATTAATTATTTTTGTTAAAAATTCACTTTCTTTATTAAGATTAAAATCAAAACCATATTTTGTGTTTTTTACTGGTTCATTTCCAACACTAAACCTTGTTATTCCTCCAGGTCTTTCATTCAAATGAAAAACAGTAAATCCTAAATTGATATTTTCATCAAATTCATATTCTGCTCTTGCACCTGATAACCATTTTGTCTGAAAATTAAATAAATCTGCTTTTTCAAATGAAATTGTTACTTCTTGCCCTGAAGATAATATCGCTGGATTTAAAATTCTTACACTTCCTAAATTATAATTCACAGTATAATCAGTACCTTCAATTAATCTCAGATTTCCTGCCATAACAATCACCGAGTTTTCAGAAATATCTAATCCAGGAAGATTTATTTCACTTCCACTTCCAGACGATACACTGCCAATTAAAAAGAATTTATTTTTTGATAGAATTTTCTGTGCTTCATCCTGAGTCTGAGTATACAGTTCATTAAATACATATTTATCAGATAATTCAGTTTCGTTATTTTTTGAAAAATATGAATTTAACTTAGAACCAAAAGGCTCTAAAACTGGAAATATAATATTACCTTTTCTTGAATTAATAGTATACCCTTCTATAAAATCAAAGTTTCCATCATATTGAGGGTCATTGTATGAATTTAATTTATCTAAACCAAGAAGCCTAATAAGTGGTTCGTTTTTAGTTAAAGTACCTTCATTAAGACTTGGATTATTAAATCCTATAGCATCATCTCTATAATTAATCCTTAACTCAAAATTTTCTTTTTCAATCTGGTTTGCATTTATATTATAAATATTTTTCATCATTAAATCCCAAGTAGGAATTTGAGTATTAATGTTTGATGGCCTCAATAGTTTCAAAAAAATCATCTCATTATCTTCTCTGTTTTGATAATCCTCACTTAGCTCTCCAACCTTATATCGATTTCCATTAAAAGTATATTCATATGATACAGCAAGAACTTCATCATTTTGAAGTCTTCTAAGTAAGGAAATATACCCAAGAGTTTTATTTATTTCGTACTCATCAATATCCAACTTTCTAGCTGATGTTACTTTTTCAAAATCTATAGTTTTCTGTAAACTAAATTGATTAATTAAAAAATCATCTACTAAATCAACGTCTCTAGCACTCGAGTTTTTTGATAAATTATCAAATAAAAAATTTGAATTATTATCATTTGGGCCATTATTTCCTGATCCTATATATACATTATTTGATTTAAGTATTTTTTTCCCTTCACTTAAATCAGTAAATGCAACAAAATTTCTAAGGGATTCTGTGTTATTAGTTCTATTTAAAATATAAACTTCAACTCTATTTATATTAATTCCTGAACTTACAATAGGTAGAGACTCTAACCATTTTTCATAATTTTCTCTAAAAAAATGACCAAGAAAAAAATGCCTATTTCTATCATAATCTGAACCTAAAATTTGAAATTCTTTTCCTTGGAAACCATTATCAAGTTTAATTGATTCACTTTTTCCTTGTTGTCTTGATAGAATACCAGTCAAACTTAATTTTCCAAATTGAAGTTGAGTTTTAAGACCAAATAAACTTTGGGCTCCCCTTAACAAGCTATTTTTTACTGGCATACTTACATTTCCAACTTCAATTTTTCTCACTATCTCTTCATCATAACCAGTATAATCTAATTTCAAATTATTTTGAAAATCAAAAGTATTATTATTATCAAAATTTGCACTTATTTTAAGCTTCTCACCAACAACACCATTGATATTTAAATTAATCTGCTGATCATAATTAAATCCACCATTTCTTTGCTGTCTAATTGGAATAGAGGGATTCTCTATTTTCTGAAATTTTCCTCCAAAATCTAAATTAACAAAACCATTTACTTGAAGATCAATAAAATTTCCACCAAAGATTCTATCTAATGATTCTGAAATATAAATCTTAGGGATTAGTCTTCCACTCTCTAAAGAATTCTCACCATCTAAGCTCAAAGATTTTTTTCTAAAATATTCTTTAATTTCATTTTTAGTTGAAAAATCATCATAAGATTTAAAGGGAATAGCAATAGAAGGACGATAGTTAAGATTACCTATTTTTTCAGAAAGATAAAATACTCTTGAAGTATCATATATTGATTCAATTTTTAGAATTGAAGAATTTAAATAGAAAGAGTTATTTGAAAATAAACTTGAGTATGGGTCTGAGTATCTATCTTTTATTTCATATGTTGTAAAAAATGAAGGTGAATATTTTAGTGAGTCATTTTCATTACTTTGAGTTTGGGAAAAAACAGAAACAGAAAATACTTTAATTAAAACTAATAGTAAAAAAAACTTATTAAAAAGGTTCAAAGCAATTCTATTAGATATTAAGATCTCTTTAGCACTTCTTTGATCAAATCCTCAAGGGAGATTTTACTATTTCTAGATAAAATATCATCAATATTTTTTTCAACAACATTTTTAGAAATACCTAAAGAAGATAAAGCTGATAACGCTTCATTTTTAATTGTATTGTTAATTTCATTATTTATTTCATTATTATCTATTTCATTAATTGATATTTTATCTCTTAATTCAAGAATAATTCTTTCTGCTGTCTTCAAACCTATTCCTTTAACGGATTTAATCTTATTAGTATCTGATTGGGTTATAGCTTTATTAAGCTCCATCGAAGAGAGTGAAGATAAAATCATAATCGCCGTACTTGGACCTACTCCATTTATAGAAATAAGACTAAGAAAAGTCTTTTTTTCTTTCTCTGTTTCAAAGCCATAAAGAGTGTGTGAGTCTTCCTTTATGTTAAGATGTGTATAAATGAAAATATTATTTTTTTGCTTTAACTTAGAATAAGTTCTTAAGGAAATTTTAATTTCATATCCAATACCATTAACTTCTATAACTACTTTAGTTGGATCAATATGTATTTTTTTACCACTTATAAAAGAAATCATAATTCAAATGTCTTTAATATAGAAGAAATTTCTTGCATGAACTCTCTTTTTTTTGATCCAGGAGCATAAACATAACCCTCTATATAATAAATTCTATCTAATTTTTTATTGTAGACTGTAATACTTTGGAATGGTCCACCTGCAGAGATATCACTTAATTTCCATAAACCTTTTGAGATAACTGCAAGATTTCCATTTAAATTAATCTTTTCATAATTTATTGGGAAAATACTTTGTATATCCATAAAAATATTTGACTTTTCAGAATCAATTAAGAATTTTTTAGAGATAAAATTTCTCAATGGATATACATCAGGTTCAGTGGCATGAAAAATTTTATTAAGACCATCAATTTTAGTCTTGGAGTAATCATCATAAAACACATAAATGTTTTTTTCATACTCTGGATCAAGTTGTCTTAACCAAAAAAAATTCATATTCTCAGAAATAATATTTTTAGCAAGGTCATAACCAAAAGGAATTTTTACTTTTATATTATGATCTTTTTCAATTTTTTGAGAAATATTTTTTTCGGTCTTTGAAAAAATTTCTCTGCTTACTCTTTTATCAAGTTCATCATCAAAAAACTTTAAAAGAGAGGATTTATTTTTTTCAATCTTTTTATGTAAATCTTCATCTGTTTTACTAAATAAATAAAGAATTAATTGTCCTTTTGCGTATTGATCTCTTCTTACAAAATAAAAAAGAGATGAATCATTTTCAATCTTATGAAGTGACTCATTATTAAAATTTTTTCTCAAAATTTCAGAGTCAATGCTTTTACCTTCAAGAGTAAAAGCTATAACAATATTTTTAGCATACTTAAGAATATTATTAAATTTTCTAGGTTTAATAAATCTTAAATCATATTTAGTTTCAGGCTGAGGTAAGCCAGTTATAAAAGATGAATACGTTTCTACTAGAGATCTTCCAATTTTTCCTTTAAATTTTGTTGAATCCATTACGAGCAACATTTCATTATTTTCTCCAGATGCATTAGGTAGAAAAGAAGAATTAGAAGTTATGGACTGTGATTTATCATCACATGATAGGAACATTAAGCAAAGGAATAAAATTAAATTTGATTTAATTAATCTATTTATCATTCGACTAATATTTATTTAAATTTGTTACTTTTAATAAAATATTAAAAAAATGAGTAATGAATCTTTAAATAAAGCCATTACCTCTTGCTTTGCAAAAATAGCAAGAGTAGATGGAAGTATTGGCCAAGAAGAAGTTGATATTTTAAATTCTAGTCAAATTTTGAAAAAGTATAGTTATGGATATGTAGAAGATATTGACACAAAAAACTTTTTTAATAAAATTAACTCTGAATATGGAGAGATTATTAAAAAAAATCTAGATGAAGATGAAAAAGAAACCTTTATTGAAGAACTAGTTAAACTAATAAAATCAGATAATAAAGTTCATGATCATGAATTCTTTTTATTAGGCCACATAGCAAATAGTATCGGATATAGTCCTGATAAGGTTGCTGAAATTATTCAAAAAAAGGGATTGTCAAAATCCTCTGGATGGTTCTCTTGGCTATTTGGCTAAATATAGTCTTTATTTTTTTTCTGAATCAGATGAGTCAGAAGATGATTCTTTCTCTATTTCTTTTTTTATCTCTCTTGAAGCATCTTTAAACTCTCTTATACCCTTACCAAATCCTCTAAAAATTTCAGGAATTTTATTAGCTCCAAAAAAAATCACAACGATAAGTCCGATTATTATCCACTCCCATCCACCTGGCATTCCAATTGCAAAAATCATATCCATATTATTTAAGTTTAATAAGTAAATATAGCAAAATCATTTTTTGATAATCCAATTTTCCGGATTCAACTTAATATTATTTTTCCATATTTGAAATTGTAATTGAGTTATACCATCATTATTTGTAACTAAATCTGCGATCTCTTGACCTTCATAGATTATATCACCTTTTTCTACTTTTAAATTTTTTAGTTTTGCATAAAGGCTATAATATTCACCATGATTTATAATTATAACATTATTCATCCCTGGAATAAAAGCAACTGTAGACACCTTTCCATCAAAAACTGAATGAACTTTAGAAGTATTTCGAGTCTGAATATCAATTCCATCATTTTTAATTTTAATATTTTTTAAAATTGGGTGAGGATGTTCACCAAATTTATTAGAAACAAATCCAGATTTTACTGGCCATTCAAGTTTACCGATTTTAGATTCAAAACCCTCTGTTAGCCTTAGTAAATCTAAGTCCTCTTCATCTGTTTTATTTATTGACTCTTTCTCTTTTCTAATTATCTCTCTAATCAATTTATCTAAATTTTCTAAAGCCACTTTTCTTTCATTTATCTCTCTTCTAAGATCTCGTTGCTTTTTACTTAAGTCAGATATTATTTTTTTTTGAGATGTCCTTAAATTTTGTAACTTATTGTTCTCACTTAGTTCAGAATTAAGCAAGACTTTCTGTTTTTCGTTTATCTGAATTAATCTTTTTTCTTGAGTTGATAATTCATTCATCACATTATTTATTTCATTAATTTGTGATTTTCGATAATTAGAATATTGAAAAATATACTTAAATCGTCTAAACATTTGATTATAATTTTCTGATGAAAAAACATATAATAATTTTCCTAAAGAAGATTTTGATTTGTAAGAAAAGTATATCATCTCTGAATATTCTTTCATTAGAATATTTAAATCTCTTTTAAGAGAAGAAATAAGGTTTTTTAAAATTTCAATCTCATTTTTTTGTTCATTTATATCTAATCGTAAATTAACTATTAGACCTTCTCTATTTTTAATTTGTTTATTGATTACATTTAATTTACCGATTGAAATATTCTTAGTTTTTTCACTTTGCTGAATAATTTTTTCAGCTTCTTCAATTTTAACTAAATTCAAATCTCTTTCTCTCTCAAGAGAGGTTCTTGTTTGCTGAGAAAATAAGTTCAAAAAGGATATAAAAAAAACTAAAAGAGTTAAACTAAATTTTCTTAATATCATATTTTGAGGGGATATTAAATGGAAATTTTAAAGGGCTGTTAGTTCTTTCTACTTCTTTGTATTCAAAATTTATATTTGTAATAACAGGAACACTACTATCATCTAAATAACTGACAGAGGTAAATAGATGTCTTCCTGGAAATAGAATTTTACCTAATGGTTTAAAGTTTTCATAATCTACAGTTAGCAAATAATTAGTTAACTCATCAAATAAAATTAATTTTTCAATTTTAGAAGTTTTTGCATTAATGAGATTTTGTGATTGAATAGATTTATTTTGTTGGATTATCTTGAATGAGTTACCTTCATTAAGAACTTGATCATTTTCAGTGATTTTAAAAAGCAAGTTTCCAGTCAAAATAGATTCTAACTGATCAAAATTCAGTGCTATCTTAAATTCTTTCTCAATAATATCTAGAGATGATTGGATAATCTGTTTATTTACTCTATCAACAATTATAAACTCATCTCTAGTTATTAATCCTCTAGCTGCTTCAACTCCCAATGCTACTCTGACTGAAAACCATATTTTTTCTTTATTTTCAATTCTCATATTTAGAGTTGCATTTATTAACTGATTATCATTTTTATATTGAATTTTTGATTTAGTTGAAAGAAACTTATACTCAAACTTTTCTATTGCAAAGTCATCAATTTTTACCCTAGTTGATTTTTGTTTAATAAAATCTTTTTTACAAGAAACTAAAAAGAATATTAAGCAGAAAATTGAAAGTAATTTATTAGACATTTTGCAAATGTAATAATAAAATTCCTAGTCTAAATTTATTAAATATGGTTATTTTCCTTTAAAATCTGGACATCTTTTTTCAATAAAGGCATTGACACCTTCTTTAAAATCAGAAGTATTTACACATTCAGAGAATAATTTAATTTCCTCATTAAAACCATCAACCCTTTTATCATAAAAATTATTTACTGATTTAATAACATTTTTTAATGCTAGAGGTGCTTTTCTTTTAAAAGTTAGTATTAATTCTTCAGACTTCTTTAATCCATCATCATAGCTATCTACAACATTATTTACTAAACCAATTGAAAGAGCATCGTCTGCAGATAACATATTAGCTGTAAGCATCATCTCTAATGCCTTTGCTTTTCCTACAATTTGAGTTAATCTCTGTGTCCCCCCATACCCTGGAATTAATCCTAAGTTTATCTCTGGCTGAGAAAATTTGGAATTTGAAGTAGCAATTCTAAAATGACATGATAAAGCAAGCTCGCAGCCTCCCCCTAAAGCATATCCATTTACAACGGCAATCACTGGAATACTCATATTTTCAATTTTGAAAAATAATTCATGACCATTTTTTGATAAGGAAATAGATGAATATTTATCAATTTCAGAAAACTCTTTGATATCTGCTCCAGCAATGAAAGATTTATCCCCTTCCCCAGTTATAATAACTCCATATTTTTTATTTGTGTTTTCTGAAATAAAATCAAAACACGATTTAAGTTCATTAATTGTTTCTTGATTTAAAGCATTAAGATTTTTTGGTCTATTTATTTTTATTAAGTAGTAATCATTATTTGATTCCAGTAAAATATTTTTAAATTCATTCATTATTTTTTTCTTTTAGTTTAGTAATCATTTCTTTAATTGTTCTCCTTAAATCATACATAGGATTCCAATCCCATTCATTTCTAGCGTAAAAGTCATCAATTGAATTTGGCCATGAATCAGCGATTGATTGTCTAAAATCTGGAGAGTATTTAACATCAAAATATTTATTTATCTTTTTTAATTCATTCTCCATCATATCAGGGGTAGTGCTAAACCCTGACAAATTATAACTAGATTTGATAGAAAGATCCTCTTTATTTGCACTCATTAATTGAGATATAGATTTGATTGCATCATCTATGTATATCATTGGAAGCATTGTGTTTTTTTCTAAAAAACATTCATAAGTTTTGTTTTCTAAAAATGAATAAAATATATCTACCGCATAGTCAGTAGTTCCCCCACCAGGTAATGTATTTGAACTAATTATACCTGGAAATCTTATACTCCTAATATCGGTATTATATTTCTTGTTATAATATTCACACCATCTCTCACCTGCCAATTTACTTATTCCATAAACTGTACTTGGTTCAGTTATACTGAACTGAGGAGTATTATCTTTTGTAGAAGTACTTCCAAAGACAGATATAGAACTTGGCCAAAAAACTTTTTTTATTGTTTTTTCTTTTGCTAACTCTAAAACATTAAAAAGAGAATTCATATTTAAATTCCAAGTTAGCATTGGATCTTTTTCTCCATTTGCAGATAAAATAGCAGCTAAATGAAAAACTTCTTTTATATTATAATCTTTTATAACCTCAGTTAAGTTGTCTTTGTCAAGAGCATCAATTTTTTCATAAATTAGATTACTATTTGAATAGTTTTTAATATCAGATAGAATAATATCATTTCTATCATATTTCGTTTTTAAAAAATTTGAAAGTTCAGAGCCTAATTGACCTTCAGATCCAATAATTAGAAGTTTGCTCATTATGGGTTGTTGTAATTAATTTTTAATTTACATTAAAATATGTAAACTAATTTAAAATTGAAAATGTATAAAGAATTTAAAATTCATCTTCTTAAGGAAATTGAAAATACAAAAAAAGCTAAGCTTTATAAAAATGAAAGAGTAATTACTTCACCCCAAAGTTCTATAATTTCTACAGACAAATTAAATAATATAATAAACTTATGTTCTAATAATTACCTCGGTTTATCTTCTCATCCACTAGTTCTTGATGCGGCAAAGAAATCTATTGATTCGCACGGATTTGGGATGTCTTCAGTTAGATTTATATGTGGCACTCAAGATATTCATAAAAAACTAGAAAAAACTATTAGTGATTTTTTAGGAACTGAAGATACAATTCTTTACGCTGCAGCATTTGATGCAAATGGTGGATTATTTGAACCACTATTTGGAAAGGAAGATGCTATAATCTCTGATGAATTAAATCATGCTTCAATAATTGATGGAATAAGACTTTGTAAAGCTCAAAGACATAGATATAGCCATAATAATCTTAATGATTTAGAAGATAAACTAAAACTAACACAAGATTGTAGAACAAGGATAATTGTTACCGATGGTGTTTTTTCTATGGATGGTACAATAGCTCAGCTTGATAAAATATGTCTTCTTGCTGAAAAATATAATGCTCTAATTATGATAGATGAGTGTCATTCTACTGGCTTTATGGGAGAAAATGGAAGGGGTGTACATGAATACAAGGATGTTATTGGAAAAATTGATATAATCACAGGGACCTTAGGGAAGGCATTAGGTGGAGCATCCGGTGGTTTTACATCAGGAAGGAAAGAAATAATTGAAATTCTTAGACAAAGATCTAGACCGTACTTGTTTTCAAATACACTTGCTCCATCAATAGTTGGGGCTTCTCTAAAAGTTTTTGATATTTTAAAAAATGATAAATCTTTAATTAAAAAACTTCATGAAAATGCTAATTATTTCAGAAATAGAATAACTGAATTAGGGTTTGATATTATAAAAGGTTCTCATCCTATTGTTCCAATAATGTTATATGACTCAAAAATTGCTAAAGAGATGTCAGAAGAATTATTAAGTCTTGGTGTTTACGTTATAGGGTTCTATTTTCCAGTTGTGCCACAAGGAAAAGCTAGAATTCGAGTTCAATTATCTGCTAGTCACTCTCAAAAAGATCTTGATAAAGCAATTGAAGCATTTAAGACAGCTGGAAAAAAATTAAATATTATTTAATATAGTTTAGAAACTAATTTTACATGTTCTTTCACATCATGAACCCTTATAATATCAGCACCTTTATCTATTGCATCTTGATTTAAAATAAGAGTCCCCTCCATAGAATTATCTATTCCATATTTTTTTTTTACAAAAGATTTTCTAGATAATCCAACTAGAATTGGCATGTTAAAAATATTTAAAAGATTTAAATTATTTAAAATCTCATAATTTTGATCATAGTCTTTTGCGAATCCAAAACCAGGGTCTAAAATAATATCATTAATATCATGATCATTAAGTAATACTATTTTTTTTTGAAAATAAAATATAATATCATTCATTAGATGATTATAATTTGTTTTCATCATCATATCTTTTGGCGTTCCCTTAATATGCATCAGCACATAAGGTACTTTATATTTAGAAACTATATTTAACATATTTGAGTCAATAGTTCCACCAGATATATCATTTATAAAATCAATCCCACTATCAAGAGATTTTTCAGCAACTTCAGATCTAAAAGTGTCAACAGAAAATATTATTGAAGGATACATTTTTACACAGTAACTAATAATATCTTTAATTCTTATCCATTCCTCTTTTATCGAAATAGGTTCAGATCCAGGCCTTGTAGAACAACCACCTATGTCAACTATATGAGCACCTTCTCTAATCATTAAATCTACTCTTTTTTTAGCCTCCTCAAATGAATTAAATTTACCTCCATCATAAAAAGAATCTGGAGTCATATTTAAAATACCCATAACTTTAGGTTTTTTTAACTCAATAATTTTTCCTCTAATGTTTAATGATCTTTTGACTGATAATTGACTCATTTTTAATTCCTATTTCATATTTTTGAAAAAATTATACTTTTTTGGATACTTCTACAATTAAAGACTTTAAAAAAATTATTTCGATTTGTAAAGATATTTACTTAAAAAAGTCTGAGGATTATGGGTCAGCTTGGAGAATTTTGAGGACTCCATCGCTTACTGATCAAATTTTTATAAAAGCTCAAAGGATTAGATCAATTCAAGAAAAAAAGAAAATGAAAGTCAATGAGAATATTGAAAATGAATTCATTGGTATTATTAATTATTGTATAATGGCAATAATTCAGATGGAATATAAAGATGACAAAATAGATTTAGAATTATCTGAACTTGAGAATCTATATAATACTTATTCAGAAGAAATATTAGACTTGCTATCAAAAAAAAACCATGATTATGGTGAAGCATGGAAAGAAATGAGGATAAGTTCTATGACAGATATAATACTAATGAAATTATATAGGACAAAGCAAATTGAATCAAATAATGGTAAGACTTTAATTTCTGAAGGAATTAAAGCAAATTATCAAGACATTGTGAATTACTCTGTTTTTTGTTTAATCAAATTAATAATTATAAAAAAATGAGAATCATATATACTGTATCAAGATATTTAGTAGGAGCTTTATTTATTTTTTCAGGTCTTATAAAAATAAATGATCCTGTAGGCACTCAAATAAAACTACAAGAATATTTTGAAGTTTTTAGTGTTGATTTTGGTTCATTTTTTGAACTTTTTATTCCTTATTCATTATTACTTTCTGTGATTTTATGTACACTAGAAATAGTAATTGGGATAGCTTTATTAATGAATTATAAAATGAAAATAACCAAAGTTATTTTAATGTCCCTTCTAATTTTCTTCACATTTTTGACTTTTTACTCTGCATATTTTAATAAGGTAACTGATTGTGGCTGTTTTGGTGATGCTATTAAGCTAACTCCATGGGAGTCATTTACTAAAGATGTAGTCTTGGTTATATTGTCATCAATTATTTATTATATACATCCTAAATTAGATAATCAAAGAGGTTTCTTTTTTACAAAAATTTTTGATGATAAAAGCTTTAGAAATGGAGTTATAATTTCTGTTTCTTTCCTATGTTTAATAATAAGCTATACAGCAATTAATTTTCTTCCATTTATAGATTTTAGATCTTATAAGATTGGAAATAATATTCCTGGACTTATGATTCCAAGTGAGGAACTTAAGTACAGTTATGTAATGGAAAAAGATGGGAAAGTATATAATTTTGATAATTATCCTATTGATAGTTCTTATGAATTCAAAGAATTAAAATTATTAAATCCTGAAGCTGAACCTAAAATAACTGACTACAGTTTGTGGAATAATGAAGGTGATTTTACAAATGAAAGTTTTCTTGGAAATAAGCTTTTTATTATAATTCATGATGTTAATAAACTTGGAATTGATAGTAATAAAGAAAATCAGTTTATTTCAAATACAAAGCAGTTGGCAAGTAGTATTAATTTCTGGGTGGAAACAATAATTCTAACTTCAAGTGATGAAAATGCTATCAATTCTTTTAAAAAGAGATATGACTTAAATATAAGAACAGTGTATGGTGATGCAACAGTTTTAAAAACAATAATTAGATCTAATCCTGGTTTTTTTCTATTGAGAAATGGAACAGTTAAAGGTAAATGGCATTTTAATAGCTTTCCAAAAGCTAGTGATATACTAAAAGGGGTAAACATAAGTGCTTAAATGACCAATATTTTTCTTCTAGGTATGCCAGGGTCTGGAAAGTCTACCATGGGAAAATTCATTTGCTCAAAATTATCACTCTTATATATTGATTTAGATATTGAAATTGAAAATTATTCTAATAGAACAATTTCAGAAATTTTCGAACAAGATGGTGAAGACTATTTCAGAAAACTAGAATCGAAATTACTACTTGATATAATTAACAAAAAGAAGAAATTTGTTCTTGCGACAGGAGGTGGGACTCCATGCTTTAATGATAATATGGATTTAATTTTAAATAATGGAATATCAATTTTTCTTGATACATCATTAGATGTTATAATAGAGAGAGTTAGCAGAAATACAAAAAGACCAATGTTTAAAAATAAAAATGTGAAAGAAATAATTAATGATTTATATAATAAGCGAAAAATCTATTATAGAAAATCAAATTTTATTGTTACTGATAATAATAGAAAAGAAGTATTATCTATTATTAATTCTTACTCCAATAGTTAATATTATCTGATTATTTTTTGTTAATATTTCAGCTATAGGTTGATACGAAAAAACCTTATAAGGTAAAATACTCTCCGCTCTTTGTTGAGTTGTATAAGTTAAATCAAGATTTAAATTATTAGAAAGGTAACCAACTCCTAAACTCTTTTTAATAAACTCATACTTATTGTCTAAAGAAATTCTATTAGGATCTGCTAAAAAGCTATATCCCGCTCTTAGATAGAATTTTTTAAGCCTTCCCTCAATACCTACTCTATAGTTTATTGCTAGGGATTTATAAATATTTTTAATTTCTCTATTATCATTATAAGAGGCAAAGTCAAAAGATGATATATGGGCAGATGAGTAATTAATAAAATCTACATCAGCACTAATAAATCCATATTTTTTAAAAAAGTATGATGTTCCAAGAGTTAATTTTGATGGAGAAGAAAACCTGTATTCAGCAACATTTTTTGCAGTTTCTGATTTTGATGAACTTAGTACAGTATCTTCTGGAGCAAAATAATAATTTAAGTAACTAGTCTCTAACTCATTAAAAAGTTCTTCATTTAGCAAGTATTTTGTTTTAGACTCATAATTTAAGCCAAAATTTAAGTTATCAATTGGTTTAAAAATAAACCCAAATGTAAATGAAGAGCCATTTCCAGTAATTTTAAAATTATCAGTAATAATTAAAAAATCAAGTATACCTTCAGTCTGCCATTCATTATTTTCGTTTAAAATTTCGTAGTTATTTTCAGTAAAAATTCTGATTTCTTTATAATTTATGAAATAAGTGTTTGATCCTAACCCTAAATAAAATTTATCATTAAAATTTAAACCAGAAGAGATTGAAAATTTTGAAACACTTCCATTATTTATTATTCTCTCCATCTGATAAGGGAAACCACCAACAAATGAAAAATATGCACCCGGCAAATCCTCATCAGGATTTATAAGATAATGATCGTAAGCTTCTTGAAGAAGGCCTATTCCTGCTATAGGCTGTGAATTAGAAATTTGAGAAAATGGAACTCCCTGAGCATCAATTAGTAAATAATCAATAATTGAATTATGATTATTATATGCACCATAAATTCTGTCGTTGGAAAAATCCTTCACAACACCATAAGAAAAGCCTACATTAATTTTTGGACAATTTTTACATTCAATTATATTATTTAAATAATTATCTTCATTTCTAATAGGTAGAAGAAGAGAAATATTTTCAATTTTATTTTTCGAAAAATTTGATAATGAAGTTTTATCAAAATATATAGCATTATTATTTTGATAAAATGATTTATAGCTAATTGAAAAAATTTTTTTATTAAAAAAACCTAGTCCAGCTGGATTAATTGAAATTGAACTTATATCTCCACCTAATGATGATGATGCACCTCCAATACCTTGAATTCTAGATGACCCATTGTTAAAATAATGACTAAATTTTAATACATCAGAATAATATCCATATTGAGCATCAACTTTAAAATAATTTAAAGAAAAAATTATTACGAATAAAGAAAAATTTATTCTGAACAAATGAGTGATTTATTAATTTTTTCCTCTTGAAGATCCCCCACCACTATTTCCAGAACTCATAGTACTTGCAGAGGAGCTCCTTGATGAGGTATTATTAGTAGAGAATGAACTTCTAGTTGAATTTCCAGAATTAGAATTAGAAAAACTTTTGACTGAACTATTATTGAATGAGGATCTTGAGTCATTACTAAATCTATTTGAATTTTGATAGTTATTATTTTTATACGAGTCAGGTAAAGAATAGCTTGTTCTTCTTACATCAGTTGAACTATAGTTAGATTTCTCAGAACTTAAATTATTGTAAGAAAATGAATCAGTTATATATCTTTTACTTCTCTCATAATTTCTGACAATATTATCAGACCTTCTACTAGAATTTAGAATTGAGTTTTGCCTACTAGATCTAGTAATAAAATTTTCTCCATTTGAGTTACTATTTTTTAGATATGCATTTTGAGTTTGATCTAAAATATTTTCGTTATTTTTTTGAATTATTTGATTTGTTATTCCGGATTTTCTTCTTCCAGAGTATCTGTCTGATACTAAATCAACATTATTATTAGAAATCTCATTTCTACCTCCCCTAGGTCCAATCACCACATCATTATTTTTTTTAGTTATACCAGAAACATATTTGTGATTATTCCATGTAGTATGTTGCAATCCCATTCCTGTGCCATTATTCGTCCATATCCAAGATGGATAATACATCCACCCACTACTGGCATAACCTCCATAGTGAATATTAGCTAGGGAAGGTGACATTAAAGGAAAATAAGAGCTTAAGTAGGGATTAGTAAAGAATAAATGTGGATTATAAATTGATAACATTCTCATTCCAAAAAGAGATCTAGGAAACCATCTATTTTGAATATAACCATAATTATGGCTAAAGATAAAAGAATCCAATGGATCAATATAATACATGTAATTTGGACTTATTCTCCCGTACATAAGAAAAAGATCTAAATCCAAAACCCTTCTACTGAAAGATAAGCTTTTATACAAATTATCTCTATCATACTTAAGAGAGTTAAATGATTGATTTGATTTTTTTGATAAATTCTTTGTTATTGAAGAACTAACATTATATTTTTTTAAAATTTCTGAATCAATATTTTCATTAGAATTAATTCGTGTATTACCTAGTTTATACTTTGAAAGAATTATTTCAGCAGGAGAAGATGTTTTTACTTTTTTTGCTGTCCTGTCTTTTTTTACAAAATACATATCATCCATTTCCTGAGAAAAGGAATTATAGTTAGTTATTAAAGTAATTAAAAATATAAAAACTATGTTTTTAACCATTATTTTACAAAAAATTAACTTTTTATAAGGTTTAATTTACATATAAATAACGATAAAAAATAATTTTATTGTTTTTATAGTAGACCATAAAAAGTTAAAATTGTGTTAAAATTAAAGTATGAGTAAAGGTCTACCTAGTAGGAAAGAAAATTTTTCAGCATGGTATAATGAAATTGTAAAAAAGGCAGATTTAGCTGAAAATTCTTCTGTAAGAGGATGCATGGTAATTAAACCATATGGTTTCTCTATATGGGAAAAAATGCAATCTAAACTTGACTCCATGTTCAAAGATTCTGGACATGTAAATGCTTATTTCCCATTATTCATTCCTAAGTCATACTTAAGTAAAGAAGCTGATCATGTAGAAGGATTTGCTAAAGAATGTGCTGTAGTTACTCATTATAGATTAAAATCTGAAGAAAATGGTCAAGGTGTGGTTGTTGACCCAGAAGCAAAACTAGAGGAAGAACTTATTGTTAGACCTACATCTGAAACAGTAATTTGGAATACATATAAAAATTGGATTCAATCCTATAGAGATTTACCATTACTAATAAATCAATGGGCAAATGTTGTTAGATGGGAAATGAGAACCAGATTATTCTTAAGAACTTCAGAATTTTTATGGCAAGAAGGCCACACTGCTCATGAGAAAAAAGAGGAAGCTGAAAATGAAACTTTAAAAATACTTGATATTTATTCTAATTTTCTTGAAGATACGATGGCAATCCCAGTACTTAAAGGTATTAAATCAGAAAATGAAAAGTTTGCTGGAGCAGTTGAAACATATTGCGTAGAGGCTCTAATGCAGGATGGGAAAGCTCTCCAAGCGGGAACTTCTCATTTTCTTGGTCAAAATTTTGCGAAAGCATTTGATGTTCAATTTGCAACATCTGATGGAAAGAAAGATTTTGTTTGGGGAACTTCATGGGGAGTTTCAACTAGATTAATAGGTGCCTTAATTATGACACATTCTGATGATAAAGGTCTAGTACTACCTCCGAATCTTGCTCCAATTCAAGTTGTTTTAATACCAATATTTAATTCTGATGATGAATATGAGATGATTCAAAAAAAATTACAATCATTTTCTGAGCGTTTGAAAGAAAAAAACATAAGCTTTAAAATTGATGATCGAAAAAATTTTAAACCTGGATGGAAATTTTCGGAGTATGAATTAAAGGGTATTCCTATTAGGGTAGCAGTTGGACCTAAAGATTTAGAAAATAATTCTGTAGAAATTGCAAGAAGAGATACATTAGAAAAAGAGATAATAAAAGAGGAAGGTATTGAAAATAAAATCGAAGAACTTTTATTTGAAATTCAGGAAAATTTATTTGTAAAGGCTAGTAAATTTAGAGAAGAAAACTCATCAGTGGTTGATAATTATGAAGACTTTAAAAAAATATTTAAATCTCAAAATGGATTTGTTTATGCGCACTGGGATGGGACCTCAGAAACTGAGAATAAAATAAAGAAAGAAACAAAAGCTACAATAAGATGTATACCAATGGATTATGGGAAAAATCCAGGAAAGTGTATAGTTTCAGGTAAAAAATCAAATGGTTTAGTAGTATTCGGTAAAGCATATTAATTATGGAAATATTAATTTTGTCATTACTATTAATTTTAGGCATAACTCTAATTTTAGTTGAAACATTATTTATTCCTGGCACTACAATTTTTGGAATTTTGGGGATTATCTCAATTTTTTCATCTGACTATTTATCCTATGTATACTTTGGTACAGAATTTGCAATAATTTATTCAATTTTAAATTCAGTTATATGTCTTTCCATTCTAGTATACTCATTAAAATCTAATACATGGAATAAAGTATCATTAAAAAAAGTTCATACGGAGAGTGTTAACAAAAATCGTTATGAAGAATTAAGTGTTGGTAATATAGGAATATCAACTTCATCACTAAAACCCTATGGAAAAGGTAAATTTAATGACAAAACTTATGAGATAAAGTCATCAGAAAATTTTATTGATCAAGGAAAAAAAATAAAAATAATTAATATCTTGCAAGACAAAATTCTAGTTAAAAAAATAAAATAACATGGCTCTAACAGCTCTTCTTGTAGTAGGTATAACAGTTTTAGTATTTATATTTCTATACTTTGTTCCTGTTAATTTATGGATAACTGCTCAGTTTTCTGGAGTTAAAATCGGTCTCCTTGAGTTAGTTTTTATGAGAGTAAGAAGAGTTCCACCTTCTATAGTAGTAAACTCTCTAATAACTGCAACTAAAGCTGGCTTAGTTATTAAGGATGATGTACAATCTTCTGATAGAGTTTTGAATGGACCTGATTTAGAAACACATTATTTAGCTGGCGGTAATGTTCCACAAGTAATTACTGCTCTAATTTCTGCAGAAAAAGCAAATATGGAGCTGACTTTCAAACAAGCTACAGCAATAGATTTAGCAGGTAGAGATGTTTTTGAGGCAGTTACTATGTCTGTCACTCCAAAAGTAATTAATACTCCAAATGTTGCTGCTGTTGCTGCTGATGGTATTCAGTTAATAGCAAAAGCAAGAGTAACAGTAAGAGCTAATATTGCTCAATTAGTTGGTGGAGCTGGTGAAGAAACAATATTAGCTAGAGTTGGTGAAGGAATAGTTTCATCTATTGGTTCTTCCAGATCTCATAAGGAAGTACTAGAGAATCCTGATAAAATTTCAAAATTAGTTCTCGAAAGAGGGTTAGACGCTGGAACTGCCTACGAAATATTATCCATTGATATCGCTGATATAGATATTGGTAAAAATATTGGTGCAATTTTACAGACTGATCAAGCTGAAGCAGACCTTAAAGTTGCTGAAGCAAAAGCAGAAGAAAGAAGAGCTATGGCGGTAGCAGCAGAACAAGAGATGATTGCAAAAGCTCAAGAAGCTAGAGCTAAAGTTATACTAGCAGAAGCAGAAGTCCCTAGGGCAATGGCAGAGGCATTTAGGCAGGGGAACTTAGGAATTATGGATTATTATAAATTTCAAAATATTCAGGCAGACACTGGGATGAGAGAAAGTATAGCTGATGATAAATCCAAAGAGTCAGGAGGAAAAACGGATAAAGCAAGTAAATCAGAGTAATTTTATACTCTTATAATTATTTATAATATTTTTAGGAATAGGATGATATCCATTATTATAAACAATATTATTAGATTTTTTGGATTTCTTAAGTGAAACATAATACTCATTGACTTTATTTATTTCAATACAGTCATCTACATCAAATAAATCATCTGTATGAACTTGATTATAACCAAGTAGTAAGTTTCTTTTAGCTCTTTTTTTAATTTCAATTTTCTTATTTCCAACTAAAAACATACTCTCATGTATTTCTTCAAATTTGTTATCACTATATCCGCCAAGATTTATGAAAAATAACTTATTATCAGAAATTGACTTGTTTCTTGAAAGAATAACTTCAAATCCATCAATAAATTTAAGCTCAACCCATGAGTCAATATGTAATCGATTTATGTCTCCAAACCATTTTGAGAGTAGATCATCATAGGAGTCTTCGATAGAATTTGCACAAGTAAAAACAACATCATGTAATTCTATATTACATTTTTTAGTTCTACCTCCAAGAAACACTGCAAATAACTTCATTAAATGAAATTAAAAAAAAAGCCTCAAAATAGAGGCTTTCTTTAAAATAAAAATCTGGCAACGACCTACTCTCCCACCTGTAACAGTAGTACCATCGGCGCTAGTGGGCTTAACTTCTCTGTTCGGAATGGAAAGAGGTGGACCCCAATGCTATAGTCACCATATAATCTTAATATCGTAACATGTTGCGAATAATGTAGAATTAATATTAAAACAGTTTAGTGAGGAAGTTACGGGTAATTAGTACTGCTCAGCTATGACATTTCTGCCTTTACACCTGCAGCCTATCAACGTCCTAGTCTTGAACGTCCCTTAAAAGAAGCCTCATCTTGAGGTGAGCTTCGCACTTAGATGCTTTCAGCGCTTATCTCTTCCAAACGTAGCTACCCGGCGGTGCGGTTGGCACCACAACCGGTACACTAGAGGTCTGTCCAACTCGGTCCTCTCGTACTAGAGTCAGGTCCTCTCAAGCTTCTAACGATCACAACAGATAGGGACCGAACTGTCTCACGACGTTCTGAACCCAGCTCGCGTGCCACTTTAATGGGCGAACAGCCCAACCCTTGGGACCTTCTCCAGCCCCAGGATGTGACGAGCCGACATCGAGGTGCCAAACCTCCCCGTCGATGTGAGCTCTTGGGGGAGATCAGCCTGTTATCCCCGGAGTACCTTTTATCCTTTGAGCGATGGCCCTTCCATGCGGAACCACCGGATCACTAT
>JAYPVV010000009.1:0-53871 GCA_038134805.1 Marinoscillum sp. | reverse complement strand
CAAGGGAAAATACCAAAAGACAAAAGGCAACTCATAGATATTGTTGAAGGAAAAAAAGAAAGGCTAATAGAAATCAGCGATAATATCTGGGAGGCTGCGGAGACCTCACTAGAGGAGTTCAAGTCTGCAAAATATCTCTCTGACTACGCCGAGGAGAATGGCTTCAGGGTAGAGCGTGGTGTCGCTGGGATGCCTACAGCATTTATTGCAGAGTATGGTTCAGGAAAACCAATAATTGGCATTATGGGTGAGTATGATGCTAACGCAGGGATATCTCAGAAGAAGCAACCAACAAAAGAGCCCCTGGTGAAGGGGGCAGCGGGTCACGGCTGTGGACATAATATCTTTGGGACTGCGAGCCTTGGTGCTGCTATTGCAATAAAGGAAATGATTGAGTCAGGGCAGATCTCAGGAACAGTTCGATTCTATGGAACGCCAGCAGAGGAGACAATATTTGGCAAGGTTTGGATGGTGAGAGAGGGGCTCTTCGATGACCTCGACCTCTGTATGGACTGGCACCCAAGCTCAGAGATAGCTGCAAGCACACAGAGCAGCAAGGCGCTTGTTGATTTCAGGTTAAAGTTTTATGGGAATGCCGCACACGCCTCTGGTGACCCGTGGAATGGAAACAGTGCGGTAGATGCGATGGAGCTCTACACTACTGGATTAAATTATTACAGGGAGCATATCAAGCCTACTGCAAGGATCCACTACGATATTGAGAAAGCTGGTGATGTAGTTAATGTCGTCCCTGAGTACGCCCAGATTTGGACAAGACTAAGAGAGAATGATAGATCGGAGGTTGACGTTCTCTATGAGAGAGCAAAAAAAATTGCTGAGGCCGCATCGATGATGGCAAATGTAAGACATGAGCTCGAGCTAATCTCGGGGATATATGAGATTATCCCAAACAGGGAGGGTGCAGGTATCATGCAGAAAAATCTTGAGATGTTAGGAGATATCAAGTACTCTGAGTATGAAATTGACTACGCAAATACTATTCTCAAAGAAGCAGGTAAAGAGCAGCAGGGGATAGACGGTACAGTAAAACCACTCAAGCCAACTGTTCCTGCTCAGGGTGGGTCAACTGATGTCGGAGACGTGAGCCAGGTTGTTCCGGTTGTACGTCTTGGTGTGACTACTGCAGCAAAGGGTGGGCCATGGCACTCGTGGGCGGTAGTAGCTTGTACGGGGATGTCTATTGGTCATAAATCTCTTGTCTACGCATCAAAAATTTTGTCTATGACAATGCTTGATTTCTATAAAAACCCAAAGATGATTGATGCAGTAAAGAAAGAATTTATAGAGAGGAAAGGGGAGAAAGTTTATGAACCAAGAATTCCTCCAGGGCCACCTAAACTCATTGACTAGTCGTTTTTAACGTCGTATTTTTTTGGGGCAAATAAGAACCCGAAAGCCTTTGCGCCCTCTTTCGTGTGGACTTTATGATGGACGTAGTGAGCGTTCATTATCCTTTTCATGTAGGAGCTCTTAGCCTTAAAATTTATTTTAATTCTTCTGTGTACTATCACATCGTGAAAGATCACGTACGCAACTCCATAAAGAAAAATCCCAACACCAAAATATTTTAATACGCCATAAGCTTCGTAGGTATACCCAAAGTATATCAGAAGTATAGATGGTATAGAGAAGACTACTGCAAAAAGATCATTCATCTCAAGGAAATGATCATGCTTCTTGTGATGGGATCTATGCCAGCTCCATAATATTCCGTGCATGATATACTTATGAGTAAACCACGCGACACCTTCCATAAAAATAAATGTACCTAATACTATAAGAATATTTATAACCATATCTAAAACGCTAATATTTTTTCTTTCACTTCTTCCATCAGCCACATCGGTGTAGATGTTGCCCCACAGACTCCAACTCTCTCGTTATCTCTAAACCACTCTCTTTTTACCTCATCGGAGGTTGATACGAAATACGAGTTGTCATTGTTTTTCTTACACACATTAAATAGTGCGTTGCCATTTGATGATTTAGTTCCAGAAACAAAAACTATCTTATCATAGTTAATGGAGAAGTCCTGAAGTTGAGTGTCTCTATTACTTACCTGCCTGCACAGAGTGTCATTCACATTTATTTCCAGCCCAGACTTGGTTAACTTTGATACTATCTCGTAAAATTTTTCTTTACTTTTTGTTGTCTGAGTGTAGAGAGTAATTGAGGGTGGGAGCGAATCAATATCTAGCTCATTTATATCTTGGAATACCACTGCATCTTTTCCTGTCTGACCCATAAGACCCTTTACTTCAGGATGACCATGTTTGCCGTATATATATATCTTCTCATTTTTATCATGCGATTTTTTTATTCTATTCTGAAGTTTTAGAACGACTGGACATGATGCGTCAATAAGAGTAATATTATTTTTGATAGCTAGTTCATATGTTGATGGCGGCTCGCCATGGGCTCGGATCAGAACTTTTACATCTTTCATGCTCTCAAGCCTCTCGTTATCGATAATTTTTAAACCCATCTTCTCAAGCCTTTTCACTTCTCTATCGTTATGGACTATATCTCCGAGGCAATATAATTCACCCTCTTCATTTAGTATGTCTTCTGCCATCTCAATAGCGTACTCAACGCCAAAGCAGAATCCAGAATTTGAATCAATAGTTACGTCTAATGATAACATTTTGCAAAGGTACTCTATAAATTTTTATAAATGTTTAGACTGAAATTTTTCGTAAAAAGTTACGTTCATCAACAGAAGTAACATGCTATAGAAAAAATCTTCGATAGGGATAGTAATGAATCGAACAGATAAGTTCTCGTTATTATTATACCAAACCACTGGATCGGTTTCATAGTTAAAATCAAAATTACCGTCTGTAAGTATGCCATTCACTATAATGAACGGTATAAGATGAAACAAGTACGAGACGAGAAAATACGAGTGGTATGATTTTTTTTTGAAAGTTATTATCAATAAAAAAACCCCACAAAATAAAAAATTCCAGAAAGTGTAGCTCTTCTCATAGTTTACTAATGAAGTCACTAGAAGCATAACACCCACAGACATTAAGATATTTCTTGATGCCTTTTCAATTTTTTTTAGGTCAAAAAAATATTTTACAGACTCGTAAATGAAGACACAAGAGAACGGAATAATTAAAAAGAATAACCACTCTTCAATAGGCAGATCAAGAATATTTATATTAGTTGTGTGTTTCTCACTAAATCCCCAAACACCATTTTTTGTGAATATTATATCCCACATTATAAAGAAAGCTCCAGTAATAAATACCGAAGGAAATAAAAATTTGAATTTTTTTGAGTACTCAAATCTCTTGTCCCAGGACGCTAGTAGAGGGAAAGAGATTGTGAAAAGAAGAAGCTTAAAATACAAAGTCATCTATACAGGGTTGATATATGTTGATAATAATATGATAAGTTTTTTAAAGTTGGAAACTCTAACTCTTTCTTTTTTTAGCTCATCTGCACTTAGTTTTTTGATTTTTTTGAGTAATTCTCGGTAATAACAAAATGATAAATATACCCCTGATCTTGCTGCTGCTGGAAGCTTTTTTATGCCTAGAAGAGCGTGATTAAATTCACTCTCGATGTCATCTTCTATCTCTATTTTTTGATCTGAGGACAGACTTGAATACTCTACATGAGGGAAATAAACTCTACCCCTCTGCTCAAAGTCACTTTTAATGTCCCTTAAAAAATTTACTTTCTGGAAGGCTGAACCTAAGCTTATAGCGTAAGGCTCAAGGTCTTTATATTCATTCTCTTTACCACAAAATACTTTTAGACACATAAGTCCCACAACTTCAGCTGATCCGTGAATATATTTTTTATATTCTTCTCTAGTAAAAGACTTTTTTGATAGGTCCATCCTCATGCTATCAAGAAATGCTTGGATATGCTTTTTTTCTATTCTGTACTTATTGACAACGAGCTGAAAAGAGTGGAGGACTGGGTTCGTTGAAAATTTATTTTCAATAGACGTGAAGGTGTCTTGCTCAAACTCAGTAAGGATTTTATTCTTATCCAACTCATGGAATGTGTCAACAATCTCATCTGCAAATCTCACAAATCCATAGATGCTATAGATTGGTTCATGAATTTTTCTGTGAAGAGTGTGGATTCCTAATGAAAATGACGTGCTGTACTTTTTTGTAATTAACTCGCTGCAGTGAGTGCTTACATCATTATACAATTCAACTTCTCTGCTCATAAATTTATCCTCTGCACTTATCTAAAATTTTAGATTTAAATTCAGAGTCTGACTTTAATATATCAAAGAATGATTCAATATATGATGTTACTCTCAAGAACTCCTTCTCACCAATACCATCTTTGTATGAATTTATTATATTGAAAAGATCCTCTTCTTTGGAAAGATACAAATTTCTCATATTAGAAAATACTGCTGGATCTCTTCTGCAAAGACCACGGTACACTCTCTCTGTAACTTTTGAGATATTCAGCATTGGGTTTGGCTTGGCGTAGAAAGCATTAACTAATCCACTGTGATCAAAGTCATAGGGAATAGCTTCAAGTTTTTTACCATTAAAAAACATTTCCACATTATGCTGGTAGGCCATTGACCAGTCAGTATTCCCAATCATATAAGAGAATAGCGCAAAATTAATTGCTGAGGAATCTGAGATGGTCAGAGGGCTGACTCTTCTTTTTGGAAATTTTTTAATTTCATTTCTTTCTGCCACATTATCATCATCTTCAATAAGAAAAGCAAATACCTGATGCTCAATAATTTTATTTCCTTTTATCTCATTAATTGTTAGAGAAACTGCCTGAGTTTTTAGGTGTATTTCTGACATCTCCTCAAATAATTTATATGCAATCATCTCTTTATACACTAACTCATCTTTCCCACTCTCATTCTGACAAGGAACAACTAGCTTGAGTTTTCTATTATTTTCAAATATGGTATTTTCTGCTTCCTTTTTTTTGATTTCTATCCTCATAGGCTTGAAATAACAGATCTTTTTTCTGAAGTTTCCCCTAACTCTAATTTTAGCTGTTAGAGAGTCCTCTTCCACACCGTTTCCTGAGAAGAGCATTGTTGATTTTATAAATGTTGAGTCGTTGGTTTCTTTATAGAGTTCTTTGAAATCTAACGTTATCTCAGCTTTTAGATTTAAATTATCAGAAAATAAATCTATATTTTGGGAGTACGCTAAATTTTGAAATCCAAAAAAATATAAAAGTGATAATAATAGAATTTGTTTAGTTTGTTTAGTAAATTTCATAATTATGAGGTTAAAAAAATATACAAGCGCTTTAAATTTTAGAACCCTAATTTCTGTAATTATTTCTTTGATTGCAACTTGGATGGCATATAAGTATCAATTAACATATAACTTAGATTTAACTATAATTTCTGTTGCTGTAGTTTTTCCAATTGTTTTCACTCTGGGAAGTGCTTTCCAGAGGAGAGAGAAAGCTCTCGAACATCTAGGAAGAGCAAAAGGTGCACTTGCTTCTATCAAGTATTGTTTTTCTGTGTCAAAAAAGGTTTCTGATGCTGAAAAGAAAAAAGTTTATGATCAAATAGCTGATGTAAAAAGTAATTTCATTTCATTTCTTTACTCAAGCTCCAACGACAAAACGAATCTTAATCTTTCATTAACCAAAATTCAAGATTTTATTCAGTTACATAGGGACTCTTTAGGAAGTAGTCTCTCGCTCAGAGTATATAGGCTTATGAGGGATGTTATAATGGGTCTTGAGAACTCAATCGCAATAAAAGTACACAGGACCCCTCAGAGTATCCGAGCATATTGTGAGTTGTTTATTTATATTTTTCCCTTCTACTATGCTCCAACTCTAATATATAATATTGGTAATGCCTCTGTTGGACTTGAGATTGGATCTACGTACGGTGGTTCAGAGTATTTTGATCCAACGGTTCTTGTATACGCATTAAATATTATAATTTCTTTTATTCTAATTTCACTATTTAATGTCCAAGAGCAGATCGAGAATCCTTTTGATCAGGATGGGATGGATGATATTAAGCTTGAGAATTATGAGCTAGACTATTAGCTCTTTGCAATACTTTTTGAAATTTCTTTATAAACTACATTCCCAGAAATTAGAGATGGAGGTACTCCTGGCCCAGGAACAGTAAGCTGACCACAGAAAAATAAATTATTTAATTTTTTATTTTTTATTCTTGGTTTTAGGATAGCAGTCTGATATAATGTGTTAGCAAGTCCGTAAGCATTTCCCTTAAATGAGAAATAATCTTTCTTAAAATCAGAGATTGCATAGCTTTTTTTATAGATAATATGTTCTTTAATTTTTTGATTTGTAAGTTTTTCTAATCGAGAGAGTATAAGGTCAAAATATCTATCTCGAGTAATTTTATTATCCTCGAGATCAGGAGCGATAGGCATAAGTAAGAACATATTCTCACACCCTTTAGGTGCTACACCTGAGTCTGACTGTGAAGTGAATGACGCATAGAATAGGGGCTCTGAGGGCCATCTTGGGGTGGTGTATATTTCTTCAGCATGTCTGTCGAAGTCTTTGTCAAAGAAGAGGCAGTGGTGAGAGATATTTTTAAGTTTTTTATCAATACCTACATAAAATAACAGAGAGGAAGGCGCAAGAACTCTTTTATTCCAGTAAGACTCTGAGTAATTTCTGTACTTATGTTCTAGAATATTTTGATCAAAATGATGGTAGTCTCCAGAACAAACTACATAGTCAGCATCAAATGTTTTTTCAGTGGTGATTATATGAGTTACTGAGTCATTCAAATAGGCAAGTTTCTCAACTTCCTGATTCAAATAAAATTTTACTCCTTTCTCTTCAGCAAGCTCAACCATCGCTTCAATAATTTTATTCATCCCCCCATCAGGGTACCACGTACCTAGTTTTATATCTGCGTAGTTCATCAGGCTGTAGAGCGCTGGTGTATTTTTTGGTGTAGCACCTAAAAAAAGTATAGGAAATTCAAGGAGTTTGATAAGTCTCTCATCACTAAAATATTTTCTTATATGCTTATGCATAGACTTAAAGATATCGAGTTGAAAAATTCCAGAGAATGTCTCTCTATCAAGAAACTCATTCAGAGAGAGTCCAGGTTTATATACTAAATTTTTAATGCCAACTTTATATTTTTTTTCTGCTTGCTCTAAAAATTTATCGAGCTTGTCTCCGCTTCCCTCTTCAATACTTTCAAATAATTTTTTAAGAGAAGCATAATCTGAGGGAATATCTATCACCTCCTCTTTAAAAAACACTTTGTATGAAGGATCAAGCCTTTTAAGTTTAAGGTAATCACTTATTTTCTTTCCAAAATCATTAAAATATTTTTCGAAAACATCTGGCATCCAGTACCAAGATGGGCCCATATCGAATGTAAATCCCTTTGAGCTGTACTTTCGTGCTCTCCCTCCTAATTTAGAATTTTTCTCTAAAATGAAGACGTTATGACCTTGGTCTGCTAAGTATGTTGCAGCAGATAATCCTGAGAATCCACTTCCTATAACACAAATATTTTTTTTTCTATTCATCTAAGTTTAGGTAACAATTAATCCACTCACTATCAAACTTCATGTTATGTTTTTTGTAAAAATTTATGCCTATTTCATTCCATTCAAGAACCTGAAGTGAGATTCCAACACAAAATTCTTTTTTCGCAAATACTTTTATCTCATTAAAAATTTTGTCTCCTATGCCTTTTCTTCTTTTCTCCTCTCTGATTACCAGATCTTCAATGTAAAGAACTTTCCCTTTCCATGTAGAGTACCTAAAGTAAGTGATGGCTATACCTAAAATTATTCCATCTTCCTCAGCGACAAAGAGATCATAGACTTTGTCCTTTCCAAATCCATCCCTTTCAAGCCTCTCCACAGTATTAGTCACCTCCTTTAAAGCATGCTCAAATTCAGCTAACTCTCTGATTAGTTCTAGGACGTGGGGGGTATCTTCCTTAATTCCCTTCCTAACGATCATACTCTAATTTTTTTAAATGTAGTATAAGGGTGTAGTACCTCAGGAATATAAATTGTGTCGCCATCAATATGAGTTTCTAAGATAGCTGCAACAATTCTTGGGAGCGCTAAGGCAGATCCATTCAGTGTGTGGGCAAGATGCTTCTCCTTGCCATCCCTGATTTTTAAATTCATTCTGTTTGCCTGATAGCTTTTAAAGTTACTTACTGAGCTACACTCAAGCCATCTCTGCTGCCCAGGAGCAAAAACCTCAAAGTCATAGGTGATACTTGAAGAGAAACCAAGATCTCCCCCGCATAGGAGAAGTTTTCTGTATGAAATCTCAAGTGATTGTATTAAACTCTCAACATAACTACACATTGCTTCAAGGGCAGATTCAGAATTTTTTGCGCTTTCGATTTGTACTATTTCAACTTTATCAAATTGATGGAGCCTATTTAACCCTCTCACATGAGCACCCCATGAACCGGCCTCTTTCCTAAAACAAGGAGTATAAGCTACATTTTTGATTGGTAGATCTTTTTTGTCTATTATCTCTTTTCTGTAGACATTCGTCACAGGTACCTCGGCTGTTGGAATCAAAAATAAGTCTTCTCCCTCAATTTTATACATCATCCCTTCTTTATCTGGGAGTTGTCCTGTGCCAAATCCTGAATCTTCGTTGATAAGTACAGGAGGTTGAATTTCTACGTATCCATTTTTTTCAGCTTCATCAAGAAAATAGTTTATGAGAGCTCTCTGAAGTTTTGCCCCTTTATCAATATAAACAGGAAATCCCGCCCCAGTAATTTTATTTCCTTTCTCAAAATCTATTAAGTTAAACTCTTTGATGATGTCCCAATGTGGTTTAGAAGTATTTTTATAAGTATTTGAGATTTCGTTGGTGAGAAGAATAATATTATCCTTCTCATTAGTTCCACTTGGAACCAAGTGATCTGGGATATTAGGGATACTTACAAGAATTTCCTTAATTTTTTCTTCTGAGTTTTTTAAAAGCTCTCCCTTAGTTTTTGACTCTTCCTTCAGCCTTGAGGATGTATTCTTAAGGTGCTCTATGTTTTTGTTTCCAGACTGAATCTGATTTCCAATTTCCCTAGCAATAGAATTTGATTCAGTTAAAATACTATCAAGCTCAGATTTAAGTTTTTTTCTTTCGTTATCAAGGTGAAGAACTTCATTAATTTGATCCTTAACATCAATTCCTCTTTTGCTCAGTGAAAGCACATACTTTTCTTTATCTTCTCTGATCTTATTAAGCTCAATCATAATTTGAAATTTTACATGAAGTTAGTACGATTGACAATAAAAATTCAATCTAATAAAAATTAATTTTTTTTTTGCAAATATGCATAATAATGGTATCATTGCACGTTCAATTGTTATTAGGTCAACCCTAAGACATTAATCAAACTCAAATATTAATCAACTTAAATTACAACTTTTATGTATACAATGGACGAGTTAAATGATAAGTTATTATCAGAACTCAAAAATATAACTGAAGAACTTGGAATAAAGGGTGCTTCAAAGCTCTCTAAGCAAGATCTCATATATAAGATTTTAGATGAGCAGGCAATCTCAAAACCGAAGAAGCCTTCTGTGAATAAATCTCCTAAAGAATCTAAATCATCTAAACCAAATACCCCAGTTAAAGCTGGTGATGGAAAAAGGGATTCAGAGAGGTCTCAAGATAGAGGCCCTTCTCAAAGAACATCTGAATACGACAAGCAGGTCAAAGAATTTGAAGGTGTTATTGAGAGTGAGGGAGTGTTAGAGATGATGCAGGATGGGTATGGTTTTTTAAGAAGCAGTGATTATAACTATTTAGCCAGCCCTGATGATATTTATGTCTCACCTTCACAAATAAAATTATTTGGTTTGAAGACAGGAGATACTGTATTTGGAAAAATTAGACCTCCTAAAGAAAATGAGAAATATTTCGCCCTTATTGAGGTATCTAAAATTAATGGTAAATCACCTGATGAAGTTAGAGATAGAATTCCTTTTAAGTATCTCACACCCTTATTTCCTGAAGAGAAATTAAATTTGAGTACAAATCAAGATAACTACTCTACAAGAATTCTCGATTTATTTTCTCCAATTGGAAAAGGTCAGAGAGGTATGATTGTCTCTCAGCCTAAAACTGGTAAGACTGTTTTATTAAAACAGATTGCTAATGCTATTGCAGAAAATCATCCAGAGGTCTATCTAATGATCTTACTTATTGATGAGAGACCTGAGGAGGTGACGGATATGGCTAGAAGCGTAAAAGCTGAAGTTGTTTCATCCACTTTTGATGAGCAAGCTGAAAGACATGTCAAGGTAGCAAATATTATCCTTGAGAAAGCAAAGAGGATGGTGGAATGCGGTCATGATGTTGTTATTTTGTTAGATTCAATTACAAGGTTAGCCCGAGCTCACAACACTGTTATTCCTTCCTCAGGAAAGATTCTTTCTGGAGGGGTTGACGCAAATGCACTTCATAAGCCAAAACGTTTTTTTGGTGCAGCTAGAAATGTTGAGAATGGTGGCTCTCTCACAATTATTGCGACTGCTCTTATTGAGACTGGTTCAAAAATGGATGAGGTGATATTTGAAGAATTTAAAGGAACTGGAAACATGGAGCTTCAGCTTGATAGAAAACTATCTAATAGAAGAATTTATCCTGCTATAGATGTTACTGCATCTGGCACAAGGAGAGAAGATCTTCTTGTAGATAAAGATGAGCTCTCTAGACTATGGATTCTTAGAAAGTACTTGGCAGATATGAACTCAGTTGAGGCAATGGAGTTTCTTCTATCTAAAATTAAGGGGACAAGAAATAACGAGGAGTTTCTTGTGTCAATGAACGGATAGGTTTGAATTAATTTTAAGAAAATTTTCTATTAATTATTAAATATAATTTCTAGATTTAGTTCATGTTTTTAAAGCATGATACTCTAGAGTCAAAGAAGGTATTTGAGTTGATTTCATCTGACTTCAAATATGCGAAAGCGCTTGATTCTTTTGGTATAGATTTTTATAAATATTATAATTCAACTATTGGTGAGCTTTGTCTGAAGAAAGGAATTTCTGCTAACTCTTTGTTTGGGTACAGAGTGGCTATGGATGAGTCTTTTGATTTAGATTTAGATACTTTACAATCTATTCCTTTAAATTTACTTATTGAGTATCTCAAGCATAATCACAGCTACTTCATAAAAAATAAGCTTCCATATATAAAAAGTTTAATTTCTAGCCTTACCATCGAGGATAAAAAATTTAAATTTTTTAATGATCTTAAATTTATTTTTCCATTATTCTATGAAGACTTTGTTGACCATATCTTAGAAGAAGAAAAGCATGTTTTTACTTTTATCCAAACTCTTTATCATGTCCATGATGACTACATGAGCCACGTTAAGTTTTTTTTTGAGATGAAAAAAATATCCCTAAAAGAAATAGCTAAGGAGCACTTAGAGGAAGACTCTGAAATGTCAGGAATTAGAGGATTAACTAATAATTATTCCATAAAGAATATAGATAATTTACATCTAAAGGTTATTTATCAGGAGCTAGAGTCATTTGATAGAGATCTAGATATCCATTCAAAGATAGAGAATGAAATTATGTTCCCACGCGCTATAGCTCTTCAAGATAAGATTTCTGATAAAATAAGAAATATTTCATTTCTTAATTGATGGGAAGGGTAGTTTGTTTTGATTTCGGTAGGAAAAGAATAGGTGTTGCTGTAACTGATGAACTTCAGATAATTTCAACTCCCCTTGAAACAGTTAATGCTTCTGAAATCCATAATTTCATTCATAAATATATTTCTGAGAACGAGGTTGAACTTTTTGTTGTTGGTCTGCCATTAGATTTAAAAGGACAAAATACTGATTCAACAGACATCACTAAAGACTTTATCAACACTTTGAAAAAAAAATATCCTTTGATCCCAACTGAGACGTATGATGAGAGGTTAACTTCCAAGATTGCAAGGGAATCCATATTGGCTATGGGAAAGAATAAAAAGTTCAGAAGAGATAAAACAAATATTGATAAAATTAGTGCTTCGTTAATTTTACAATCATATTTGAGAAGGAAAAATTTATGATTTACCCAATAACACTTTACGGGAGTAATATGCTCAGAGAAAGATGCGAAGAGATTCAAAAAGGAGAGTTAGATATTTTGTCTTTATCAGATGATATGTTTGAGACAATGATGAGCGCTGACGGAATTGGTTTGGCTGCTCCTCAAATTGGAATTAGTAAAAGAATTTTTGTAGTTGATGGATCTTCTATAGAAGATGATGATATGTCATCATTTAAAAAAGTATTTATCAATCCTGTAATAATTAAAGAGTATGGTGATGCATGGGAATTTGAGGAAGGTTGTTTGAGTATTCCTGGAATTCGTGGAGGGATATTTAGAAAATCAACAATTGAGTTATCTTACTTTGACGAGAAATGGAATAAAAAAATAGAGACATTTTCAGGTATGCAGGCTAGAGTGATTCAACATGAGTATGATCATTTAGAGGGAAAGTTATTTATAGATTATCTTTCTCAGATAAAGAGAAAATTAATTAAAAACAAGCTGAATGAAATCTCCAAAGGAAATTGTGATGTTCACTATAAAATTCAGGTTCCTAGATGAAAGAGTTTGAGTTAGAGCATTTATATAATAACTTTAAAAATTCTTCTGGAATCTCAACTGACTCTAGAAAATTAGAGGAGGGTTCTATCTTTTTTGCGCTACAAGGTAAAAATTTTAATGGGAATAAGTTTGCTTTCGATGCTATTGAGAAGGGTGCTTCATTTGTTGTAGCTGATGACCCATCTCTTAAAGGCATGTCAGAGAAGATAATCTATGTAAAAGACTCTCTCAAAGCACTTCAGGATCTTGCTAGACATCACAGGTTATTGCTAAAAATTCCTGTTGTTGGATTGACTGGTTCAAATGGTAAAACAACAACAAAAAATCTTATAGAAAGGGTATTGTCAATAAAATTTAAAGTAAGAGCTACTCAGGGAAACCTCAATAATCATATAGGTGTTCCAATCTCCGTGTTAAGCATAAAAGAGGATGATGAGATTGCTGTTATAGAGATGGGTGCTAGTGGTGTTGGTGAGATAGAGCTGCTTTCAAGTATTTGTAGACCTACAGTCGGGCTGATCACTAATATTTCAAATGCACATGTAGGTGGCTTTGGAAATTTAGAGGGAGTAATTCGTGGCAAGTCTGAATTATTTGATTTTATATTAAAGAGTAATGGTGACGTTATAATTAATGACTATGATGATATTGTTAGAAATTTTGCAAAAAGATTTAATAAGCCTATACATATAAAAGGAGAAGGCTCAATTGTAGATGTTAAGATGATTCAGGCAAATCCTCAGATTAAATTTGAGGTAGATGGGAGAAAAGCATTTACTTGTCATCTATTTGGAGAATATAACTTTCAAAATATTTTATTTGCATTATCTGTTGCAAAATATTTTGGAATTGAGGAGGTAGATTCTGCTGAAGTGATTTCTCAGTATAGTCCTCAAAATAACAGGTCAGAAAAAATAGAGTATAAGTCAAATTGTATTGTTCTTGATGCTTATAATGCGAACCCTGAGTCTATGAAAAATGCTATTTCTTCGGTTATAAATTTTCCAAATAAAAATAAGGTTTTTATTCTAGGAGATATGAATGAATTAGGTAGCGAATCAGAAAGAGAGCACGTCAAAATAGGAGAGATTCTCCAAAAGTATAATACTCATCACTGCTTTTTTGTGGGAATGAAGATGAAAGAAGCTCACAAGAAAAAAACTGGATCAGTGTGGGTCAGTGATTTAGACGGACTGAGAAATGAGTTAAAAAAGATTACTATTAATAATTCTGATATATTAATAAAAGGATCAAGAAGTTTACAGTTAGAGGGTGTGCTTGATACAGTTAAGCAAATATCAATTTAATATTTGTTGTAAATAGCTTTACCCCTATAGCAAGTAAAATAATTCCAAATACTTTTCTTAGAATATTTATCCCTTGCTCTCCAATTATTTTCTCAATTTTTTCAGATGATTTCAAGACAAAGTATACAAGTATAGTATTAATTAAAATAGCAAGGATAATGTTAATGTCATCGTATTCTGACTTAATTGAAATTAGTGTTGTTAAAGTTCCAGGTCCAGCAATTAAAGGGAAAGCTATAGGAACTATTGACGCTGTTTTTGGGTTGCTGTCTTGATAAAGTCTTACTCCAAGAATCATCTCAGTAGCAAGAAATAAAATAATGATTGATCCTGCAATAGCAAAAGATCCCACATCAACACCTAGTAAATTTAATAGCACCTCACCAACAAATAAAAAAACGATCATTATTACTAGGGCAGTTAGCGTAGCTTTTCCTGATTCAATTACTTTGTACTTCTCTCTTAATAAAATAATGAGAGGTATATTTCCTACTACATCTATGATTGCAAATAGTATCATTGATGCAGATATAAATTCTTTTAGGTCTATGTTCATTTTTTAAATTTTAGCGCGCAAATATAGAATTTAAATTTAAAAAGAAAAATGCCCCATAAAATACGGGGCACCAACTAACTAACCAAGTCTGTTATTTTAACCAAACTATAAAATGAATACTTAAAATTAAAAATTATTTAATAAATAGAAAGTATATGTATAAATATTGAGATTTTAATATATAAAATTTATAAAATTTATAAGTAATCTTCTAAAATTTGAAATTATTTTATTTTATTAGATTAAAACATCGCTTTTTTAGAAAAAATATAATAAGTAAAATGAGTTAATAGTATTACTTTTAATCTCTAAATAAGTGTTTTCAAAATAATTCAAATCAAATAACTCAAAAAATTATATAAATTGCTTCCTATGTCGAAAAATGAAATCTTCAAGTTTGGTTTTTTTCTTGTTTCATTCTTGCTTGTTGTTGTTTTGCATTCTTCGTGTAAAGAAGAAAAACTTTTTACTTTAACTACATATATTATCCCTGAGAATTCTGGAGAGATTCTCCCCTCATCTGGAACCTTTGAGCCTGGAGCCTCAGTAATTGTGGAAGCTTTAAATGCAGAAAATTTTATCTTCTCAAGATGGTCAGGTGATATCAATGGTTCCCAGAATCCAATTGAGTTTCAAATTGATTTTGACATGAATATTGTAGCTGAGTTCATAGAGAAAGATTCTCCCATTGAAGATAAGGATAATGATGGCGTTGCTGACTCCAATGATTTGTGTCCAGACACAGAGCAGGGAATACCTGTAGACATGAATGGGTGTGTACTTAGAAATGAATTCGATGAGAGTTATCTAGCTGTTTGGGCTGATGAATTTAACTACCAAGGAAATGTAGATAAAAATAAGTGGCATCATCAGGTTATCCCTCCTCAAAATGGGAGCTGGTTAAATGGTGAGCTTCAGCATTATACAGACAGATCTGTTAACTCGTATGTGAGTGATGGCACCCTCAAGATAGTTGCGATAAAAGAGAATTACACTTACGAGAATTCTTCAAAAGGATACACCTCAGCTAGGCTCAATTCAAAATTTGGATTTAAGTATGGGAGGGTAGATGTTCGTGCTAAGCTTCCAAAAACTGAAGGTACATGGCCAGCTATCTGGACTCTAGGCACTAATATTAATGAGGTTGGTAACTACTTTGGTGATTCGCAGGGAAGTGTGGGTTGGCCAAAGTCTGGGGAGGTAGATATAATGGAGCAGACAGGTTGGAATAAAAATGAGACTATAGGTCATTTTCATTATGCGGATCAAAATGGAAATTATAAAGACCAAGGTGGAGTAACACAGGTGTCAAATACTAATGAAATATATCATGTGTACTCAATGATCTGGACAGAGGATCACATAAAACTTTTGGTAGATAACAAAGAATTTACTTCTCTTGAAACTAAAAATTTAGATTCATTCAATAACCCGCATTATATTTTACTTAATGTCGCTATTGGAGGGAATTTAGGTGGAAATGTAGATCCAAACTATGGTGATGATGAGATGGTAGTAGATTATGTTAGGGTTTTTCAGAAAGAATAAGAAATAAAAATTCATGAAGTTTAATTTGAGGCTTGTACTTTTTGTTATGGTAGTATTTTTTGTGATATCATTTATCACAAATATTATTGGTCCTCTCATCCCTCAGTTCATTAAAACCTATAACTTGAGCCTAGTTTTAGCATCTTTCTTGCCACTTTCTTTCTTCTTCTCTTACGGTATATTCTCAATCCCTTCTGGAATCTTTCTCGAGAGATATGGAGGTAAACTCATTATGACTTTTGCTTTTTTAATCTCATCTGTAGGTGCAGGGATAATTATTGCATTTCCAGGATACATCTCATTTCTTATCTCTTTTTTTCTCATAGGCACAGGGATGGCTATTCTGCAGGTAGCAATAAATCCTTTGCTTAGGCAGGCCGTCTCTGGTGAAAATTTTGCATTCTTCTCTATAATTGGTCAGTTAGCTTTTGGGTCTGCCTCATTCATAAGCCCTATATTTTACAAATTTCTTTTAGAAGATGATGGAAACTTTGTGCTTACAAGTTTTAAAAATTCTCCATGGATGATGATTTATTTTTGTTTCATATGTTCAGTGGTTATCCTTCTAGTTGTTTTATATTTTCTTAAGATTCCAAATAAAGAAAATTACTCTGAGGAGAAGTTAGACGTATATTCTCTACTGTCATTTCTCAAGAAGAGATCAACATATTTTTATTTTTTTGGAATATTTTGTTATGTAGGGGTAGAGCAGGGCATAAATAATTGGTCCTCAGAATTTCTCTTCCAGTACCATGCTCTTGACCCTGAGATAGTTGGGGTTGAGGTCATCTCAACATTTTGGGGAAATTTAACTATTGGTACAGTAGTAAGCCTTTTTCTAATCAAGTTTATAAGTGAGAAAAAGCTATTAAATATTTATTCTCTCACCTCATCTCTTATAGTTTTAACCGCTATCTATGGAAGTGCAGACGTATCAGTTTTATCTTTTAAGCTTTTGGGATTCTCTATATCTGGTGTGTGGTCAGTGATGATAGCATTAGGACTCAACTCTGTCTCTAAAAATCACTCGACATTTACAGGAATTCTTCTTACGGGTATAGTTGGCGGAGCAATTTTTCCATTTATTATTGCTTCTTTAGGTCAAGTGTTTGGGTTAAAAGTTGGTATGCATTCATTGCTCATAGGTTTAGTATATCTTTCTTATGTTGCCTTTACTGCAAAGCCATTAGTTTCTAATAAAATAGTTAAATTGTAATTAATGAGATTTTTTTATTTTATTTTATTTCTAATCTCATTTTCTGAGCTTAGTTCTCAGACAATTCTTCCCTCTTTCGTTGGTGTTCATAATAAAAAAAGCTTTTGGTCTCCATCATTAAATATTAGTCCAAGCTCATGGTTAGATGCCTCTGACGCAGGTAGTTATGTTGTGAATGGGTCTAATGAAATTACTTCAGTGACAGATAAATCAGGATCAACTACTTTTACAGTTGATGGATCTCCAGTAGTAGTATCTAATAATTTGAATGGACTGAGTACATTATTATTTGATGGTACTGAAAGCCTGATTAGTGCTTTTGATGTGCCTTGGTCTAGTAATGGAAACCACTGGGCTATTGGAGTATTTCAGTGGATAACCGTTGATGACACCAAAGATAGCTTCTTTAGTGCTGATGGAACAAGAACCTATGCTTTAAGTAGTGCTGCTGTAGGGTCTTGGCCTGGAGAAATAGATTATGATGGTGCGAACTCCATTAGTACAGGAATCGCTAAAAATGATTTTACTGTAAGTATTCCTTCAAGTACTTGGGTTATTGTTTCAATTGTATTTAATAAATCTGGTAATCAAATTTTTGGAAGACTAGACGGTACTACAAGAACTGACATAGATCCGTACTCTCTTTCTATGGATGCTACAACAGATTTACGAATTATGCGCCAGAGAAGTAATAAAAAATTACACGGTAGAATGGCAGAGTTTTTTCATGTTGCCGGTATTCCTGGAACTGGTGGGACAGATATTAGCGAAGTGCAGAAGGCAGAGGGTTATCTTGCGCATAAATGGGGTCTTGAGGGGAATCTCCCTGATGGGCATCCATATAAAAACTCAGCACCTACAAATTAAATGTTAACAAAATATATTATAAGAATAGTATGAAAAAATAGAAATAAATAAAATTTTATTTTATTTTAAATGATTTTTTCAAAATAATATTTTTAAATTTTCATATTTTATAAAATATGAATAGATTCTACAAACCAAATTATAAATTAATATGGATGCTATAATGAAACAAGTGGGTGGCTTCATTGCTGGAGTTACTAGCTTAGTTGTATCACTTATAGGATTAAGTGTTGCAATTGAAGTTGTTTTCGGTGCTAGCCCTTTCGGTAGTGTTATTAGTAACATTTCTGCAATTGTTGGCGACTTAAGCAGCGGAGGTTTTGTTGGACTGTTAGTTCTTCTCATTTTATGGAGTAGAGTAAAATAAAAGATCCGATAAAATTAACATTTAATTATTTTACTAAAAGCCGCCAATTGGCGGCTTTTTACTTCTTTTTTAAATTTTTATGAGTGATAAATTTGATGAGTTAAGAAAAAAAATAGTTGAAAATATAAATTTCTTAACTCGAGTTACCTTGGCATTTGCTTCTGCAGCTGTCTTGTTTCAGCTCACAACATCTGTGAGACTTTTTGATCTTGATGTTGTCTCAAATTTTACTCGCTTACTTTCAGATTTTGGGTATCAGAAATTGGTAGGGATCCTTTCAGTCTCATTACTCTATTTCCTTATTACAAATAAGGTATCAAAGTAAAATTTCGATGTAATTTTGTACATAAAAACTCACAAATTTGAACTTGGAATAATTGATTAATAGGTTTAGATTTGCTCACTATTTCGGGCTCTTAGCTCAGTTGGTTCAGAGCACCTGCCTTACAAGCAGGGGGTCGCTGGTTCGAATCCAGCAGGGCCCACAGATTAAGCGAGAATATATTTCTCGCTTTTTTATTTTTTACATTCTCCTAACTCAAATGACTGGACACCAGCATTCCTTGCAATGCAAGTATTTGAGTAAGTGACGTTATCACACCCGCACACTGGATTGTATTCTTTCGTGCATGGATTTTCACTTATTAATGACTCATCAATACATGTAACCTCTTTACTACATGATAGGAGTGAAATTGAAAATAATATAAGGGATAATTGTAAAAATTTCATGAGTAAAAGCTTTAATAAATTTGCGTAAGTATACTAATTTAATAACGAATATGTTTCTTTGGATTCCAGTTATCAATATATTTTTTCCCTGACTCATAAGCTCCATCTTCTATAGTCGTTGCCATAGAGTCATTCCATCTATTAAGAAATCCGAAGAGTGATACAACTCCAAGAATTTCCACTATCTCTCCGTCATCCCAATACTTTCTCATTTGAGTGGCTATTTTATCATCTACTCTATTAGGAATAGTAGATGCCGCAAGTGCAAACTCAAACGCCGCCTTCTCTTTCTCACTAAAGAGACTACTTGATCGAAAATCCCATATTTCTTTAATCTGGTTGCTATTGGCCCCATATCTTTCAGCTGCTCGTATAGTATGTGCTCTGCAGTAATTACAACCGCTCACAGTACTTGCGAGGTATCCTACAAGTCTTTTAATTTTACTTGAAACAGTACCCTTATTTTCCATAACTGCCTTGTTGAGATTTATAAAAGCATATGCAATCTGAGGTCTTCTGAACATAGTTTTTACACTATTTGGGCAGAAGCCTAATGTCTCGTTATAAAATGTAATGAGTTTATTTAGCTCTTTGTCATTAGCTTCGAGAGGATGTACTAATGGATTATTCATAATATTAAATTTTATTATCCGTTTATTTATTAAATTTGAAATAAAACTATGATAAAAAAATTTATTACTCCTTTTTTTATTGCATTCCTTCTCTCATTCACTTCCTTCTCTCAAAAACTAGAAATAGCCTTAAAAGGCGGTCCGAGCTTTGCAACTCAGAAGCTTGAAAACATTACTGGAGTTGAGTCTATTACTGGGTACCATGTTGGTGGGCACGTATACTTAAAACTTCCTCTAATTTTTGGTATACAGATAGAGGGACAGTACTCAACGCAGGGCAGTGAGTTTCAAGTAAATCAGGTAATAAATAAAAATAATCTTAGTTATGTTAATGTCCCAGTATTAATTAGAAACGACTTCGGTCCTTTGAATTTTCATTTTGGCCCTCAATTTGGAATACTTACAGATGCGGGTCTTACTGTTGATGGCTTAAAAACCTCTATGAAAGATCAACTTCTTCGCAGAGATTTTAGTTTTGTTGCAGGTCTAGGATTACGTCTTCCTGAAAATTTTGGAATTACTCTAAGATACGTCAAAGGTTTAAGAAATATCTCTGACACCAACATAGTTAATAATGAGACTAAAAATACTCTTTTTCAACTCTCACTCCAGTACTCTCTTATCCAGTGGGGAATTAAAAATAAAAAAAAGTGAGTAGTCTCTCTTTCAGGAAAGTAGAAAAAAGAGACCTCGAACAGGTATTTGTTCTTCTTAATCAATTAAAAAACAAAGAAATAGAGACAATTGACAAGGATCTCTCATGGAGAAATTTTTCTTCAAATTCTTCTTCTAACTCAATTGTAGGTGTATATGAAGAAAGGATTGTTGCGTACGGAAGTATAGTCATTGAAAATAAGATAAGGGGAGATGTTGCAGGGCATATAGAAGATATAGTAGTTGACACAACTGTAAGAGGTAAAATGGTTGGTGTAAAGCTTGTGAAAGAGTTAGTAGAAATTGGAAGAGAGAAAGGCTGCTACAGAATTTCACTCTTCTGTGATAAGAAGCTTATCAAGTTCTATGAGAGAAATGGATTTGAGGTGAATAATGTGCTGATGAAGAAGTTTCTTAGCTAAAATATTAATTTCCAATTTAGACTAATATTTCTTCCTGGCATCTCAACAAGATTTGTCTCATAATATTTTGAGTCTAAAATATTATTTAAGTAAATATTTGTCTCCCATCTCTCTTTTTTAAAACCTATCTTATAGTCAATGACTGATTTATCATTTTCATCACTTTGATTTTCTCTAACCCCATATCTAAAAGAAATAAACTGAGACACATTTGATGAGACTTTATGATCAACACTCATCAGTATTCTATGTTTATATGAATTTAAGCTGTATCTAGACAATGCATCTTGGTTATAGTTATCATTTAAATAAGCATATCCAAAATGTATGGATCCATTATTTCCTATTAAGTACTTACTGTCTATTTCTAGCCCATTAGTGGTAACGTTTTTAATATTTTGAGGACTCCACTTACCTTCTGGATTGCTTTTGATGTAGTCAATAAGATTACTTGATTTTCTATTAAATAGACTCATAGAGAGTTGTAATGAATTTTTCAAATATCTTAGCCCAATCTCATTAGTGAATGCCTTTTCAGGATCCAAGTTTTCATTACCTTCATTATTAGGATCAGAGTAGTAGAGATCAGTAAACGTTGGTATTCTAAAAGTTTCTCCCACATTTGCATGTAGGATAATATTTTTATTGACAATAAAACTTAAATCAACACCTGGGAACAGTTTGGATTTGAAAATATCGTTATTAGGTTTTTCATAAATACTAAATGCTACTCCAGGAGTAATATTAAACTTACCTTTTTTAAGAAGCTGCTCTACAAATAGAGTAGAGATAAATCGATTTCTTTTCCCAAGATTATTACTCTCTAGCCATGTGTTAGACAAATCAATTCCCACACCAGTAATTCCAATATCTGACATAAAAGATACATTTGACAAGAACCCAATTTTATGGGAGGTATGATTGTTTTTATAAAAACTAGGATTATCTCTGAGATAAATATAAGTATCTTCATGCCTTCTCCAGAAAACTGAAGACTCAGATTTGATTTCATTACTCTGTCTTGAAATTTTTATGTTGAGCAGACTGGCATTTGTTTCTTCATACTGATCTTTTGCTTGTGGGCTTGCATAGAATCCATTTGCACCAAATTTTCTGTCTGAGTTTGTATAAAGTATATCTAACTCAGAATCTTGGATATTAATGTTTCCACTATAAAAGAAGTTGAAGTAGTTATAATCGGTATTGTACCTGTATCCATCTGAGTTCTTAAATGTTGCGCTTAAAATATTAGAGAAACCTTTTGAGTTTATTGGAATTGTTGAGGAGACATCTAGAGTTTTGAAAGAACCATAACCAAGTTTAAGTTCTCTCTTTTCTTCATTTTTTTTTGTTATAATATTTACTGCTCCATTAAATGCATTCATTCCAAATATTCTTGAGCCAGGACCTTTTAGAATTTCAATTCTTTCAATAAGATGAGTGGGTAATGATAAATTCATCTGGTGATGTCCAGTTTGTGAGTCTTCAACTTTAACTCCATTTATGAGTAAAAGAGTTTGATCAAAGCTTCCTCCTCTGATATAAAGATCAGTCTGAATATCGTCGTTACCTCTTCTCCTTATATCTACTCCAATGATTTGCTGTAAAATTTCACTTAAATTTTTGGCAGTTGTATTTTGTAGATAAATAGAGTCTACTATTATTAGACTTCTATTTTCTTCGTTGAATGGGGTTAGAATTCTTCCTGATTTAATAGTAATCTCCTCTAATAATTTTTGAGAATAAATTGTTGTAGAGAAAAAAACAAGTAGGAATAATTGAAATAATGTTTTCATTATTATGCAATTCTAAGTGACGAAAAACTTATTTCAAAATTATTCTACGGTTACTGATTTGGCTAAATTTCTAGGTTTATCTACGTCACAGCCTCTAAATATTGCACAGTAGTAAGCTATAAGTTGAAGGGGGATATTATTTACTATAGGAGAGAAGTCTTTGGATGTATCAGGAACTTCAATAAAATAGTCAAAATTATTTTTCATATGAAAGTTTTTTGGATCTACAATTCCAATTACAATTGCTTTTCTAGCCTTTATTTCCATGACATTACTTAGCATCTTATCGTACTCATCACTTTTAGTACAGATAACAATAGCAGGCATATTTTCATCTATCAAAGCAATAGGACCATGCTTAAGCTCTGCAGCAGGATATCCCTCAGCATGGATGTATGATATTTCTTTCAGTTTGAGTGCACCCTCTAAAGCAACAGGAAAATTATTTCCTCTTCCCATGAATAAGCTGTTATCCCTTTTATATATTTTTTTTGCAACTTCCTCAATTTTAGAAGCATTTTCTAAAACTTCTTTTACTTTCTCAGGAAGCTCCATTAGCCTATGAACCATTTTCTCATATTTAGATTTGGAAATATTATTCTTAAGGTAGGCAGTTTTTATTCCAATCATATAAAAAACTAATAATTGAGATGTAAATGCTTTCGTACTAGCAACGCCTATCTCAGGACCTGCATGTAAGTAGCATCCCTCGTGAGTTTCTCTAGCTATCGATGAACCAACTGCATTAACAATTCCAAGGACTGTGGCTCCTTTTGCTTTCGCTATTTTTGTTGCCTCTAAAGTATCTGCTGTCTCTCCAGATTGAGAGATTACAAACACAATGTCTGAACTATAAATTATTGGGTCTCTGTATCTAAATTCAGACGCATACTCAACTTCAACTGGTACTTTTACATATTTCTCCAAAAAGTATTCTGCAGTCAAGGCAGCATGCCATGATGTACCACATCCTACGATAATAATTCTTTCTGCCTCAAGGAGTTTGTTGACATAGGTACTAATCCCACCAAGTGTAATATTATTTTTTTTTACTCTACCGAGCATAGTTTGAGACATTGACTCATGTTGTTCCATTATCTCTTTTAACATATAGCTGTCATATTTTCCTATCTCTACTCTCTGAAGTTCGACATCCACTTTCTCAAACTTTCTCTTTTTTGTCTTTAATTTAAAATCAAAAATTTGATGCGACCCATTCTCAATTTTAAGAATAGTCTCATTTTCTAAATAAATAACTTTATTGGTATAGCTAATAATTGGTGTTGCGTCGGATGCTACGATGAAATTTTGTTTTTTTTTCCCAAATGCAAGTGGACTCCCTTTTCTTGCCGCATAAAGACAGTATGGATTATTTTTATCTATTAGAACTATCCCATATGCTCCCTCAACTCTTTGTAAGGCAGAAGCCAATCCCTCATCTGTTGAGTTAGATGATAAGACACAGAACTCAATGAAATTAACTAGTACCTCAGTGTCAGTTTCAGTGTAAAATTTATAATTCTCATTTTCTAGAATATGTTTTAATTCTTTGTAATTTTCAATAATACCATTATGTACTATAGTAAAATTTCCATGAAATGATTTAATTGGGTGAGAATTTATATCACTTGGCTCTCCATGAGTTGCCCACCTTGTGTGACCAATTCCAATATTTGAGGTAATATTTGAATCTAAAAAAATATTTTCTGAGTTTATAACTCTTCCCTTCTTCTTGAATATTTTAAGCTCATTATTATGCATTAATGCTACACCAGCACTGTCATATCCTCTGTACTCAAGAAGCTTGAGTCCATCAAATATTACTTTTCCTGCATTGTAATCTTCTCCAAGATAAGCGACTATTCCACACATGCCAGCAATTTCAAGAATTTAATTAATAATGAAAAATTAATATGCGTGAAAAATAATTTCTTTTAATTTTCAAAATCATTTTTCCTATAATTTATATTTAGTATATCTAGAAAATACTTATAAAATTTAAGTCTTTTCTTAAATTCATTTATATCTCTTTTTTTTCTTTTTGACCAAACAATCTCAGAGAGAGCAGTTATTCTTGGGACAGTCATATACTCAACCATTTCAGGTGTTTTGATATATTCTGTCCATAGATTTGCTTGAGCGCCGAGAATTTTTTGTGCTTCATTTAAATCTAATGCTTTCGGAACCGGTTCATATGAATACACTTTCTCAAGAGGTAAGAACCCACCAATGGCAAGAGGCTCTCCTGTTTTTGCCTGGTAGTAGTCAAAATAAAGATGAGAGGTTGGAGTCATGATTGCCTCATTTCCTGATTTTGCAGCAAATACCCCACCTTCTTCACCTCTCCATGACATAATTGTGGAATTGCTCACTAGCCCTCCCTCTATTATTTCATCCCAGCCAATAATTTTTTTTCCATAGTTATCTAGAATTTTTTGAACTCTACCCACGAAATACGTCTGTAGGCTATCTTCATCCTCAATCATTAATTTTTCCATAAGTTTCTGAACTTCTTCAGACTCAATCCATTGTTTCTTTCTTGCCTCATCCCCTCCAATATGAACATATTCAGACGGAAAAATTTCTGATATTTCTCTAAATAAATTATCTAAAAAATTAAATGTATTTTCAGTTGGTATAAGGATTTCATCTTGCACTCCCCATATCTTTTTTACTTCTGTTTTTTCTTTAGAAGTTCCGAGCTCAGGGTAAGATGCAATTAGAGAAGCGGTATGACCTGGCATATCTATCTCAGGAATTATTTCTATAAATTTTTCTTGAGCATAATTAATTATTTCCTTAATTTCTTCTTGTGTATAAAAACCTCCATGAGGTGTATTATCAAATTTTGGATTATTCCAGTCTATAAAATTATAATGACCAATAAGTGTCCCATCTCTCATTGATCCAACTTCAGTAAGCTTTGGGTATTTTTTGATTTCTATTCTCCACCCATGATCATCTGTAAGGTGCCAGTGAAACTTATTCATTTTGTGAATAGACATTATATCGATAAACTTTTTTATGAATTCTTTTGGCATAAAGTGTCTTGAAACATCTAACATCATCCCCCTGTACTTAAATCTTGGATAATCTTCAATTACCTGGGCAGTGATATTATACACATCTAATTCTTTAGTCTTTACTTCTTCAATACCCTGATAATATCCTGTCTCATTTACATTTTTATATCCTGCAGTTGTAAGATTAGCTGCATTGAAATTTTGCTTATTTTGGATTTCTTTGAAATTCTCAATAGTCACATCTGAATCAAAATCAGTAAACGACTTATCCTCTCTCTTTTTTTTCGTGAAATAGATTACTTGTTTGAGTGTCTCGAGACCATAGAAAAGTCCTCTTCTGCTATTTGCTTGCACAAGTAAGTCTTCTTTAGGAAGTATTGTTATCTTATATCCTTCTTCTCCTAAATCTAGTAAGCCGCTTTCAACTTGAAGCGAAATATTTGATTTATTATTTACTTTTTCATCTAATTCAAATCCAGTCTCTTTTTTGATAAATAAAATAAAGTTTTTAATATATGATTCTGACCTATCAACACCTATTACTTGAAGAGATGTCCTTTTTGACAAACGAAATCCAGATTGTGAGCTTTCAGGGAAAGTAATACTTTGAGGTTCTGGAATTATATAATTTTTTTGTGCAAATAAAGGAATGTTAATGAGATACAGCACATATAAGTATATTAACTTTTTCATTTGAATTGATTTTAGAAAAATAATTAGTTTTGTAACAAAATTAAATCACTTTTAATAAAATAATAATGAAAAAGATTACATTAATATTTTCTTTCCTTGTATTAATATCATGTACTCAAGAAATGAAAGAAGAGCTTAATTCAGTAAATAATGAAGCAACTTTTCAGAGGAATGTTGAAAATTTTATCTTATTCACCAAAGCGTTTGGAGATGAGAATATAGATGAGACAATGAATTTGTTTGCAGATTCAGCTTTATGGAGTCCACCTGAGTATAATTCTTATGAGTGGAAAACTAAGGAAGACTTGCGAACTGCACTCCAAAATTATATGAACACATTTGATGAGATAACATTCACTCCTGGAATTAATCTCCCACAGAATAATCTTGTGGATGGTTTCTGGGGAGGATCTAGATTTAGGTCTGATGGAAAAGAAAACACATCATCTCTTTCAAGCTCAGATCCAAATAATCTTAGAGTTTATGGGACGTGGAGCTCTATCCATACTGAGTCTGGAAAAACAACTTACAGTAAATGGTTTGCTCTTGTAAACTTTAATGATGCAGGAAAAATCATAAGATTCAATGACTGGTTTAATGTAGATGGATTACAAGTTCAGATAAGTCAATGATTTTAAATTAAGGTTATCAAAAAATCTATTTTTTATATATTAAAAGACAGAATAAGATTCTGTCTTTTTTTTATGATATTATATTAATGAATAAAGTAATTGAAATTTTATCACCTGGAAGGATAAATGTAATAGGTGAACACATTGACTATAATGGAGGATATGTTCTTCCGGGAGCAACTGACTTATGTATTAAGTTAACTTTTAAAGAATCAGATAAAGAATTCTGTGAAGTGTACTCAAGTGTAATAGATAAAAAATGTGAAATCCATTTTGATAATTTATCAAGAAGTAATATAAAATGGGAGAACTATCTTATTGGATCACTAATTTCTGTTTTAAAAAGAAGAAAAGTACAGATGAAATTTTTTAGTTGTCTGATAGAAGGAAATCTCCCACTTGGGAGTGGAATCAGTTCATCTTCATCACTAATTTGTGGATTTGTTAAAGGTATTGATCTGCTAAATAATTTGGGTTTTAGTACTGAGGAGCTTCTGTCAATTTCTAGAGAAGTTGAATATGATTTTATTGGAGTAAGGGGTGGTGTCATGGATCAGTTCACGATTATTAATTCAAAAAAAAACAACCTAATACTTCTAGATACAAAAGATAATTCCTCAAAATATATACATTCAAATTTTGGTGATTACAGGCTTTTGTTACTTAACACTAATAAAAAACATGACCTATCTGAAAGCTCCTATAATGAAAGGGTTAGAGAGTGCGAGAGTGCTCTTCAAATAATTAATGACTCAGGATATAAATTAAATTATTTAACAGAAATAAAAGTCAAACAGCTTTTAAATTTTAAAAATTTAATGCCAATTACTGTTTTTAATAGAGCTTTATTTGTTATTGAGGAAAATGATAGAGTCATTGAGTCTGTTCAGCATCTAAAAAATTTTGATTTCAAATCTCTGGGAAGATTAATGTATTTGTCTCATGAAGGTCTTAGAAATTTATATCAAGTTAGCTGTAAAGAACTTGATTTCTTAGTTGAGAGTGCAAGAACCCATGAAAAAATATTAGGTGCCAGAATGATGGGTGGAGGATTTGGTGGATGTACTTTAAACTTAATTCACAAAGATTTTATTGATTATTTTGTTAAAGACACAGAGGAGAAATACTTTAATAAATTCTCCATAAATTTAATGCCTATTGTCACTAATTTGGGTAATGGTATTTCTTATAAATTCTTAAAATGAAGATTTTAGTAACGGGCGGTTTAGGGTATATTGGTTCACATACAACTGTAGAGCTTATTAAAAATAATTTTGAGGTGGTTATTGTTGATAACTTATCAAATTCAGAATTTTTTATTCTTGAAAATATAAAACAAATAACTGGCGTCTCTCCTAAATTTTATAATGCTGATTTGCTTGATTTCAAGAAATTTAATCAGATAGTTAAAGAGAATAAAATTGATGGAATAATTCATTTTGCTGCATTTAAATCTGTCTCGGAGTCTGTACTACATCCTGTAAAATATTACGATAATAATATTCTCTCTCTGATAAATGTCTTAAAATCAATGGATTTGAATGGTATCTCTAATATAGTTTTTTCATCTTCTTGTACAGTATATGGCCAGCCTGACACATTACCAGTTTCTGAAGATGCTCCATTTAAGGAGGCTGAATCTCCATATGCATATTCTAAACAGGTATCTGAAATTATTATTAAAGATGTAACAAGCTCTTCAGATAGAGTAAATGCTATTTCTCTGAGATACTTTAATCCAGTTGGTGCTCATAGCTCAGGCTTACTGGGTGAACTCCCACTTGGCGTTCCTGATAATCTTGTCCCTTATATTACTCAGACAGCTGCCGGAATTAGAGAGCAATTGTCAGTTTTTGGAAATGATTACAGTACAAAGGATGGGACTGCAGTTAGAGATTATATTCATATAGAAGATTTAGCGAGTGCGCATGTGAAGGCAATCACTAAAATTCTATCATGTAATTCTCAATTGTATGATTTTATTAATGTTGGGACGGGAGTTGGACATTCTGTTTTGGAAGTTATTAATTCTTTTGAGAAAGTAAATAATCTTAAGCTAAATTATTCATTTAAAGAAAGAAGAAATGGAGACATTAAAGAAATTTACTCTGACATCAAAAAATCTGAAAAGGTTTTAGGTTGGAAGGCCATATTTTCTCTTGATGAAATGATGAAATCGGCTTGGGTTTGGCAAAAAAATATTAAAAATTTTAGAGGTATTAGGTAAATAAAACTTCGCAAATCACTTCAGAGATTTTAATTAAATCATTTTAAGTTTTAAATTATTTAATGCATTTTTGCATTTAATTAAAAACGTTGTCGACAACCAACATTTCATTCTATTGAACTACATATGTAGTATTTTACTATTTAATGTTTGTTCGTCTTTTTTAATTAATTAAGTTAAATTTTAAAACTAAACTATAAAGCGTAATATGAAAAAGCTTTTACTATTTGTCCTGGTATTTGTATCAGGTATGAGCTTTGCAATAGCTCAGAATGCTGTGACAGGTACTGTTACAGATCAAGATGGTATGGGTATCCCGGGTGCTAACGTTATTGTTAAGGGCACTTCAAGAGGAACTATTACAGATATGGATGGTGGATTTTCAATTGAAGTCTCATCTTCTGATGTCTTAATAGTTACTTATGTAGGATATTCTACTATTGAGGTTCCTGTAGGGTCTCAGACTTCGCTCAATATCACTCTAAGAGAAGACATTGCTGCGTTAGATGAGATCGTTGTGACGGGATATGGTACACAACAAAGGAAGGAGATAACCAGTGCGGTTACTAGCCTTAATGAAGAGGATTTCAACAAAGGATTAGTTAGTAATCCTGTTGGTTTACTTGAAGGTAAAGTAGCTGGTTTATCTATTACTAAACCTGGTGGGGATCCTAATGGAGGGTTTACTCTAAGGTTAAGAGGTATATCAACCGTTGGAGCAAATGCTTCACCTTTAGTCGTTATTGATGGTGTTATTGGTGGTAACTTAGACTTAGTTGATCCAAATGATATCGAATCAATTGATGTTATTAAAGATGGTGCTGCTGCTGCTATCTATGGTACTAGAGGTTCAAGTGGTGTTATTTTAGTAACAACTAAAAAAGGTACTGCTGGAACTACTCAAGTTGAATATAATTTCTCTACTTCTGTTGATCAGATGGCTAGAAAAATTAGTATAATGAGTGCAGACGAGTACAGAGCTCTTTCTGGTGCAGTGGATTTTGGTACTTCTACTGACTGGGTTGATGAGATAACCAGAGATGGTGTTTCTCAGGTTCACAACCTTGCAGTCTCTGGAGGTACAACAAATACTAATACTACATACAGAATGGCTGTAAACTACAGAGATCAACAAGGTATATTAGTTGGAACTGGATTTAATAATTTAAATACAAATTTAAATTTGAGGCAAAAAGCCATGAATGGAAAAGCTGTATTTGATTTCAATGTTTCTTATTCTAATAAAGACGCAAGCTTTGGATTCGGTAATGAAGCATTTAGATATGCATTATTATCAAACCCAACTATGCCAATTTATGACCCTAACTCCATTTATGGTGGTTACATGGAAAGAACTATTTTTGATTATTATAATCCTGTTTCTATTGTTCAGCAAAATATTAATGAAGGAAATGATAATTTATTCCTTGGGTCTATTAAAGGTCAGTTTGATTTAAGCTCTATTGTAGATGGTTTAAATGCAAATGTCTCTTATACTAGACAGATAACTGATGTTGAGAGAGGTCAATACTATAAAAAAACTGCTAGATTCAGAGGTTCCGATAGAAACGGTTTAGCTATTACTGACAATCAACAATATACATTTGATTTATTTGAAGGTACACTTGGTTATACTGGGGAAACCGGAGACCTTGATGTTAACGCTTTAGTTGGGTATTCTTATCAAGAATTTTTCAATGAAGGGTATCACGCAGAAGGGGGAGATTTCCTAACTGATGCTTTTGGATATCATAACTTAGGTGCTGCTGCAGACTTCAATAATGGTCTAGGTAGTGTTTGGAGTTGGGCTAATTCAAATAAATTGATTGCAGGTCTTGCTAGAGTTAATTTGAATTACAATGATATTTACTTCTTAAACGCAAGTTTAAGATATGAAGGATCTTCTAGATTTGGAGCTAACAACAAATGGGCTGCATTCTACGGAGTTGGTGCAGGTGTAAGTTTACACGATTTAATTGACTCTGATCAAATTGATAACTTAAAATTAAGACTAAGTTATGGTCAAACTGGTAATGAGCCTGGAAGCTCTTACATCTCTCTACAGAGATTTGGGCCATCAGGTAACTTCTATTACAATGGAGCATATACATCAAGTTATGGTCCTACTAGTAATGCGAATCCTGACTTAGCATGGGAGATAGCAACTCATATGAATGTTGGTGTTGACTTTGCTGTTTTAAATTCTAAGTTATTTGGTTCAGTTGAATATTTCACAAGAGAAACTAAAGATCAGTTACTTCTTGTTAATGTTCCTGTACCACCAAATTTAGTTGGTCAGACTTTACTTAATATTGGTACTACTAAGAATACTGGAGTTGAGTTAAATCTTAATTACAATGTTGTAGATAATGGTGACTTTGACTGGTCTACTGGAGTAGTTTTTGGAACGAATACTAGTGAGCTAGTGAGCTGGACTAAAGGAGATTTATCATTTAGTGGTGGTGTCCTTTACAGAGCTTCAATGGGTGCTCCTGGTCAGAGTGATGTGTCACTAGTTAGAGTAGTTGAAGGTGAAAGTTTAGGGCAGATATGGGGACCTAGATTTGAAGGAATTGCTTCAAATGGTACTTTCCAATTTGCTGACTTAAATGGTGGAGGCTACTGTGATTGTGATGATGACAGAGAAGTAATTGGAAATGGTCTTCCTGATTTCACTCTTGGTTGGACAAACACTATCAACATTGGAGATTTAGATATCTCAATGTTCTGGAATGGTGAGTTTGGTCATGATCTATTCAACTCTTACAGAGGGTTCTATGAAAATGCTGGTCCTACAGTTGTAGGTAACTGGAATGTTGTAAATACTAGCTATTTTAATCCAGATCTAAAAGCAGCTGCTGCTAACAGTATTCACGTAGAAGATGCAACATACTTTGAGTTAAATAACATAACAGTTGGTTATAACTTGAAAGATGTTACTAAATACATGAAAAACTTGAGAGTTTATCTATCTGCTCAGAGACCAATTATGTTCACTGACTACGAAGGAGTTGATCCGGTATCTAGATGGACTGATTATGATGATCCTTTATCTCAAGGAATTGAGAGAAGAGAGACTTACTTTAGAGCGAGAACGTTCACATTAGGTGTTAACATAACTTTATAATTATACATACTATGAAAAATTTATTTACAGAAATGAGAAAGTTAGTATTATTAGTTGCAGGAATGTTATTTATTGTTCCAGCTTGTACTAATCTAGATGAAGAGTTATATAGTGACTTAGCTGCTGAAAACTTCTTTACTACTGAGGAAGAAAATATTGCTGCATTAGGTCAAGCTTATTCTTCTATGACGCACTGGGGAAACCATTTCAATATCTGGACTGCAAATGAGCTGTCTTCAGATGAGTTAGTTATCCCAACTAGAGGTGGTGACTGGTACGATGGTGGTATTTTATTACAACTTCACGAACATAGATATGGACCAGATAACGGTATCATTGGTAGCGCATGGGGTGTCTCATACGGTGCAATTAATACTGTGAACAGGCTTATATATCAGTTTAGTTCAATAGAAGGTGCTGACGCTTACGAAGCTGAGCTCAGAGCAATTAGAGCTTTCTATTACTTCCATCTGTTAGACATGTTTGGAAATGTTCCATTGTCAACCGATTTTACTGATACTGATACTAAAGCAAATTCTTCGAGATCTGAAGTTTATAATTTTGTTAAATCTGAGTTAGATGCTGTTATTCCTCTATTAACAGATAAGAAAGACGCATCAACTTATGGAAGAATGAATAAATGGGCTGCTCTTTACCTAAGAATGCAACTTCAATTAAATGCAGAAGTATTTACTGGTTCTGCTGCATGGGCTGGAGCAAAGGCAGATGCAGATGCAATTATAGCATCTGGCCTATATTCATTAGAGGCAAATTATTCTGACAATTTCAAGGAAAGTAATGAAGGTTCTTCTGAGAACATCTTTGTTGTTCCTTACGATGAAGTATTTGCTGGTGGGTTTAACTGGGTAGCTATGACATTACATTATGCTAGCCAAAATACATTTAATTTGACTTTCCAACCTTGGAATGGGTACGCAACAGTTGAGGATTTTTATAATTCTTATATTGATCCTGCGCAAAACCCAGGTCCACAGGGTGAGGTAGTTAAAGGAAAAGGTCCTGGAACTGGAACACAAGACAGCAGACTATCTAACTTCTTGGTTGGAGATCAAGGAGCTGATGACTCTGCAGGAGGTGAAGACGGTGACGATGATGGTACTGGACTTTATTTTACTCCATACATTAATATGATATGGCCTGATGCTTGTCGTCAGTGTGGTGCTAGAATAAATAAGTACGCTCACGTTCAGGGGGGTAGAGAAAACATGAATCATGATTTTGTTTTAATGAGATATGCTGATGTTTTACTAAGTAAGGCTGAAGCTCACTTTAGAACAGGAGATGTTTCAGGTGCTCTTGGGATAGTTAATCAAATCAGAGCTAGAGCTGGTGTAACAGCTTTTGGCGATCTTGATGCTGACAAATTGTTAGCAGAGAGAGGTAGAGAGATGTATGTCGAGAATGACAGAAGAAGATCTCTTATTAGATTTGGTAAGTTTAATGATGCATGGTGGGCAAAAGATGCCTCTGATGCAACTAAAAACATTTTCCCAATTCCTAAGGACCAGATGGATGCAAATCCAAAGTTAACTCAGAACCCTGGTTATAATTAGGATACGTTATATTTAGTTTTAGATATAACTTAAGAATTAAGCAAGCGATCTAATCGCTTGCTTTTTTTTTATATTTGTTTTTCAAATATGAGAGATATTTTATTTTATTCTTGCCTGTTATTAGTAGTTATTTCATGTGATATTGATAAAAAAAACACTCTATTTCATCCTCTGTCCTCAGACAATACTAATGTCAACTTTAAAAATTCGTTAGATTATACAGAAGAACTTAACCCTTACACTTACAGAAATTTTTATAATGGAGGGGGTGTTGGAATTGGTGATTTTAATAACGACTCCCTTCAAGATATATTTTTTACTGGTAACTTAGTCTCAAACAAACTTTACTTAAATAAAGGAAATCTTGTATTTGAAGATATAACAAAATTATCAGGATTAAGTTCTGAGGGGTTGTGGAGTACAGGAGTAAGTATAGTAGACATAAACCATGATGGATACTTAGATATTTATGTTTGTAAGTCAGGACCACCTGGGGGAGAGAGAAGGAATAATGAACTTTTTATTAATAACGGAGATTTAACATTTACAGAAAGATCTAAAGACTATGGATTGAATATAGAGGGACTCTCAACTCACGCAGCTTTTTTTGATTTTGATAATGATGGAGATTTGGACTGCTATTTACTAAATAATACTGTTAAATCTATAGGAATTGGTTTTGATATGGTGAAAGACTTAAGGGAAATTGACAGTAAATTGGGGAATAAGTTATTAAGAAATGATGACGGATTTTTTGTAGATATTTCTGGTGAAGCTGGAATATATACTAGTGATATTGGATTTGGATTAGGTGTTACTATTGGAGATATTAACCTTGATGGCTGGTCAGATATGTTTATTTCAAATGATTATTTTGAGAAAGACTATTTATATATTAATAATAAAGATGGATCTTTTAGAGAATCTCTCGAAGAATATATTTCTGAAACATCTATGGGTTCGATGGGTGCAGATATGGCGGATCTTAATAATGATGGGTTTTCTGAAATTTTTGTGACAGAGATGTTACCTAATAGACATGATAGAAGAGTTTCTAAAGCAGTTTTTGATAGCTGGGATAAATATCAGTACTCTCTTAATCAAGGGTATTATCATCAGTTTAATAGAAATGTTTTACAGCTTAACAATAAAGACGGGACATTCTCCGAAATATCTAGAATGACGGGTTTAGATGCTACAGATTGGAGTTGGGGTGCGTTGATTTTTGATATGGATAATGATGGAAATAAAGATGTTTTTGTAGCTAATGGTATTTATAAAGATCTCTTAGATCAGGATTATGTTAATTTTTTAGCTAATCCATCAATTATAACTAACATGATTAAATCTGAGAAAGAACCTGTAAAAAAACTTATTGATATGATCCCAAGTGAACCTCTATCAAATTTTGCTTTTAAAAATCTAGGCTCATTAAAATTTACTGATGTCTCAAAAGAATTTGGGTTAGGAGCTAAAACATTTTCTAATGGATCAGCATACGGTGATCTTGATAATGATGGTGACTTAGATTTAGTTATTAATAATGTAAATATGATTTCAAGTATTTATGAAAATAAATCTTCAAATAACTGGATTTCATTCTCTTTCGATTTAAGCACCAAAAATAGATATGGTATTGGAAATAAAATATTTGTGTATAACAATGGATCACTCCAGTACCAAGAACTTTCTCCTATGCGAGGCTTTCAGTCCTCAGTTGACTATAGATTATATTTTGGGTTGGGGGAAGAGTCTATCATTGATTCAGTTAAAATAATATCTTCAAATAATAAGGTTTCAATTTTAAGAAATGTTAAAATAAACACTCATCATATTATCAGAAGTAATGATTTGGATAGAAATATCTTTATGGATTTTTCTGCTAGTAAAAGAAAAATTTTATCTAATTCTAGTATAAATATTGACTTTACCCATAAAGAAAATGATTTTGTTGATTTTGATAGAGAGAGATTATTATTTAAGATGAATTCAACAAAGGGTCCATGCCTATGCATATCAGATTTCAATAATGACGGTCTTGAAGATCTGTTTGTAGGATCTGCAAGAGGAGAAGTATCTTATATTTTTTATCAGAAATCTAATGGTTATTTTGAAGCATACTCCGAGCCATTTAAATCAGATATTGATTCAGAGGATGTAAGTTGTTTGGTGAATGACTTTAATGGAGATGGTAAAATGGATCTTATTGTCGCAAGTGGTGGAAGTGAGTACTCTAACTTTTCACCTGAGTTAAGAGATAGAGTTTATTTTAATCAAGGTAAAAATAAGTTTGAAAAATCAAAATATTCTTTAAATTCTATTAGGTCATTCGAGAGCACTTCAACAATTTCAAGTGATGACATTGATAAAGATGGAGACTATGATTTGTTTATAGGCACAGGAATTAATCCTGGCTCTTATGGAACACAAACAAAAAGTTATTTGTTGTTGAATGATGGCAAAGGAGAATTTCTTGATGTTTCCGATGAGTATCTTGGTGAACTAAGATTTATGGAAATGGTAAATGATAGCGAATTTATAGACATAGATAATGATGGCAGTAAGGAGCTTGTAGTTATTGGTGAGTGGATGCCAATTAGAGTTTTTAAATTTGATAATGATAAATTCTTTGAAATAAGTGATTCTCTAGGCTTATCTAAAACAAATGGTCTCTATAATGTTATTCATTCTAAGGATTTAGATGGTGATGGGTTTGTTGAATTGATAATTGGTAACTATGGCTTAAATTCAATGTTTAGAGCAAATTTGGAGAACCCACTGACATTATATGTAAATGACTTTGATAACAACGGTCGTTATGAGCAAATTTTAGGAATGTATTATGGTAATGATTTATATCCTATAGTTCAGCTTAAAGATTTATGGATGCAGTTACCATATCTAAAAAAGAAATATTTAAAATTTGAAAGTTATAAAAATATTAAAATGGATTCGTTTTTAGATAATTCATTAAAAGACTCAACAAAAATTAAAGAAGTTTATAATTTAGAGTCAATTATTTTAAAAAATAATAAAGGAATAAACTTCGATATTATCTCACTTCCATTTATGAGTCAAATTTCTCCAGTTTATTCTATATTAAGTGATGACTTTAATAATGATGGTTTTATTGATTTAATAGTAGGTGGAAACTTATCTCAAATAAAACCAGAATTTGGTCCAATTAAAGCAAGTTACTCATCTTTATTTACTGGTAATGGTGATTTTCTTTTTAACTATGTGACTCCAGACGAGTCGGGTATAAGTTTTAAGGGTGATTTAAGAGATTTGAAAAAAATTAATATAAATCAAGAGGGGCACTATATTTTTGCTATTAATAATTCTAAACTTAAAATATTAAAAAGTGAATAAAATTATTTTAAATACCTTATTTGTATTAGCTATAATTTCTTGTAATACTAACCCCTACATTAATCTAGAAAAAAATGAGATGCTTTCTGGGAAGAGATATGACTCTTTATTTTTAGGAGTGTCTTTTGGTATGTCTTCTAAAGAATTTTATGCTCATTGTTGGGATTTAAATAAACAAAAAATTATCACTCAAGGTCCATCAAATAACTCAGTGAGGTATTATTTGGAAACAGAATCAATTGGCCAAAGAATTGAAATGTTATTTTATCCAGTATTCAATAATGATACTGTCTATGAAGTGAATTCAACTTTTTCCTATACAGCATGGGCTCCCTGGAATAAAGGTACTAGTTCTGAATATCTCATCGAAGAAATTAAACAGCTCCTTACTTCGTGGTACAAAACAGAATTTATTCAAATTAGAAATCCAAAAAATGATAAAGTATTATACGCAACAGTCAATGGGAATAGGAGAATTGCTCTGACAAGCGTAAGTGATAGAGAGGTAAGAGCTAGATACACAAATTTGATTGTTGAGAATGAATTAAATAAATGAAAAAATATAGTTTAATTTTTTTAATAGTCTTTTTATTCGTTTCGTGTACTAAAAATGATAACACCTTATTTGAGAAATTACCCTCATATAGAACAGGTATAAACTTCAAAAATTCTCTTTTATTTAAAGAAAAGTTTAACATTTTCACTTACAGAAATTATTATAATGGAGGTGGGGTAGGATTAGGAGATATAAATAATGACGGGCTTCTGGATATATACTTTACTTCTAATTTAAATGAAAATAAATTATATATTAATAGAGGAAATTTTTCTTTTGAAGATATTACTGAAACTGCTGGGGTTGGTGGGACAAAATCATGGAGTACAGGTGTAAGTTTGGTAGATATTAATGCTGATGGATTTCTAGACATCTATGTCTCAAATTCTGGTGATATTGAAGGAGATAATAAGCAAAATGAACTTTTTATCAATAATGGTGATCTAACTTTTACTGAGAAAGCAAAAGAGTATGGATTAGATGACATGGGGTATTCTACTCATGCTGCTTTTTTTGACTACGATAGAGACGGTGATTTGGATTGCTATCTTTTAAATAATTCTTACAAAGGAGGTTTTAGAATTACAAATATAGGTAAGGATCAGAGGCCACTAAGAGATGAAGTTGGAGGGGACAAGTTATTTAGAAATGATGGAGGTAAGTTTACTGATGTTAGTGATCATGCTGGAATTTATGGGAGTGTTATTGGTTTCGGATTAGGTGTAACCGTTGGAGATATTAATAATGATGGATGGATGGATATTTATGTATCTAATGATTTTTTTGAAAGAGATTATTTATATATAAATAATAAAGATGGAACATTTTCAGAGAGTCTTGAGAAAATGATTAAAAGTATTAGTGCTGCTTCTATGGGAGCAGATATGGCTGATTTGAATAATGATGGATTAAGTGAAATTTTTGTTACTGATATGCTTCCAAAACCAGATGAAAGAATTAAAACAGTTACAACATTTGATAGCTGGGATAGACAACAATTTATAAAATCTAGTGGTTATTGGAACCAGTATACTAGAAATACCCTACAGTTCAATAATGGAAACTCTACTTTTAGTGAAGTTGGTAGACTTGCTGGGGTTGAGGCGACTGATTGGAGTTGGGGAGCACTAATGTTTGACTTTCAGAATGACGGGAATAAAGATATCTTTGTTGCTAATGGTATTTACCAGGATCTTACTGATCAAGATTTCTTGCAGTATGTAACACAGGATGAGGTTGTTGAGCAAATTGCATCTCCTGGAAATGTTGATTTTAGAAAATTAATTGATTTAATTCCAAGCGTTCCCATATCAAATTATGCTTTTACTAATTTAGGCAATTTACATTTTGAAGATCAAACATCATTCCTAGGATTAGATCAACCAAGTTTTTCAAATGGATCAGCTTACGGGGATTTAGATAATGACGGAGATTTGGATCTCATCGTAAATAATGTAAATATGGAATCATTTATTTACAGAAATAATACAGAAAAGTTATTTCCTGAAAATAAGTATTTAAAAGTAAAATTAGTTGGAGATCAAAAAAATTTAGATGCAGTTGGGTCAAATGTTACATTATTTTCTAATAATAAAATGATTTACTTGGAACAAATGCCAATAAGGGGGTTTCAATCTACTGTAGATAACATACTGACTTTTGGTTTAGGAAAAATAAATATTATTGACTCTTTGATAGTTAAATGGTTTGATGGGTCTATTAGTAAAAAAACTAATATTTTACCTAATCAATCTATCCTGATAAGAAAAAATGAAATTACAGATGTTAAAATTCTTGAGAATAAAAAAAACTTAAATACAATTTTTGTTAAGTCTCCATCAAAAGTCATCTCTCATTTTAATCAGGAAAATGATTTTGTAGACTTTGATAGAGACAGACTACTGTTCCACATGAGTTCTACAGAAAGATCTTGTATGTGTGAAGGAGATATAAATAATGATGGTTTTAATGATATTTATATTGGTGGAGCGAAAGGATATCCTGGAACAATGTACTTGTGGAATAAAACAAAATTTGACAAATATTTTTATCAATCATTTCTTGATGACAAAGACTCAGAAGATACAGATTGTATTTTCTTTGATGCAGATTCGGATGGCTTTTTAGATTTATATGTTACAAGTGGTGGAAACGAATTCTCCATATATTCACCAGAACTTAGAGATAGACTTTACTTTAATAAAAGAAATAATTTCTTAAAATCTACTCAAATTCTTCCAGCTGGATTATTTGAAAGTACCTCTGTTGTTAAAAATTTTGATTATGATTCAGACGGTGATGAGGACCTTTTTGTTGGTGCAAGACTTGTTCCTCAAAAATATGGATTACCTTCAAGTGGATATATATTACTAAATGACGGAAAAGGAAAGTACACTAATATATCAGATTCTATTGCTCTAGATTTAAAAGATATTGGTATGATAACAGATGCTGGATTTATAGATTATGATTTGGATGGTGATGAGGATTTAATACTGGTTGGACACTGGATGCCAATTACTCTACTTGAAAATATTGAAGGTTTGTTTAAGAAGAAAGAAATTGAAAATTTCAAATTTTCGAATGGATGGTGGAATACTTTAGAAATTAATGATTTAAACAACGATGGCTTAAAAGATATAATTATTGGAAATCATGGAATAAACTCTAGATTTAGGGCATCTCTTTCAAAGCCAATTACAATGTACATTAATGATTTTGATAATAATAATACTCTAGAACAAATAATCTTTCAATATAATGGAGATAGTGCCTATACTGTTGCATTAAGACATGATTTAGTTATGCAGATGCCTAGTCTAAAGAAAAAATATTTGAAATATAATAGTTTTAAAAATCAAACAGTCAGCGATATTTTTGAGAAATCTAAAATAGAAAATAGCAAAAAAAACTATTTATATAAACTTGAAACTACTGCATATATAAATGAAAATGGTAATTTTAAAGAGCTTAAACTACCTATTGAATCCCAATTTTCTAATGTATTTGCTATAAATATATACGATTTTAATCATGATGGTTCCAAAGATATACTTCTAGGGGGTAATCTTTACAATGTAAAACCAGAAGTAGGAAGATATGATGCTGATTTCGGCCAGCTATTATTGGGAGATAAAAATCTTAATTTTAAAGCAACCCCAAATAATTTATCAGGATTAAACTTTAAAGGTGAAGTAAGAGGTTTTTCTAAATTTTTAAATTTAAATAATGAAAATATATTATTTGTTTTAAATAATAATGATTCTCTTCAATCTTACTCTTTCTAAATGAGGTTCTTTATCTATTTTTATCTTTTATTTTTTTCTTTCAATTCATGTACTCAAAAAGAGAAATTATTTAAAAAATTAAAATCAAATGGTACAGGTATTGAATTTTCAAATATTTTATCTGACAATGAAAATTTTAATTTAATAGAGTATTTATATTTTTATAATGGAGCTGGAGTAGCAACAGGAGATATAAATAATGATGGATTAATTGATATATATTTCTCATCTAATCAAGGGTCTAATAAATTATACTTAAATCAGGGTGACTTTCAATTTAAAGATATTACTGACTACTCAGGAACAGGTTCATTAGGTGAATGGAAGACTGGGGTTACTATAGTTGATGTAAATGGGGATGGTTTATTAGACATTTATCAATGTCGCTTAGGTGGATACAAAAATATTTCTGGAAAAAATGAATTATTTATAAATAATGGAGATTTAACTTTTAGTGAAAAAGCAGATGAATTTGGTTTAGATTTTGAAGGTTTCTCTACTCATTCAGCTTTTTTTGACTATGATTCTGATGGTGACCTAGATATGTACCTTCTTAATCACTCTGTTCACACAGAAAGAAGTTATGGTAGTTCAGATCTTAGATATAATAAAAGTGAAAAGTCAGGTGATAAATTATTCAGAAACGATTTAAGTATAAGTAATAAATTTATTGATGTTTCAGATGAATCAGGAATACTGGGTAGTAATATTGGTTATGGGTTAGGGATTTCAATAAGTGATATTAATAAAGATGGGTGTGATGATATATACATTTCAAATGATTTTAGAGAGAACGATTATCTCTACATTAATAATTGTGATGGAACTTTTAGGGAAAAATTAGAAAGTTCAATTAATTATACATCCAGGTTCTCTATGGGTAATGATATATCTGACATAAACAATGATCTATTACCTGATATAATGGTTTTAGATATGCTCCCTGAAGATGAAAAGGTATTAAAAAGTTCTGCAGGTGAGGACTCATATGAAATTTATAAAATGAAACTAGATTTTGGATTTAATAAACAATTTACCAAAAACACACTTCAATTAAATAATGGAAATAATACCTTCTCCGAAATTTCTCAGATGCTTGGCGTTCATGCAACTGATTGGAGTTGGTCTACCCTAATTGAAGATTTTGATCTAGATGGTAATAATGATATATTCATAACAAATGGTATTGTAAAAAGACCTAATGATATGGATTATATCAGCTTCTTATCTAATGAAAAGTTGACTGATGGTTTAATCCAAAATCCGAATTTAGAAAATAAAGATTTAGTTAGACAGATGCCTGATGGTAGAGTTTCAAATTATGCTTTCAAAAATAATTCCAATCTTAAATTTACTGATGTCTCTAAGGATTGGGGTTTAGACTTTTTTGGATTTTCTAATGGTGCTACATATGATGATTTAGATAATGATGGAGACCAAGATTTAATAGTAAATAATATAAATGATAAGTCTATTATTTATAAAAATACCGTTAGTAATAATGAAGGATTGAATTTTTTAAAAATTAATTTTAATGGAAGTCAATCCAATAAATTTGGAATAGGTGCAAAAGTGACTATATGGTATAAAGATAAATCTGCATATAAAGAAAATTTTATTAATAAAGGATTTCTTTCATCTAAGTCGTCAGGACTTATTTTTGGTGTCTCTGAATCATTAGTTGTTGATTCTTTAATGGTAATTTGGCCAAATAAAAAAACTCAAACTCTCTATTCTTTAGATGCAAATAATACTATCATCTTAAATGAAAAAGATGCTCTTTCAGATTATAAAATCATTGATTTTTCAACACAGTTTTTTACTGATGTAAACCATAAGAATCTTATTCAATATACTCATATGGAAAATGATTTTAATGATTTTAATAGAGAGAGATTAATTCCATATATGCTCTCCAAAGAAGGACCTGCACTTGCTTCAGGAGATGTTGATAATGATGGTGATTTAGATTTGTTTGTAGGGTCTCCTTCATTCCAAAAATCAAAAATTTTCTTAAGTAATGACCAGAAATTTGAATCTAGTACAAATATTGATATTGAAAATGATTCTATCTCAGAAGATGTAGATGCGCTTTTTTTTGATATTGATAATGACAATGATCTTGACCTTTATGTGGTTAGTGCTGGAAATGAATTCTCCGAAAATTCTAAAAGTTTAAGGGACAGATTATATATTAACCATAATGGGAATTTTTATAAAAAAGATACTTTATCTCAAATTGTTCAGAATAACTCAGTGGTTATTAACTATGATTATAACCAAGATGGATATGAAGATTTATTTATTGGAGGGAGGGCGGTACCTCAAAAATATGGAGAATCACCAAAAAGTTATTTACTCAAAAATATGAAAAATGGAGATTTTGAGATTGATACAATATTTAATGACATTGGTATGATAACTGATGCTAAGTGGGAAGATATGGATGGGGATGGTTTAAAAGATTTAATTACATGTGGAGACTGGAACAGTATTAATATTTACTATAATAAAGGAAATAGTTTCAGAAAGGATAAAAACTTTATAGGAAATCAAATTTTTGGGTGGTGGTTTTCTTTGGAGACATCAGATATTAATAATGATGGGAAGATGGATATTATAGCTGGAAATGTAGGAATAAATAATAAATTAAAACCTACAAAAATTGATCCAGTTAAAATGTATATAAACGATTTTGATCAGAATGGAATTTTCGAACATGTATTAACTTACTCTAAAAATAAAAAAGAATATCCAATCTCAAATAAAGATGAGTTAACCAAAGAATTAAATTATCTTAAAAGGGATTTCTTTTATTATAAAGATTTTGCAGGTTTAGATATAAATGATATTTTTCCAAGAGATATTTTAGAAAACAGTAAATTATTATATGCAAATAATTTCTCTTCACTATGTTTTATAAATCAGGGTGAAAGCTTTGATATAGTAGAGCTACCTCTTTACTCTCAGATTTCTTCTATTAGAGATATACAAATATTAGATTTTAATAAAGATGAAAAAAAAGATCTGTTATTAGTTGGAAATAATTCAAGTGTATCTACATATTTTGGATCGTTTGAGTCAAGTTATGGAGTATTGTTAGAAGGTATAGGTGATGGAACATTTAAGTATGTTAAACAAAATGAGTCTGGTTTAAATTTAAGAGGAGACATTACTAAAGTTTTGCCATTAGATAAAAATAAATCTAAATTTGTTTTTGGTATAAATGATAGAAAAATTTCTGTTTTTTCTTTAAATAATGAAAATTAAAAACTTTTTAGTTCTATTTTGTATTGCTTTATTTTCTTGTTCTTCTAATGAGAGATATATAAACAATATAAGTTATTACAATGATCCAGACTTATTTCATAGGTCTATGCAAAAACTTACCGATGTAATAGTATATGATATTTTTTCTCCACCTGTTGCATCTAGAATTTATGCTTATCCAAGTATAGCAGCATATGAGGTTCTTGTTAATAATTATCCTAATTATTCTTCACTATCAGGTCAGTTACATGGACTAAGTCCAGTTCCAAAACCTGATTTAAGTAAAGAATATTCTTATCAAGTTGCAAGTATTCATGCATTTTTAAGTGTAGGGAAAGACCTTATTTTTTCTGAGAATAAAATTTCAGACTTTCAAGAAACATTATACAAAGAAATTAAAATCAATGGAATTCCTGATGAAATAATGAAAAGATCTCTTGAATATGGCGAAGAAGTAGCAAATCACATTAAAAAATGGTACAGTGAAGATAATTACAAACAAACTCGATCTTTACCTAAATATACTATTCAGAGAGATAATGAATATTCTTGGAAACCTACTCCTCCTGATTATATGGAAGGAATAGAGCCTCATTGGAATAAAATTAGAACTATGATAGTAGATTCCTCTAATCAATTTATTATCCAACCACCTCCAGAATTTAGTTTAGATAAAAAATCAAAATTTTATAAAGATCTAATTGAAGTTTATGAAATTGGTAATAATTTATCGGATGAACAGAAAGAAATAGCAAGCTTTTGGGATTGTAATCCTTATGTCTCTCATCATAAAGGTCATGCTATGTTTGCTACTAAAAAGATTACTCCTGGAGGACATTGGATAGGAATTACAAAGATTGCTACAAAAAAAGCAGAATTAGATTTTATGGAGACTGTTAAAACATATACAATGGTATCAATTAGTTTATTTGATGCATTCATTATTTGTTGGGATGAGAAATGGAGAAGCATACTAGTTAGACCAGAAACTCTAATTAATAAATTTATTGATAGTGATTGGATACCTTTTTTACAAACACCTCCTTTCCCTGAATATACGTCTGGACATTCTGTAATTTCTAGATCTGCAGCAAGGGTTCTTACTTATCTACTTGGAGAAAATTTTGATTTTATAGATACAACAGAGGAAAAGTATGGATTGACAGTTAGAGAGTATCCATCCTTTATTCATGCTTCAGAAGAGGCAGCAATTAGCAGAATTTATGGAGGCATTCACTATTTACCTGCTATAACATTTGGGGTAGAGCAAGGAGAAAAAGTTGGCAGTTTTATAATCGAAAATTTAAAATTCTCAAAAAATTAATATGAAATATATAGTTGCTTTGGATCAAGGGACTACAAGTTCAAGAGCATTATTGATAGATGAAAACGGAAAATTATTAGATGTTCGACAGAAAGAATTTAAGCAATTTTTTCCTCATCAGGGATGGGTTGAACATGACCCATTAGAAATATTAAGTTCTCAGATAGAAGTATTTAAGGATCTTGTGAAGTCAATAAATACTAAAGATATTTTAAGTATTGGGATAACTAATCAGAGAGAGACTACCATTTTATGGGAAAAAGATACAGGAAAGCCACTTTATAATGCTATCGTGTGGCAAGATAAAAGAACATCAAATATCTGTGATTCTATGAAAGAAGATGGCTTAGAAGATTATATTAAAAATAATACTGGATTGGTTATCGACTCCTATTTTTCAGCTACAAAAATAAAATGGATTATTGAAAATGTTGAAGGTGTTAAATCAAAAATTGAAAAAAACAAGGTTCTTTTTGGAACAATAGACTCATGGTTAATTTATAATTTAACTTCTTTTAAAAATCATTATACAGATTATACTAATGCATCTAGAACAATGATTTATAACATAAAAAATTTGTCTTGGGATGAAAAGATTTTAAATTATTTAGGAATTCCAAAATCAATTCTTCCAGATGTAAAAAGCTCATCTTCAAACTTTGGTCATTTTACATATGAAGGTGTGAAAATTCCTATTAATGGTGTTGCTGGGGATCAACAAGCAGCACTTTTTGGTCAAGCATGTTTTGAAAAAGGTATGGTAAAAAACACATATGGTACAGGTTGTTTTTTACTTATGAATATTGGAAATAAATTCAAAATTTCTTCTCATGGACTAATAACTACAATAGCTTGTTCACCTAAAAATCAAGTTACCTATGCACTAGAAGGCAGTGTTTTTATAGCCGGAGCAGCAATTCAATGGTTAAGAGATTCATTAAGAATAATTGATAATGCATCTGAAACAGAAAATATTGCTTCTTCAATAGAAAAACTGGATGATATATATGTAGTGCCATCTTTTGCTGGTTTAGGTGCTCCTTATTGGGATATGTATTCAAGGGGTGCCATATTTGGACTCACAAGAGATACAGGAAAAGAACACATTATAAAAGCAACTTTAGAATCTCTTGCTTACCAAACTAAAGATATAATTGACGTTATGCAAAAAGACTCTGGAATAGATATTTCTTCTCTAAAAGTAGATGGTGGAGCTTGTAGAAATAACTATTTAATGCAGTTCCAGTCTGATATATTAGGTTGTAAAGTAGAGAGACCTGAAATTATAGAAAGTACAGCTATGGGTGCAGGTTATTTAGCCGGAATAACTAATGATTTATGGGATGAAGCTACTATAATTCAAAATCAATCTATTGATAAAATATTTGACTCAAAAATAAATAATGATACCAGAATAAAAATGTATAGTGGTTGGGAAAAAGCAGTTAAAAGAACATTTAATTGGAAAGAAAAATAAATTTTTTTGATATTTCTTTAAGAAATGAATATTTAAAAAAAATATCTAATACAACTTTTGATGTAATAGTAGTTGGTGGGGGAGTCACTGGAGCAGGTATATGTCTAGACTCTTCTTCCAGAGGATTAAATACCTGTCTAATAGAAATGAATGATTTTGCCTCAGGTACAAGTAGCAAATCGACTAAACTCATTCATGGAGGATTAAGATATCTTGAGCAGTTTAAACTCAAGCTTGTTCATGAAACAGGGACTGAAAGAGCAGTATTACATAAAATTGCTCCTCACATAATTAAATCTGAGAAAATGTTATTGCCCATAATTAGGGGAGGAAAATTAAATAGATTTACGACTAAAGCTGCACTTTTTATTTATGATTTATTAGCTAATGTTAAAAGAGTAGATAGATTCAAAATTTTATCAAAAGCTGAAACTCAATATCAAGAGCCTTTACTCAAAAAAAATAAACTTCTATCTAGCGCAATTTATTCAGAGTATAGAACTGATGATAGTAGACTAACTATTGATTTGATTAAGAAATCATTTTCATATGGTGCATCTCCTATAAATTATGTTAAAGCAATTAAGTTTATTTATGATAACGAGCATAAAGTTATTGGTGTTACTTGTAAAGATCAGTTCACAAACAATTCAATTGATATATATTCAAAATATATAGTTAATGCCTCCGGATCTTGGACTGATGAAGTTCTTGAAAGTAAAAATAAAAAGTTAGTTTTATCTAAAGGAATCCATATTGTTCTTCCAAAAGAAAAATTAAATATTAAACAATCTATATACTTTGATGCTTTAGATTCAAGAATGATTTTTGCGATCCCAAGAGGAAAAACAGTTTACGTTGGAACAACTGACAATAAATATGAGCCAGGAATTAATAATATAAGAGTTTCAAAAAGAGAGGTAAAATATTTAATAGATTCAATAAATAATTGCTTTACAAAATTTTTAGATTTTAAAGATGTTATATCTTCTTGGTCTGGTTTAAGACCTCTAGTTAATGATGGTAAAAAAAATACAAGAGAGATCTCAAGAAAAGATGAAATTTTTATATCAAAAGATGGGTTAATTTCTATTGCTGGAGGAAAGTTAACGGGTTACAGAAAAATGGCTGAAAGGGTAGTTAATATTTTAGTTAGAAAATATAAAAAGAAAATAAAATCAAAAACGAAGAATATACTTTTATTTGATCATGATTTTGAATTCTGCAAGACAAAAAGTTATGAGTATGGAATTTCAAATAGTACTTTTAATAAGTATTATAATATTTACGGAGATAATTGTTTAGAAATATTTAAAATTTTTAAAAAGGAGGTTAATTCAACTAATTCAGAAGATAAAATAATTATAGCTGAATTTATTTTTTCTAGAAGAAATGAAATGTGTCAAAGTTTATTAGATTTTTTTTCACAGAGAAATTCAGTTGTTTATTTTGATATTGAAAGAATTAATGATTACTTAAAAATATTAGAAAAATATGTCATTGAAAAAAATATAATGAGTGCTAAAAATTGGGATAAAGAATTAAATGATCTTAATAATTATGTAAAAGAGATAACAATTTTTATTTGATTAATCCTTTTACACTATCAATAGAATAGTTAATATCAATTTCATCTTTTATGCCATAAGCTTTAGCTTGAATTTTTCCAATAAATTTTAAACTGATATCATCTTTTCCAAGAATTATTGCAAGCCCTTTTTTATTAAAAAAATCTTCTAAATTTTTTAAATTAATTTCTCCTTTAATATTTATTGGAGATAAAGAGGATTCAATTAAATCTCTTGGTTCTTTCTCATTAATATTCACTAAAACTACATCATCAGCATAAATATCAACATCAATATTGTCTATAGTGATTTTTACTCTATTAGGATTATTTAGTATAATTTCTGCATTTATAAAAAGTTGGTTATCTGTAGAGTTATTAATTTTTACATTTTTTATTTCTACAAAATCAACAGGTTCTATGGGCTTACAACTGTAAAGCACAAAAAAAATTATAGCTAAGTATTTTTGCATGTTAATATCTAAAATTTATAGATTTACTCAAATTAAAGATACATCAAATGACGGATTTTTTATCTGAAGCTATTGGAACTTTTGTTTTAATTTTATTTGGTTGCGGTCTTAATGCAGGCTTGTCTTTAAATAATAGTTACTCGAATAAACAAAGCAATAGTTGGGCTGTTGGAACAATTGGTTGGGGTCTTGCAGTTACCCTTGCAATATACGCAGGAAAATACAGTGGAGCCCATATCAACCCTGCTGTAACTTTTTCATTGTATTCAATTGGTGAAATAGAATTCTCAAAAGCTATAGAATATTTATTAGGGCAATGTGTTGGAGCTTTTTTAGCATGTTTGGTAATCTTTATTCATTATTTGCCTCATTGGTCTTTAACAGAAGATAAAAAAATTAAATTAGGAGTTTTTGCTACTTCACCAGCTATTTCATCAAAATGGTCAAATCTAAATAGTGAGATAATTGGGACTTTTGCTTTACTTTTTGGATTGAAATTTATAGGAATAAATGAATTTGCTCAAGGTTTAAATCCTATAGTAGTTGGAGCATTAGTTTGCGCAATTGGAATTTCTTTGGGAGGAACTACCGGTTACGCAATTAATCCTGTAAGAGATTTTATCCCTAGGCTCTCTCATTTTATATTACCTATCCAAGGAAAGGGAAAATCTAATTTTCATTATTCATGGATACCCATTATTGGTCCATTAGTTGGTGGCGTTCTTGGTGTTCAGTTTTATGAATTCCTATTTGAGGATACTTCAAGTATATACTTATATATTTCTTCTGGCACCTTTCTTTTTGTTACAATACTATCAATTATTGAAAGCAAATATTAAAATAATTATATGTTTTTTCGTTTTATGTTCTTGTACTATTCGAGAGGATTTTGATTTACAAGGACACAGAGGATATAGAGGTTATTATCCTGAAAATTCTATTATCGGATTTACTAAAGCTTTAGAAATTGGTGTTAATACCTTGGAATTAGATGTTGTAATAAGTAGAGATAAAAAAGTAGTAGTCTCTCACGAACCTTGGATGTCTGAAAATATTTGTGTAGATAGTATCGGCAATGAGTTAAAAGATCCTAAAACAACTTATAATATTTATTCTATGGATTATGAGTATATCAAAAAATTTGATTGTGGTATTAAAGGAAATAATAGGTTTATAGAACAAAAAAAAATATCTTCATTTAAACCAACTCTAGATTCTGTTGTAAATTTTATTGAAAGTTATGCTCATAATAATAATATCCAACCACCTAAGTACAATATAGAAATTAAATCTTCTTTAGATTCAGATTTTATTTTTCATCCCTCGGTAAAAGATTTTTCCGATCTTGTTTATAATATAATAGACTCTCTTAATATCAGTGAAAGAGTAATTATTCAAAGTTTTGATTTCAGAATCTTAAAATATTTTCATGAAAACTATCCAGAAATAGTGCTATCAGTTTTAGTTTCAGAAAATTATGACCCAAAAAAAAATTTAATTGATTTAGGATTTGAACCACACATTTATTCTCCTAACTTCAAGAATTTAGTGTATGAGGACATAATTTTTCTCAGAAAGAAAAATATTAAAATAATTCCATGGACTGTAAATTCTTTTAGTGATATTGCAGAAATTTTAGAGATGGGAACTAATGGTATAATTACAGATTATCCTGAAAGAGTTTTAGATTTAAGAAAATAGTTATGAAAGAATTTGATGTTTTTGGTATTGGAAATGCTTTAATAGATTGTGTTTGTCTAGTCTCAGATAAATTTTTAGTTGAAAATAATATTGAAAAAGGATTAATGACATTAGTGGATGATGAAAAGCAAAAAAAAATAATCAATAAAATAGAAAATTATGATTTTATACAATCAGGAGGATCTGTTCCGAATTCGATCTATACGTTATCTCAACTTGGAGGAAATGGATACCTATCATTTCTTATATCAAATGATGAATATGGTAAGTTATATCTTAATGATATTAAAAAAAGTGGAATTCATACTGCTGACAAAAAATATTACTTTGGTGATGGAATGACAGGTTCATGTCTTGTTTTAACTACTCCAGATGCAGAGAGAACAATGAATACATGTCTAGCTATTTCCTCAAATTTTTCTATAGATAACATAAACCTACAGGATTTATCCTTATCAAAATATCTTTATATTGAAGGTTATCTTGTTACGTCTGAACAAGCTATCGATGCAATAAAAAAATCAATCTCACATTGCAAAAAAAATAATGTAAAGATTTCTCTTACATTCTCGGACCTTAGTATGGTTAAATATTTTAAAGAAAAATTTAATGAAATTTTAACTGAGAAAATTGATTTACTTTTCTGTAATAGAGAAGAGGCGATGACTTTTACTGGAGAGAAAGATTTTATTAATTGTTGTAATAATCTTTTAAATTTATCTGAAACTCTAATTATAACTAATGGGAAAGAAGGTTCAAACATTATTACTAAATCCGAAAATATTTTTATTAAACCTCATGTAGTTAAAGCTATAGATACTGTAGGAGCGGGAGATACTTTTGCTGGAGGATTTTTATTTGGAGTTACTAATGGTCTTGATTTTCAGAAAGCTGGTGAGCTAGCATCAAAATTATCATCAAAAGTTGTCACAAAACTTGGCCCAAGATTAGATAAAGAGATTATTGATGAGATTAAACTCTCATTCTTATAATATTTTAAATTTTAAAGTATTTATCTTTGTTGCCTTTAAATAAATTATAGATAGTTATGAAAAGAACATTCCAACCTTCAAAAAGAAAAAGAGCAAATAAACATGGCTTTAGAAAAAGAATGGAATCTGCTAATGGAAGAGAAGTAATTGCGAGGAGAAGAGCAAAGGGAAGAAAAAAACTAACTGTTTCTGATGAGAAAAAGCATAAGAAGTAAAACTATAGTAATACTTTAAAATGATTAATAAGTCCCCAGATGGGCAGTATACTTTCTCAAAGTTTGAAAAAATCACTAGTAAAAAAATAATTGAAAAATTATTTCATCAAGGAAAGAAAATAATTAATCCTCCACTTGACACTAGATTTTATAAAGATTCTCATGAGGATATTAATAAAATTTTAATTTCAGTTTCAAAATCAAAAATTAAATCAGCTGTAAAAAGAAATTTGTTAAAAAGAAGAATAAGAGAGTCTTACAGATTAAATAAAAACATCTTAAATAATACTGGGTACTCTATTGCTTTTGTTTATATAAGTTCTGAGTTAACATCATTTAAAATCATTCAAAACTCATTGATAAAGACTCTTAATAAAATTAATGTTTATGAAAATTAAGATTTTATGTATAGACACAACATCTGATTTTTGTTCGGTATCTCTTTTTTTAAATGAACAATTAGTAGAAACAAATAGCTCAATCGTAGAAAGGTCTCACTCACAGTTGTTGCTTTCATTAATAGAAGATGTAATTAAAAATACAAGTATTAATATCAAAGAAATTGATGCCTTTTCAATTTCGAGAGGCCCAGGATCATATACTGGATTAAGAATAGGATTGTCGACTATGAAAGGTTTATGTTTTGCTCTTGATAAGCCTTTAATATCTGTAAACACGTTAAAAATATTAGCTTCTCAAGCTTTAAAAAAAATTAATAATTCAACAGCACTTTTATGTCCAATGATCGACGCCAGAAGGATGGAAGTTTATACTAAAATATTTGATTATAATTTGAATGAAATATATAAAGATAAATCTGTTATTCTTGATAAGGATTCTTTTTCTGAATTTGATCAAGAGATTTATTTTTTTGGAAATGGAGCTAATAAATTTGAAACTATTACAACTAAGAGTAATTTTAAATTTATAAATGATATTTATCCTAACTCAAAATTTATGGGTGATATAAGTTATAAAAAATTTATTTTAAAAAAATTTGAAGATTTATCCTCTTTTGAGCCTAACTACATTAAGGATTTTTATTTTAAGAAATAATGGGTGATATTATAAATAGAGTAAAAGAAAGTTCACTAATCAGTCTAGATTTAAAAGACTACTACACATCTGGAGAAAGATTTGAACTTGATTTTGGTTTTTTTCTAGAGGAGGGCATTCTATTTGAAAAAAAATTCAGAAAAAAATTATTAGAATTTAATTGGAAATCTTTCAAGGAAAAGTTTGTTTATGTCATCTGTGAGGATGAATTGATAATCCCTAGCTGGGCGTATGTTCTCTTGTCATATCATTTGTCTAAAAATTGTAAAGATTTTGTTTTTGGAGATGTTAAATCACTAGAAGAAAAGCTTTATTTAAAAAAAATTAGTTCATTGGATATTTCTAAGTATAAAAATCAAAGAGTTATAATTAAGGGTTGCTCAGAAATACCATTTCCAGAGTATGTTTATTTTGAGCTAACTAAAAAATTAACTCCTATTGTTTATAGTTTAATGTATGGTGAGCCCTGTAGTACTGTTCCTATTTTCAAAAATAAAAAATAAAAATTTTATAATTTTTTTTCATTTAAAAAATAAAACTGCCTTAAATCATTATTTAAGCATCTTTTTATTTTCTTTTTTTATTATAAATAAATTT
>JAYPVV010000008.1:0-59348 GCA_038134805.1 Marinoscillum sp. | reverse complement strand
ATCTGAGAGAAGGAAAAATGAGATATAAGTAGTAGAAAAAATATTTGTTTCACTGAATAAATTTATGAAAATTAACCTAATAAAGATAAAATCTATTTTAGTGTTTTGATGCCATTAACTTTAGACACTTGCTATAAATACTATAAATTTGAGAAAAATAAGAGATGGTTAATTATATCCCTATTGCAACTACACTTTTTAGCATTTATTTTTTTGTTGAAATATATAATCATTACCAAAGAAAAAAAAAGAAATATCTGTTCTGGTGGATGCTCGGCGTAGCCACATTTGGTTTAGGGACACTTAGTGAAAGTATTCATACTCTGCAAGGCTATAATGAAATTAATCTTCGATTCTGGTACATCATTGGTGCGTTATTAGGTGGATTCCCTCTGGCTCAAGGAACAGTATATCTGCTGTTCTCTAGATCATTTGCTAATAAAACCACCTACTTTTTTGTCACTTATATCCTAATAGCTGCTGTTTTTGTAGGGATTGTACCTATTACTCTCCCAGAAGATTATGATGGGAGGCTGACAGGGAAATTATTTGATTGGAACTGGGTGAGGCTTTTTTCCCCACTTATCAATATATACGCATTCCTATTTCTTGTTGGTGGTGCTATATACTCTGCGTATAAATACTATAATGTAAAAAATAACACATTTAGAGTCTATGGAAATTCTCTAATTGCAGTAGGAGGAATTCTTCCTGGAATTGGTGGATCCTTCACTCGCTTAGGGTACGTAGAAGTTCTTTTTGTTACAGAATTAGTCGGTCTTCTTCTAATATACTTTGGTTATAAAATAATTAAGAAAAACTCCAGAAAATTAAATCTCACTAGCTAGAAATCACCTTTCAGACAACGAGAGAAGTAAGGAAAATCATCGGTGACCATGTAGTAGTAAATTCCTTCAGGGAACTCAGGTGTTTTCCCATACCTGCCATTGCATTCATCTAGATCACCATACCCCTCTATGTACTCAAAATCTTGTGTGAAAGCACCCATAGGAATTGGTGTGTTTGGGTACGTAGTCCCCTGCCCTGGACCACCGACAAGAGCAGTCAGGGTGCTCGGTCTGTTTGTGTCAGGAGAAGATTTAATCTTATAGCTTGGCTGCATAGCTTTTATTGGACTATTTTGATCGTTAGGATCAGTGTAGGCATATCTTGCATAGACTGGGAATCCATCTGCTGCCCAACCCACAAGAGTCATTCCCTGATTACTCCCTAAAAAGTCTATAAGGAGCTCAGGCATGCCATGGTAATGGTATTCACCTGTTGGCTGCACATGCGCATGATTCATGTCGTCTCCAAAATCAAATGTCTCGTGACCCAAAGCCTCAATATTCCACCTTCCCTGTCCCTGAGCAAGGCTACATTCTCCACTGTCATTGCATCTTCCAGCAGTAGCAGGATCAAATTTTACGCTATTTATGGCATAAGCGATGGCTCCAGCAGGGCCACCAGCACTCACTCCAGATTCAGAAACAATAATAGGACAAAGAGTAAATCTCTCACTTACATTCTGCTCACTGATAGCATTTGGATTATCTTGATTAGGAAATGTTCCAACCTCGTGGTTAGGGATACCATTTCCTGATAAAATTCTATCGCTATTGTCAGAAGTCCAAGAGTAGATACTATACATGTTCACTGACTCATCGTCATTAAAAATTTTTTCGTCAATGTCAGTAAGAATACCAGCTGTAGAGTAATCTCCTTCACATACTCCATCAAGAGAATCACCCTCATCTTCCTTACAACTATGTAAAATAGTTGATGTAAGAAGCAAGAAGTATATTATGTTTTTTGTCATAATGATATTTAGACCCTAAAATACGGCTTCTCTTTAATTTTAGAGTTGAGTTCTTTCAGAGTAATAAACACATTATATAATGCTTTGGCCTCTTCCTCTCTCCCAGTTCTATGAAGCGATAAACAGTCATGCACGAATCCCATTTTCTTATATTTTTAAAAAAATTAATTATAACCTAATATTTTCATAAAATCCTCACTTTTTTGTTGCTCTCTGAAAAGGCTTGAATTAATAACTCCATTTTCATCTTTATCGAGGAGAATATGCTTCGGTGAAGGGATAAGACAGTGCTGTAATCCACCATACCCTCCAATATTTTCCTGATATGCTCCAGTATTAAAAAATCCAATATAAAGTGGTTTATCTGTATCATATTTTGGAAGATATATAGCATTCATATGCTGTTCGCTGTTGTAGTAGTCATCACTATCACATGTCAATCCACCCAAAAGAACTCTCTCGTATGACTTATTCCAGTGATTAATTGGAAGCATGATAAATCTTTGGTTAATAGTCCATGTATCTGGGAGAGTTGTAATAAAAGAGCTGTTAATAAGATTCCATTTCTCCCTATCATTTTGTTGTTTTTGGTAGAGAACCTCATAGATGGAACCTGAGCTCTCACCCACGGTAAAACTACCGAACTCAGTGAAGATGTCTGGCACCTCAATATTTTCCTCATCACACGCTATTTTAATTTGATTAACTATCTCATCGATCATATACTCATAATCAAACTCGAAGGCTAGAGAATTTTTTATTGGGAATCCTCCACCAATATTTAAACTATCTAATGAGGGGCAAATCTTTTTAAGATTAACAAAGACTTTTAGACATTTATTTAATTCATTCCAGTAATATGCAGTATCTCGTATCCCAGTATTAATAAAAAAATGAAGCATCTTAAGATCAACTTTTTCATTATTTGCAATCTTCTGCTCATAAAATGGAACAATATCTTTGTATCCTATCCCAAGACGAGAAGTATAAAATTGAAATTTTGGATCTTCCTCAGATGCTATTCGAATACCTATATTAAATGTAGATTCTATCCTTTCAGACAAAAGATCAAGCTCTTGGTAGTTATCGATGATAGGAAGACAGTTGTGGTGACCATTATTAATTAACTTAGAAATATTTTCAATGTATCTATCCCTTTTGAAACCGTTACAAATAACAAATGTGTCAGGAGTGATCTTCCCTTCTTCAATGAGATTTTCAACAATATCTATGTCATATGCAGAAGATGTTTCGATATGGGTATTATTTTTTAGGACCTCATCTAAAATATATTTAAAGTGAGAGCTTTTTGTACAGTAGCAGTAGTTATAGCTTCCCTTATAATTTGATTTTTTTAGAGAATTATTAAACCAATTCCTAACTCTCTCAATACTATCAGTAATTTTAGGAAGATAGGTAAATTTAAGAGGAGCACCATATTTTTCAATAAGTGAAGAGAGATCTATATTATGAAAAAACAGATTACCATTTGAGACTTCAAACTCTTCAGTTGGAAAATCAAAAGTCTGTTTAATAAAATCTATATATCTAATTTTCAATTTTTCCTTTAATCATAAAATCAAAAAAGCAAAGGTGTAGAAAAACAGAAGAAGAAAAGAGAAAAAAAAAATTTTTTTAATATGTTATAAAGATCTTTTCTTATACGTTGCAGCAGAAGAAATATCAAAGTCTTTTATATTTCCATTGCCATAATCATAAACTGAACTTGCAGCAGAAGCTTTAATGCTAACATCCGCTAACGAATGAATATAAGCTGATGATGCGCCAGAGGAAGCTATTTCGATAGAGCTAACAACAAAATCCCTTCCATCAAATTTTGATGCTCCGCTTACTCTTACATCCATCTTCTCTCCCTCACCCTCAAGATCAAGTCTAGAAGCACCAGAAATTCTTAAGACAGAAACTATTACTTTCCCATCTAACTCAAAATCAGAAGCACCCGAAATTTTTGCATTTAAATTTGAAATATCTGAATGAATATCTAAATGAGCAGCACCACTAAGCTCTAATTCTAATCTATCAATCATTTCAAATTCTACATCTGTCTGCGTAGCACCAGAAAGATCCAAAGATGTTAGAGATGGTAAGTTTATTTGTATTTTTATGTCAGAAGAGTTCCATCCCCAGTTCCATTTATAATTTTTAGAGAGAATTTCAAGCTCGTCATCAGAATTTTTTCTTACAATTAAATTTTTCAAATTTTTCTCAGAGGTAAAAACTTCTACAGAGAACATATCTGATTCTTTAACTGAAACTTTTGCTGGCACACTAATATCTATTTTATTGAAGTCACTGATATTATAGGTTTTAGAAGAAAAATTTTCTATTGAAAAATTTTCTATTACACCTGAATTTTTCCACTCATCAATTTTCCCTTCTTTATTCCATTTATCAGCAATCATAGGGAGAGCAATGCTATTAAACGATAATAGAATTAACCAAACAAAAAATAAGCTCATCGATAATGGAAGCCTTACAAGACTTCTATTAAATAAAATTTTAGTCATCATCATTATTAAAAGAGTTAAAGTTAAAAATAAATTTAAGTATATAGTTGAAAGAATTACCAATGGTATTTCATTAACTATTATAGAAAAATTAATGCCATCTATCTCTAAGTTAGTCTCTGAGTTAAGTATATGCACTGGAATCTGATCTATTACTTCTAAATGGTTTAAGAGTAGAAAAACACTAAAAAATATTACTACGAGAGAGAGGATGAATAAGAATCCTCCCAAGAATATATTAAATGCTGGACGAATGAGCTTTACTGTTCCATCAACTATTGGTCCTAGCGCTCTAAAAGGAAATAATAGTATTTTTTCGAGAGGAGATTCACTTTTCCCAACTGGATTTATCTTGTTTTTAATAAATTCTTCAATATTTTTTAGATTTATTGAATGACCTGACATTCTCATCTTCTGAGATATTGTTGTTGCCTCAGGAGTAATTATCCATAACAGTAGATAAATCAAAACTCCTAATCCCCCAAAAAATATACTTATTAGGAAAAGAACTCGTATTATTGAAACATCGACGGAAAGGTAGTTAGATATACCCATAGCTACTCCTCCGACAACCTTGTCTTCTTTATCCCTGTAAAGTCTTTTATCTAATAAAACCTCTGACCCATCCTTTGAAGGAATACCTATCCAGAAAATAATGTATGCAATCAAACCAAATCCACCGACAAATAATAATGTCAGAAAAATTATTCTTATTATAACTGGGTCAATATTAAAATAATTTGCAATTCCTGAAGCAACACCACCTAATACTTTATCTTGGGGATTTCTATAGAGCCTCTTTGTAGACTTTGTTTCTGAGAAATCATCCTCATTTTGATCGTCATATATTTCCTTAAAATCATTAAGGGTTCCCATTACAGTAATTACTTTTTTTACATCAAGAATTGAGACTGAACTAGAGGTTCTTGAAATATTTTTTGATAAATTTTCAGCAATCCTAGATTCAATATCTTTAATAATCTCACCATCCTCATCAATATTTTTAAAATATATCTTAATAGACTCTATATATTTATTTAAGAGCTCATATGCATCTTCATCTACATTAAATACTGTGCCTCCTATATTTAAATTTATTGTTTTATTCATATCATCTTTGTTTAATAATCTTTTTAACTGATGTGTCAATTTCTTTCCAAGAGTTTTTAAGGTTAGTCAGGTGTATAGATCCCTTATCTGTGAGAGAGTAATATTTTCTTGGTGGTCCAAGTGAAGATTCCTTCCATGCGTAAGAGACATAATCTAAATTTTTAAGTCTACTAAGTAATGGATATACTGTCCCTTCTACTACTATAATTTTAGATTTTTTTAATTCTTCTAATATATCTGAAGTGTATACCTCCCCTCTTGAAATTATGTGTATGACACAAAATTCAAGAAGTCCCTTACGAATCTGTATATTAAAATTTTCAGTACTCATATTAAATATCACATAGTACTTTGCAATACAAAGTACTGCAATATTATAAAAGTTTTATGAAAAAAAAAATGACACTTAAAAAAAGTGTCATTTTAGATATTAATTAAATATGGAAACTAAATATTTTTCTCCCAATCTCTGATAGAGTCATTGTTGAGCTTCACATAGTCTTGATTATTAGCTTGTATAGATAGCTCTAAGGATTTTTTTGCAACCTCTATAGCATCTTTATATAAACCATTGGCAGCAAGTATCAAAGACTGTTGTCTAAGCTGAAAAAAACGAGGGTTTTCAGTTAATTCCATTGCTTTGTTCATATATTCAAGCGCTTTACCTAGCTTAATATTTTCTTCCCTGTAGAATACTGCGGCTGCATAGTAATCACCAACTTTTGGGGTTCCACTCATTAAAACTTTAATCTGAGACTCAACATTTTCTCTTGTTGGAACAGAAAAAGGGACAATTACATAAGTATCATCCCAAGATATAACTAGATCAAATCCATTATTAGTTATGGAATTAATAGAAATTGTAAAAGTTTCAACAAAGTTTTCTTCTTCAAGATTATGGGCTTTAAATTGAGACTTAAAAACTATTTTGTCTTCACTCCAATCACTTGGAACATTCCATAACTCTGCCTGAGAATATAATATAAATTCCCAGCTCTGCTCATTAGGAATGGAAAATACAGAGTAAGTGCCTTTCTCAATGTTAGAACCATTTACTGAAACATCTGTTGAGAAACTAATTTTAGTACTACTATTTGCACCAGTTCTCCAGATTTTTCCAAAAGGAACCAAGTTTCCAAAAATATCCCTTCCTCTTTTAGAGGGTCTATTGTATTCTAAAACAACATCAGTGAGACCAACAGCCTGCTCAATTTTAGAACTTGGACTTGCCTGAGGAGTTCTTAATTGAGAGTATGTAGAATTAACTGAAAAAAACAAAAGAAATGATAAAAGTAATCTCATAGCTAGATATGTTTTATTTTAAATATTTTTAATATAAAAATTAAAATAATGAAAATTTTTGTGATCACATTCCTTTTTTTAAAATCTTTAAACTTTTTTACTACTGATGATAAAGAAGAAATTATCAATCTCATTGATACTTTCTTTGAGGCTTATCATGCAAAAGACTCAACAACATTAAAAAATTTAGCTTTTAAAGATTTTAATCTCATAAGCTCTTCATTTGTTAATTCAGAGTCAAAACTAAATGAAGTGAACTATGATGAATTTATCAAAATAATTTCAAATAGAGACGACACAAAAAAATGGGAAGAAGTAATTTTATCTTATGATATTCAAATTGATGGAAGTTTAGCTGTAGCATGGACCCCATATCTTTTCAAAATAGATAATAAAATAAATCACTGTGGAGCAAATTTATTTACATTCCATAAGTCAGAAGAGGGATGGAAAATAATACAGATAACAGACAGCAGAAGAAAAAATTGTGAGTTAGAAAGTTGAAATTTGAGCCCCGTGCCGGGATCGAACCAGCGACCTAGTGATTACAAATCACTTGCTCTACCAGCTGAGCTAACGAGGCTTTAATTAAATTTCAGGCAAATATACTATCTATTTAAAAAGAAAAAAATCTTATATTAAATACTACGTAAAAACTCTGAAAAATTACTCTGATAAAGCAATTTCATTACCTAAAGCAGTTGGGTCAAAGAAGTGGTAAGCTTCAACAATTTTACCACCCTCCCATCTAAATCCATGATGAACTAAAATTGAAATATCTTCTTTAGAAAATTTTCCTGTACCTGTCCACTCGAACCATGCCATAGACCAAACTGTTCCATTATTATAATTTGCAGTAGTTAAATTTATAGGTTGATTTTTTGTATTTGAAATATTGTCAAAAAGATCATGATGAGATGAAACGCCTGCTATCCATCCTGCTTTATCAAATTGATCAGAATTAAATAAACAAACAACATCATCAGATATCATATATTCTATACTACTAAAATTATTGTCAATATATGCTTTCATAAGATCCCTAGTCATCTTTACCTCTTCACTCTCATCATTAAGTGTTCCTGAAAGAGGACCAGAGTTTACAGATGGGTTTTGAGGAGCTGTACATGAGACAATAAAAAAAGATAGTAGAAATACATTAATTATATGTTTCATTATTTTTTGATTTTAATTAAAAGTTTAAAATTAAAAATAAAAGAAATACCCTCTTACTTTTTTATTCGAAAATTCAATAGTTGGAAGAGGAATTTTAATATATCTCATTGCTCTAAAAAGTTTCTCTAGAGCTTTATGGTTTGTTTCAATCTTTGAAAAATCTATGTCAAGTGAGAGATAATATTGTCTATATCTTTCAAAAGAAGGTATAGGTGAGCCTTTGTAAGAAGTTTTATTTTGAAACTCACCTATCATTCCATCTGCACCATACCCCAAAGCAATATTTATCCAGTTTGGAATACTTTTCTTCTTAAAAATTTTTTTGAGAGGAAATGAAAACCAGTAAGTGTATCCATTATAATCATACACAAACTGTGATAATAAACTATCATCACCCAGATAACCGTTTGCGTGAGCAGCGTAATTTGAACGAGAGAAAGAAAGTTTAGGCATAATTACCTGCTCACCAAAGATTTTTTGTTGAGAAATAAAAAAAAATGATCCAAAAGCATTTGCAACCATATCAGATAGAGAAAACCCCCATCCTTCATAATATGCATCAAAAAACTCAATAGGTGTCTCTAGTATCAAGCCCTGACTTCCTCCAAGAAAAAGTGCTTGCTTTTCAGAAAAATGAAATTTTTTCATTAATGAATATCCTACATTACTCTCTAAATATGAGGCATAAAAATGACCAAATTTATCTATTTGATTCCATCCTCTTAAATCATTATAGAAGTGGAAAGGGACTCTTTTCTTATCTAAGTACCATTGATTTTTTAAGTATGATATTGCTCCAGTCAAAACCAACCCCTCAGCCGCTAAAAATTTATAAAAATTTTTATCAACTTTTTTATTTATTGAATCTGAAGAGTAAGTGTGTAGATAAAAAAAGAAAAGAAAAAATAAAATTAAAAATATCCTTTTCAAAACATTGATTTTAATGCTTCAAGGTCAATATTACCTCCACACACAACAACAAGACATTTTGATTTTGGCTCTATTTTTATCTTATTGAAAACAATTGGAGCAAAACATGCTGATGCTGAAGCTTCTGGAACAATTTTTAGTCTTTCTATCATTATCCTTAGAGACTCAATCATCTCTTCTTCAGAAACATTAATTATATCATCAACATATTTTTTAACAAAATCAAAGGTCAGCTTACCTGCAAAAGGTGAAGCTAAAGTGTCAGCAATTGTTTTATATTTTTTTGTATCAAATGTCTCTGGAGTGTTAGATTGTAAACTCCTTGTCATCACATTAGAATTAATGGGTTCAATTCCAATAATTTTAATTTTTGGATTTACTTGCTTTAGAAAAGATCCCATACCTGAAATCAATCCCCCTCCACCAATACTGATAAATGCATAATCAATATCACTAATTTCTTTAAGAGTTTCCAAAGAAATAGTACCTTGTCCAGCAATAACATCAATATCATCAAAGGGATGAACAAAAGTTAACTTTTCTTTTTCAATTATTTCTTGACAAAGATCCATCATGCTCCCTTCTGTGAGAATAACTTCACCGCCATAAAATTTAGTAGCATCAACTTTAACTTGAGAAGAAGTATGAGGCATGATAATTTTTGATTTAATACCAAACTGAGAACACGCCCATGATGTAGCTCTCGCGTGATTTCCAGCTGAAATTGCTACAACACCTCTTTTTTTTTCTGAATCCGTAAGCTGTAGAACTTTATTAATTGCTCCCCTAGCTTTAAAAGAACCAGTCTTTTGCATTAATTCTAGCTTAAAAAAAATATCTAAATCATACATTAAATTTAAAGTAGAAGAAGTGATTATAGGAGTATTTTTGACGTAGGGACGTATTCTATCATACGCTAAATGAAAGGCTTCTAAACCAGGGAAATCCAAACTTTTTTAAACTTTATTTATAAGATTAAGCTGAAGCTTTAAAGACTCAATTTCTCTATCCGAATTATCAATTTTCTTCATATACTCCTTCTTTAAATTGTCTGCTGCTTCAGATTGTTTGAGATAATAAATATTATTCTTTAAATTTTTTATTTCTGACTCTATCTGATTGATCTTTTTGATTATATCCGATTTCTTTTTAATAAGCTTACTCTTAGAATATGGGTTCTTAGCTAAAGAGTTAAGCTCAATAATAAATTTAAATTTATCAAAATCATCTTGACTCATCTTTTTAGAAGATTCTTCTACTACTAAATCAATTGTTTTCTTAAATCTATCTTTAACAATCTCTATTTTATCTTTATGAATAAAGCCTATTTCTAAAAATTTAACTTGAAGCTTAAAGAACTCATCTTGATTAAATTCTTCATTTTTAAGAAGATTCTCAATATCATCACATAAAGACAATTTTTTGGAAAGATTTTCTTCATAGATCTTGAGAGTATCTTGATCTTCATTTCTCATCCTCTCAAAAAAGAAGTCACATGCTTCTCTAAACTCTTTATAGATAGTATCTTTTACCTTAATAGGAACTTTTCCAATCTTTTTCCATTCTTTTTGAATTTCCTGAATTTCTTTTGATGTTTTCTCCCACTCATCACTTTTGTTTAATTCATTAACTTTTGAAATTAAACCTTTTTTCAGGCCTAGATTATTCTTAAACTCATCATCAATTTTCTTAAAGAAAGCAGATTTATTGTTGAAAAATTCTTTGAATGCATTCCAAAATTCTTTAGAGATATTTCTTGAGGAAGTTTTTGGAATCCCTCCTATTGTATTCCACTTATCTTTTAAAGATAAAATTTCTTTAGCTTTAAGATTCCAGTCTTTAATTCTATCAGATTTAAAAGATTTTAATTTAATTATTTGATTATAGAGCTCAGTTTTTTTCTCAAGATTTTCATTTAATGAAATCTTAATATTTGAGATAAAATCTTTTTTCTTTTTATATATCTCGTCAGAAGCAGACTTTAATCGTTCCCATATCTCTTCTTGTTTATCCTTTTCAACTGGACCTATATGTTTAAAATCATTATGAAGCTCATTGAGAGTAGAAACAGCCTTCATCACATTACTATCATTAATCAAAGCTTCAGCTTTCTCACATATCTCAGTTTTTAATTCTAAATTTTTCTTTCTGTCAAGATCCTTCAACTCAAAATAAATACTACGATTATCATAAAATCTATCAAGAAGAGCATTGTATGTGGTCCATAAAGACCTGTCTTTTGAATTATCTACCACTCCAATATCTTTCCAAGATTTTTGAAGTTCTTTAACTAAATTAAAAGTATCATTATTCTCAATCCCATTAACTAAATCTCTTAACTTCTTAATAATCTCTTTTTTCTTTCTAATTTGTTTTATTGGATCATTATCTTGTTTATCAGCAGCAACTTCAACAATTTCTGGATTGTTATTACCCTCGTTCATGTTATTTATCTCAGGAGATTCAGTTTTACTTTCAGAAGAAAGTGATTTTGAAGACTCTACAGCTTCAGCTTTAGATACAGGAGATTTAGTTTTAGTTTCCGATTGAACTAAAACTTCTTTTTTTTCTTCATTAACTAGGCTTTCAGATTTTTTTATTTTTTTCTCTGCCATACTGCAAATCTAAAAAAATTTTAATTCAAAGAAGAGTCTTTTGGATAATTAGAGAATATTTTATTTTTTCCACCAAATTGCTTCAAAAAAGTTGACCAAAATTTATCATCAATACCGTCAAACATAAAACTCGGCTCGTAATCATTTATAACTATCCAAGAATTTTCTTCTATCTCATTATCTAGTTGATCTGAGGCCCAGCCTGAGTACCCAGAAAAAAATTTATATTTAATCTTATTGGAATTTGTTCTTAGGCTTCTAAGAAAATAATCTATATCTCCACCTAAAAAAACATCATTTGTAATTTTAATACAAGACGGAACTTCCTTGGAATTATGAATAAAATTCAAATATGATTTTTCTACTGGTCCACCTATAAATAACTTTTCTTTTATAAATAAATTCAAATCGGAAACAATACTTTCAGTAGGTATTTTATCATTTAGCTTGTATCCCAAGCTTCCCTCTGAACTGTGTTCGCAAATTAAAATTATAGATCGATTAAAATTAAAATCTTTCATTAAAGGTTGAGATAAAATTAAACTTCCTTTAATAACTTTTTCAGTAGATTTATAGTTAAAGTAATCAAAATCCATTTTTTAATATAAGATAAAAATGAAAGGAATTCAAAACTTGAGAGTAGATTATTCAGGCGATATTATTCAAATTAAAGATGTTGATAAAAATCCTATAAATGAGTTCATAAAATGGTTTGATTTTGCTAAATCAAATAAAGTTATTGAACCTAATGCAATGATATTATCAACTCAATCAATTGATTCTATAAACTCTAGAACCGTTCTCTTAAAAGATATATCTGAAGATGGATTTACATTTTTCACGAATTATAATAGTAGAAAAGCTTTAGATATTTCTATGAATAACATAGTGTCTTCTGTCTTTTTGTGGAAGAAAATTGAAAGACAAGTCATAATAAAAGGGAATGCAACTAAAATAGCTACAGAAGATTCAAAAAAATATTTTGACTCAAGACCCAGAAATTCAAAAATTGCTGCTTGGGCTTCAAAACAAAGCTCTTCTCTTAAAAATCAAGATGATTTGATAAATAACTTTTCTTATTATGAAAAAAAATTTAATAATCAAGAGATTCCTTATCCAAACTTTTGGGGAGGGTATTTAATATCTCCATTTTCAATTGAATTTTGGCAAGGACGATCATCAAGAATGCACGATAGAATTTATTATTACAAAGAAGAGGGAGAATGGAAAATTCAAAAACTGCAGCCTTAAAGGATACTATTTAAAGAATGAACTTTAATTTTATTTTCAGAGGTAAATCCTTCTCCATGTAAGACACCAATTGAGTGACCCATTTCTACGGATCTTGCATGAATGAAATCCATAAATTCTTTCGTTGAAATAAATGATTCTTTCTCTTTACTATCTGGATTATAAAATTGACTTTCAAAACAATTTATTGCCTTCACCTTTTTCTCATAAAAGTTTGTTATATCAATAACAAAATGAGGTGAAACATAATTGTTTTGTATTGAATACAACAAAGAGCTTGGTTTCCATGCATCCTGATTAACACCTTCAAAAGTAGTTTCAATCTTAATTAAACCAGATAAAAAACAAGCTCTCTTCACGAGCTTGGCTGCAGCTTCATGATCTGGGTGTCTATCTGTTCTTGAATTGGTTATCACTATTTTAGGTGTATATTTTCTTATTTGTTCTACAACTCTTAGTAGTGATTGTTCATCTGAGTTAATAAATCCGTCTCTTAATCCTAAATTATATCTAAAACTAACTCCTAATATTTTTGCGGCATTTCCTGCTTCCTCTAGTCGGATACTATCATTACCTCTTGTTCCTAATTCTCCCTTAGTTAAATCAACCATACCAATAGATAATCCTTTATCTAATGAGGAAAGTATTGTACCTGAGCAACAAAGTTCTGCATCATCAGGATGAGCCATAATAACTAAAATATCAACATGCATAATTATTCGTTATTTGATATGTATCTCTCTGCGTCCAATGCACCCATACATCCAGATCCAGCAGCTGTCACAGCTTGTCGATAAATTTTATCTTGTGCATCACCAGTCGCAAAAACCCCTGGAACATTAGTTTCTGTACTTCCTGGTTTAGTTTTAATATAACCACTTTCATCAAGGTCTAAAAACTCTCTAAATATTGATGTATTTGGTTGGTGTCCAATTGCTACAAATACTCCACCTAATATAATATTATTCTTCTGCTTAGTTTTATTATTAATAATATCAATACCTTCAACTAAATCATCACCTTTTATTTCTTCAACTTCAGTATTCCAATGCACTATAATTTTCTCATTTTCTTTGATTCTATTCTGCATAATCACAGACGCTCTCATCTCATCTCTTCGAATAATTAAATGAACTTTATTAGTGAGTTTAGAAAGGTATAAAGCTTCCTCTGCAGCTGTATCTCCACCACCAATAACAGCTACATCTTGACCTCTAAAAAAGAAACCATCACATACTGCACAGGCAGATACACCTTTACCGTTTAATCTTTGCTCGGACTCTAGATTTAACCATTTAGCAGAAGCTCCTGTTGAAATAATTACAGATTTAGAAATAATTTTTTCATTAGAATCTGAAAAAGAAACTAAATCTTTCCCAGAAAAATCAACTGATGTTATCATTCCCGACTTGATCTCCGCACCAAACCTGCCTGCTTGTTTCTCGAAATCTATCATCATCTCAGGTCCCATTATACCATCAGGGTATCCAGGATAATTCTCTACGTCAGAGGTTATTGTAAGCTGACCACCAGGTTGGTCTCCTTTGTACAGAAGTGTTTTTAGACCAGCTCTAGAAGTATAAATCGATGCAGTATAACCTGCTGGTCCAGACCCTATAATGAGTACATCAACTATTTTTTCAACCATTATTTATCCTTATTTTCAGGCTTTGGTAAAATTGCTTTTCTTGAAAGTCTAAATTTCCCTGTTTTTCTATCTATTTCAATAAGTTTTACTTTTATTTCTTCACCTTCTTCCAAAATTCCATCCATAGTCTCTACCCTCTCCCACTTAATCTCAGATATATGAAGTAATCCATCTTTTCCAGGCATAAACTCAATAAAAGCACCAAAATCTTTAATAGATTTTACCTTTCCTACATAAGTTTCTCCAACCTCAGGGACAGCAACAATAGCTTTTACTCTCTCTACAGCATTATCCATGTCCTCTTGATTTGCAGAGAAAATATTGACAATGCCATGTTCTCCTACTTCCTCTACAAGAACTGTAGCACCAGATTCTTTCTGAATCTCTTGAATAATTTTCCCTCCAGGTCCAATTACAGCTCCAATCATATCTTTTGGTATTGAAAGCTGGAATGATCGCGGCGTATGAGGTTTTAAATCTGATTTTGTCTCTTTTATAGTTTTTGACATCTCGTTTAATATGTGAAGCCTCCCCTCTTTTGCCTGATTTAAAGCTTCTGTCAAGACATCAAAAGATAAACCATCAATTTTTATATCCATTTGACAAGCTGTTATACCATCTGCAGTTCCAGTAACTTTGAAATCCATATCTCCTAAATGATCTTCATCACCTAAAATATCAGATAGAATAGCATATTTACCAGATTTAGAGTCAGATATCATACCCATTGCTATTCCTGAAACTGGTTTTTTAATCTTTACTCCTGCATCCATAAGCGCTAAACTTCCCGCGCAAACAGTTGCCATTGATGAAGATCCATTAGATTCTAATATATCAGAAACTATTCTGATAGTGTATGGGTTATCTTCATCAGAAGGAATCATGTTTTTAAGAGCTCTAAGAGCAAGGTTACCATGACCAATCTCTCTTCTTCCTGCGCCTCTATTTGGTCTCACCTCTCCAGTTGAAAATCCAGGAAAGTTATAATGTAAAATAAATTTATTATATCCAGAATTCATAGCACCATCAATCATCTGCTCATCTAGTTTTGTACCTAAGGTAACAGTAGTCAAAGACTGAGTCTCTCCCCTAGTAAAAATAGATGATCCGTGGGCATTAGGAAGGTAATCTATTTCAGACCATATCGGTCTAATCTCATTCAGTTTTCTTCCATCTAATCTAATCTTAGATTCTAACACTGAATTTCTAATAGCTTCCTTCTCAATATCATGAAAGTAAGTATTGAATAAAAATTCATCAAAATTCTCATCTTCTCTCACAGTCTCAAGATACTTATCTCTTATCTCACCAAAAGACTCGGCTCTTTTCTTCTTATTTGCAATTCCTTGAGCAGCAACCTTGTAGAGATCATCGTATGTTTTGTCATAGATATCTTTTTGAAGACCTTCGTCTGATTTCTCATGAGAATATTCTCTTTTCTGTTTATTCCCTACTTTCTTAAGTAACTCATTCTGGAGCTCACATAATGATTTTATAGCTTCATGAGCAACTTTAAGCGCTTCAACAATTTCTTCTTCTGTAACCTCATTCGACTCACCTTCTACCATACAGATATTATCATATGAAGCTCCTACCATTAAATTCAAGGTTGATTTTTCAATCTGTTCAGGTGTAGGATTAATTAAGTATTTTCCTTCAGACTTAACAACTCTAACCTCAGCTATAGGACCATTAAATGGAATATCTGATACTGTTAAAGCAGCAGATGCAGCTAATGCAGCTAATGCATCAGGCAAAACATCTTTATCAGCACTGATAAGATATAAAAGTACTTGAGTATCTGCGTGGTAATCTGATGGGAAAAGCGGACGTAGTACCCTATCTACAAGTCTGCATATTAAGACTTCATGATCTGATAATCTTCCTTCTCTCTTTAAAAATCCTCCAGGAATTTTTCCTGCAGAAGCAAATTTTTCTTGATAATCTACAGATAATGGTAAAAAATCAACATTTTCCATAGCTTCCTTTTTAGAAACAACTGAAGCTAAAATCATAGTTTTACCCATTCTTAATACAACAGACCCATCTGCTTGTTTAGCTAATTTTCCCGTCTCAATGGATATTTCTCTTCCATCTGAAAGTTTTTTACTTACGTTAATTGGTTTAATCATATAAAAAAAGTTTATTGATAAAAGTCGCGAAAAACGATACGAAAATAATCGAGTTATTTTCTGATGTTAAGCTTTGCTATGATATCTCTATACCTATCAATATGTTTAGAAGAAAGATAATTTAATAGTCTTCTTCTCTTTCCAACAAGCCTTAACAGTCCCATTCTAGATGAGTGATCATTTTTATTAGTTTGTAGATGATCTGTCAAGTGTTTAATTCGATAAGTAAACAAAGCTATCTGTGATTCAGCAGAACCAGTATCATTGTTTTTCTTTAACCGACCATGATTTTTGAAAATCTCTTGTTTTTCGTTTTTATCTAAATACATGCTTAGTCAAAGTTTAAATTAATATTCGTTAAAATTCTTGCAAAAATAGCAAATTAATAGTTGATAAAAAATTCTATCTATTTTTTTTAAAAATTTTAATTTTCGATTGTAAATACTCTAAAACATTTACCTCAAAGATTCTCGAGTCTTTTCTAGAATGATACAAGAAAAATAATCCAACAGGAAATAGTACTAAATTAGATAACCAAGCTGCAAGTTCAGGAGAAATTATATCTTCTCTAGCCCACTTTATTCCTAGAATATTTAAGACGTAATATACAATATAGAATGAAATTGAGATAATAACAGGAACTCCAATACCACCTCTTTTAATTAGTGATCCTAATGGAGCACCAACTAAAAACATTGATATACATGCAAATGCTTGAGCATATTTTTTAACCAACTCAATCTCATTCTTATTTATCTCAAAAACATGGGATTTTATTCTTGCGGAGTTAATACTCAGATTAGTTTTGATATTTCTTGCTGAATTAAGAGCTTTTGAATAAATATCGTGATCATACTCTAAGTTATTATTTACATAATTATAAAATGTATCTGACAGCTCTAATTTTACATGTTTATCTTTTGTGTAGAAATCAGAGACCTCATTATCTTCTTTAAGCTCTTTCCTCATATAACTTACATCTTCTGGCAGTATAAAATTATCTTTCATATGATAATCATAGAAAGTTGATGAATTCTTAAGCATAATATATTTCTGCATAGACTGATTATAATTTAAAGAGTCAATGGTATTAGAAAGCTCAGATGTATTTTTCATTCTATAATCACCAGCAAAAAGTTCTTCTTTTGTTCTCTTTAAATCAAAAGATGACATATCAAAAACGAGTTTCATATAAGAAAAATTATTTCTATAAAATTGATTTATATATTTAATTCTACTTGACTCGACAGGGATTTCAGTGTAGGAGCTCCCATTATATAACTCAAAAACTAGATATCTATTTCCAAGTATTGAATACATATAAGATGAATCAGCTAAAATTACTCTATTATTTCCTTGATAGGTGACATGATCATAAATCATAACATCTTCAAGAAGCTCATCAGTCAGTTTCTTATTTGCTTTGATAGTATATCCAGGAATCCCACTATAAAATTGCCCTTCTTTTAAATCCATAGAAGGTTTTTTTTTCTTAATATCGTAGAGGAGACTTAAAGCTTTGAGGTTAGCTTTTGGGACAAAGTTATTATTAGAATAAAAAGCAAATAGAGTAATTAAAATTGAAATAACAAATAGAGGGGTTAATGTTCTTAGCAGAGATATCCCTGAACTTTTAATAGCTACTAACTCATTTTTTTCTCCTAAGTTCCCAAATGTCATTATTGAGGAAAGCAAAACCGCTAACGGTAGTGCGTCTGGAGTTATTCTTACTGAGAAATAAAATAAAAACTCAAGTAAAACCGAAAAACTTAAATCTTTTCCTAAAATGTCATCAAAATACTTCAACATAAATTGAAGTAACAGAATAAATACAACAACAAAAAAAGTAACAAAAAAAGGCCCAATAAAGGATCTAAGAATTAAGGAATCTAATTTTCTCACTTGAGAAATAATTTATGCACCAATAATTTCTTTTAATTGAGCCAAAAGATTTTCCCAGATTTGGTAAGACTCTTCAAGATCATCTGTGTCAGTATACTCTTCAACTCTTATAAATACTGACTGTGTAAGCTCATTAATTTCAAGCCTAAATTCTAGAGTATCGTTATCATTAGGTTTTTCATCATCATTAAGAAACCTGAACTTTACAAATCTATTATTTTTAAAAGAATCAATAACAGCTACTCTCTCCTCTCCGTCAATAATAAATATGAGAGTTTTATCTATATTATTAATATTCACATCATCAGCGAACCATTGAGATAAACCTGTTGCAGAACTAAGATAAGGGAAGAGCATTTTTCTAGATGCATTAACCGGATATTCACCAACAAATTTTTGTTTTGCCATAAGTTATATTTTATCAGAAACTTAATTTATATAGTATATTTTAAGTTGCCAAAACATTTTCTTAATTTATAATAATATACATAGATTTGCCTACATTTTAGCGAGGTAGCTCAGGTGGTTAGAGCGTCGGATTCATAACCCGGAGGTCGGGGGTTCAATTCCCCCTCTCGCTACAAAATAAACTATCTAGTAAAAACATATTTAAATTCATCTGATAAATTAGAATCATATGAATATCCTTCAAGATTAAACAGTTTAATTTCATCAGAGTCATTTGATTTTCTATCAATCAAAAATCTTGACATTAAACCTCTTGCCTTTTTTGCATAAATAGCAATAGTAGTATATGTGCCATTTTTAAATTCCTTGAATAATGGAGTTATTATTTTAGAAGTCATTTTATTTTTAATAATCGACTTAAAATATTCATCTGAAGCTAAATTGACAATAATATCTTTTTCTTCTAAATCATCATTTAATAAATTAGTTATCTTATCACCCCAAAACTTATATAGATCATTTCCATACTCATTTTCAAGCTTTGTGCCCATCTCTAGTCTGTAAGGCAAAATCTTATCAAAAGGCCTTAATATGCCATAAAAACCAGATAGTATTCTTAATGAATTTTGAAGGTAATCGAATTTATCAGCATCAATTGTATCAGCATCAAGTCCAGAGTAAACATCACCCCTAAATGCATAGACTGCCTGTCTAGAATTAGTAGAATAACTTGGGTCTTCCCAATTCTTAAATCTATTAAAGTTTAATTCAGCAATCTTATCACTTACATTCATTAAATTTTTTAAATCATCAGACGAATAATCTAATAAAATTTTATGTAAAATTTTTGTTTCTTCTATTAACCTGCTATCCGATTTGAATTCACAATTTACTTTACTATCAAAGCTTAAAGTTTTAGAAGGAGATATAAGAATTTTCATACTTACCTTACGGATAATAAAATTATTTAGTTTAAAATGTACTCATAAATTTTATCATGAATAACAGTCCTAACGTTTAGATCATATATTGTTGTGTTTTCTCTCGTATCATAAACTCTATTAGATAGAAATATATATATTAAATTATATTCAGGATCAACCCAAAAAAAAGTTCCTGTATACCCTGAGTGTCCAAAGCTTGAGTTAGATGCAAACTTTGAATAGGTACACTTCTCTATATCATACTCAGGTTTAGGCCTGTCAAAGCCAAGACTTCTATAAAACTTTTTATTTTCATTAGAATACTGGGTAAATAAATCTATAACTTCTTTATTTATTATATTTCCTAACTCACTTCTTCCACTATCCAAAAACATTTGATAGAAATGAGATAAGTCTGTTGCAGTTGAAAATAACCCTGCATTAGCTGAGATACCATTCATCATAGCTGCTCCCTCATCGTGAACTACTCCATGTAGTTGAAAATTTCTAAAAAAATTATCTTTTTCTGTTGGAACAATTCGATTAAGATCAAACTTATAAATTGGATTAAATACCATAGATTTTAAATTCATTTTAGAATAGATACTTTCTAGGTAGTTATCAAAAGATCTTCCAGTAGAATTTTCAACAATTTCTGGGATTAAATAGAAAAAAAGGCCTGAATATAATACTGTATCTCCCTCTATAAAATAAGCATCTTTAATTTGTCTATAAATTTCCTTTTTATAGTTTTTAAATAGAAAAAGACTATCAGTAAGTTTTACATTATATCTGTTATTATAATTATTTGAAAGTGTTTTTCTTTTGTATTCTCCATTATCTTTCTTTGTTGTTTGGTGAAAGGGTATCCATGGCCTTATTCCTGAAATATGCTGAAGAAAATCTTTAATTAACACATCTCCAACCTTTGAATTTTTAAAAAACTTAATGTATTCTCCAAGGGGTTTATTAATATCAATTAAATTATTTTGATAAAGATTCATCAAAGCAAATGCACCAGCAGTAGGTTTAGTTATTGACGCAAGATCAAAAATAGAATTATTAGTAATACTTAAAATACTGTCATAGGTATGGTATCCATAGCTTTTATTAATAATCTCCTTCCCATCCTTTAATACAACAATTTGTGCACCTGGAAATGCTTTTAGTTTTATTGAAGAAAATATAATAGAATCAATATCATTTAATAATGAATTTTTCGATTTTGAAGAAGCTAGAAAATTACTACATAAAAAAAATACTATTATAAAGTTTTTCATCTATAAAATTTGAACACCTAACCCAGGTCTATCTATAGGCTCTAAAATACCATTATTTAAACTAAATCCTCCACTTACTAGATCTTTTTCTAAATCAAAACTTCCATCTAAATCTAGATACTTTGTATTTTCAAATGACAAAGCAGTATTTAAAGCTGCTGATATACTAATAATACTTTCATCATTACATCCCCACATAAGGTCTATGTTACTCTTAAGGGCTTGATTTGCAATACTTTGACCAGAAGTTATTCCTCCGCACTTCATAAGCTTTATATTGAAGATTTTTCCATAATTATCTGAAGAAAGTCTGATAGCATCACCTAAAGTAACTAGACTTTCATCTAAAGCAATTACCTTCTTAATTGATTCTGAGAAAGATAAATATTCATTTAACTTTCTTACAGGTAAGGGCTGTTCAATAAGTTCAATATTCTTTGTTTTATCACAAAATTTAATAGTGTCTTTTACTGTCCAACCTTGATTTGCGTCAATTCTTATATGAATTCTATTTCCAAAAACATCATCTATTTTTTGAATTCTTTCAATGTCCTCATCAACCTGATTACCTAATTTAATTTTTATAAATTGGAATCCCTTTGATAAATACTCATTAATTTCAGAAATAGTCTCTTCAACATTTTTAATTCCAACCGTAATTGATGTTGGAATATTTTTTACTTTTCTACCAAGAAATTTACCTAAAGAAATATCATTCTTTTTACAGATTGTATCATGAAGAGCAATATTATATGCGGCTTTTGACCCTGGATCATTAATAAATTCATTTTCTACATCTTCTATAATGCTAGAAAATGAGTCAATATCTTTTCCAATAAGCTTATCTCTATATAAAAGTGAATTTTTGAAAGAATCTTCAGTGGTTAAACCAACAACATACTTTGAGACATTAGATGATCCAATTCCAACAGTACCATTTTTTAAAATAATTTTAATTATTAATGACTGAATCGATGAGGTAGTTTTGTAAGCAATAGTATAAGGTCTAGATAATGCAATATCTATTAAATCAATTTCAATTTTTTCAATTTTCATAAAATGTTCTTAATAATAGCTCAGAAATTCCTTGAACACCTTCCTCTAAAGGTAAGAAAACAGGAATATCTAAATCTTTTTGAATTAAATCCTTATGATATATCATTTCTTGTTCGGTCATCCCCTGGGTATTCAAAGTAATAGCAAGGACCTCTTTACCGTACGAGTTTATCAATTTAATTTCAGAATCTAAAGAAGGCATAACCGCATTAACATGTTGCCAACCATCGAAGAACTTTCTTTTAGGTGAATGTTGTAAAATTACACCATCAACATTACAAGAAACAAGAAACTCACTTCCACAAGGGCCTGAAGGATTTCTTAGGGCAGCTTGCCCCTCTATTAATATAAATTTAGGATTTTCATTTTTATAACATTGATATATGGCATTTTCTAGTTCACCAGAGACAAAATCATTTAGGGTTGAATCAAAAATAAAGCCATAATTCCATCCCTGCATCCATCCTGTCTGTCCGGTATATATCATATCAGCTTTACTTGAATTATTGTTGAGGTCTTCTACTATAAGCTTGGCTGTTGTTCTTTTCCCAAGACCACAATCAGTTCCCATTACAACAATTTTTGGGGTTTTCACTTCATAAATTTTTCCAGACCAAAAATTAAGTTTATTTCTTGGCTTTGATAATCTAATATCATGAATAGCTACACTATTTTCTTTAGAGATTTTTTTCATTTCCTCATCCTCATTTAAAATTGAATGAAGTCCATTTATAATAGATATACCATTTCTCATAGCTATCATTATATCCTCTCTCATTTCATCTGGTAAAAGTCCCCCTGCAGAAGCAACACCTATAACACAATATTCTACTGTTATAGATGAGTGCAAAAACTCATTAATATCTTTAAAAACTGGAATTTCAGTTACCTGATCAAGTATTTCAATCTTACCATTCTTATCTACATGAATATATTTACCTGAAAATTCTTTGTCAATTACTGCACAAATTTTAAATCTTTTTGATCCTCTAATTAAGCCATGAGCTGTTTTAGCTGATTTTGTATTAAACTTTCCATTAGTTAATACAATTGCATTACCCTTGATTTCCATCTGAATTTCATAAATAGTATTAGAATTCCAATATTAATAATTTTTGAGATTTATATTTGCGAATATCATGAAAAATTCTCTCTCAGAAAATCAATTACAAATTTTAAATAACAAAGGTACTGAGCCTGCTTTTTCAGGGGAACTTCTCTACAATAAAGAAGAAGGAATCTATAAATGTATACAATGTGATAATTCTTTATTTTCATCTGACAAAAAATATGATTCTGGCTCAGGATGGCCTAGTTTTTCAGATATTATTTCAAGCGACTCGGTCACATTAGAACAAGACTATTCTCATGGGATGAAAAGAGTAGAGGTTCTATGTAAATCATGCAAAGGACATCTAGGTCACGTTTTCGATGACGGACCTTCATCAACAGGTAAAAGATATTGTATAAATTCTCTTGTACTTAACTTTGAAAAAAAATGAAATACGCTGTAGGAATAGATATAGGTGGAACAATAACAAAAATAGGATTAGTTTCAGAGGATGGAAATTGTATTAAAAAAACCTCATTTAGGACTAAAGATTATAGTGACTTTCCTGAATATGTGAATGAGCTTTACAAATCCATTTTATCCATAACGGAACTTGAGAAAATATCTGGCATTGGTATTGGAGCTCCTAACGCATCAAAAAATGGAACTCTTGAAACTCCAGCAAACTTGAAATGGAGAGGAAAACTTGATTTAGTTGATAACCTTAAAAAAAATATTGACAAAAAGATTTTTCTTTCTAATGACGCTAACTGTGCCGCTGTAGGTGAAATGATGTATGGGAATGCTAAGGGATTAAATGACTTTATTGTTATTACGCTAGGAACTGGACTTGGAAGTGGAATAGTTAGTAACGGAATGTTAATTGAGGGCTCCGAGGGATTTGCTGCTGAACTTGGACACTACTCAATAAATAATATGGGAAGATTTACTGGGCTTGGAGTACAAGGAGGACTAGAAGCTTACGTGTCTGCAACTGGTGTAAAGAGGACTATTATGTACATGCTCTCTAGGTATATGAATGATAGTATTTTTAGAGGTATACCTTTTAATGACCTTCATGGTGAAGAAATAACTAAGGCTGCAGAAAACAATGACTTTATTGCTATTAAAACTTTTGAGTATACAGGAAAAATATTAGGAGAAGCTCTTTCTAATTTTGTAACTTTCTCCCAACCGGAAGCTATTATTTTAACTGGTGGTCTTGTTCATTCAGGAAAATGGATCTTAGAACCAACGAAGAAATCTTTTGAAAAAAATCTCCTTCCATTTTATAAAGGAAAAGTTAAAATTCTTACTTCTGGACTTGAAGATAAAGACTCTGCTATATTAGGATCAGCTGCCCTTGTATGGAAAAATATTTAATATTCTTATTAGTTTTTTTTAGCAATCCGATCTATTCTCAAAAAATTAAGATAGTAGATGAGAAAAACAAACCAATATATAACGTAGCATTATTTAATAATAATCTTTCATTAGCTGTATTTACTAATTTTTCTGGAGAGACTGATATTTCAATTTTTAAAGAAAATGATTCAATAACAGTTCAACACCCATCATTTAATACTAAAACTATAGTAAAAGACAAAGACATAAATAGAGTAGTTATTCTTGAAACTAAAATAATTGAAATTAATGAGGTAATAGTTTCAGCAAGTAAGTGGGAGGAAAGCTCAAGAGAAACCTCAAATAAAGTTTTTCGATTAAGTGAAAAAAAAATTGAAGAAATATCCCCACAAACCTCAGCAGATCTTCTTGAAAAATCAGGTGAAGTATTTGTTCAAAAAAGTCAATTAGGTGGTGGAAGCCCAATGATTAGGGGTTTTTCTGCTAACAGAATCCTTCTTACTGTAGATGGAGTAAGGTTAAATAATATTATTTACAGAAGTGGAAACATTCATAATATTATTGGTATTGATCCAAATATATTAGAGGGGGTTGAGGTTTTATTTGGTCCAGCATCTGTGATATATGGTAGTGATGCTCTAGGTGGATCAATAAATTTTAAAATAAAAGATCCAGTATTTAATTTATCTCAAACAAAATTTTATTCTACTCAAAAAATTCAATATAACTCTTCAAGTAATTCAAAGAATTACTCTATAAATTTTGCTATTAATAGTAAAAAGATTGCCACACTTACAAGTCTATCTCTCTCCTCATACCAAGACCTGAGATCAGGGAATAGAAGAAATGAAAAATATAAAGGATTTGGGTTCAGAGATGAGTACGTCAAAAGGAATATTAGTAATCAATTCGACGAAATTATAATAAATCAGGACAGAAATATTCAAAAATTTAGTGGCTATTCTCAATTAGACTTAATTAATAAAATTAATTTTAAGATTAATAATACTGCTAATATTATATATGGACTGTATATCTCAAAATCATCAAATATTCCAAGATATGACAGACTAATTTTATACAATGATGTCTTTACTCCAAAATTTAGTGAGTGGTATTATGGCCCAAATGAGTTTATTTTAAATAAAATACAATTCAATAATTTCTCAAAATCTAAATTTTATGATGCTTTCAAGATAAACTTAGGCCTTCAATCTGTCAAGGAAAGTCGACATAGCAGACTCTTTAATTCAGAGTACCTAAATAATAGAAATGAGAAAGTAAGTATCTTTTCATTAAATTTTGACTTTGATAAGAAATTTAATAATAATGAAATTTTTTATGGCTATGAGTTTCTGCACAATTATGTAAAATCTGAGGCCAACAAAATCAATATAATATCTAATTCTACTGAGAGTATATCAACAAGATACCCTGATAATGGCAGTAATTTTATCTCAAACTCTTTATATATTTCTCTTAAAAGAAAAATAAGAAATATGTTCTTTAACATAGGTGTGAGGGGAAGTTCATCAATACTAGAATCATCTCTATCAAATACATTTTATAATTTTCCTTTTGATAATATTGATGTTAAGACTTCATCTCTTAGCTCAAATATTGGGTTAAGATATAACTTCAATAATTCATCTTTTAAATTCCATTATTCTAACGGATATAGATCTCCAAACCTTGACGATATTGGGAAAATATTTGACTCTGAGCCTGGAGTTATTATAATTCCAAATTCTAATCTAAAAGAGGAATTTGTACATAATTTAGAGTTAAGCTATCTATATAATTCTAAGAAATTAAATATAAATAATTCTTTTTACTTCATAAGGTTAGAAAATGCTATTATCCGAGGTGAAGGAATACTAGATGGTAAAGATTCAGTCTTTTATGATGGCACATTAAGTAAAGTAATACAGTTATTCAATGGTGGGAAAGCAAATGTTTACGGAATATCTAATAAAATTTCTTACAAAATTTCGAGAAACTTTGAATTAGAACATACTTTATCATTTAATAACTCACAAGATTTATTAAATAATACACCTTTAAGACATTCACCTCCCCTTTTTGGAAAATTTTTAATTTCATATACAAGTAATAAATATAACTTCGGATATTTCTTACATTATAATGGGAAAAAATCTATTGAAAATTTTTCAGATAGTGAATTAAATAAGTTGTATCTATACACAAAATATGGGTCTCCAGCATGGATGACCCATAATCTGTTTTTTAATTTTAATTTTAATTATTTTATGAATCTTGATTTTGGATTTGAAAATATTTTTGATGTACATTACAGAACCTATTCTTCTGGAATTAGTGCACCAGGCAGAAACATAAGACTTGGAATAAAATTAAAGTTTTGAAAAAAATTCGACATATAGTGATATCCGGTAACATTGGAGTAGGCAAAACAACACTTGCCAAGAAGATATCAAAAAAATTTAATTGGGAACTTCAACTTGAAGAAGTTAAAAACAACCCATACTTAGATGACTTTTATACATCTATGAAAGATTGGTCATTTCACTTACAAATATTTTTTTTAAACAGTAGATTCAATCAAATACAAAAAATTTCAGAAAGTAAAAATATTGTAATTCAGGACAGATCAATATATGAAGATTATGAAGTATTTACTAAAACGCTTTATGACTCAGGAATTTTATTAGAGAGAGAATTTAATAACTATAAGAGGTTATATAATACGATATTAAAATATATAAATGAACCTGATTTACTTATTTATTTACGTAATCTTAAGATTAATAAAATAATTAAAAATATAAATAAAAGAAGCAGAAAATTTGAGCAAGCAATTGATGAAAATTATCTTTCTAAACTCAATGAATATTATGAAAATTGGATCCAAAATCATCCTAAAGAAAAAGTAATAACAATAGATTTATCTGAAAATGATTTTGTTGAGGACCCTTCATTTCTAAAAAAAATTTATGAAAGAATTGAAAAAAAAATTAAAGAGTTAAATTAACTGAAAATTCTTTATGAGAGACAGATTTTTTCCATGGAGCTTTTGATTTTTTGGAAAAATCAATCATTAATAGTGTTATAATTAATAACCAAAAAATTGTAAATAAAACAAATAACTTTTTAGATCTAGACATATGAATATTAAAGGAAAACTAGTTGATAAATTTGATACAGTTCAAGTAACTGAAACATTTAAAAAAAGAGAATTTATTATTGAAGATAATAAAAATCCTGAATATCCCGAATTTATTAAAATTGAACTTATCCAAGATAAAGTGAATTTATTAGATAACTTAAATATTGGAGATGAAATTAACGTAGCTATTAATATTAAAGGAAGAAAGTGGGAAGATAAAGAAGGGAATATTAGATATTTTAATTCTATACAGGGCTGGAAAATTGAAGCAGAAAATCAAGAAATGAATCAAGATACTAGAGAAGAGGACATGAATCAAGAGATAGATGACTCTGATCTCCCATTTTAAGGTCTTATTTCTGAAATAAATTTTTTAATATTTTTTTTCAAATTACCCTTTGAAATTGATTCTATAAATTTTGTTCCAATAATCGCTCCACTAGAATACTTACAAGCATTTAGGTATGTTTCTTTATCTGAAATACCAAAACCAATAAGCACTTTGTTTTTTAGATTCAAATTATTTATTCTTTTGAAATAGCTTATTTGATTCTGATCAATTTCGCTTCTTTTACCTGTAGTAGATGAAGATGATACTACATAAATAAATCCAGAAGAATTCTTATCAATTTTAATAACTCTTTCTTCAGAAGTATTAGGTGTAATTAATGATATAAATGAAAGATTATTTTTTTCAAAAATTATTTTCAAATCACTTTCATATTCATCTAGTGGCATGTCTGGGAGTATAAGGCCGTCTAAATCACAACTTACCATTTTGTCAATGAAATTTTTAAAGCCAAACTGGTAAACTGGATTAATGTATCCCATAAGGACTATTGGTATTTGAGTATATTTTCTAATCTCAGATAGTTGATTAAATAACACATTTAAGTTCATTCCATTTCTAATTGCAACATTACTTGACTGCTGGATTACAGGACCATCAGCTATAGGATCTGAAAATGGCATTCCAACTTCAATAAGATCTATCCCACAATCATCTAAAAATTTGATTATTTCAATGGTGTCGTTTAGAGAAGGATACCCTGCTGTAAAATAAATACTTAATATTCCCTCTTTTTTATTTTTAAAAAGATTTGTAATTCTATTCATATTAATATTTTCCCCAATTAATATACGTTTCTAAGTCTTTATCTCCTCTCCCTGACAAATTTATAACTACAATTTTTCCTGAAATATCTAATTTATTAAGAGCAGAAAATGCATGAGATGTTTCAATAGCTGGAATAATTCCTTCAAGCCTACTTAATTCTATTCCTGATTGCATTGCCTCATCATCCTCCACACTCAAATACATTCCTCTTTTAGAATGAAATAAATGAGCATGTAATGGTCCAATACCAGGATAATCCAAACCAGCAGATATTGAGTAAGGCTCAGTAACTTGTCCATTAACATCTTGCATTAGTAAAGTTTTACTCCCATGAAGAACACCTTTTTTTCCTAACTGTGTAGTTGCAGCTGACTTATCAGTTGTAACACCTAGACCAGCAGCTTCAACTCCTACTAAATTAACCTTCTCATTATCTAAAAAATGATAAAAAATCCCAGCTGCATTACTTCCACCACCAACACATGCTACTACATAATCAGGATAACCTCTTCCCTCATAACTTTGTAGTTGACTGATTGTCTCCTTAGAAATCACAGACTGAAATCTTGTTACCATATCAGGGTAAGGATGAGGGCCTACAACTGACCCAATAATATAATGAGTATCATCGGGATTATTTATCCAGTGTCTCATAGCTTCATTTGTTGCATCTTTCAATGTTTTACTACCAGACTGAGCCGCCCTCACCTCAGCACCTAAAATTCTCATCCTTTCAACATTTGGCTTCTGTCTTTTAATATCCACTTCACCCATATAAATTATACAATTCATCCCCATTAATGCACATACAGTTGCAGTAGCTACACCATGCTGACCTGCACCAGTCTCAGCTATAATTTTTGATTTATTTAATTCTCTGGCTAATAATATTTGACCAATTGTATTATTAATTTTATGAGCTCCTGTATGGCACAAATCTTCTCTTTTTAAATAAATTTTAGAATTATATTTTTTAGATAGTCTATCAGCATAATATAATGGAGTAGGTCTTCCAACATACTTCTCTAGATAGTAATCAAACTCCTTCTGAAATGATTTTTTTGATAATATTGAAATATATTTTTTTTGTAGTTCTTCAATATTTGAGTATAACATCTCAGGAATAAAAGCCCCACCAAATTCTCCATAAAATCCTTTATTATTTACGCTATATCTCATACAGTAGTTTTAAAAAATTTATCAATTAACTTAATGTCTTTATATCCAGGATATTTTTCAAATTTACTATTTAAATCAAGGGCATATAAAGAAGTCTTATCATTAATTTTATTTAAGTTTTTAATATTTTCTAGTGATATACCTCCACTTAAAAAATATGGTTTATTAATAGACAATTTATTCAGTAATGACCAATTAAAATTTTTTCCTGAACCTCCAAATTTTTTGGATTTATAATCAAATAGTAAATAATCGTAATTATTTGAATTTATTTCAGAATTTGAAATACTATCATTTTTTATCAGTAACGATTTAATTACTTTAATACCCATTTTCTTCAATTTTTTACAATATTCAATAGATTCATTTCCATGAAGTTGGATAGTCTTGAAATTATACTCTTTAATTATTTTTAGTAAATCATTAAAATCTTCATTAACGAATACCCCAACCTTATTTGGTATATTTTTAATAAATGAAACATCTTTTTTTTGCAAAATATATCGAGGTGATTTTTTATAAAATATAAAACCAAAATAGTCTATAGGATATTCCAAAAGATCTAAATAGTTTTTTTCATCTGTAATTCCGCAAACTTTTATTTTAAAATTATTCATTCAAAGATTTTATAAATTTTTCACACTCTAATTCAGGTTCTTTATTTTTCATAAATAATTCTCCTATCAAAAAACCATCGTACCCATGCTTTCTCAATTTGAGAATGTCTTTCCTAGATGAAATACCGCTCTCTGATATCTTAAGAAATGAATTAGAAATTTTATTTGCTAAATTAATTGAGGTTTGGATATCAGTATTAAAAAGTTTTAAGTTCCTATTATTTACTCCAACAATATCAATACTTTCACAGAGAGAGGAGATTTCATCAGCTGAATGAACTTCAAGAATTGTCTCTAATCCTAAAGAATGAGCAAATTCTGAAAGTTTTTTAACCTCTAAATCCTTCAGGCAAGATGCTATAAGTAATATAGCATCAGCTCCCAATGATTTAGATTCAATTATTTGATATTCCTCAATTATAAAATCTTTTCTTAAAATTGGAATTGAAATTTGATCTCTTACTGAGATCAAATCTTCACAATTACCCCCAAAATATATCTCATCAGTCAAAATTGATATACCACTAGAGTTAGATTTTTCATACCCATTAGTAATTTTTATTATATCGGCACCTAAATTAATATTAGATATGGAAGGTGATTTTCTTTTAAATTCTGAAATAATACCTGATCTCTCTTTAAGAGATCTTTTTAATGAGTAAGTATCTCTTTGATAAAAGATAGATTTCTCAAGTGAAGAAACAGAAGTATTTCTTTTAGAATAACTCACCTCTTCCCTTTTATTTTTAATAATTTTATCTAAAATGCTACTCATTAACTTTCTATAAACTTTTTTAAACAATTATATGCTTTCCCAGATTCTAAAGACTCTCTCGCAATTTCAATTCCTTCACTTATTGAAGAAAGGTTTAGTGCACAATAAATTGCAATACCTGAATTTACTAACACTGCACTCTTTTGGTCATTTGTTCCTTCATTCTTTAAAATATTAACAAAAATTTCTGCAGACTCATCTAATGTTTTTCCTCCTTGAAGATTAGAAGGAGAAATATTATTATAACCAATATCTTTAGGATCAAGCATAATATCATTATTATTTGAAAATAATTTGAATGAGCCCGTTAAAGAAACTTCATCGTATCCATCAATACTATGAACAATACAATAGTTTTTATTAGAGATACTATAAATATGAGAATATAGCCTAAAAATATTCGAATTAAACACTCCAATTAATTGACTTTTTGGCTGAACAGGATTAACCATTGGTCCTAACATATTGAAAAATGTTTTCACACCTAATTCACTTCTCACAGGAGAAATGTTTTTTAAAGATGGATGAAATAAGGGCGCATGTAAAAAACAAATATTTGACTTGTCTAAACTCTTTTGAAGAGAAGTAGAATCACTTGAAAAGGTATGACCTAAATGAGCAATAACATTAGATGAGCCACAAAATGAAGATACTCCGTAATTTCCATGCTTGGCAACTTTAACTCCAGCACCTGCAACAACAAATGAAGAGATTGTGGAAATATTAAAGGTGTCTTTACCATCTCCTCCAGTACCACATAAATCAATGAGATCTTCATCTTTAATATCTACATTTACTGATAATTCAATCATAGCTTCTCTAAACCCATCAAGCTCATCAGCAGTAATATCTCTCATTAGAAATACAGTAAGAAAAGAAGAAATTTGAGAATTATTAGCTGATCCGTTAGTTAATGAATATAAAGCATTTTTTGCTTCATCTTTACTCATTATTTTATGGTCATATAAATCTTTTAATAAGTTTTTCATCTAATTATTAATAAAGTTTTCAATAATCTTATAACCATCTATAGTTTGGACTGACTCTGGATGAAACTGTATACCTTTCAAATCATACTTTTCATGAGAGATCCCCATCACTACTCCTAAATCATCACGTGCAATGACTTTTAAATTTTTTGGGAAAGGTGTATTTTTAACTGCCCAGGAATGATATCTACATGCTCTAATTTCTTTATTTAGTCCTTTAAAGATATAATCCTCTTCAAGAATAACATCAGTTTGAACACCATGATATGGCTCACTCATGTTAAACAAATTAGCACCAAAATTTTCAGCTAGTGCTTGGTGGCCTAAGCAAATCCCCAATATAGGTTTAGAACTATAATAAGTCTTAATAATCTCATTCATAATTCCTGCATCTTTTGGTAGTGAGGGGCCAGGAGATAATATTAGCTTGTCATATGATTCTACCTCAGAGATTTCTATTTTATCATTTCTTTTTACTGAAATAATAATATTTCCAATATCTCTAAGAATTTGGACAATGTTATAAGTGAAACTATCGTAATTATCTAAAACTAAAACTTTCATAATTTTTCAGCAATTTTTATAGCTTTTCTTAATGCTTCAATTTTATTTTCTATCTCAAGGTTCTCTTTATCTCTATCTGATTTAGCAACTATTCCTGCACCTGCCTGATAAAATAAGATTTTATTCTTACTAAGGAAGGACCTAATTATGATTGCATGATTAAAATCTCCATTGAAACCAATAAATCCGATTGCACCACCATAAAATTCTCTGGATACTTTTTCATAAGAATCTATAAGTTCCATTGCCTTATATTTTGGGGCACCTGACAATGTGCCTGCAGGAAATGAACCAGATACTAAATTAATTTTATCTGCCAATGAAATTTCCCCAGTAACTTTTGAAACTAGGTGAATCACATGAGAGTAAAACTGAATATCTTTAAATCGCTCAACAATCACTTTTTTAGAAAATTTACTTAAGTCATTTCTTGCTAAATCTACAAGCATAACATGCTCAGAGTTTTCTTTTATATCTTCTAGAAGTTTTTTAGCCTGTTTGTTATCTTTATTTTCATCACCAGTTCTTTTAAACGTTCCTGCAATAGGATAAATAGTTGCTTTATTGTCTTTAATGACGATCTGAGCTTCTGGAGAACTGCCAAAAATCTTAAAAGTTCCGTAATCAAAATAAAATAAGTAAGGAGATGGATTTATTGATCGTAAAGCTCTATAAACTTGGAATTCATCACCTGAATATTTCTGGTAAAATCTTTTTGATAAAACAATTTGAAAAATATCACCAAGCTTACAATGATTTATTCCTTTATCAACCAGTTTCTTAAAATTCAAATCAGAAATATTACATTTTTCTTCTTGAACTCTTTTGAATAAAAAAGAATTAGCTGACTTGCCATAAATAATGTTTTTTACTTTTTCAATGTTAGAAGTTTTATCATCTCCATATAAATGCTCAAAAATATACAGTTCATTATTATAATGATTAAATACAATTATATACTTAAAAACATCATAGGATAACTCAGGAATTCTTATTTCCTTAGAAGCAGAAATCTTTATTTCCTCAAAATGTTTGATTGAGTCATATGACATAAATCCAAATAATCCATTTGAAGGAAAAGAGAACTCTGAATTTTGCATTTTAAAATTATTTTTGAAATAATTCAAAAAATATTTAGCATCTTTTTCTTTAGTCAGTTTATGATCTTCTTTCTCATCATTTAAAACTATCTCAACTAATTCATTATTAACATTAATACTTCCTTTTGAATCAAAACAAATGAATGATAAACTATTTTCTGAACCTCTATAATCAGAGCTCTCAAGTAGGAAAACTTTAGGATATAAATCCCTTATTTTAAGAAATACAGAAACAGGAGTTAATGAGTCTGAAATTAATTTAATATGATTAGTAATTATATTCATAACAAAAAAACCCAAGCTTCAAGCTTGGGTTTATTAAATAATACTTATAGCTATCTGCTTATAGAAGTTTATAAATAGACCACCAAGTACTGAAAGTTAACATGAAACTAAATTATCTTCTAGAATTTAAATTACAAAATCAACTAGTAATTTTTTTTATTTTTTTATTCATTACATAAAACCATAAAGGAGGAATTAATGACAATATCATCATACCAGGATATCCAGTTGGCATTTCTGGAGAATTTTCATGGTTTTTTAGAATCTGATATTTTCTAGAAGCGTTAAAATGATGGTCAGAATGCCTAGACAACTCAAATAACATAATTCTTCCTATTGGATGGTTTGAGTTCCAAGAGTGGAATGGTTGAACTCTCTCGTATTTTCCATCGGAATCTATCTTTCTTTCTAATCCATAATGTTCAATATAATTTACAGTTTCAAGTAAAAGAAATCCCATTACAGCAGAAAACATGAAATAGGTTGTTATCTCTAAACCAAAAAAATTATAAATAATTACAACAAAAGAAATTTGAATAAATTGGAAGATTAGCATTTCATTAGAGAATGATAATATTTTTTTTTTATTTCTTTTTAATCTTGAAATTTCAAGATTCCATGCAGATGCATAACCAGAGAATACTGATCGAAACCAAAAAGAAAAAATATTCTCACCATACCTTGCAGATGAAGGGTCCTCATATGTAGAAACTCTTTTATGATGCCCCCTATTGTGTTCAATGAAAAAGTGCATATAAAGAGAAGATAAAAGTAATGACTTAGATAAAAACTGTTCAAATCTATTATTTCTGTGTCCTAGCTCATGAGCAACATTAATTCCATATCCTCCGCAAATCAAACCCATTGATAAAATTCTTCCTAATCTATCAATTGATGAAATATTCTCTCTCATTGAAATTAAAAAATCCCATAATAATAAAAATACAATTGGAACGAGAAGATATAGAACTATATCATAGGTCTTATCCTCTTTTACCATCTCCTCTTCAGCTAATGAAATATTTTTGGGGTTAGATTTGAAGAATAATTCAAGCAGAGGAATAAATAAAAAAGCCTCAATCATAGGAGCAAAAGTTAAAATTCCAGTTGATCGAAAAGAAACAAATGCAAGAAGAGGGACAGTTAATGCTAAAAAGTATTTTAAAAACTTAAATTTCATCTTTACTAAAATTAAACAAATATACTAATGATAACTGAAGTGTTCTAAAATTTGAAATATCAGGAATTGATATAGTTTTATCTTCAACATCAATCAAATTATCAAAATTATACAAATAAGATACAAGAAATAAAAATGTATGTTTTTTATAGTCCAGAGAAAATCCAGAACTTGCTTTTAAGCCATAACCAAAATCATTATCCCTATTTGAATCAAACAAAATTTCTTTGTCAGGATAACTATCAGATATAGATAAAGAATTATTGTTAAGAAGAAAATCAACATAAGGCCCAACCGAAAAATTTACTTTAAGTGCTCTTTCTCCAAAGTAGGTAGTCATCATGACAGGAATGTTTAGATATCTATAATTATTTATTAAGATTTGAGAGTTAAAATTTTCTTTCCATCCTTTTAATATGCTAGACGTTTCTATTCTTATTCCTGTACTTTTTGTGTTTTTTAACTCTGCAATGAAAGAAAAATTTTCAGATGAAAAAGGGTCTGTTCTTAAGTTTTGAGGAAAAAAATTATTATAAAAATTAATATTCGAATTATTCAATGTAGAAGAAAAACCAACTGAGATAGTATTTTGTGAAAATAATTTAAATGAATAAAAAATTAGGAAAGTTATAATAAGTAAATAGTTAAAATTTTTCATTTTTTTGAATATAAAATTATTAAAAAAAAGAAATCCATAATGAATTTATTAATTTTAATGCGGCAAGCTAGTACGACCAGCTCCTGCTGAATCCCCCAGGTCTGGAAAGAAGCAAGGGTAAGTGGTTGTAGCGGTGCGAATCTAGTTTGCCTTTTTTCATTATGTATATAATTAAGATTAAAGGAAAAGCAAAAATACCTGACTATATTCAGTTAAGGAATTCTGAAATGATATTAATTGACTATTTTAGAGCTGACAGACCGATTGATAAATTTCGTAGCTATGGGATAAGCTCTTCTGATGAAAAAATAATAAATTATGTAAATAATTTAGAGTATGGTAAACTCCAAGAATTAATATTAGAATGAACTCAAAAAATATTCTTAGTATTCAAAATGCTACAATATTTCATCATTACAAAACAATATTAAATGATGTAAACCTTAGGTTAAACCAAGGTGAATTTATTTATATCATAGGAAAAACTGGAAGTGGGAAGAGCTCACTCCTAAGAACAATTTATGCTGATATACCTCTTAAAATGGGTGAAATAATTTTTGATGGAAAAAGCATATCAAAAATTAGTCAGAAAGATCTTCCATTTTTAAGAAGAAAAATTGGAATTATATTTCAAGACTTTCAACTTTTTCATGACAGAAATGCTTATGAAAATATAAAATTTGTGATGACCTCTACTGGATGGGATGATAAGAAAAAAATTGATAATAAAATAAATACCTTGCTAGAAACTGTTGGTTTAGAGAATAAAAATGAAAACTACCCTTTCGAGCTCTCTGGAGGAGAACAACAAAGGCTGGTTATAGCAAGAGCTATTGTTAATGACCCAAAACTTATTATAGCAGATGAACCAACAGGTAATTTAGATCCTGAGATTGCTGAGAATATTTTAAATATTTTCTCTGAAATTAACAAAAAAGGGACGAGTATAATTATGACTACGCATAACTACCCTCTCATCGAAAAATATAAGAAAGATGTATATATATGTGAAGAAGGGATTTTTTTAAAAAAAAATTAGAGAGACGATAGCCTATCAAGTGCATTCTGAAAATCAGGAGAAATATTTAGAGCAATAGTAAATGAATCTTTAGCTAAATTATTTTCTCCCTTTTCTATATATACTAACCCCTTGAGATAATTAAGTTGAGCTCTAATAGGAACTTCCTGCCTATCATTTTCTCCTTTACTAACGCTCACTACCATCTCATTAGTCTCATCATTTTTTAATAAAATATCAAGATTATTCAGACTTTGATTGAAATCACCTAATTCAAATTGAAGCTGGGAGATAGTGTATAGAATATCTATTCTATCAGTTCTAAGGTATAAAGACTCAAACTCATTTAGAGCCTCTTGTTTTAAACCAAGATTTCTTAGTGCTACACATGAGACTTCAAGAGCAAAATTATTATTAGGCTGTAACTCTAAAATTTCTCTTGATATCATATATGAAGGAGCCCACTGAGATAATGTAATATATTCTCTCATCAGGGAATCTTTTAAAAATAGATTATCAGGTTGAATCGCTACCATGTTGTACAAAGCAGAGATAGCGACATTAGGATCATTGTAAGATTTAGCTTTTTCATAAATAGATTTTTGAATCTCAAAATTATCTGACTGAGAGTATGTAACTAGAGTCATAAATAAAAATATTATAGTAAATAAATTTTTAGTTTTCATATTTTATTTTTTTGGCATTAACCCCTTAGATTTCCCTAATTCTAATAGAAGTTTTAAGGCCTCTTTTTTATTATTTTTAATTTTTCCATCTAGAATTTGGTTTTTAATTTCATTTTTTAATTCTCCAATTACTTTTGATGGATTTATTGCAAAAATATCAATAATTTCTTCACCTGATACCGGTGGTTGAAAGTTTTTTATTTTATCATTTTCTTCTACTACTTCAATCTTTTTTTCTACTATGTCAAAATTTTTTAAATATTTTTTTGATTTATCAGGATTCTTAGTTGTAACATCAGCTCTACATAATTTTAATAAATCATCAATATCATCTCCAGCATCAAACACTAATCTTCTAATTGCTGAGTCAGTGATGTGTTCTTTCACTAAAGCAATTGGTCTTAAATGAAGTTTAACTAACTTCTGTACATATTTCATTTTTCCATCAAGTGGTAGTTTTAATTTTTTAAAAATTTTTGGTACAAGCCTTGATCCCAAGTCTTCGTGTCCATGAAATGTCCAGCCAATATTTTCTTTATACCTCTTTGTCTGAGGTTTTGCAATATCATGTAGAATAGCAGACCATCTTAACCATAAATTATCAGATGTTAGACAAACATTATCTAGTACCTCAAGAGTGTGGTAGAAATTATCTTTATGAGAGTGATTATTAATTTTTTCAACACCATGTAAATTACTCAACTCAGGGAAAATATGATGTAATAATCCTGATACAAAAAGAAGTTTAAAACCATAAGATGGTCTTGAAGACATAATAATTTTATTAAGCTCATCAGTAATTCTTTCTTGGCTAACTATTTTTATTCTTTCTGCTTTATCAGTTAGAGATTGAAAAGTTGCACCATCAATATCAAAATTAAGTTGAGAAGCGAAGCGAATAGCTCTCATCATTCTTAGAGGATCATCTTCAAATGTTTTGTGGGGATCATCACAGGTTTTTATAATCTTATTATTTAAATCATTTAATCCATTAAAGGAATCTATCAATTTTCCGTAATCATCATTTAAGGATATAGCCAAAGCATTTATAGTAAAATCTCTTCTTTTCATGTCATCTTCAAATAGTCCCGGAGTAACAATTGGATTTCTTGATATTTTTGAATAAGACTCTTTTCTTGCACCTACAAACTCGTAATTAAAAGTTTTAAAATTGATTGATGCAGTGCCAAAATTTTTAAAGATTTTATAATCTGAAAAACCATCCTCCTTTGAAATTTCAGATATTAAGGGATATGGCTCACCTAGAGTCATAATATCAATATCTTTACATTCTCTATTTAATATTAAATCTCTAACATACCCACCTACCAAAAAAGAATCAATTTTCAATTTTTTAATGTGATTTTTAATGATGTTAAGATTTAAATCACTGTCTATATGTTTACTAAAATTCATATTAATTTCACAAATTTAAAATATTCATTCTTGGTATTGAATAAAATTGAATTATATAAAAGAATATAATTATTTACCGTAAATTTGATTCCCGTTATTTATAACAATTTTAAATGGAAAAAAAGTATATTTTCGTAACGGGTGGAGTAACATCATCTCTTGGTAAAGGAATAATATCAGCTTCTCTTGGACTTCTTCTCAAAGCAGTAGGTTATAAGGTTACTATCCAAAAATTTGATCCATATTTAAATATTGATCCAGGAACAATGAGTCCCTATGAACATGGTGAGTGTTACGTGACTGAAGATGGAGCTGAAACAGATTTAGATCTTGGTCATTATGAGAGATTTTTAGGTATTTCTACATCTCAAGATAATAATGTTACGACTGGAAGAATTTATAATAATGTAATTTCTAAAGAGAGAAGAGGAGAGTTTCTAGGAAAAACTGTTCAGGTAATACCTCACATAACTGATGAAATTAAGAATAGTTTTTTTAAAATAGGAAAAAATAATTCTTTTGAAATTATTATTACTGAAATTGGAGGATGTATAGGAGATATAGAGTCCTTACCGTTTTTTGAGGCAGTGAGACAGGCAAAGCTAGGACTTAAAAAGAATGATTTTTTAAATATTCATTTAACACTAATACCATACCTATCTACATCTGGTGAGCTTAAAACAAAACCAACTCAGCACTCAGTGAAAAAACTGTTAGAAGCTGGTATTCAGCCAGATATATTAGTATGTAGAACTGAACATAAACTTGGTAATGATTTAAAAAATAAATTAGCTTTATTTTGTAATGTTTCTAGAAACTCTGTCATAGAATCAATCGATGCTAAATCTATTTATGACGTTCCAGTGTTAATGCGAGAGGAGAGATTACATGAAATTGTGCTCAATAATTTAAATTTAAAAAAGAGAAAACCACTTAGATTAAGTAGATGGAAAAGGTTTTTATCAAACTTACATTCATCTAATAATATCCTTAACATTGCTATAGTTGGAAAATATGTTTCACTTCAAGACGCATATAAATCTATATCTGAGTCTCTAATTCATGCAGGAGCTAATTTAAATTCTAAAGTAAAAATTAAATGGATATTATCTGATGAGATAAATAATAAAAACATTGCTAAAACACTTAAGGGTATTGATGGAATAATTGTAGCACCTGGTTTTGGTGAAAGAGGAATTGAAGGAAAAATTTCAGCTATAAAGTATGTTAGAGAAAATAAAATACCATTTTTTGGAATTTGTCTTGGAATGCAATGTGCTTGTATTGAATTTTCAAGAAATGTTCTTAAAAATAAAGATGCTAATTCAACAGAGTTTAATAAAAACACTTCTTACCCTGTCATTAATTTGATGGAAAAACAACTAAAAGTTAAGAATAAAGGTGGCACAATGAGATTAGGTTCTTATAATTGTAAACTAGAGAAGGGTTCTTTAGTTCAAAAGTCATACAATCTTACTGATATCAAAGAAAGACATCGTCATAGATATGAATTTAATAATATCTATAAGGATGAATTTACTAAAAATGGAATGATTGCATCAGGGATCAATGAAAAACTTAATTTGGTTGAAGTTATTGAATTAAAAAATCATCCTTGGTTTATAGGAACTCAATATCATCCAGAATATAAAAGTAGAGTACTAAAACCTCATCCTCTATTTATTAGTTTTGTTAAAAAAATAAAATCTTTAAAGAATGGATAATAACAGATTTATTGGCTTTACATTGATAATGCTTTTAATACTAACTTACTATACTTTTTTTCCTCCAGGTCAAGTAAGTCCTGAAGTAGAAAATCAGTCAGAAAATATTGTTCAGGAATCTAAAGTATTAGAAAATAATTTTATAGAAAATTCTCCTAAATCTAAAATTAATGAAGATTTTATCTCAAACACAGCAGAAGAAAAATTCAAAGTAGAAAATGATGTGTTTGAGATAACTTTTAACAATAGAGGAGCTAAAATCATAGATGTAAAACTAAAAGATTATTTTAAATTCAATGGTGAAAATGTAAACCTCATAAATGATGAATTAGGAGACTTTAATTTTACAATTGATTCTAGGGAGTCTATAAATTTTAATGAAATTATTTTTGAGAAAGAGGTTATAAATTCTAATGATAAAAAATCTATTATTTTCTCAGCTGTTAATAGAAATCAAGGCAAAATTTCTATCGTTTATGAAATAGGAGAAGGTTATTTAATCAACTCTAAAATTCTAATAAATGGTTCATTCCAAACCAACTCAAATCTTAAATTATTATGGACAAATAATTTATTACATCAAGAGTCGAACTCTAAAAATGAAAAAAATCAAACAAGAATTAATTATTATACTAAAGAAGGAGACTTTGATTACACTTCTGCAACATCTATAAATAAAGAAGATTTAAAGGTAGAGCAATCACTAGAATGGGTTTCATTTAAACAGCAATTCTTCAGTTCAGCTTTAATTTCAGAAAATAATTTTTTTAATTCTAGTATGACTTCAGAATATATTGAGGGAGATGAATTTAATAAGAATTTTTTGTTAGATACTAATATTCCATTTGTTAATAATTCTATAACTCTTAATTATTTCTTTGGGCCAAATAAATACTCAATAATAAAAGATATTGATTTTGAATTTCATAACAACTTATATTTAGGTTGGATAGGAGTCGGAGCCTTTAATAGAAATATTATAGTTCCTGTCTTTAATTTGCTTGAGAATATTACTTCAAATTATGGTTTGATTATACTTTTCATGGTTATATTAATTAGAGTAGTTGTAACACCTCTAACCTATAAGTCTCATTTATCTATGGCAAAGATGAAAGTGCTTAATCCTGAGATTCAAGAAATTAGAAAAAAACATGATGGAGATATGCAGAAATCACAGTCTGAAATTATGGAGTTATATCAGAAAACTGGGGTTAGTCCATTAGGAGGTTGCCTACCCATACTTTTTCAGCTACCAATCTTAGTGTCAGTATTTTATTTTTTACCTAATGCAATTGAATTAAGAGGAAAATCATTTTTATGGGCTACTGATTTATCAAATTTTGATTCTATTCTAACATTACCTTTTAATATTCCTTTCTATGGAGATCATATAAGTTTATTTACAATTTTAATGACAGTTTCTACTATATTGATCAACAAGGCTAATTCACAGATGCAAACAATGGAAGGACCAATGAAAACTTTTCAATATGTGTTACCTATTATGTTTCTGTTCATATTTAATAATTTTTCTTCAGGCTTAACATATTATTATTTTCTTTCAAATGTTGCTTCTTATGCACAGATTTTTATATTTAAAAGATTTGTAGATGAAGAAAAAATTAAAAAAGAAATTGATTTTAATAGAAAAAAGAACTTAAATACTAAAAAATCAAGTTTTCAGTTAAGATTAGAAGAAGCAATGAAAGCTAGACAAGAAAAAAAAAATAAATAAATTAATTTAAGAAGGTAATTTATTATGGGAAAAGTAATTTCTATAGCAAATCAAAAAGGGGGTGTTGGAAAAACAACAACAGCTATCAACTTAGCTGCAAGCTTAGCTGCGTTAGAATATAAAACTTTAATTATTGATGCTGATCCTCAATCTAATTCAACATCCGGATTTGGAATTAATCAAAATGATATTAAAAAGACAGTCTATGAATGTATGATTGATGAAAAAATAAGAAGCATAGATATTATTAGTACTGATATTGATTACTTAGATTTATTACCTTCAGATATCGATTTAGTTGGAGCTGAAGTAGAAATGGTGAATATCAATGACAGAGATTTTAAATTAAAGAGAGCTATTGAAAATATTAGGAGTAATTATGATTATGTAATTATTGACTGTTCTCCTTCCTTGGGGATTGTTACCGTAAACTCTTTAGTTGCATCTGACTCTGTAATTATACCAGTTCAATGTGAATATTTTGCATTAGAGGGACTAGGAAAACTGCTAGAAACTATCAAAATAATTCAAAATACACTTAATGAAAAACTAACAATTGAAGGAATTTTAATGAGCATGTACGATGTCAGACTTAGACTAAGTAATCAGGTAGTAGAGGAAGTTCAAACTCATTTTAAAAGTCTGGTGTTTAACACAATTATTCCAAGAAATGTTAAAGTTAGTGAAGCACCATCTTTTGGGATACCTGTTATTTCATATGACGCTAGTTGTAAAGGATCAATAAGCTATTTAAATTTAGCTCAAGAAGTTATTGATAAAAATAATTCAGTTAAAGTAACATGGTAAATAAAAGAAATTCATTAGGCAGAGGTCTTGGGTCATTGTTAAGTGTTACAGAGAATAAAAAAACTAATAAAATATTTGATGAAATAAATATTGATGAAATAGTTGTTAATAAAAATCAGCCCAGAAAATCTTTTGATGAAGAAAAATTAAAAGAGCTTTCTATATCTATTAAACAACATGGTATAATACAGCCAATAACCGTAAGGAAACTAGATAATAACTCATACCAATTAGTTTCAGGGGAAAGAAGGTTTAGGGCTTCTATGCTCTCTGGGATAAAGAAAATACCTGCTTTTATAAGAGTTACTGAAGATAAAAATCTTTTAGAGTTAGCTTTAATTGAAAATATTCAACGAGAAAACCTAAATTCTATAGAAATTGCTATATCATATAAAAAATTAATCGATGACTTAAAATTAAATCAAGAAGAATTAGGGAATAGAGTTGGAAAAGATAGAACTACAATTAATAATTATCTAAGACTTTTAAAGCTACCCCCAACTATTCAAAAGGGATTAATTGATGATAAAATTCAGATGGGACACGCTCGATCATTAATTGGCATAACAAAAAGTGAACTTCAGTTAAAAATTTATGCATTAATTCTAAATAATAACCTCTCGGTAAGAAAAACTGAAGAATTAGTTAGGAAAGCAAATAATACAAAAAATGAAATAAAAAAATCAAATAGTTCATATAACTTAAGTAAGCTAGAGTCAAAACTTTCATCACATTTTGGGACAAAAATAACTGCAAATGGAACTGAAAATAATGGAAAAATCATCATCCCTTTTAAATCAACAAATGATTTGAATAGAATTTTGGAAATTTTAGGTATTATTTAATGAAGAAACTAATTATTCTAATAATTATTTCTATAAACTATAGTTTTGGACAAGAAGAAATAAAAATCAGAGAAAATAATCCTAAAAAAGCATCAAAACTTTCAGCAATTTTACCAGGTCTTGGTCAGGTTTATAATAAACAATATTGGAAAGTACCTGTAATTTATGGTGGTTATACTGTTATAGGTCATTATATCAAATTCAATAATGAAATGTATAATGAGTTTAAAAAAGCTCTTACATATGAAATAGATGATGACCCATTAACAATAAATCCATTCCCGAATATTAGCAGAACTTCTTTAGAAAGAAATCTTGAATTTTGGAGAAGAAATAGGGATATGTTGATAATTTTCACTGGAGTATATTATTTGTTAAATATTGCTGATGCTCATATTTTTTCTCACCTTAATGAATTTAATACAGATAACGACTTAAGTGTTAGGTTGAAACCATCACTAGAGAAAGTAAATTCAAATAACTTTGTAGGTTTAACACTCTCCATATCATTCTAAAATTTGTTAAAAAAAATTAGTTATTAAGTTTTTAAAAATATATTTGCAGTCATGAAAAAAGGTCCAATTAGAGAATGGTTTGATGCTCTTCTATTTGCTGTAATTGCTGCTACTTTAATAAGATGGGCAACATTTGAAGCTTTTACTATCCCTACTCCATCTATGGAAAAAACTTTGCTTGTTGGTGATTTTTTATTTGTAAATAAATTGAACTATGGTCCAAGGACTCCAAAAACACCACTTCAAGTTCCATTAACTCATCAAAAAATTTGGGGAACAAATATTGAATCTTATTTAGATTGGATTCAACTTCCTACATTTAGATTTCCTGGATTTGGAGATATTGAAAGAAATGATGTTGTAGTTTTTAATTATCCAAATGAACTAGATAAGCCCCTTGATCTCAAAACTTATTATGTAAAAAGATGTGTTGGACTCCCTGGAGATACTATAAAAATTGAAAATGGGGATGTTGTTATAAATGGGGATAAAATAAATGATCCAGTTGATCTTCAAAACAGATATTTTATTCAAACCGATATCAATATAAATGATAGAGTTTTTAAGAAATATGATATTTGGGAATACACTAAAGTTTCCAATGGCTATTATATAAATACTAAAGAAGAAAATGCTAGATTATTAGCAAATGAATCTTTTATTAATAGTTTACAATTATATAGGATGGAAGAATCTGCATCATCTGGAAGGATATTTCCTAATCAGGAAGATTTTAAATGGAATACAGATTTTTATGGCCCTCTAATGATTCCAAAAAAAAATCTACAGATTGAAATTAATAGTGAAACAATTAAAAAATATGGATCAACTATTCAAAATTATGAGAAACTAGATAATATTAGAATAGAAGGAGATAATTTACTTATTGATAATGAAATTGTTAATTCTTATTCTTTCAAGCAAGATTATTTTTTCATGATGGGTGATAATAGACACAATTCTGAAGACTCTAGGTTTTGGGGATTTGTTCCATATGATCATATTTTAGGTGAAGCATCTTTTATATGGTTTTCCTATGATTATCAAGAAGATAATATTTTTAAAGCAATTCGGTGGGATAGGTTCCTGAAAATAATTAGATAATTTTTACCACTTTATTTTTTCAATCTTATTTTTAGATAAGTAATCATTTGTTTTCTTAAAATGGAAACTTTTAAAAAACCCATTATTTGCTGAAAATGGAGAAGGATGTGTAGAAAATAAAATGAGGTGATCGTTTTTATTTTCAATAAGATTAAGTTTTGACTTTGCAAATGATCCCCATAAAATGAATACAATATTTTTTTTCTTTATAGAAATTAGATTAATAATTAAATCTGTAAATTTTACCCATCCTAAATCTTTATGTGAACCAGGTTCTCCCTTTCTTACTGTAAGGACTGAATTCAAAAGTAATACTCCATTTTGAGCCCATTTTGACAAATCTCCATCAGTGTAAATAAAATCATCATAATTATATTTTAACTCTTTATAAATATTCTTGAGTGAAGGTGGAAGAGAGATACCTTTGTTAACAGAAAATGATAATCCATTAGCTTGATTAGGTCCATGATATGGGTCTTGTCCAAGTATAACTACTTTAATATTGTTAAATGGGCATAAATCAAATGCTCTAAATATATTTTTACCTTCTGGATATACTATATTATTATCATACTCATTCTTAACTTTAGTAACTAAATCTTTGAAAAATGGTTGTTTAAAAATTTCATCTAACTCTTTCTCCCAAGAACTTTCAATTTTTACCTTCAATAGTAATTCTTTATTTTTGCGTACAATTTATTACCCTAATGAAAGAAAAAAAAATAATTCGAGTACTTATCCTAATATTAGTAATAACAATAATTGGATTAGGATTTTTTATTTACCAAAAAGATAAGTCAGAGAAAATAAGAAAAGAACAAGAAAAAGAATTAGATAATGTCTATTTAGAATTAGATTCTATCTCTAATGTCTTGAATGAAAAAATTCTTACTATATCTCAACTTGGAGGAGATATTGACTCACTTCTAATATTAAAAGAAAACCTGGAATTAGAAAAAAAAGAGTTTAGAAATAGAGCTTATGCCCAAATTAATAGACTTCAAGGAAAGGTTGATGGGTATAGAGAATTGCTTATAGCTCAGGATGAGGAGATAGAAAGATTAAAAAAAATTAATGAGCAATTATTTGAAGAAAATAAAGAACAAAAAATTGAAATAAATAATTTGAATTCCACTATTTCAAATATTAATCAATCAAATAAACAGCTCGAAGAAAAAATAAAAGTCGCTTCTAGATTAGAAATTTTAGATTTCAATGTTGAAGGAATATTTAGAAATGGCACAAGTAAATTTGGAGAATTTAAAAATAGATCTTTAGATAATATAAAATTTTATATAAAACTAAGCGAAAACGATTTAGCTAAAATTGAAGTTGTAAATATTTACATTGCTATAGAAAAACCAAATAATGAAATTTTATATGATATAACTAAAGGCTCAGGAACATTTACTTATGATAAAAGAGAATCATTTTATACAATAAAAGATGAGATACTCATTGACAGAAATGAAAAAGACTTGACTTTAAATTATTCTAAAAATGAGGAGCTAGAGAAAGGAAAGTACATAGTTCATATATATACGAAAGACTATAAAATAGGAAGAGGAGAATTTTTAATAAAATAATTAAATTTTTAATATCAAAATATTAGCTTTGCAACTCATTTAAGGAAATTATATGAATAAAAACTACGAAACAGTATTCATAATAAATCCCGTTCTATCTGAAAAACAGGTAGAGGATACTGTTAATAAATATACTGATGTCCTTAACTCAAATAAAGTTAAGCTCATTTGTAATGAGTCACTCGGGTTTAAAGAACTCGCTTATCCAATTAGTAATAAAAATTCTGGATTCTTCCATTTATTTCAGTATGAAACTGAAAAGATAGATTTAGTATCTAAATTAGAGACAGAACTTAAGAGAGACAGATCTATACTTAGATACTTAACTGTTTCTTTATGCAAAGATGCCCTTGAATATAACGCAAGAAGAGCTAAAGGTGAATTTAAAAAGAAGAAAGAAAAATGAAAAATCAGTTTAACTCAGCACTACAAAATGAATCAATTGACAGATCAAGTAAACAGAAAAAATTCTGTAGATTTAAAAAAAGTGGGATAAAATATATCGATTATAAGGACCCTTCCTTTTTAAAACAGTTTATTAATGACCAAGGTAAAATTTTACCTAGAAGGATTACTGGAACAAGTTCTAAATTTCAAAAAAAAGTAGCACAGGCTGTAAAGAGAGCTAGACACTTAGCTTTATTACCTTTTACTACTGACACTAACTAAATATACTATGGATATAATACTTAAAAAAAATATTCCTGGATTAGGGTTTAAAGATGAAATTGTCAGTGTAAAAAATGGATATGGAAGAAATTATCTAATTCCAAACGGACTCGCTGTACTAGCAAATAAGTCGAATTCTAAGATTTTAAATGAAAATTTAAAACAAACAATCAAAAAGCAAGAAGAAATATTAAAAGATGCTCAAAATCTTGCAAAAAAGATTGGAAATTTAAATTTAGAGTTCAAACTAAAAACTGGTTCTGAAGAAAGAGTTTTTGGATCTGTAACAACTGCTCAAATTTCTAAAATGTTACTAGATAAAGGTTTTGAAATAGATAAAAAGAATATTTCAATATTATCTAGAGTAAATGCTGTTGGAGAATATGAGGTTGAATTAAAAATTCATAAAGATCTGACTCATAAGATAAAAGTTACAGTCTCTGGTGATAAAATAATTTCAGACAAAAAGAAAGAAAAGAAAAAGAAGACTCCTGATGATTCAAAACCTGTAGACGAGAACAGAGTCGAAAATTCAACAGAAACTGAAAATATATCTGAATCAGAATCTATTGATGAAACTAAGAAGTCTTAGTAGTTAATTTCTTAATAAACTCTTTAATTACTAAATTGAATCTTTCTGAATTATGAAGAAAGGTTATTCTTATATTGATGTTTTAGTAAATTTCCCATTAAATAAATTTTTTACTTATAAATCTACCTTTAAAACTCAAATTGGTTCTATTGTAAGTATTCCATTTGGAAATAATAATGAGATAATAAATGGTTTAGTTATATCAAATCCATATATCCCCAAAAAAAAATTTTATACTAAAAAAATTTTATCAGTAGAGAATTATGGCCCTATAATTTCAGCTCGGCAATTAGAATTTATTAATTGGACCTCAAAGTACTACCTGGTAAGCATCTCTAAAATTTTTAACTCAATTTTTTCAAAAAATTTATTAAATATTAAAACAAATACATTTGAAAATTCACCAAAAATCTACAAACAAAAGCATGAAATAAATTTAGTAGTTGAAAAATCAAAAGACTTCATAGATAATATCTATAAAGAAATAAAAAATAATATTGAAAATCAGTTTTTAATATTAACTCCAAATAGCTATCAGACCGCAAACACTTATCTTTTTTTATCTAAAAAAATTAAAAATAGATGTTATATATATGACTCAAAAACCTCAATAAAAGATAAATTAGTCATTTGGGAAAAACTTTTAAAAAATGAGAAAATAATAATACTTGGATCAAAGTCAGCTGTATTCTTACCTTTCCAAAATCTATATAAAATATTTGTGTTATCAGAACATAGTTTTTTATTTAAAGAGACTGATAAAGTAATTAGATATAATTCCAGAGATTGTGCAATAATGTTATCTAAAATTCACAATTGTTTAATTTATTTGATTTCTGATTCCCCATCAATAGAATCAATTTACAATGTCAACAAAGGAAGGTTTAATTTCTTTGATAAAAAAAATTACTTAAAATCTAAAGTTGATTTAAGTAAAATATCAGTTATAAATGGAGTTGAAAAAAAGAAAAAAAATAATTTAGATGATATTTTGTCAAATGAAGTTTTTGATTCTATAAAGTTAAATTATTTACAAAATAAGAAAACCATAATTTTTACTCCTTACTCAAAAGATATAACATCAATAAGTGATTCTTTAAAAAAAATTGAAAATAAAATTAAGATATTTTCTCTCTCTCAAAATACAATATTATCAAGAAAGAAGTTAGAAGATTTTTTAATTAATATAAATGCATATGATTTATTAATTGGAAGTTATTCTGTCATAGATAGTTTTGAATCTTTTAATTACTCTCTTATAGCCTTAATTAATCCAGATAAAATTTCAAATTCAACTAATTACAAAGCAAATGAGATATATTTTCAACTCATTTTTAAATTAATAAGAAAAGTCAATATTGATGGAAACAAGAAACTTATTGCTCAGTTATTTAATCATAATAACAGGAGTTTTTCTGAATATATTAGAAGAGAATATAAAGATATTACTGCTGATGAGATGAGAGAGAGAAAACTCTTTGAATATTCTCCATTTAAAAGATTAATTTCAATAGAAATAGTTAATAAAACTAAAAAAGATTTAGAAGGAGTTGGAAAAATGATTTATAAAGAATTAAGTGATAAATTAAATTTTTGTATTCTAACTGATGTTGGGGTAACAAAAAATAGAAACAAAATCTTTTATAGAATTTATCTTAAGCTAGATAGAATTAAAAATCTAGCAAATAATAAAGAAAATATACACAGACTAATAAATAATTTAAATAATAAAAAAGCATATTCTAGCTCACAGATAACAATAGATATAGATCCTTAATATTTCCATTTATCTTCTAAAAAATTTAATCCTCTTTTAGAAGTTAAATCAAATTTACATGGAACAATTGAGACATAATTATTTTCAATAGCCCACTCATCATTATCTTTTCCATTATCATGATTCACAAAATTACCAACCATCCAATAATATTCTCTCCCATATGGATCATGACGTTTATCAAAAGTCTCTTCCCATATAGCGTTTGCCTGCCTACATAATTTAATTCCTTTAATTTTTTCTTTTGAAAATTTAGGAATATTTACATTAAGAGCTACCGATTCAGGAATTCCATTTTCTAATGCATTAGCTACAATTTTTTTAATGAATTCTTCAGTATGCTCAAGAAATGCATTTGGATCAAAATCACAAAGTGAGAAACCAATTGCTGGAGTATTTTCAATTGCACCTTCTATAGCAGCTGACATAGTACCAGAATACAATACACTTATTGAAGTATTACTTCCATGATTAATGCCACTAACTATTAAGTCAATAGTTTTATCTTTTAAAATATGATGTTTAGCAATCTTTACACAATCAGCAGGTGTTCCACTACATTTATAAGATTCTATATTTCCAAAAAGATCTGAATTTACTAGTCTTAATTTATCACCAACGGTAATTGCATGACCCATCCCAGATTGAGGTGAATCAGGGGCCACAACTACAACATCTCCAAATTCAGAAACTAACGAAACTAAGTATCTAATACCCTTAGAATCTATTCCATCATCGTTTGTAACTAATATCAATGGTTTTTTCATTTAAATTCTATTATAATAACTCACAACCCTTGCAAGATCTTTCATTTTTTTCAAATTAAGCCTATTATCAGACATATACTTCTTAATTTCATCTTCTTTGTCATTCATAAGCTTATATAGGTCTTTCTTTTTCCCATTAAACTTTAAGATGTTTCCATCTTCAGTTAGAAAAAAATAATCATACTTCACTCTATTAACATACCCATAGTTACTGCCAAATGAGGGCATTAAACCATAAGCGTAATATGAAGGAAAAAATGAGTTTGTTGACTCAGCAACAATTTTTTCTCTCAACATTAAACTAAGTTTTCCTTCAATCATCATCTCAAATAATACTGGAATATTATAACTATATCCAACTTGATACATGAGAGAGTAAAATTGTCTGAAATCTTTTATTGACTCATCATATATCTCAAAATAAAAAAGATTATTTACATTGATTGCCTTAATAACTTGTCCGTCATCAAGTTGAATTGATTGAGATTCAAAATCATATTTTAATGACCCTTTGAGAGTATCTCCATCTGATGTGACAAGTAAACCCTCATGCCAGAAATCACTTGGAAATTGTTGTGAATATGAAATATAAGAACCAAATAAAAAAAGAAAAAATAAATTTTTCATTAATTATTTTTTAATATGTTATGACCCATCTTATCTCTTTTAGTTTCTAAATACTTAACATTAAACGAATTTGGAGCAATTTCTATTTTAGTATTTTTTGTAATTTTTATTCCATAACCTAGAAGCCCTACTCTTTTCTTGGGATTATTAGATAGCAGGTTTATTTTCTTAATACCTAGTTTCATAAGAATTTGAGCACCTACTCCATAATCCCTACTATCCATCTTGAAACCTAATTTTTCGTTAGCCTCAACAGTATCATATCCTTTTTCTTGTAATTTATATGCTTTAAGCTTATTTAATAAACCAATGCCTCTCCCCTCCTGATTCATGTAAAGAAGTAAACCTTTTCCCTCTTTCTCTATCATTCTTAAAGCTGTCTGTAATTGAGAGCCACAATCACATCTTAATGATCCTAAAATATCGCCTGTCACACATGAAGAATGAACTCTCACCATTACCTCATCGTTATCTTTCCATTCTCCTTTTTTTAAAGCTAAATGGAGTTCTTTTGTGTCTTTCTGCTCAAAAGATATTAATTTAAAATTTCCATATTCTGTAGGTAAATCTACTGTCTCTTTCTCTTCAACTAGAGACTCTATTTTAATCTTGTATGATATTAAATCTTTAATTGATATTATAACTAATTTATGTGTATCGGCAACTTTAAATAAATCATTCAAACGAGCCATACTACCATCTTGATTTAATATCTCACAAATTACTCCAGAGGGAAATAATCCTGCTAACTTTGGTAAGTCAACAGAAGCTTCAGTATGCCCAGCTCTTCTTAGGACTCCACCCTCCATCGACCTAAGTGGGAAAATATGACCAGGTTTTGAGAAATCAGAAGATATTCTGTTCTTATCAACTAGAGCACTTATAGTTTTTGATCTATCTGATGCAGAAATTCCAGTAGTAACACCATCTCCTTTTAGATCAACAGATATTGTGAATGATGTAGAAAATTTGTCAGTATTTTTTCCAACCATTAAATTTAAATCAAGCTCTTTACATCTTTGCTCTTCTAAAGAACAGCAAATTAATCCTCTACCCTCCTTTGCCATAAAGTTTATTTTTTCTTTGGTAATTGTAGATGACGCACATACAAAGTCACCCTCATTTTCTCTAGATTCATCATCAACAACAATAATAATCTCGCCATTTCTAATAGCTTCTATAGCCTCTTTGATTGTATTAAGTTTATTTTTCATACTGAAGTAACATTACCCAATTTTTTTGCAATATCAATTTCTACAGATTTTAATTTGTTATGAATTTTAAGAGTTTCTTCATCATTATTTACTCCATCTGTATGATTAAGATTCTGTAAATTATCCTTAATCATTTTTCTGATTAATCTAAACTTTAGCCTTAATATGTTAGTATACGTAGTTTTTTTAAGAGAGTCTGTCTCCTCTGAGACATAAATATTGAATTTGTCTTTCCATTTTCTGCTAATCTCATACTTATTTGCTGAAAGATCAATGATATCTTCTTTTAGGTCTCTATATTCATCAGTTAAAAAATATTTAATATCTATTACTTTATCATTTTTAATTTCTTTTTTAAAGATTGATATTATTTTCAAATAGTTTTTATTTTCAAACTCTACATCTTCAATTTCTTTAATAAAATAATCTATGAATGACTTTCTATCTAATCCACTTACTTCAAAGTCAGTTGTCCCATAATTAACTAACATTCTGACGCATTCTCTCTCATAAAAATTAATAGCATTCTCAATGTCTCTAGTTTTTTCTTCTTTATTATCATTTATTAAATTTTTAGTAAACGGCTGAACTTTATCCTTCCCTATTAATAACTTATTCATTTCAGAAATAAGAGATTGCTCATTTATTTTCAATGAATCACTAGTTTCTTTTAGAAAAATAGATCTTTTAATAGAATTAGGGATTTTTGATATTGACATTACAATATCTTGGATCATTTCAGATTTCTTTATTGGATCATCTTTATAATTTTTATTTAATAGGTTTACTTTATATTTTATCAAATTGGTTTGATTAGATGATATAAAATCTAAAAAATTATTCTTTCCCACTGATTTTGAATAACTATCAGGATCTTCTCCAAGAGGAAATGAGACAATAGATACATTCATGTCATTCTCTAGAATAAGATCCATTCCCCTTAGAGAAGCAGCCTCTCCAGCTTTATCACCATCATATAAAATAGTTATATTTTTGGTGTACCTAGAAATAAGTTTAATTTGATTTGTAGTCAAAGATGTTCCTGATGAAGCTACAACATTATAAATTCCAATTTGAAATAAAGATATTACATCAGTATAGCCTTCTACAAGAAAACAGTTGTCTTCCTTTCTTAAAAAGTTTTTTGATTGATATAAACCATAAAGCACATTACTCTTAACATATAATGATGTTTCTGGAGAGTTAATATATTTAGGTTGATTTTTATCCTCTTTAATAATTCTACCACCAAAGGCTATCACTTTTCCACTGAGATTATGAATAGGAAATATTATCCTATTTCTAAATCTGTCATATTTCTTATTATTATTCTCAAGTATAAGTCCAGACTTATCTATATTATCCTGTTCAAACTGATTTTCAGTTAGAAATATATGAAGAGCATCCCACTTATCTAAGCTATATCCAAGCTCAAATTTTTCGATCATTTCTTTACTAATTTCTCTGTGTTCAAAATATGTGAGAGCTATATTTCTTCCTTCTGAAGAATTTAAATTCTCTCTATAATAATCTTTTGCTTTATTTAATAGAATTAAGGAGCTTTCCTTTTCGTTATTTATTGAATAATTTGAATCACTCTCATTAATTTCAACTCCATACTTTTCACCTAAATATTTTATTGCTTCAATATAACTCATGCTCTCAACTTCCTTCAAAAACTCTATAGCATCCCCTCCTTTTCCAGTAGAAAAACATTTAAAAATTTGTTTGGATGGTGATACAAAGAATGAAGGGGTTTTTTCAGAAGTGAAAGGACTAAGCGCTTTGTAATTAGAGCCAGATTTTTTTAATGAAACAAAATCACTTATAACCTCGACGATATCTAATCTTTCCTTAATTTCTTGAATTATGCTTTCTTCAATCATAGATTACAAATATCATCAATTTATAATTTTTTTAATTTTTTTATTAATTATAAATTGCTAAAAAAATAATAATGATAAATAAAGAGCAGATTTTAACTTGTTTGTCTAAGGTTCTAGACCCTGATATAAAAAAAGATTTAGTTACTCTTAACATGATTAAGAACATCAAAATAGATGACATGAAAGTTTCATTTGATATAGAATTAACAACTCCCGCCTGCCCCCTAAAAGAAAAAATTAAAAATGATTGTTTAAAAGAACTAAATAAAGTAATTACAGGTTTAACATACGAAATCAATTTCACTTCAAACGTAATACCTTTTGATAAAAATAGTATTGTTAAAAATATTAAGAACATTATTGCAATTACTTCAGGAAAAGGGGGAGTTGGGAAGTCAACTATTGCCTCAAATATTGCTTGTGGTCTATCAAAAATGGGTGCAAAAGTTGGTTTGATAGATGCAGATATTTTTGGACCATCTATCCCAACAATGTTTAATTGTGAAAATGAACAACCGACTTTCAAAAAAGAAAATGAAAAAAATATTATTATTCCTATTGAACAGTATGGTGTAAAGTTGGTATCAATGGGTTTATTGGTTCCAAAGGATAGAGCTATAATTTGGAGAGGTCCAATGGCAAGTTCAGCTATGAAACAACTAATTATTGATGTTGAATGGGGAGAGTTAGATTATTTGATAGTTGATCTACCCCCTGGAACTAGTGATATACATATAACATTAGCACAAAATTTCCCAGTTACTGGAAGTGTTATAGTAACTACTCCACAAAAAGTTTCAACTATTGATGCCGAAAAAGCAATTGCAATGTTTCATCAAGAAAAAACTAAAGTAAATATTTTAGGCATTATTCAAAATATGTCATACTTTATTTCATCAGATGGAGAAAAACATTTCATATTTGGTGAAAATGGAGGTTTTGAACTTTCTAATAAATATTCGTTAGAATTATTAGGAGAACTTCCAATTGATAAAGAAATTTCTGAAAGTTCTGACAATGGATTCCCCCTAGTTCTCAAGGAAGAGGAATCTTCAAAAATTTTTAAAAAAATATGCCATAACATTGCCAGAAAAATTGCAATTAATAATTATAAATAATATTATTTTTACATTATGAGCAGTAGCAGTTTAATAGATAGGGTTGAGTCAGCCATTGAGGAAATTAGACCTTATCTAATTGCTGATGGTGGTGATATAAAGGTTTTATCTATTAATAGTGAAAATATCGTAAATTTAGAATTATTAGGTTCATGTGAGAGATGCCCTATGTCACCAATGACATTGAAGGCAGGTGTTGAAGAAGCTATCAAAAAACAAGTTCCAGAAATTAATGGCATAAATGCTATAAATGGATCTAATTAAATTTTAACACCAATGAATAAAAATATAGCCATTATCATGGGGGGCTATTCTTCTGAATATTATATTTCTATTAAAAGTGGAGAAGTTGTTTATGATACATTAAAAGATGAAGATGATCTAAATCTTTATAAAATAATAATTGAGAAAGATAACTGGCACTATTTAGATGATAACAATCAAAAGCATCAAGTTAGTAAAGATAAATTTGAAGTAATTTTAGAGAATCACCTAATTAAATTTGACTTAGTGTTTAATACAATTCATGGCATTCCAGGAGAAAATGGAGAGATACAAAGATATTTTGAGAATTTAGGAATATTTCAGACATCTTCAAACTCAAAAGAATCCAGTTTAACATTCGATAAAAATAGATGTAAAGAAAAAATCAAGTCTTTTGGATATTTAACTCCCCATTCAATCTTAACTAATAAAACAGAAGTTACTGATTATAAAAAAATAATATCTCAGCTAAATTTCCCGGTTTTTGTCAAGCCAAATTCAGGGGGATCAAGCTTTGGTATCTCGAGAGTAGAAGAAAAAAAAGATTTAGATAAAGCTCTTGATCATTGCTTTAAAGAAGACAGCTATGCTCTCATTGAAGAGGAAATAGTTGGGAGAGAGATAACTGTTGGAGTAATTAATTATAGAGGGAAAGTGGTTGCTCTTCCACCTACTGAAATAAAATCATATAATAGGTTTTTTGACTATAATGCAAAATATATGGGGGAATCTGATGAAATCACTCCAGCTGAAATAAGCCCAGGCAATGAAAAAGAAGTTATGAAAATAGCTACTGAAATTTACAATAAATTAAATCTAAAAGGGTTTTCTAGATGTGATTTTATTATGAGAGATAATATGTTCTACTTCCTTGAAGTAAATACTAATCCTGGATTAACAAAGGAAAGTATCTTACCTCAACAAGCACTTGCTGCTCATATTTCTTTAAAGGATTTATTTAGAAGTGTTATAGATTGAAATGAGTGAGATAAAATATATTTTAAAAAATCTATTAAAGATGATTCTTGTAACTTCAAGCATCATAATCTTCATTTTTTATATTTATTTCCCTTTCAAAACAAATCATGGAGATACAATTACTGTACCTAATCTTATAGGAATGGAATTAAAAGATATTGATGCATTTCTTTCTGACAGAGATTTAAGATATGAAATCTTAGATGATTCTAGCTATTCTTCTGAATACCCTGCACACACTGTTTTACAACAAAATCCTTCAGAAAATGAAAAGGTCAAAGAAAATAGGAAGATATACTTAACACTAAACTCAACGGTGCCTCCTAAAATTAAGATGCCAAAAATTATTAACGGTTCTGTAAAAAATGCTCAGTTAATTTTAAAAAGCTATGACTTAAAACTTGGTGAAATTACATATGTACCAGATATGGCAAGAAATGCAGTTCTTAAAATTTTTTTAGATGGAGATTCAATAAGTGAGAATGATTTAATATTAAAAGGTTCAACCATTGACCTTGAAGTTGGAAATGGACTTGGTAATCAAGTATTTGAAGCTCCAGACCTAGTAAATTTAGATTTAGAAGAAGCACAGTTTACAATTATTGGATCTGGACTTAGGCTTGGAAATATTATTTATCAAGACAGTGGTTTCTATTATAATAAAATTCTTGATAGTCTAGGAAATGATATTTACGAAAAAATATGGGTAGAAGAAGGGAAAGTCTTTCGACAAACACCATCAAAAGCAACTCAAGTAAAAATTGGAAGAAGGGTAAATTTATGGATAGTTTCAGAGAAAAAGGATGAAATTCTGTAGCATTACTTTTTTTTTTTTACTATCAATTGGAAACAATATCTTTAGCCAAAAACTTAAATCTTTTAGATTAACTAAACCAAACTACTCTAACCATTCAACAGAAAATATTCAGTTACCTTTCTGGGATGATTTTTCTAAAAGTGATAATATTGATAATAGCTATTGGAGTGAGTCAGAAAATGTCAAGATAATAGACTTTAAAAATATACTTTCACCAAGTATTAATGTTATTGAATTTGATGGATTAAATAAAGACGGAGAGCCATTTAATAACATTGGTGGTCATGGAATTTGTGATGAATTAATATCAGATGAAATTAATTTATCTTCTTTTAAGTTAAGTGATAGTATTTACATAAGTTTTTATTGGAATTTAAATTTTAATGGGGAACTTCCTGATATAGATGACTCATTAAAAGTTGATTTTTTAGACGAAGATTTAAATTGGAATACTGTATGGTATATCTCAGGAAATCAAAACAATTCAATAAATAACTTTCATTTTAAAAATATTCTTATTGAAGAAAAATATTTACATGAAAAATTTATGTTCAAATTTTATAATATTGGAAATTCTCAGGGACCATTCGATAGTTGGTTATTGGATTATATTTATGTTGATAGAAACAGATCAAAATTTGACTCTATATACTTAGATAGAACTATTTCTCACAAGATTAATAAAATTCTAAAATCTCATACATCTATCCCTTCAGAACATATCTCTGAATCTGACAACTATCTTGATTCTGTAAATATTTTTATAAAAAACTTAGACAAGGATATTCAACCAATTAATTATTCATTTAAAGGTTATATACCAAGTCTTAATAAAAATATAATTATAAATGATAAAGAACCTTTAAGTCCAATTTTAGGTGGTTTTGAAAGAAGATTGATTAAAAACAATCCTGTAAAATTAACTGACTATATATCTAATAATGACTCAACTTCTATAGATTTTTTATTTTATATTGAATCTGGAGACTCTGTCTTATCACATCAAAACTTTAGAAATAATGATAGTGTAAAGTTTAAAATTGATTTTAAAAATTATTATTCATATGATGACGGGACTGCTGAGTATGCTGCTGGATT
>JAYPVV010000007.1:0-59485 GCA_038134805.1 Marinoscillum sp. | reverse complement strand
ATCCTTAGAACTATTTAGATTTATTTAAGATATCAATTAGATGTATCATATAATTGAAAAACCTTAAGAGTTTATTCTTAAATAATTTTCAATTTCATTTCTTAAGACCAATAATGTTTTATTATACTCTTCTAAAAAGAAATTTTTCACAAACATAGTCCTAGATTTTGTTTTTATAAATGCTTTCAAGCTCAAATCATTATTTATTTTTTCTCTTAACATATCAAAATAATTTTCAAGGGTTACGTTATTTTCAGCTATTATTACTTCAGGATAATTTTCAATAAGATAAGCACTAATTTTTTGCTGAATAGTTTTTTCATCATCTACATTAGCTCTTATATAGTAATAAAAAGTATTATTAAGCTTACTTAACAACTGTTTAATTGAATCTGAATCAACAAACTTTAATGTGCCTTCATTTATAATTGAATTATATCTATCCATTGGTGGTCGAAAACCCCTGTAATCAATTATAGCAACTTCTATTTCGAAAGGAGTTTGAACTAATGCTTTAATACTATCAAATTGTCTTTTATTGCCATCAATCAAATAACTTATTATATTACTATCCTTATCAAATACAACTTTTCTTTCTTTACAATAATCTTCAATTTCATCTAATTCAATTTTTAGATTATTTAAAACTTTAAACATCTCTTTCCTATTTTGAAGATTTTCTCTAAACTCTTCAACCCAAAATGAAGCGCTCACACCAGAGAGAATAACAATAAATTCTATGAAATATTTAAAAAGATTATTTTGTTTCATTAAAATAAATAGAGTTCATCAAATAATATTAATTCTTTTCATTCATTTTTTGAATAGATAAGTCCCTTTCAAAAGCTCTCTTTTTAGCAGCTCTTTTAAATGGGATAGATATTCCATAATCTATTGCTCCAATTGATAAAAAGCTTATTCCAAATATAACACTAAGCCCCCTGGCCATTCCATCTTGAGCAGGTGCAGTAATTATTAAAAGAGTCCCTGCACCTCCCCATAAATACCCGATTGATCTAAAAACAGAACCAATTACATTGTTTAATTTACTTTTTTTATGAAGAGTCAAAACTTGATAAAGTTTTAGCTCATTATAATCTCTGTTCTTAATATCTAACCCTAGATAATAAAGATTTAAGCTATCTCTATATGAGAACTGATGTCTGTCCGTTTTCAAAAAATTTTGTCCAAATGATGTATTTGAAATAAAAAAGAAAAAAATAATATATAACAATCGCAAAATGAATAATTATAATACTCCTTGATTTTGAGCATCAATGGTTACATCGCCAGAATTGACTTGAAGTAATTGATCAAGCATAGATTTCATGTCAAAAAAATCATGTTCCTTAGCAATTTTACCATTTATCATTGTGACTAAGGTTGTTCCTGAAAGATCTAATTTATTTCCAGTAGGAGGGATTCCAAAAAACTCTCCAGTATGAACACCTTTAAAATTCCAGTATTTCATTATTTTATCTCCTTGCCCGAAAGCATCAACAATTGTAAATTCAATATTTGAGAACCCTTTATTAAAATTATAATAATAATTTCTAACCCCTTCTATTCCAACTATGTCACCTTCGGAAGTTACTACAACAACATCCTCTGTAAAATTCTTAGAGTTTACTACTGTAGTATCTCCCTCATTTAGAAAAGTATTCCATACACTAGAATAAAGTTCTAAGTCTTTTTCAAGTTGGGCTTGAGCGTCAATAATCGCTTTCTGTTCAGTAGTAGGGCCACCACAGCTAATGAATAATAGTGAAAAGGTATAAAATATGATGTGTTTAAATGTATGATTCATATAAGTAATATTAATTTATCGTAATATAAATTTTGTAGATAAATAATTAAAAAACTTAAAGGGAAAATTTAATTTTAATTTCATCTAAAAGAGAAATTACCTTAGGAAGAAATAATTCTTTTTCATCATTTTCTAATATGAAATCACATAATTCACTAACAGAAGAGGGTGAGACTTGATTTTTAATAATTGAATGGATTTGATCTTCAGTTCTATAAGCATCTCTTTGTAATATTCTTTTTATTCTTATTTTTTTTTGAGCAATAACTAAAATTATTGAATCAAGATCTTTATATGTACCAGATTCAAATAATAGAGCAGATTCTTTAAATAATATTTTTTCGTTAGAATGTTTACCAACCCATGATTTAAAATCTTTTATTACTTCGGGATGAACGATTGAATTAATTTTTTTTAATATTGATTTATTATTAAAAATAATATCTGATAATATTTTTTTGTTGATTTTTTCTTCTACCAGAACTTTCGGTCCAATTAGCTGTATCAATCTATTTTTTAAATCATTACTTTCAAGCAATATCTCTTGAGCTCGTAGATCAGAATTATATACTTTATACCCTAAATGAATTAATATATTTGAAACTGTAGATTTTCCAGATCCAATACCTCCAGTTATGCCAATTAATTTTGCGTTCATTTATCTAAGATAAAAGAATTAAATAGAAGACAAATTAATTTAATTCTAAACTAATTAGAAGATGACATTTCAGAAGAGATGGAGTTTCTATCAAATTTTATTTTTGTTCCTCTATCTACCTCTAAGGTCACTGTGTGTTTTTCAATAAGTACGATTTTACCATGCATACCACCAGCGGTAACTACATTATCACCTTTTTTCAAATTAGTGATGAACTCTGTCTGCCTCTTTCTTCTTTTCTGCTCTGGCCTTAAAATAAAAAAATATGCTACAACAACTATAGCAATTGGAAAAAATAACTGAGCCAACCCAGAACCAAGAGATTGCAATAAAATCATGAATAATTAAGATCTAGGATTAACCTGAGCTCTAATTAAAAGCTTTTTAACTTTAGATTCAGTATTTGCGGTTATAGTTACAACTTTATTTTGCATACCTGGCTTATTACTTGAGTCAAATTGAACTTTTATTTCTCCAGAACCTCCTACTGGAATTGGTTCTTTTGGCCACTGAGGAACTGTACACCCACATGCAGCAGTAGCTTTAGAAATTATTAACGGTGCTTCACCAGTGTTTGTAAATTTAAATACATGGCTAACTACGTCACCATCTCTTATATCTCCAAAATTATGTTCTTCTTGTTGGAAAGTAAACTTAGGATATGCTCCTGCAGGGACTACACTTGATACACTACCTCCTCCTCTTCTCATTGAAGCAATTTCTGTTTCTAGTTTAGCAACTCTTAACTCAAGATCACTAACTTGTGAACCACATGAAAACAGAAGCGAAACAAATAAAATGGATACTGAATTTTTCATAATTGATATTTAATTTTCTTTAATTTTTGATAATATACCGTCTACATCTTTCAAAAGTTTTTCGGCTTTATTTTTAGCTTGACTTACAACTTTTTTGCTGTTAGCCTTAGCTTCAGAATCTATTGACTCTTTATCATCAATAAACTCATCAAGTAGATCTTCTAATTTTCTTTTGTACTTATTTAATCTAAAGGTGAGTTTATCTCTGGTATTGTTGCCGGTGTCTGGCGCAAAAAGAACACCAAGAACACCACCAATTAAAAGACCAACGATTAAACCGATAAGTGAATTTGTAGAATTTTTACTCATAACTTTTTATTTATTATCAATTAAACCTTTTCCTGATTTAATTATTTTATTTTCTTTAAGCAAATCTAATGAAATTACATCTAAAAGACCATTAATAAATTTTCCGCTTTTTGGAGAACTATAAATCTTTGCGATATCTATACACTCATTGATAGTAACTTTTATTGGAATATTTTTAAAAAATATCATTTCACCAATCCCCATTCTTAGAATTGTTTTATCCATAACTGAAATTCTATCTAACTCCCAATTCTGAGCAAATTTTGACAGATAGTTGTCATATGTTTCCGTATTTTCAATAACGCAATCAAACAAAGAACTGGCAAATTTAATATCATCTTTTATATCTTCAGATAAATTTGCGAGAGCAAATGTATCAAAATTTGATGAATTTATCGTCTTTAACGTCTTTTTCATCATTGACTTAATTATAATTAGATCCTCATTCCAATAAATATTTCTTTCTTCAAAAAATTGAATAATATCTTCTTTTTTAAGAATAAACTTCATGAGAAGATGAGAATAGAAGGAAAGCTCATCTTCAAAATCTATTTTACTTAATCCCATATAATCAGCATAAAAATCTTCTTTAAGTAATAAATAATACCAACTTCTTATCTTTTCATTATTTACATCTAAATCAATTTTATGTTTGATCATACCATCAATAATTTCTGGTCTTTTTTCTAAAAAGTTTACAATACTATTACTAGAAAAAATAAACCTAGAAGAACTCTTTTTGATAAGTTCATTTTTTGCAATCTCTTTTTTTTCAAGATTAATGTTTTTAAGAATAATTGATATAACTATTACTTCAAAAAAAGATTTTTCAATATTTAGAATAGACTGATCTAATTCTTTTGAAGTTTGAAATTGAAGTTTTTTGATATCAACATTAAAAGATTTTTGCTGATAATAAGAAAACAGTAATTGTAAAACTTTGACCCTTAAGGTTCTTCTGTTTATCATAAACTTCAAATTCAAGAACGAAAGGCAAATTTAGTTACTTTTTTTTAGAATTTTCCTTAATTCTTTTTTTTGCTAATTCAATAGCAGATGAAGTAGTTGACATATTATTATCTCTCGCATAGTTAATGACCGAACTTACTTTATCATAAATAAGACCTGTCATTTCCATAACTTTTTTTTGATTAATCTCATTGATTTGCTCGTGATAGACACTAATAATACCCCCAGCATTAATAAGAAAGTCTGGTATATATAAAATATTTTTTTTATTTAATTCTTGAGGTATCTCATCATCATCTGCTAACTGATTATTTGCTGCTCCAGCTATAATATCACATTTAATTTCTTTTAATGAAGAAGCATTTATAGTTCCGCCTAGAGCACACGGAGAAATTACATCATAAGAATTATTATATATTTCGTTTATTCCTAAAAAGGATACTTTTTTATATTTAATCTTATCAAGATTTTTCTGATTAATATCAGTCACGTAAATATTTACATTCTCTTCAAGAAGGTGGTCAATAAGTTTAGAGCCAACATTTCCAACTCCCTGTATAAGTACTTTTTTCCCTGAGAGAGCATCACTTCCAGTTACATGCTTAATAGCCGATTTCATTCCAACATAAACACCATAAGCAGTAGGCAATGAAGAATCTCCTAATCCACCATGCTCTTTTGGTAATCCAACAACAAACTCACTTTTTTCTTTAATCCAAACTAAGTCCTGAGTGGACATATTAACATCTTGAGCTGTCCAATATTTTCCATTTAAATCATTTATGAAATCAGCATATCTTTTAATGAATTTCTCTGATTTTAAATTTATATCTCCAATAATTACAGCTTTACCCCCTCCCGCATTTAATCCAGCTAGAGATGACTTATAGCTCATTGCTTTAGAGAGATTAATAACATCTTTAAGTGCGTCTTCATCATTTTCATAATTCCACATTCTAGTCCCACCTATTGCTGGCCCAAGAGTTGTGTCATGAATTCCTATAATTGCTTTGAACCCCAGAGAATCATCGTTACAGAAAACTAATTGCTCATGATTATCTTTTTTGATCTTTTCAAAAATAGAATTGTTGTGTCCTTCGATCATAAATTAGATATTAAATTATAGTTTTACGAAAAATTACTCTATAAAATTATATAATAATTTGAAAGACCTACATTATTTAAACAAATACATTTTTAAGTATAAATTTTATTATTCAATAGGTGCTGTCTTTATTTTAATATCCACTGCTTTTGCTATAGTTCCGGCTACATTAATTAGAGAAACATTTAATTTATTAGAGGAAGGGTTCAAAGAATATTCATCTGGAAATCAACTCATAAAAGAGGAAATAATAGATGACATATTATTTTTCTCTTTAGCTATTGTATTGGCAGCAATCATTCGAGGGTTTTTTATGTATATGATGAGGCAGACAATAATTGTAGCTTCAAGACATATTGAGTATGATTTAAAGAATGAGCTATACCATCATTATCAATCATTGCCTCTAGATTTTTACAAAAAAAATAATACTGGTGATTTAATGAATAGAATTTCTGAGGACGTAAGTAAAGTAAGGATGTATTTAGGACCCGCTTTAATGTATGGAATGAATGTTACAATATTAATGTTGATGGTTATTCCATTCATGTTTTACATTAACTTTAATTTAGCTTTTTATAGCCTCCTCCCACTACCCTTTTTAGTTGTGAGTATATATTTTGTCCAAAATATAATTAATAAAAGATCTGAAGAAATTCAAAAATCTCTTTCAGATCTATCAACATATGTACAAGAAAGTTTTTCAGGAATTAGACTTATAAAATCTTTCGTTCGTGAGATAAATTTCTCAAAAGTATTTGATATTAAGAGCAAAGAGTATAAAGATAAATCAGTCAAACTTCAATATGTTCTGGCTTTATTTTTCCCAGTAATTATGGGATTAATAGGTCTTAGTATTATCATTACTGTTTATGTAGGTGCATTAGAAATTTTTAATGGGAATTTATCTGTTGGGAACATAGCCGAGTTTTTGATCTATGTCTATTTACTCACTTGGCCCGTAACATCTCTTGGTTGGATAACAAGTATTATTCAAAGAGCTTCTGCATCTCAAAAAAGAATCAATGAATTTCTTAATGAAAAAAATAATATCATCTCAGTAAAAAACAAAAAAGTTGATCTAAAAGGAAGATTAGAATTTATAAATGTTTGTTATAAGTATAAAGACACTAATATCTCTGGGATGGAAGATATATCTTTTAAAATTGATCCAGGAGATTCTCTAGGAATAATTGGACGTACTGGGTCAGGTAAAAGTACTATTGCAAATAGTATTCTTAGACTCTTTGATATTGATAAAGGAAATATACTATTTGATAATATTAATATTAAAGATCTAAATATTTCAAACTTTAGAAGACAAATTGGATATGTTCCTCAAGACGTATTCTTATTTTCAGATTCTATATTAAATAATATTCTTTTTGGCTCTGAAAAAAAAGATTTTAGGCTTGTTGAAAATGCTGCTAAAAATTCAGACTTAATAAGAAATATTAACTCATTCCCAGAAAAATATGATACAAAAGTTGGAGAGAGAGGGATCACTCTTTCTGGTGGACAAAAACAAAGGGTTTCAATAGCGAGAGCCATAATTAAAGAACCTAAACTATTAATTCTTGATGATTGTTTATCAGCTGTAGATACTGCTACTGAAAATAAAATTTTGGAAAATTTAAAAAAAATAATGGTTGATAAAACATCAATTATTATATCTCATAGAATATCATCAGTAAAACTAGCAAAGCAAATTATAGTAATAGATAACGGAAGAATTATAGAAAAAGGAAATCATGACAATTTACTGAAAAAGAAAGGAGAGTATTTTGAATTGTATAATCAGCAATTAGAGAAAGAGAGTTCTATGAAATAATATTTTTATTTTGCATCTCATAAAGCTTAGTATAAAACCCGCCCTTTTTTAACAATTCATTATGATTACCAATCTCTTTTATTTCCCCATTATCCATCACAATTATCTTATCAACTTTTTTAATAGTTGAAAGTCTATGAGCAACTACAATAGATGTTCTATTTTTTAAAATTTCTGAAATAGCTTTTTGAATCATGGATTCTAACTCTGAATCAACAGATGATGTAGCTTCATCTAATAAAATAATTTTAGGATCATATAACATAATTCTTATACAAGAAATTAGTTGTCTTTGTCCAACTGAAAGAGAGACCCCTCTTTCTTTTACATCAAAAAACAATTTGTTAGGGAGCTTATTAATAAATTTTTCTGCACCTACTTTTTTTACTGCTTCCCAAACTTCATCTTCCTCAATGGAATCATTAAACAGAGTTATATTATTTAATATAGAATCTGAAAATAAGAATACATCTTGAGAAACTAAACCTAAATTATTTCTAAGCAATGAGGTATTATAATCAGAAATATCATTACCATCAACTAATATTTTTCCTTTATTAAAATCATAGAATCGATTTATTAAATTTATTATTGAAGTTTTCCCTGAACCTGTAGCGCCTACAAACCCTACAGATTCCCCAGGTTTTATTTTGAATGAAATATTTTTTAAAACAAAATCATTGTCATTATATGCAAGCCATACGTTTTTAAATTCAATAGTTCCATTAATATTTCCATTATGGATTTTTTCATTAGACTTTATATTTTCTTTTCTATCTAATAAATCAAAGATTCTCTTTGAGCTAACAACACCCATCTGTAAACTATTAAATCTATCAGCAATAGATCTAATGGGTCTAAAAAATAGTTGAAGATACATTATAAATGCTATTAAAATTCCAAGTGTTACATCCTCTGAAAATAATTGGTTAGACCCATACCAAATAAGTAACCCTAATCCTACAGAGGTAAAAAGCTCCATAACTGGAAAGTAAATCGAATAATATAGTACGGCTTTTAAATTTTCATTTAGATGAGTTTTATTAATTTCTTCAAATTTTTTATACTCTTTCTCTTCATTACCAAAAATTTGAACAATGTTCATCCCTACAATATGTTCCTGTACGTAGCTATTAAGATTAGCTACAGCTGTTCTAACATTATTAAAAGAAACTTTTACTTTTTCTTTAAACACATAAGTAGTTAATAACAAAAAAGGTAATGTTGCTAAACTAATTAAGGTTAATTCCCAGTTTAAATAAAACATTAAAAAAACAATTCCAAGGAGTTGTAATAAATCTCCTATTATTGCTGCAATCCCTTGTCCAAAAATATCTGCTATAGTTTCAATGTCTGAAACATTTCTTGTAACAATTCTCCCAATTGGAGTTTTATCAAAAAACTGAAGTTTAAAATTTTGAATATGAGAAAACAACTTAACTCTAATGTCTTTAATAATATTTTGTCCCAGCCATCCTGATAAGTATGTATGAAAATACATAACGACTGCATTAATAATCAATAAAATAAATAATAGTATTAACATACTCTGTAATCCTTTTGTGTCATTTAATGCAACATAATCATCAATAATAATTTGAGTAATATATGGTCTAATAGGTTGAAGAATTGATAGACTTAAGGTTAAAAAGATTAAAAAATAAAATATGCTCATATAAGGTTTACAAAACCCTAAAAGTCTTTTTAAAATTGAAAAATCAAATATATTCCCACTAATATTATTACTCATTATAAATAGTTTTACTGTAAGTTACATTAGATAAATATAAAGCATAAGCGGGGGCTGATGGTCCAGCTAATTTTCTGTTTTTACCTATTAAAATATTTTCAAAATCTTTTATGTCTAATTTCCCTTCATTTAGTTGAAGAAGGGTACCTACTATCGTTCTTACCATCCCTCGAAGAAATCTGTTAGATGATATTATAAATCTATAATTTTTACCTTCTGAAACTAATTCTGCTTTGAAGATTTGACAATTAAAATTCTTTACATCTGTTTTTACTTTAGAAAAAGACTTGAAATCATTATGTAATAATAGAATATTACATGCCTCATTTATGAGTTTTATATTCATTGTTCTAGGATAGTACAAAGATCTTTTACTTAGAAACGGTGATTTTATAGAATTAATTTTATAAACATATTCTCTTTCTAAGGCATCATACCTTGCACTAATATTATTCTTAACCTCATGTAATGAATTAATTGATATATCATTATCAAGTAATGAGTTAACACGATATAAAAAAGAACTATCTATCTTTTCATCAAAATCAAAATGTGCTACTTGAGATAAAGCATGAACCCCAGTATCTGTCCTACCACTACCAGTTGTTTTAATTTCTGCTTTTAAAATTAATGAAATTGCTTTATCAACTTCATTTTGAACAGTTCTAGCATTTTCTTGAATTTGCCAACCATGATAATTTGTGCCCAAATAAGATATCTCAATAAAAAATCTCACTTTTTTAAATCATTTTTTTTTTCTTTGTACAAAATAAAGTCATGATACAGAGAATCCAAACAATATTCTTGATCTTATATATTAGTTCACTAATTTCTTCATTTTTTTTCCCAGTATGGCAAAAGATTTCTTTTGCAGAGGAAACTAATGGAGTTGAGATAATGGTTACAGGATATATTACATCTGTTTTATTTAATGAAGGAGAAAAAACTATAACTTATGATAATTTTGTAATTGGAGGAACAATTATTATTTCATGTATTATTGCATTATTATCAATATTTAGTTTTAAAAATAGACTCACTCAAATCAAGTTAGGTGCTATTAATTCTTTTATAAATTCAATGCTTATAATCTATTTTTTATATGAAGTTTTTTATAATGAGCTCTACATCCAAGTCAATGATAAAATCAATTTTCTTATTTCATTTTATTTAATATTTTTGGCATTATTTTTCAATTTCCTTGCAAATAGGTTTATTAGAAAAGATGAATTGTTAGTTAGAGAATCAGATAGAATAAGATGAAAGAAAAAGGTAATATTTCAATAAATACTGAGAATATATTTCCAATTATTAAGAAATTTTTATACTCAGACCACGATATTTTTTTAAGAGAGTTAGTTTCAAATGCAGTCGATGCAACTCAAAAAATTAAGAGTCTTTCTCAAATGGGAGAATTAAAAGAGGAGCTGGGTGAGCTGTCCATTGAAATTACTTTAGATAAAAAAAAGAAAACAATATCCATTCTTGACAAAGGAATTGGTATGTCAGCAGAAGAAATCAAAAAATATATTAATCAAATTGCTTTCTCTGGAGCTACAGAATTTATTGAGAAATACAAAGACAAAAATGATACTCAACAAATAATTGGACATTTTGGATTAGGCTTTTATTCTGCATTTATGGTTTCATCCTATGTAGAAATTAATTCCAAATCTTATAATAATAAAAACAAGGCTGCTTACTGGAGATGCGATGGAAATACTGAATTCGAAATAAAAAAATCAGAGAAAAAAGAGAGGGGGACTGAGATAACTCTTCATATCAATGATGAATCGAAAGAGTTTTTAGAAGAAACCAAAATCAATGAAATTCTTAATAAATATTGTAAATTTTTACCTGTTGAAATAAAGTTTGGGCAGAAAGACGAGTCTATTGAAGATGGCAAGGACAAAGATGGAAATATAAAATATAAATCTATAAAAGTTGATAATATAATTAATAATCCAAATCCATTATGGAACAAAAGTCCTAAAGACTTAAAAGATGAAGATTATAAAAATTTTTATAAAGAACTTTATCCTTTTTCAGAGGAACCACTTTTTTGGATACACTTAAATGTAGATTACCCCTTTAACTTGACTGGAATTCTATATTTTCCAAAAATTAAGAACGATTTTGAGATACAAAAAAACAAAATTCAGCTTTATTCTAGACAAGTATTTATAACAGATGAAGTTAAGGATGTTGTTCCAGAATTTTTAATGTTATTGCATGGAATTATTGACTCACCCGATATTCCTCTAAATGTCTCTCGAAGTTATCTTCAAGCAGATGGAAACGTAAAAAAAATCAACACATATATTACTAAAAAAGTAGCAGATAAGTTAAATGAGTTATTTAAAGAGAACAGAGATGAGTTTGAAAAAAAATGGAAAGACATAAACTTATTTGTAAAGTATGGAATGATTTCCGAAGAAAAATTTTATGAAAAAGTTGAGTCTCTTTCACTTCTTGAAAGTATAGATGGAAAAATGAGAACTATTGATGAATACAAAAAATTTATTGATAAAACTCAAAAAGATAAAGATAAAAATCATGTAATACTTTACACATCTGATATCTCAAAGCAAGATGCTTTTATTCAAGATGCCAAGAAAAGAAATTATGATGTTGTAATATTTGATAATGTCATTGACAGTCATTTTATTAACCACTTAGAACAAAAATTAGAAAAAGTTCAAATCAAAAGAGTTGATGCGGATATTTTTGATAAGTTAATTGATAATGGAGAAAAAAAGGAAACCATTCTATCTGAGAAAAAACAAAAAGAGTTAAAAGAAGTTTTTGAAAAAATAATTCAAAACAAATCCACAATGATTAATATAGATTCTTTAAGTCCTGATGATAACCCTGTCACAATAACTCTCCCTGAGTTTTTTAGAAGAATGCAAGATATGGCAAAAACAGGAGGAGGTAATCCTTTTATGATGGGTGGACCTGGGGAAATGATTTCAGTAAGTATAAATGGTAATCATAAAGCAGTTGAAAAAATATTACATTCTAAAACTTCAAAAACGAAAGAAAAGATTGCATCTCAGTTATATGATTTAGCTCTTCTATCGCAGAATATGTTAACAGGATCAGACCTAACTAATTTTGTTAGAAGAAGTTTAGACATCTTATCTAAATAATTTTTTTATTATTTTCTCGTTTAACTAGATATGAGAAACACCTTCTTTATTATTCTTATTATACTTTTTTTCTTAGATGAAAAATGTTTTTCACAAGATATATTTAGATTAAATGTAGATACAATTTCTTCGAGAAATATATTATTTCAAGAATCAGAAGATACGCTAATGATAACTGAGAAAAAGAAAAAGAAAAAAAATATATATTTTGGAATTAAGACCAAAAAAGGATTTATAAGAACTACTAGCGGAAGTAATTTAATTTATGAAAATTTTAACTTTATAAAAGAACCTGAAATAGTAAATGTTTATGCTCAGGAATTATTTTTCTATGATAAGAAGAAAAAAAAGATAGTAAAATCAAAAAAAATTTTAGAGGAAGCTTTAATGATGCACGGTCCATATCTTAAAAGAATTGGTGAACAAATAATTGAGGAAGGATTTTTTTATTATGGATTGAAACATGGGAGGTGGGTTAGGTTTAATCGATCAGATATTCTTCAAGACAAGGAATTCTTTTCTCTAGGTTGGTATGATGAGTCTATTCAAACTTATTGGGACATTGAAAAGAAAAAAATGAAAGAAATAATACCAATAAAATTTGGTGAAAAAAATGGAACATATTTTGCTTTTTATGAAAATGGTGATGTTGCTGCCAAAGGTTATTATTTAAATGATAAACCAATAGATTTGTGGACAGAGTATTATATATCTGGAAAGAAAAAAAGAGAAATTGAATTTAAAGAGACAGACATTAATTTAAATCAATCTTTTATTGTTAGAGAATGGAATATAAATGGTAAATTGATTTATGATAGAAATTTGTATCTAAATAAATAGTTATCAAAATTCTAAAAATTGAATAGCATAATTAATAATCAAACTAAGTGGATCAAGCTTGGGCATATTGACTATAAAAAGGCCTGGGATATTCAAGAGAACTTTTTCAATGAAACTATTAACATAAAAATTAATAATAGGAAAAATAATATATTATTAAAAACAGAAAATTATTTACTATCCTGCTCTCACCCTCATGTTTATACCCTAGGCAGAAGTGGAAATGAAAAAAATTTATTAATAGACAAAAGCATAATTAAAAAAGAGAATTTAGATTTTTATAAAATAAATAGAGGTGGGGATATTACCTATCATGGACCAGGGCAACTTGTTGTTTATCCAATAATTGATTTAGAAAATTTCTTTACTGATATACATAAGTATTTGAGATATTTAGAAGAAGCAGTAATATTAACACTTAAAGAATATGAATTATCTGCTGGAAGAGTCGAAGGGTTAACAGGTGTTTGGATAAATTTTGAATCAAATTCACCAAAAAAAATATGTGCAATGGGTGTTAAAACTAGTAGATGGGTTACTATGCATGGACTAGCGTTAAATGTAAATACTGAATTGAAGTATTTTAATAATATTATCCCTTGTGGAATTGAGGGGAAGGATGTTACTTCTATTCATAAAGAAACTAATAAAGAAATCAACATAGATGAATTAGAAACCAAGCTAATAAATAATTTAGCTAAAGTTTTCAATTTCAAAATTTTATATGAAGAATCATAAAAGAAAAAATTCAGATAGATATACTATAAGTGGAATAGTTGATCACGTTAATAAAAAGTATTCTTTTATTAGAATCGATGAGAATTCTAATGATATAAAGGTAAGAAGTAGGTCTATGAATGGGGCCATTCATGGTGATAAAGTGGAGATTAAAATTCTACAAAATTTTAAAAGAAATCTTGAAGGTGAAATAATAAAAATTATAGAAAGAAAAACAAATGAGTTCATCGGCAAAATAGAAGATAGCAAAGGTTATGCTTTTTTTTTACCAGATAATAAAAAGATATATGTAGACTTCTTTATTAGAAAAAAGAAAAAAAATACTCTCTCAAAAAATAAAAAATATTTAGTTAAAGTAATTGACTGGGGATCAAAAAATAAAAATCCAGAAGCTGAAATTATTAAATGTTTAGGTCAAATTGGAGAGAATGAAACTGAAATTTCTTCTATTATTTTTGACTATGACCTTCCTCTATCCTTTCCAAAAGATGTAATTAATGAGACAAATGCAATCAATGAAAAAATTTCTGAAAAAGAAATTACTAAGAGAAAAGACTTAAGAAAAATTGATTCATTTACGATTGATCCAGAAGATGCAAAGGACTTTGATGACGCACTCTCTATTGAAAAAATTAATGATTTTTTTAACGTGGGAATCCATATAGCAGATGTCTCTCATTTTTTTAATAATAAAACATTAATTAATAAAGAAGCTGAAAAAAGAGCAACATCCGTATATTTAGTTGATAGGACAATTCCTATGCTGCCCGAAAAATTATCTAACAATTTATGTTCACTAAAGCCAGATGTTGATAGACTAACTTACTCAGTAATAATAAAATTCGATAAAAATTTTAATATAGCTGATTACTGGATCGGCAAAACAATAATTAATTCAAAGAAAAGATTTACGTATGAAGAAGCTCAATTATCAATTGATAATAAAGAAGGAAAATTCCATAAAGAACTTAATTATCTAAATACCATAGCCAAAAACTTAAGAGAAAAAAGATTTATTTCAGGTTCTTTTAATTTTGAAAGTAATGAAATCAAATTCCAGTTAGATGATAAGAAAAGACCAATAAAAATATTTAGAAAGGAAAGGAAAGACACTCATAAGATGGTGGAAGAATTTATGCTTCTTGCTAATAAATTGGTAGCTGAAAAAATTATTAACCATGAAAAAAAGAATAGTAAGTCTTATCCTTTTGTATACAGAATTCATGAGGAACCTGAACGAGAAAAAATTAATGAATTACAAAATTTTATTAGACAGTTTGGTTATTCTATTAATACTAGTGAGGGTAGTCTAGCTGATTCCTTAAATAAATTAATTAAAAATATTAAAGGTAAACCAGAGGAAAGATCAATAGAAAAATTTGCTATAAGATCAATGGCAAAAGCCATTTACTCTACAAAAAAAGAAAATCATTTTGGTCTTTCATTTAAACATTATACTCACTTTACATCTCCAATTAGAAGATTTCCAGATGTTATGGTTCACCGACTTTTAAGTGATTATCTTAACAAGAGCAAACCAAAAGAAAAAATATATCTAGATATTATGTGTAAGCATAGTTCTACTATGGAAATTAATGCTTCAAAAGCAGAAAGAGAATCTATTAAATTCAAACAGGCTGAGTTTATGTCAAAATATATAAATGAAAAATTTCAAGCAGTTATTTCAGGAGTTACAGAGTGGGGAATATACGCAGAAATTTTAGACACATTATGTGAGGGGCTTATAAAAATATCTAGCTTAAAAGATGATAATTATTATTTTGAAGCTGAAAAAATGAGAATAATAGGCAGAAACAGGAAAAAAATTTATAGGTTGGGACAAGAAATAAGAATCAAAGTTATTGATACTGATATTGAAAAAAGAACTATTGATATGGTACTATCATGAGCAAGATTAATTATACTGAAGTATTAAACTCAAGAGTTAAAGAAATAAATTTTGTGGGTGAACCAAAAGAATTATATGAACCTATAAGTTATATTTTAAATTTAAAGAGCAAGAGAATAAGGCCAATTCTATCAATGTTATCTTTTTCATTATTTGATAATAATATCAAAAAAATAATTGACCCTTCTATAGCAATAGAATTCTTCCATAATTTTACTTTAATTCATGATGATATAATGGATAATGCAGACATAAGAAGGGGCTACAAAACAATTCATAAAAAATGGAATAAAAATATTGGAATACTTTCAGGTGATTTGCTTATGATATTTGCCTATAAAATGCTTGAAAATATAAAAGATAAAAATTTCAAATCAACAATAAGTAGATTTAATCAGATAGCCATTCAGGTTTGTGAAGGTCAGCAGTTAGATATGAATTATGAGTCTAGTAAAATAATATCAGAAGAAGAATATCTAAACATGATTAAATTGAAAACTGCAGTTCTGATTGGATTTAGTCTTGAATTAGGGGGGATAATAGCTGGACAAGACAAAAAAACATCGGGTTTACTTTATGAAATTGGTGAGCACCTAGGAATCTCGTTTCAACTTATGGATGATTACTTAGATGTTTTTGGTGGGGCTGAGTTTGGGAAAAAAATTGGAGGAGATATATCATCAAATAAAAAAACCTATTTGATGATAAAACTATTAGAAAAAGCAGATTCATCTGATAAAAAAATTATTTTAGGATGGATAGAAAATAATTCTGATGATACTAAAAAAATAAAGATAATTTCAGAGCTAATGAAAAAATATTCAATAGATAAAATTGCTATAAACAAAATAGAATTATTTTTCGACAGAGGTTATAAGTTATTGGATTCAATTCCATCTGAAAAAGAAAAGATAACTAAAATAAAAGAGTACTTTAAAAAATTAAAAGAAAGAAAGGTTTAATTGGCATCAACAACAGAAACAAAAGATCTGTTATTTCTACCTTTTTTAAATTCTACTACACCATCCTTAAGAGCAAAAAGTGTATGATCTCTACCAATTCCAACATTGGTACCCGCATGGTGTTTTGTGCCTCTTTGCCTGACAATAATATTTCCAGCAATAATTTGTTGACCACCAAAAATCTTTACTCCGAGTCTTTTACTATGTGATTCTCTACCATTTTTTGAGCTACCAGCTCCTTTTTTATGTGCCATAACTTATTTTATTTCTTTAATTAAAATTTTTGTCATCTGCTGTCTATGTCCATTCTTAACCTTATAGCCTTTTCTTCTTTTCTTCTTAAAAACTATTACTTTATCATCTTTAAGCTGAGATAGAACTTCTCCTATTACTTTAGATCCTTTGATTGTAGGTTTACCAATTTTAACTGTTCCTTTATCGCTGATAAATAAGACATTATCAAATTCTACCTTTTTACCTGACTTAGGTTCAACTTTATCAGTGTAGATAAATTTGTTCTTCTCCACTTTAAATTGTTTACCTGATATTTCTACTATTGCGTACATCATCAATTTTTTAACGAGTGCAAATTTATGATTTAATTTTTCAATTTCAAATTCTTATAAACTATTGTTTTTATGATCAAAAAAAAGGCACTCAATATATTATGAGTGCCTTTTTATTAAAATATTAGCTTAACTAAAATATATACCTTAATCCAACTTGCATTTGCCATCTAGAATATAAGCTACTATCAAAACCAAATGTTTCTTTTAGATTTGAATCAAAAGAATATGTAGGTGAACCATTATCAACTGATACACCTAATGGTTGTATTGCAATAGGAGTCTGATAAACACCCCAAGATGAATTAATCATATTTGAGAAATTTAAAATATCAATACTAAATTGAATGGTATTTTTATCTCCTTTACCAGTTTCTATATTATAATCTTGCAAAATTCTTAAATCCCATTTTCCTCTGAGTGGTGTCAAGGCTCCATATCTTTCTGCATATTCACCTCTTCTCCCACTAAGATAACTATCTTGAGCAATGTATGCATCAAGAGCATTACCCATTCCTGATGAAACAAAAGACATCTGATTAATCTCAGAAGTTGTAGGTATATATATCAAATCATTTAACCCTGATCCATCACCATTTATATCTCCACCATAAGTGTAAGAAAATCTTCCTCCTTTAGTATATTCTATAAAAGAAGAAAAAGTAGTCCCCCACTTATCATTATTCCCATAATTCCAACTTTGACTAATTACAGCTATAACTCTGTGCTTATCTCCATATTTTGAATGTGATAATACGTCAGCATTAGCATCTCCCATTACTGGGTTAAAAACAAATGCGTCACCTGTTATCTCAGCTTCAATTGAATTAACATCTTTTGAATCAAGATAACTATATCCAATACTTGTGTATAAACCGTTATCAAACGTCTTTTGGGCTCTTAGCGCAAGGTTCCAGGCTCTGCCTTTATTTGAATTAGAGAACACAAAAGCATTTCCTTGAGCACCAAAACCTAAGCCATCTCCATTAACCAAGACATGATCATTAGAAGTGTAAATTGGTCTATTATCAACTCCTGATAACTTTCCAGAAGGAGTTTTAAGTCCCCAATTCTGAACATGAGCTCCGTTAGTATCCTTGGAGTACGATAAATCAGCGGTTAATATCACTCCATTTTCAAGCTTTTTATCAACACCAATATTAGTTCGCCAAACTTGAGGGAACTGATAATCAGGATCAACCATTTGATGGAACCACCAATTTGGATTACCAATTTGATTTCCTAACCATACAAACGGAAACCTACCAGAAAATAATCCAGTTCCTCCTCTGAACTGCAATGAGTTTTCTCCGCCTGAATTATAATTAAATCCTAAACGAGGAGAAAGAACCCACTTATTAGTAGGCATTTTAGTATTATCTAGGAGTTGTACCTCTCCAGTATTTGGATTTATGTATGGGGTGTTAGGCGCATAGTCACCTGACACATCGATAACATCTTGAGCTTTTAAGTCTGAATCAAAGTATAACGGTTTATCCATTCTAATCCCATATGTCAACTTGAAATCATCACTAATATTGTACTCATCTTGAGCATATATTGCAAATTGACCAACATTTGTTTCGGCAAGTGACCATTTATCATTATTAAATACAGTATTTGCATTTGCTAAAGCTGCAGATAGTAACCCATTATTTCCTGCAGCAACAAAATCATTGACTGAAGGAAAAGAACCAAAGGCTCCAACGTATCCATTCTCATTTGCAAAACCATAAACTCCAAGATTAAAGGAATTGTCAAATTCAAATTTTTCAAAAGAAAAACCAAATGTATAGGTATGTCTTGATTTAGAATATGTCAAATTATTTGAGAACTGAAATACTTTTTGATCCAGTCTATTATTAATTGAGAATGGCTCATGTCCAACAATAATGTAGTTTGATCCAGCTCCATCTTGGATGGTTATTGCAGGAGCAGGAGAAGACATTGGATTTCTAAAGTCATCAAAATGTGAATATCCTGCCTGAAATTTGTTAGTGACAGCATCAGAAAAATATGAATTTAACTCAAGCTGAAATGAGTTTAAAATATTATTAATTTGATAACCCGAATTTTCAAATTGTAATATAGATGCATTCGGACCTCTAAAACCTAATGCAGTGGGATGGGCTGGTTTCTCTTTAGAAGCATCGAGCCAATTATAAATTAGAGCTAATTGATTGTTTTCATTAATATTCCAATCTAATTTAAAAATTGCTTTTGAAGACTCTGTCAAATGAGTAAATCCTTCGTAGGAACCAGGATCATATCCTAACCCTATTAAAGTATTTTTAACTAATAAAAGATCACTTTCTAACACTCTCGATTCATTAATACCATTAGTTCCTCTATTAGGTAACCAAGACTGACCTAAGTCATCTCTAGTGTCATATTCATAATTAGCAAATAAGAATAATTTATTCTTTTTGATAGGTAGACCAATACTTGCCCCTGTCTGAAACTGTGAAAGATTGGGCACAAAAACATTTTCCCCATTTACTTTTGATCCAGTTAAATTTTCATTTCTATTAAAAGTATAAATCGTACCTTTTACTTCATTCGTTCCGCTTTTGGTAACAGCGTTAACATTTGCACCCGTGAATCCTGACTGAGTTACATCATAGGGTGCAGTAGAAACCTGAATCTGATCAATTGCATCTAAAGAAACTGGCTGCGCATCTGTTTGACCTCCAGGCGTAGCTGCATCTAATCCAAAAGGATTATTAAATATGGCACCATCTAATGAGAAATTATTGTATTGATCATTTCTTCCAGCAAAGGATCCATTACTTGCTGTTGGATCTAATCTCGTGTAATCAAATGCAGATCTTGAAATAGAAGGGAGATTTCTAAGCTCATTTCTTCCAACATTTGTCTCTGATCCTGTTCGTCCTTTACTGAACACTCCTCTTGTAGAACTAACTTCTACTACTACCGCTTCCAACTGTTGAGAGTCTGGATTCATGTCAACAGAAATGTTTTCTGATTTTCCCAAATCCAAATAAACTTCAGTAAATACTTGTTCTTGATAACCTACAAAACTGACAGTTATAGTGTACGGTCCACCTACTCGCATGTTCAGTAAATTAAATCTTCCATCAAGATTAGTCGCAGCTCCATAAGTTGTTCCTGTAGGGATATGGGTTGCTACAACATTAGCTCCTGGAAGAGCCTCTTTATTTTCATCTGAAATCAATCCTCTAATACTGGATGTCGTTACTTGAGAGAAAGAAGTAGTGAAAGAAAAAAAGAATAAAAATATTATAATAAGTTTTTTCATACTAAGAATATTGGTTTTTAATTATTCGATTATTAATAAATTAAATATAGTTTTTTTTAGAATTTAAATTTTAATTCTAATTATAATTTTATAAAAAGAAAAAAAAAGAAAAAAGGGTTTAAATATCTTTTGATATTTCCAACTCTTTTTATAATATTTGTAATGCCTAGAATCAAAAATAAAATTTGCTGTTTTTTTTTGATTCATAGCTTCCAAACACAAACATATAAACCACTTATTGACTAAAATTTTTTAGTCATTATGTTAAGCAAAACCTAATATAATGGCTGGAATCTTTTTTGTCTTTTTTTAAGAGCAATGTTTTAAAAATGCAAAATAAAGAACACCAACTAGAACCAATACTACAAGAAAATGCGGACAGATTTGTTTTATTTCCAATTGAACATGATGACATATGGCAATTTTATAAAAAAGCAGAAGCAAGTTTTTGGACTGCAGAAGAAATTGATCTTAGCCAGGACCTTAAGGATTGGACTAACCTAAATGATGGTGAAAGACATTTTATAAAACACGTACTAGCATTCTTTGCGGCGAGCGATGGGATAGTAAATGAGAATCTTGCTGAACATTTTGTTGCAGAAGTGCAATATACTGAAGCTAAGTTTTTCTATGGATTCCAAATTGCAATAGAAAACATTCACTCTGAAACATATTCTCTACTTATTGATACTTATGTAGATGATTCAAAAGAAAAAGACTCTCTTCTTCATGCAATTGAGACGCTTGACTGTGTTAAGAAAAAAGCAGACTGGGCATTGAGATGGATTGACAACGGAAGTTTTGCAGAACGACTAATAGCATTTGCTGCGGTTGAAGGAATATTTTTTTCAGGAAGTTTTTGTTCAATATTCTGGCTCAAGAAAAGGGGACTTATGCCAGGGCTTACATTTTCTAATGAATTGATTTCAAGAGATGAAGGATTGCACTGTGATTTTGCATGTCACATATACACTAAACATGTAGTCAACACTCTCCCTAAAGAGACAGTCACTGAGATTATTAGAGACGCAGTAGATTTAGAAAAAGAATTTGTTACTGATGCACTTCCTGTAAAGCTTATTGGAATGAATGCTGATCTCATGTGTCAATATATCGAATTTGTAGCAGATAGATTACTAGTTGAATTAGGGTGTTCGAGAATTTATAATTCAACCAACCCTTTTGATTTTATGGAAATGATTTCTCTTCAAGGAAAAACTAATTTCTTTGAGAAAAGAGTTGCAGAGTATCAAAAAGCAGGAGTGCTAAAAAAAGATGAAGATATTGATAAACCAAAATTTTCACTTGAAGAAGATTTTTAAATAGTTTATTATGTTAGTTATTAAAAGAGACGGAAGAAAAGAGTCAGTTAAGTTTGATAAAATTACTGCCAGAATTGACAAGCTCAGCTATGGACTAAACACTGACTATGTTAAAACAATAGAAATTGCAAAAAAAGTTATTGATGGTCTATACGATGGAGTCTCAACACAGGAGCTAGATGAGCTAGCAGCTGAAACAGCGGCAACACTAACAACAAAGCATCCAGACTATGCAACATTAGCTGCACGAATTGCTGTATCAAATCTTCATAAGACAACTAGTAAATCCTTCTCAAGTACTATGAAGAGACTATATACTTATGTGAACCCTAAAACAGGAGAAAACGCTTCACTCTTATCCAAAGAAGTATATGGAGTTATAAATAAACACGCTGCACTTCTTGATTCATCAATAATTTATGACCGAGACTTTGGTTATGATTATTTTGGATTTAAAACTTTAGAAAAATCTTATTTATTAAGAATTGATGGAAAAGTAATTGAAAGACCACAGCATATGCTGATGAGGGTTGCTGTTGGAATTCATATGGAAGATATTGATTCTGTACTTGAAACATATACGCTGCTCTCAGAAAAATGGTTCACCCATGCTACTCCTACATTATTTAATGCTGGAACTCCTAAACCCCAATTATCTTCTTGTTTTCTTCTTACTATGAAAGATGATAGTATAGATGGAATTTATGATACATTAAAACAATGCGCAAAAATATCTCAATCTGCTGGAGGGATAGGTCTAAGTATCCATAATATAAGAGGAACCGGATCATACATTAAAGGAACAAATGGAGTTTCTAATGGAATAATTCCTATGTTAAGAAATTTTGATATGACGGCTAGATATGTGGATCAAGGTGGGGGGAAAAGAAAGGGTAGTTTTGCGATTTATATTGAACCATGGCACTCGGATATTTTTGAATTTTTACAACTCAAAAAAAATCATGGAAAAGAAGAGTTAAGAGCTAGAGATTTGTTTTATGCAATGTGGATCCCTGATCTATTCATGAAGAGAGTAGAATCCAATGAAGAGTGGTCTTTATTCTCTCCTGATGAGGCAAAGGATTTACATGAAACGTATGGTGAAGAATTTGAAAAATTATATGAAAAATACGAAAAAGAAGGCAAAGCTAAAAAAACTGTCAAGGCGCAAGATTTATGGTTTGAAATATTAGAGGCTCAAATTGAAACTGGCAACCCATATATTTTGTATAAAGATGCCGCTAATAAAAAATCAAATCAAAAAAATCTAGGAACTATCAAATCATCAAACTTATGTACAGAGATTATTGAGTATACATCTCCTGACGAAGTTGCAGTCTGTAATTTAGCATCTATCGCTCTAAATAAATTTGTAAAAGATGATTTGACTTATGATCATCAAAAACTTTATGAAATTACTAAAGTGATTACAAAAAATTTAAATAAAGTTATAGATGTAAACTATTACCCTGTAGAAGAAGCAAGAAATTCAAACTTAAGACATAGACCAATTGGTATTGGCGTTCAAGGTTTAGCTGACACATTTATATTAATGAGACATGCTTTTGATTCTACAGAAGCAAAAAAATTAAATGAAGAAATATTTGAAACTATCTATTTTGCGGCAATGGAGTCTTCTATGGAAATCGCTAAAAAAGAAGGACCATACAAAACTTACGAAGGATCCCCTGTTTCAAAAGGAATTTTCCAGTTTGATATGTGGGGTGTTGTCCCAAGCTCAGAGAGGTGGGACTGGACAAATCTCAAGAGAGAAGTTAAAAAACACGGAGTAAGAAATTCCTTATTACTAGCACCAATGCCAACTGCATCTACATCTCAAATACTTGGAAACAATGAATGTTTTGAGCCATACACCTCAAATATTTATACAAGAAGAGTGCTCTCTGGGGAATTCATAGTGGTAAATAAACATCTTCTGAATGATTTAGTGAAACTTAATCTCTGGAACGATAATATGAAAGATAGACTTATGGAGGCTAATGGTTCCGTTCAAGAAATCGCAGAAATACCTGAAGATATCAAATTGCTTTATAGGACAGTATGGGAAATTTCGCAAAAAAGCATAATAGATATGGCGGCCGATAGAGGAGCATACATTTGTCAAAGCCAGAGCATGAATATACACATGCAAAATGCAAACTTTGGAAAGTTAACTTCTATGCATTTTCATGCATGGAAAAAAGGTTTAAAAACGGGTCTATACTATTTAAGAACTAAAGCTGCTGCAGATGCTATTAAGTTTACAATTGTAAAAGAAGAAAAGGCATTAAGTAAAGATGAAAAGCAAGCTGCAATGCAATGCTCCATAGATAATCAAGATGATTGTGAAATGTGTGGAAGTTAATAAACCCATAGCTTCTATTTTACAAATTTTATTTTATCTTTAATTCCTTCAGTAATAAATCTTCTTACAGAACCAATTGAATCAGTATAAATTAATAGTGCATCTAAATCTTTTTTGTCATTCAATATTTTCTTAGATTCTTCAAATCCTAAGATCATAAAAGATGTTGCATAAGCATCAGATATAAAGCAGTTTTCTGAAATAACTGAAGAGCTTATCATATTTGAATAAGCAGGATAACCTGTCTTAGGATTAATAGAATGAAAAAAAATACTATCATTTAAACTATAGAAATTTTTATAATTACCAGATGTAGCAATAGATTTATTATTAATTGGGATAGATGCATATAATCTTGATATCTCATCAAATGGATTTTCAATACCCACTACCCACTCATCTCCAGATATATTAATTCCATTTGCCCTAACCTCCCCTCCAACTTCTATAAAGAAATTTAAAATATTCTTTCTAATCAGATACTCTGATAAGACATCAACAGCGTACCCTTTTGCAATTGAGCTAAAATCCAAGTAAGTATTTTCTGTTTTTTTAATGATATAATACTCTCCAAAATCTAATTCATCAAATCCAACAAATTTTTTAACATTATTAATTTCAGAGATAGATGGTGATTGTATAATTTTTTGAGGACCAAATCCCCATAGATTAACTAATGGCCCAACAGTTGGATCAAAATAACCATTTGTTAATTTATAGATTTTTTTGCTTTCACTTAATAAAAAAAAGAATTCATTACTGATATCAATTTTACCTTTGGATCTATTTATTATAGATATTTCAGAATCAGGTATATATGTTGAAAACATATTATTAAAATTTGTAAGTATTGAGTCTATTTCATTTTTTCTCAATACATTTTTTGTAAAAACATACTTTACAACATAAGGTATTTTCCCCATCGTTGATCCAGAAACAGTATATTCTTGAATATTATTTTTTGATGGGAAAAAATAAAATAATAAGAATACAAAAAGAATTAATATTAGAAGTTGGCGCATAAAAATAATTAAATTAGCATATTCAGTATGAGAGAAGATTACTTAAATTCAGATAATAATTCAAACTCTAAAGATAAAGAATTTGAAAACATTTTAAGGCCAAAATCTTTCCGTGATTTTTTTGGTCAAGAGCAAATTATAAAGAATATAAAAGTATTTGTTAAAGCAGCGAAAAAAAGATCCGAACCTCTTGATCATGTAATTTTACATGGTCCACCAGGATTAGGAAAGACAACTTTGTCTCACATAATTTCTAATGAATTATCTTCTAATTTAAAAGTTACATCAGGTCCTGTCCTAGAAAAAGCTGGAGATTTAGCAGGCATACTTACTAATCTTGAAGAAGGAGATGTCTTATTTATTGATGAAATTCACAGGTTAAATAAAGTAATTGAAGAATATTTATATTCAGCAATGGAAGATTTTAAAATTGATTTAATGATAGATTCAGGACCAAGCGCTAGATCTGTACAAATTAAATTAAATCCTTTTACTTTAATAGGTGCAACTACTAGATCAGGGTTATTGTCAGCTCCATTAAGATCAAGATTTTCTATTAATTTTAGATTAGAATATTACTCTAAAGAGATACTTGAAAATATCGTTGTAAGATCCGCTAAAATATTAAATGTGCCCGTTGAAACTCAAGCAGCAAAAGAAATAGCTAAGAGAAGTAGAGGGACTCCAAGAATTTTAAATAATCTTTTAAGGAGAGTAAGGGATTTTGCGGATGTTGAAGGTAACGGAACTATCACTCATGATATTTCAATTAAAAGCTTGGACGCTCTTAAGATTGATAAAAAAGGATTGGATGAGATGGATAATAAAATAATTGAAGCTATAGTTAAAAAATTTAATGGAGGTCCAGTTGGAATAAAAACAATCGCAACTGCTTGCAGTGAAGAGGCTAATACAATAGAAGAAGTTTATGAACCATTTTTAGTTCAGGAAGGTTATATAAAAAGAACCCAAAAAGGAAGAGTTGCTACAATTAATAGTTTCAAACATCTAGGAATTAATCCTCGTGGAGGTTTTCAAAATTCTATCTTTGAATGAAAAAAAATCAAAGTGAATTAATTAAAAATTTAGCAAAAAAAGTCGGTTTCTCGAGTTGTGGCATATCCAAAGCCAGATTTCTTAAAGAAGAGGAGAAAAATTTCGAAAAATGGTTAATGCAGGGAAATCATGGATCAATGAGTTATCTAGAAAAAAACTTTGAAAAAAGGCTTGATCCTAGAAAGTTAGTTCCTGGAGCAAAATCTGTAATTTCATTAACTTATAATTATTATCCACCTAAAAAAATTGTTACTAAAAATAATTTTATTGTATCAAAGTATGCTTACGGTAAAGATTACCACATTGTCATAAAAAATAAGTTACACGACTTACTTCTCTTGATAAAAAAAAACATTGGTAATATTCAAGCAAGAGTTTTTGTAGATTCAGCTCCGGTGCACGAAAGGGCATGGGCTAAACTATCTGGTTTGGGATGGATTGGCAAAAACTCTTTACTCATAAATAAAAATATGGGAAGTTATTTTTTTCTAGCTGAAATTATATCTGATCTAAAACTTGATCCAGATAATTCAGTAGCTGATCATTGTGGTAGGTGTACTAGATGTATTGATGCCTGTCCAACAGATGCAATTACCCAAGCTCAAATAATAGATTCAAAAAAATGCATTTCATACTTGACAATTGAAAACAAAAAGGAAATACCTGAAAAATACAATGAACTATTCAATAATTATATCTTTGGTTGTGATATATGTCAAGATGTATGTCCATGGAATAAATTCTCTAAACCACATTCAGAAAAAGATTTTTTAGCAAAGCCTGAAATAGAAAAATATTCTAAAAATGATTGGAAAGAAATAACTTTAGAAACATTTAATTCAGTATTCAAAGATTCTGCAATTAAAAGAGCTACGTTTGAAGGAATTAAAAGAAATATAAATGCTGCATTATAATTTAACTTTTTTTAATTTTTAGATTAATATCTTAAAGTATCTCTTCTTTAAATTTGTTTATGTTTTTATATTATAGGAGAATCCTTTTTGCTCTCGTATTACTTTTAAAATACAATTATTCTTATTCTCAAGATATTAATGTTAGTATAACTCCAGAAAAATTATCTATTGGAAATAATTTAAAAATTACAGTTAATGTAAATAATAATCAAATTAGAAATTATGGTCCATTTCCAGAAATTAAAGGATTTAGAAAATCAGGAATTTCGTCTTCTAGCTCTACTAATTTTATTAATGGTAAAATGTCTACCTCTCAAAGTATAACTCAAAATTATACAGCAGTTGAAATAGGGGAATTTGAAGTGCCTAATTTTTTAATTCAAGTAAATGATAAATCCATAAGTGTCAAAGGAAAAAAAATTATAGTTGATGAAAATTATAACGAGCCAAAACAATCTCCTTTTAATAATTTTTTTGATCCTTTCTCTGACCCAATTGATAATTTTTTTAATAGAAATAACGAAGAGTTTTACGAAGTTGAAGCTGATGCTTTTCTAAGTTTATCTACTGATAAAAAAAGTGTTTATGTTGGAGAAGGGTTTAATACAACTCTTTCATTCTTTGTTAGCGAAAACAATGTTGCAGATATGAGATTTTTTGAACTTGGCAAACAACTTACTGAAATAGTTAAAAAAATAAAACCAGCTAGTTGTTGGGAAGAAAATTTTAATATAGAAAATATTAACAGTGTGCCTGTTACAATTAATAACAAGAGGTACAATCAATATAAAATTTTTGAAGCAACTTACTACCCTCTTAATGATAAAACTATAAATTTTCCTAAACTAAGCTTAGAGTTGATTAAATACAAAGTATCTAAAAGACCATCTTTTTTTGGAAGAAATAAAATTGAAGATTATGAAACTTTTTCTTCAAAACCTTTATCAATTAAAGTTAAAAAACTACCTGATCACCCATCAAAAGAAAATATTTCTGTAGGTAAATTTAAGCTGAAAGAGAAAATTAACAAGACAGAATTACTTACTGGGGAAGATATTATTTATGACTTTGAAATTACAGGTGAGGGAAATATATCTGCAATCAAAGCGCCAAAAATAAATTCTAGTGAACTTGAATTTTATTCTCCTAACTCCCAACAAATTATAAAAAGAGAAAATAGTAAGGTTTTTGGAACAAAAAAATACAGTTTTTATGGGACTGTATCTAAACCTGGAGATTATAAATTTTCAAATGTTTTTGAGTGGATTTACTTTGATCCACAAGTTGAAATGTATGATACTTTAAAATCTTCAATAGTAATAAATGTTGATGGAGAACCTGTGTTAAAATCTTTTAGAGAGAATATAGATGGCAACCCATTTTTGGAAATAATTAAAGAGGCTGACAACACACTAATATCTACTAAAAAAGAAAATAACATTATCCTCATTCTAAATATTATTGTTATAACTTTAATGATATCATTTGTTTTTTTTATTCTCAAAAAGAAAGATGAGTAATTCTTTTGGAAAAAATTTTAAAATCACAACCTACGGCGAATCCCATGGGAAAGCTATAGGTGTTGTTATTGATGGATGTCCTCCTGGTATCAAAATAGAAAAAAAAGATATTCAGAAAGAATTGGATAGAAGAAAACCTGGGCAGTCTAAAATCACAACTCAAAGAAAAGAAAATGATGAAGTTGAAATTCTCTCCGGGGTTTTTGAAAATAAAACTACAGGAATGCCAATTAGTCTCATTATTTATAATAGAGACCAAAAAAGTAGCGACTATAATCACTTAAGTGATATTTTTAGACCATCACATGCAGATTATACATACCATGTTAAATATAAAAACAGAGATCACAGAGGTGGTGGAAGAAGTTCTGCTAGAGAGACCGCAAATTGGGTTGCTGCTGGAGCAGTTTCTAAAAAAATTTTAGAAAAAATAGGAGTAGAAATAACAGCATATGTCTCTAAAGTCGGAAAATCTGAGATAGAAAAATCTTACAAAGAGCTTGACTTAACAAAAATAGAGTCAAACATTGTAAGATGTCCTGATGAATTATATGCAAAAAAATTTATTTCAATAATAGATAATGCTAGAAAAAATAGAGATACTGTAGGAGGAGTTGTATCATGTGTTATAAAAGGATGCCCTCCGGGAATTGGAGAGCCTGTTTTTGGTAAACTTCATGCAGAACTTGGAAAAGCAATGCTCTCAATAAATGCAGTTAAAGGATTTGAATATGGAAGTGGTTTCAAAGGCAGTGAAATGCTAGGCTCTGAACATAATGATCCATTTGAGATACAAAATGGCAAAGTAAAAACTATGTCAAATTTTTCAGGGGGAATTCAAGGAGGAATTAGTAATGGAGAGGATATTTATTTTAATGTTGCATTTAAACCAGTTTCTACTATAATGAAAAATCAAGAAAGTATAAATGCGAAAAATGAAAATAAAATACTTGAAGGAAAAGGAAGGCATGATCCATGTGTTGTGCCAAGGGCGGTCCCAATTGTAGAATCTATGGCTGCAAATGTTTTAGTTGATTTATATTTACAAAATAAAAGTTAGTATATGGCTCTTCATTCAAAAATTATATTAGGTTTAGTTGTTGGTTTAGTTGTTGGTATTATATCTGTATTTTTAGGAATAGGAGAATATATTTCTAATTGGGTTATGCCTTTTGGTACTGTATTTGTTAAAATGTTAAAACTCGTAGCAGTTCCTTTAATATTAGTTTCTTTAGTCTCAGGCATTTCAAATCTAAGAGATACGTCAAAATTATCTAGGATAGGAGGTAAAACATTTGGAATTTATATTATTACCACAGTTGCTGCAATTGTAATAGCATTGATTCTAGCAAATACCTTACAACCTGGAGAGTATTTTCCTGAAGAAAAAACATTGGAGCTAAAAGAAAAATATGCTTCTGACGCATCAATGAAAATTACTAGCGCCAAAAATGTTGAAAGCTCTGGGCCACTCCAAATGCTTATTGATATTGTTCCTGATAATTTTTTTTATTCTGCTAGCAATAATAGGAATATGCTTCAAATAATATTTTTTGCTGTTCTTTTTGGTGTAGCATTAGTTCTATCATCTCCAAAAAAAACAAATTCAATTAAAAAAGCATTTGATGGTCTTAACGAAATTATAATTAAGATTGTAGAAATAATAATGGAATATGCGCCTATAGGTGTTTTTGCCCTACTAGCTGGTTTAATTGTTGATTTAGCTGGTGATGATCCAAACAACATTTTAATTACTCTAACACCATTACTTTTTTATGCTTTAACTGTAATTATTGGACTATCTATAATGATATTTTTATTTTATCCCTTAATAATTATTTCATATACTGATATTTCTTATAAAGAATTTTTAAAAGCTATTTTTCCTGCCCAAATGTTAGCCTTTTCAACTAGCTCAAGTGCTGCTACTTTACCAGTTACTATGAAAAGGGTTGAAAAAAATTTAAATGTATCTGATGAAGTAACAAGTTTTGTTTGTCCATTAGGAGCAACAATAAATATGGATGGGACTAGTATTCACCAAGCAATTTCTGCAGTTTTCATTGCTCAAGCATTTGGTCAAGACCTAACAGTAATTGATCAGGTTGCTATAGTATTAACCGCAACCTTATCCTCAATTGGTGCCGCTGCTGTACCAGGAGCAGGACTTATAATGCTTGTGATTGTCTTAGGAGCAATAGGAATTGACCCTCAAGGTTTGGCTTTGATTATAGCTATTGATAGACCTCTGGATATGTTAAGAACAGTTGTTAATGTAACTGGTGATGCTACAGTAGCTAGTGTTGTAGCTTCAACAGAAGGAGAAAAACTTAAATATAAAGAAAATGAATAATGTCAATATTTATTTAGAGGCAAACCCAAATCCAAATTCTCTAAAATTTGTTACAGATAAAATGTTATTAGGTGAAGGTTTAGTCAAGGATTACCCTGACTCTGAAAGTGCTAATGATTCTCCTTTAGCAAGTGAAATCTTTAAATTTGATTATGTCGATAGGGTTTTTATAATGACAAATTTTATTACAATTACTAAAAATCAACAAGTTAATTGGGATGATATAAAATTTGAATTAAGAAATTTCATAAAAAAATATATAGAAGATGGGAAAGAGATTGTTAAAGTTAGTACAAGTATTAAAAAAGGCTCTTCTTCTCCTAAGGAAATTGATAATAAAATAATAGAAGTACTTGAAGAATATATAAAGCCTGCTGTTGAGCAAGATGGTGGAGCTATCCAATTTGAATCTTTTGAAAAAGGTGTTGTGAAAGTCTCTCTTCAGGGAGCATGCAGTGGCTGTCCCTCCTCAATGATCACTCTAAAATCAGGAATTGAAAAATTACTTAAAAGGTTTATTCCAGAGGTCAACGAGGTTATAGCTGAAGGAGTATAAATTACACTCTAACTGTCCATGAAGTAGATCCATCAGGATTATCTTGAAGCTCGATTCCTTTGTGAAATAACTCCTCCCTTATGTTATCTGAAACTATATAGTTTTTTAAAATCCTAGCCTCGTCTCTTTTTTTAATAGCTGACTCAATGTATGATATTTTAATTTTTTTTGATTTAAGCATTAATAAGTTTAGTTCACTAATAAACTTAGCTTTTTCTTCTAAGAATAAACCTAATATAGTCCCATAAAAACTTAATAATTCATGAAATAAAAAAGCAAAAAATTTAGATTCTCCAGTTATTTTTTTATTTACATTAATCGAATTAAATTTTCTAACTACCTCAAAGAGAACAGAAAATAACCCAGGTGTATTTAGGTCGTTATCTAAATAATTTTTTATTTTATCATTATATGAATTAAAATCTTTTTTATATAAATCAACTTCTTTTGTCTGAACAGTAGATTTTAATATTTTTTCAGCTAAATCTAGTGATGAGTAAATTTTCAATAAATTTCCAATAGCTTGATTTATGATTTTATTATTAAAATTCAAAACTGACCTGTAGTGAACACTCAAAATAATAAATTTTAAAATTTCAGAATTATAATCCTTTATAAAATCTCTTCCTTTGATAATATTTCCAAGAGATTTGGACATTTTCTGATTATCAAAATTGATAAGGTTATTATGTATCCAAAAATTAGCAAAGGATCTAGATGTTTTACTCTCAGATTGTGCAATCTCATTTTCATGATGAGGAAATAATAGGTCTACCCCACCACCATGAATGTCTATCTTATCACCCAATAACTTATTAGACATTGCCGAGCACTCAATATGCCAACCTGGTCTACCATATCCCCAAGGAGAATCCCAACCAGGATCATTTCCGGATGAAGGTTTCCATAATACAAAATCTAGAGGATTTCTTTTTTTATCATTAATCTCAATTCGATGACCAGCCAGTAAGTCACTTGTATTTTTCCCTGATAATTTTCCATATTCATTAAATCTTTCTATAGAAAAAAAAACTGAGTCATCTGATAAATAGGCGTAATCTTTCTTAATTAAGTCCTCAATAAATAAAATAATATCTGTAATATGATCTGTACACTTAGGGGTGAATGAAGGTTTTTGAATTTTTAATGAAGTGTAATCTTTTTCAAATTCATTAATGTATTTCTCAGATATTTCTTTTGTTGAGACATCCTCATTCTTGGATCTGTTTATTATTTTATCATCAATGTCAGTATAATTATAGACATAAGTTACTTTATAGCCTTTAGATGAAAACCAGTTTCTTAAAAAATTAAAAAAGATAGGTCCTCTAAAATTACCTATATGAAGTAAGTCATAAACTGTTGGTCCACAAACATACATCAATATTTCACCTTTCTTAATTGGAGAAAAAACTTCTTTCTTCTTCCCTAAAGAGTTATATAGCTTAAGAGACTCATTCATTCCTTTATTTTTTCTTCAAAGTTTGACATATTGATAAAAAAAGTTAAGTTTGCGTACTAATTTAAATGGAAGCGGGGACATTTGTCCCCATTTTTTTTGAAAAATATTATGGATACTAAAGTACTTATACAATCATTTACTGAGTTTGCTAAACAAAAGAATGTTGACAGGCCTACGATGATAAGAATTCTACAAGATGTTTTTAGAGCAATGATTAAAAAAAGATTTGAGCATGATGAAAATTTTGATATTGTAATTAATGCTGACAAAGGAGACTTAGAAATAATGAGATTTAGAGAAATTGTTGATGATAATTCTGAGGACATTTGGGACTTTGACAAAATAAAATTATCTGATGCTAAAAAAATTGAAAAGGATTTTGAAGTTGGTGATGAAGTTGCAGAAGAAATAAAAATTGAAGATTTTGGAAGAAGAGCTATTATTTTAGCCAAACAAACTCTAATTCAAAGAGTTAAAGATCTTGAAAAAGAAGTGATTATTAGTAAGTATGATGAATTAGTTGGTGAAATTATAACTGGTGAAATTTATCAAATTCTAAGCAGAGAAGTTTTGTTAGTTGATAATGAAGGTAATGAGATTTCTCTTCCTAGAAATGAGCAGATATATAAAGATAAGTATAGAAAAGGAGATACTTTAAGGGGAGTTGTTTCTAAAGTTGAAATGTTTAGAGGAAATCCAAGAATAACTTTATCAAGAACAAGCCCTGTTTTTTTAGAGAAGCTTTTTGAAAACGAAGTCCCTGAAATATCAGATGGTTTAATTACTATAAAGAAGGTTGTAAGAGAGCCTGGAGAAAGAGCTAAAATTTGTGTAGAGTCTTATGATGATAGAATTGATCCTGTTGGAGCTTGTGTTGGTATGAATGGGTCAAGGATACATTCAATTGTAAGAGAGCTTCAAAATGAAAATATTGATGTTATTAATTATACTGATAATCAAGAGTTATATATTTCAAGAGCATTGAGTCCTGCAAAAATAACTAGCATGAATATAAATAATGAAGATAAGACTGTTTCAGTATATCTAAAACCAGATCAAGTTTCTTTAGCTATTGGAAAAGGTGGTCAAAATATTAAGCTTGCTAGTAGACTACTTGATTTAGAAATTGATGTTTTTAGAGAATTAGATGAAAACCAAGAAGAAGATGTTGATATTGAAGAGTTTTCAGATGAGATAGAAGGCTGGATAATTGATGAATTAAAAAGAATTGGCCTTGATACAGCTAAAGCCGTGCTTAATCTTGATAAAGAAGATTTATTAAAGAGATCTGATTTGGAAGAAAGTACAATTGATGAAGTTGTTAAGACACTTAAAAAAGAATTTGAATAGTTTATGAGTGAAGAAAAACAACTAAGACTTGGTCAAGTAGCTAGAAAACTAAATGTTGGTAGAAATACAATAATTAGTTATCTACAAGAAAAAGGATATGATATTGATTCAAACCCTAATACTAAAATTGATCAAAAACTTTATAGTATTCTTTCTAATGCATTTGAAGATTCTGCTGTTGAAAAAAAGGTTGCTTCTAATATAAAAATTGGATTAGAAGAAAAATCAAATATTTCTAATGAATTTGTTAAGGAAATTTCTGATGAAAAAGAGGAGATCAACAATGAACAAGACGTTAAAGAGGAAAAAACTGATCAACAAGTTGATGGCATCAAAATCATAAAAAAAATAAATTTAGACAATAATGATAGAAAAAGAGTAGGTTCATCTGACCAATCAAAAAAGAAAAGAAGACCAAGAAAAAGAATCATTTCAAATAAAAATCAAAATAAACAAATTCAAAAAATAGGGTCTGATAGTAAGGATGATATTGATAAGAAAAACAAAGAAATTCAAGATAAAATAAAATCTACTCTTGCAAAATTAAGTGGAACAAAAGATTCAGAGACTAGAAGATCTAAGTATAGAAAAGAGAAAAGATCTCAACACGCTGAAGCTCTTGAAGAAGAAAAAATCAAATTACAAGAAGAATCTAAAACATTAAAAGTTACAGAATATATTTCTGCTAATGATTTAGCAAAAATGATGGATGTAACTGTAAATGATGTGATTTCAAAATATTTGGAAATTGGAATGTTCGTTTCAATAAATCAAAGACTTGATGCAGAAACGATAAGCATAATTGCAGAAGAATTCGGTTATAAAGTTGAGTTTACTACATCTGAAGAGGAAGAAACAATAGAAATTACTGATGATATAGACAAAGAGGAAGATCTCACCCCAAGAGCTCCAATAGTCACAATAATGGGGCATGTTGATCATGGGAAAACCTCATTGCTAGATTATATAAGAAATTCTAGGGTAACCGAAGGTGAGGCTGGAGGAATAACTCAACATATTGGGGCTTATGATGTTGAGACAAAAAATGGTAACAGAATAGCTTTTCTTGATACGCCCGGTCACGAGGCTTTCACTGCTATGAGGGCTAGAGGAGCAAAAATGACTGATATTGTTATAATTGTGATAGCCGCTGATTCAACTGTAATGCCTCAAACAAAAGAAGCTATCAACCACAGTAAGGTAGCAGAAGTTCCAATTGTGTTTGCTATAAATAAAATAGATACTCCTAATGCTAATGTGAATAAAGTCAAAGAAGATCTATCTAAAATTGATATCTTAGTTGAAGACTGGGGAGGTAAATATCAATGCCAAGAAGTATCTGCAAAAACTGGCCAAGGTGTTGAAGAACTTCTAGATAAAGTTTTATTAGAAGCAGAACTTCTTGAGCTTAAAGCGAATTCTAAGAAAAAAGCTATGGGTACGGTTATTGAATCTGAGTTAGATAAAGGAAGAGGGTACCTTACCACAATTATGGTACAAGGAGGAACTTTAAGTAAAGGAGATATTGTATTAGCTGGCGCTCAGTACGGAAAAGTAAAAGCTTTATTTGATCATAGAGGTAAAGAAAGAGATAAAGTTGGCCCTGCAACACCTATTTTGATGTTAGGACTGAATGGAGCTCCACAAGCTGGAGATAAATTTAATGTCTTTGACTCTGATAAAGAAGCTAGAGATATTGCAACAAAAAGAGAACAGTTAATAAGAGAACAAAAACTCCGAACTAAAAAACATGTTACCTTAGATGAAATAGGAAGAAGATTAGCTTTAGGTAGTTTTAAAGAATTAAATGTTGTTCTTAAAGGTGACGTTGATGGCTCTATTGAAGCATTGTCTGATTCACTTGAAAAACTGTCATCAGATGAAATATCAGTAAATATTATACACAAAGGAGTTGGTCAAATCACTGAATCAGATGTTTTATTAGCGTCTGCCTCAGATGCTATTATAGTTGGATTTCAGGTCAGGCCATCTGTTAAAGCTAGGGAATTAGCTGAAAAAGAAGGTATAGAAATTAGATCTTATTCGATAATTTATGAAGTAATAAACGAGATTAAAAGTGCTATGGAAGGTTTACTCGAGCCTACTGAAGAAGAAAAAATACTTGGAAATGTTGAAGTTAGAGAAACATACAAAATATCAAAAATAGGTACCATTGCTGGATGTTTTGTCACTAATGGAAAAATTATAAGAAAAAACAACATTAGACTAATTAGAGAAGGAATTGTTATTTTTACAGGAAAAATTAAACAGTTAAAACGTTTTAAAGAAGATGCTACTGAGGTAAAATCAGGCTTTGAGTGTGGAGTTAGCATTGAAGATTTCAATGATATCAAAGTAGGAGATGTAATCGAATCATTTGAAATACAAGAAATAAAAAGAAAGCTTTAAATTTTAAAATATGGCTAAAATTGAGAAAACAAAATATACTACACAAGAGCTAGCAGAATTTGAAAAGCTCATCCTTGAAAAAATGAAAAATGCGAAAAGTGAATTAGATTTCATTAAAGAATCTTTATTAAGAAGCAATTTATCTGGTACAGATTCAACTCAGGGTGCATTAAAAACATTAGAGGATGGTGCAGATACTATGGAAAAGGAAAGTTTAAGTCAGCTCGCTGGAAGGCAACAAAAATTTATTTCTAATTTAGAAAAAGCTCTAATAAGAATTAAGAATGGAACATATGGAATATGTAAAGATTCAGGAAAGTTAATTGATAAAAAGAGACTAATGGCTGTTCCGCATGCAACTCAATCTATTGAGGCAAAACTTAAAAGAGGATAAATTGAGCTCATTAGAATTAAAAATTGAATCATTAATTTTTTGTTCCCCAAAACCATTAAAAGTAGATGAAATTATCAAAGCACTTCTAGAAAGTGAAAAAAAAAATTACGATAAAGCCTCTATTTTAAATTATATAAGTTCAATCATTTCAAAATATAAAGAGAAAAATTTCTCATTTGAGATAGTTGAGTCTGGGGGTGGATTTCAATTTTTATCTAAAAATGAATTTTCTAGATTAAATGAAATTTTATTAAAACAACAATCTAAAAGAAGATTATCTGTTTCAGCACTTGAAACATTATCTATTATAGCCTATAAACAGCCTGTAACGAAATCGGATATTGAAAAAATAAGAGGGGTCAATTGTGATTACACTATTCAGAAATTATTAGATAAAGATCTAATCAAAATAGAAGGGAAATCCGATAAACTTGGGAGACCTTTAATTTATTCAACTAGTGAGAAGTTTATGGATTATTTTGGAATAAATAGTCTTGATCAATTGCCAACATTAAAAGATTTTCAGGAAGAAGAAAATACAATTGGTGATGAAAAAGAACTCTAATCTAGAAAAAATTAGATTAAATAGATATATATCTAAGTCTGGAATATGTTCAAGGAGAGATGCTGATAATTTAATTTTAAGTGGAAAAGTAAAAGTAAATAATACTATTATTAAAACTTTAGGTTCAAAAGTAAATTTACATGATAGTGTAAAGGTTAATAACAAGTTAATTAATATTGACAATCAATTTTATATATTATTAAATAAACCAAAAAATTATTCAACTTACTATAAAGCTTCAAATAACCATAAAAGTGTTTTTGACTTAGTAAAAGTAATACAAGAAAATGGAGTTGTCATTGGAGAATTAGACGATGATTGCTCCGGCTTATTATTAATAACAAATGATAAAGATTTATATAAAAAATATTTTATTTCAAGTGATAAAATAAAAAATATATATAGTGTTACATTAAAGGATGCTATATCAAATGACGAATTAATTAACTTAAAAAAAATAGTATTATTTGATAATCAAGAATTTAAATTTGAAAAAATACATATACTAGAAAAACAAAATGAATTAGGCATAGAAGTTCACGGTGAAAACAGCAAAATTATAAAAAGAGTTTTTAATTCTTATAATCATCAGGTTTCTAGCCTAGACAGAGTAGTATTTGGAAATCTAACTAAAAAAGATTTACCAAGAGGAAAGTGGAGAAAACTAAAAGAAAACGAAATAAGAAATTTTAAATCCTCCTTAAAAAACTAATTATCAATAAAATCTGATATTAATAAAGAAAGATGTCTTAGGTGGTTTAAGCTTCCCTCATCTTTTGTTCTTTTTAATTTTGATTTTATTCTTTTATCTAAATCAAAAACTTTTCCTATTAGAATAGATTTAATATCAGAAGATTCATAACTCACATTTGTCCCAAATCTTTTAGAATAATTTGATTGAGACTTATCATTATTAATCATATCAAATAAAATATTTACATAAGTTTTTTGTAAGTTTCTTTGATACATAGAGATAGGAGAAAAATTATCCAATGTAATCCAAATACTTTTATCCAAATCAGAAATCATTTCATTTATTGTATAAGATAAACTATTGTTCATTTTTTCATTTTCCAGCATACGAGACAATCTTGAATAATCAAATAATCTCCTTAAGGCAAAATCTTGAATAGATCGTATTCTTTCTTGAGAACCAATATTTTCAATTTTATTTAAAACATCTTTATTTTCAAGCCAATCAAGAGATGTAAAGACATGTTGATTTAAAAAATCAATAGCCTTTAATTGATCAGCTTTTGGGACATGAGAATATACGTCTCCTTCCTGATCATTACTTTTTAGGTTCTCGTAAATACCTCCAACATTAGAGGTTACATGACCAATATATCTTCTAAACTGAGAATAAACATTTAAGTATAATTCCTTCAAATCATCATAATTTTTTCCAGTTTCATAAGTCCATTCTAATAAATTAGGCACTATTCTTTGAAGGTTAAGTAATCCGTAATAACTCGCATCCATATTATCGCTTCCAATAGATTCTGTTTGAGATCTTGGATCAATGCCGTTTGAATATCCAAACCAATACTCAAAATCATCTGCATTTTCTATTATCCATTTATTTAATAATTCTTTTTCAGAATTTTCATCTTTACCATCAAAATAAGTATATCCCCACTTTATTGACCATATATCATATTTCCCAACTCTTGGATAAAAATTAGTTACTCCATCTCCAGGCTGAGCCACATAATTAAATCTAGCATAATCCATAATTGAAGGTGCCACTCCGTGGCTACTAGTAAAAGAAGGAGATCTTAAGCTATCAACAGAATAAGCAAAACTTGAACCCATATTATGGGGAAGCCCTATGGTGTGTCCAACTTCATGTGCAGAAACAAATCTTACTAGTTGTCCCATAACCTCATCTTCAAATTTTACTCCTCTTGAATCTTCATTTACAGCTGAAGTCTGGATCAGATACCAATTTCTTAAAAGATTCATTACATTATGATACCACCCAATATCACTTTCTAAAATCTCACCTGTTCTAGGATCTGCTGTATGTGGACCATAGGCATTTTGAATATCTGAAGCATAGTATCTTATAACTGAATATCTTGCGTCTTCGGGGCTCCAATCTGGGTCTTCTTCTTTTGATGGTGGGTACTTGCAAATAATAGCATTTTTAAATCCTGCAGCTTCAAATGCAACTTGCCAATCTTCAACTCCTTGTTTTAAATACTTTCTCCATTTCTGAGGTGTTGCCGGGTCTATATAGTAAATAATTGGCTTTACAGGCTCAACAAGCTCACCTCTCTTGTATGCCTCTATATCTTTTGGCACAAGTTTCCATCTTCTTATATATGATGTTGATTTAGCTTTGTGTTCATCAAGACCATAATCTGTTTGCGTTTGAGAAAAATAACCAACTCTTCTATCTAAATGTCTTGGCTGCATTTTTTCTTCCGGTAAAATTATCATTGAATTATTAATTTCTAAACTAATAGTTTGTGAGTTCATTAATGAAGGAGGCTCCGTTGAAACATAAGTTAATACATTTCTAACCTCTATGTTTTTAGGAAAACTCTTAATAGATTCTATAAATGATCTACCTTTATCAAGAGAAGTTATTTTTAAGTCTTTTCTTCTACCTTGAGGAAATCCCAATGCTTTTACATCGGTAGTAAATAAAGAAGTTACATCTATTATAATAGAGCTGTCACTCGGGTTAACTGTTTCAATATCAAAGGAATAAAGAATGGGCTCAAAATTTGAGTTTCTTACAGATTCATATATTGGAAGAGAATCGTTTGCTATATTTTCATAACTCACTACCCTTAATAAAACCTTAGTATCTTTTTTTTGCCATCTCAAAACCTGAGAGTTAATTTTTTGACCACCATAACCAATCCCATTTGCAGTTTTTGCAATTCTAGTCACCATAAGCATTTCTCTATCTAATAATGCTAGAGGGATTTCATAATAAAAGGAGCTTTCTTTCTTATGAACAATAAAAAGCCCATCATCTGATATAACATCTTCATTTATAATAGATTCATATGTTTTCTCTTTTTTATCTGAATCTGATTTTTTTTGTGAAAACGAATTAAATGAAAATAAAAAAAGTACTAGAATAAAATATCTCATATGTTTTGATTTAATGTATTCTAAATCTATAAATAAAAAAACCATATAACAACATTGTTGTTTTATAAAAAAAAAAAATAAATTTATGTCTCATGAGACAATCCATAGAGGTAAAAATAAATAATAACTCTAAAAGATCTTTTTGTTATTATAATTTGAACGGAAAAAGAATTAAAGTTTACAATTGGATTTCTTTTGAAAAAATAATAGAACCAAACAAAATAAAAGATTTAAAACAGAGAGAAGAAATGTTAAAAAAATTAAAGAAAGAAATTGAAAAAGATCTTGCGAGAGATATTAAAGGTGAGCTTTATTCAAATTTGTATGAACAAAGTATTTTTAAAGAAAGATTGCCATTGGTGATTTTTGAGCACCCAAACGAAGGATCTGTTTACGTGGCTAGAGAGATAGCCAAAACCATCAAAGAAAAAGAACTTGAGGGCAAAAAGTGTGTACTAGGACTTGCGACAGGATCATCTCCACTTTCTATTTACAAAGAATTAATAAGAATGCATAAGGAGGAAGGGTTAAGCTTTAAAAATGTTATAACATTTAATTTGGATGAGTATTGGATGATGAACCCTACTTCTTCTCATAGCTACCATAAATTCATGCACGAAAATTTATTCGATCACATTGATATAGAAACAAATAATACATATATACCTAATGGGCTACTAGAGCCATCAAAAATTGAAAAATATTGTTTAAAATTTGAGAGTAAAATTGAAAAACTAGGAGGTATTGATTTTCAACTTTTAGGAATTGGGAGAAATGGACATATAGGATTTAATGAGCCTGGATCAATTAAATCTTCTATTACAAGAAAGGTCCAGATAGAATATACAACAAGGTTTGATGCATCGGAAGAATTCGGAGGAATTGATAATGTACCATCTGAGGCAATAACTATGGGAATTCAAACAATCCTTAACGCAAAAAAAATAATATTAGTAGCTTGGGGAAATAGCAAATCCAACATAATAAAAAATGCTGTAGAGGATGAAATATCTGAAAGTGTTCCTGCATCACTGCTTCAAAGCCACAGTAACAGACTTTTTGTTCTTGACAAAGAGTCTAGCTCAAACCTCAGAAGATTTGTTTCTCCATGGCTATATACTGACATCAACAAAAAACCAAAAAACATTCTAAGCAATACCATTATTGGGTGGTCAGACGAAACAATTAAAAAAGCAGTAGTATGGCTATCATTAAAACTAAAAAAACCCGTTTTATTATTAACAGATGATGATTACATAGAAAATGGAATGGGAGGAATTTTCGAAAAATATAGTTCATCGTATGACGCTAATATAAAAGTATTTAATATGCTTCAGAGTACAATTACAGGTTGGCCAGGAGGTAAGCCAAATGCAGATGATACATCAAGACCTGAAAAATCTAAACCAGCAAATAAAAGAGTAATTATTTTCTCACCCCATCCTGATGATGATGTAATATCTATGGGGGGGACTTTTGACAGATTAATTCAACAAGGTCATGACGTTCATGTGGTATATCAAACTTCTGGAAATACAGCTGTTTGGGGTGATTATATTATTGAAATTTTTGAGCAAAATAATTTAATTAATAAAGATATTTCAGATAACAAAGAATTTGTAGAGCTATGTAACAAAAATCTAACTAAAGTAAAAAAACTAATCAAAGGTGAATTTGACTATGAAGGATTAAAATATTTAAATAATATTAAAGGTGCCATAAGAAAATCTGAAGCATATCAAGCTTGTAAATTTTTTGGATTAATCAACAATAAAAACATACACTTCTTAGATATGCCTTTTTATAATAAAGGTGAGAAAAAAGAAAGTGACATAGGAGACAAAGACATAAAAGTTGTTGAAAAAATAATTTCAAAAATAAAGCCTCATCAAATCTTTGCCGCCGGGGATTTAAATGATCCTCATGGAACACATCGACTTTGCTTACGTGCTGTTATCAGATCATTAAATAATTTAAAAAAACACACCTATATAAAAAATTGTTCAATTTGGCTTTATAAAGGAGCATGGGATGAGTGGAAAATAAGTGAGATTGATATGGCAGTTCCAATGAGCCCAAATCAAGTTATAAGAAAAAGAAAAGCTATCTTTAAACATAAGTCTCAAAAAGATGGTGCAGTTTTTCCAGGTAATGATAATAGAGAGTTTTGGCAAAGGGCTGAGGAGAGAAACAAAATGACCGCAGATTTGTACTCGGAGTTAGGTCTAGCTAAGTATGCTGCTATTGAAGGATTTAAAAAGTATTACTTAAAAGTATAATATATTTCAAAAGATAGTGGTGCTGGGCGGACTCGAACCACCGACTCACGGATTTTCAGTCCGATGCTCTACCACCTGAGCTACAGCACCTGATGAAATATTTGCAAACCTAAGTAAATAAACATTTCTCACAAAATTATTATTTTTGAAATTGTACTACCATTATGAATTTAGTTTCTCAATTTTTTTTTCTTTTATTAATTTCAATCTCATCATTTTTTATAATAAGAAGAATTTCAATAATTCGAAGAAATATTTCTTTGGCAAAAAAACCTTTTAAGGCAAATCCTAATAATGAAACAAGAATTAAAAACCTTCTTTTGTTGGCTTTTGGTCAAAAAAAAATGTTTAAAAAAATAATCCCTGCAATATTACATTTATTCCTTTACTTGGGATTTATAATTATAAATATAGAAGTTGTTGAGATAGTAATTGATGGACTCTTTGGCACTCATAGAATATTTTCTGAATTAGGCATGCCATATTATAATGTTTTTATTTCTATAATAGAATTTTTTGTTATAACCGTACTTATTTCTTGTGTTATTTTGCTAGTAAGAAGGAATCTATTAAACATAAATAGATTTAAATCTAGAGAATTAAAAGGCTGGCCTACACTGGACGCAAACCTAATTTTGATTTTTGAAATAATTTTAATGCTTGCAGTTATAACATTAAATACTACAGACTTAGTGCTTCAGGAAGCTAAAGAATACCCTATAACTGGAGAATTTTATTTTTCAACTAATTTTAAAAGTTTATTTGATTCATTTTCTTTATCTACTATTTTATTAGTTGAGAGAATATCTTGGTGGATACATATCATAGGTATTTTATTTTTTGCCTTATACATTACATATTCCAAGCATTTACATATTTTTCTAGCATTTCCAAATACATACTATACAGATGCCAGCCCTCTTGGAAAAATGAAAAATATGGAATCAATAACAAATGAAATAAAAATAATGCGAGGTGAAAAACCTGACAACAACCCCTCCGAATCAATTACTTTTGGAGCAAAAGATATTGAAGATTTATCTTGGAAAAATTTATTAGACGCATATTCCTGCTCTGAATGTGGCAGATGCACGAGTGTATGTCCTGCAAATATTACTGGAAAAAAATTATCTCCAAGGAAAATAATGATGGATGTAAGAGATAGGGCTGAAGAGATTGGAAAAAGGAAAGTAAAAAAATTAGGAGATGATAATAAAAATCTAGTTGGAGATTATATTAGTAAAGAAGAAATATTAGCATGTACTTCTTGCAATGCCTGTGTTGAAGAATGTCCAATATCAATCAATCCTTTAGATATAATTATCGAAATAAGGAGGTACTATGCTTTAGAAGCATCTCAATTACCACAAGAATGGAACTTAATGATGCAAAATATAGAAACAAATTTTTCACCATGGAAATTTCCAATTGAAGATAGAACAAAATGGATAGATGAAATAAAATGAAAATAAAAACAGTAAGAGAGTTTATAGAGTCAAATGAACAGCCAGAGATATTATTTTGGATAGGATGTGCTGGATCTTATGATGAAAGGTATAAAAAAGTGACAAAGGCGTTTGTAAAAATATTAAACAAACTAGACATAAATTTTGCTGTCTTAGGAGAAGAAGAAAGCTGTTCTGGGGATCCTGCCAGAAGAGCTGGCAATGAATATTTATTTCAACTCCAAGCGTTTTCTAATATTGATACATTAAATAAATATGATATCAAAAAAGTCATAACCATGTGCCCTCATTGTTTTAATACATTAAAAAATGAGTATCCTGAATTAGGTGGGAGCTATGAAGTAATCCATCATACTGAATTCTTGAATGAATTATTAGAATCTGGGAAACTAGCTACCAAAAAAATAAACAAGAAAATAACTTATCATGATTCTTGTTATTTAGGAAGAGGAAATAAAATCTACAAAGCCCCCAGAAAATTGATTGAATCAGTCACAGACAATCTTAAAGAAATGAAAAGAAATAAAGAAAATGGATTGTGTTGTGGCGCTGGAGGATCACAAATTTTTAAAGAGTCAGAGGAAGGGAAAGTTGAAATTAATATAGAGCGAATAAAAGAAATTCAAGAAGTTAATCCTGAAACAGTAGTTGCAGCTTGCCCATTCTGTATGACTATGCTTGGTGATGGCCTAAAAGAAACCAATCTTTATCCTGGAATAGAGGTTAAAGACATTTCAGAAATTATTGAAGAAAATCTAAAGAATTAAAATGTTTGTTGAATTTGAAAAAATAAGTAATGACGCAAGATGTTGGGTGTATATTCTTGAAAAACCTATATCTAAAATTAAATGCAAGATAGAAGATTTTCTTAAACAAGTATGTCAAAATTGGACATCTCATAAAAACGAAATAATAGCATCTTTTAAAATTTATAATGATCAGTTCATTATCATGTTTGCTGAAGATAATATAAGCGGATGCTCAATTGACAATTCCTATAACCTTATCAAAAACAAATTGATCAGTATTAATATAAATGTTATTTCGAATTCTAATATAGGAATACTTCAAAATAATAAAATTTCATTTTTTGAGAGATCACAACTAATTATTTCTGTAAACAACCGGAATATTTCAATGGAAACAGAAATGATAAATACTACTGTAAAAAATAAAGATGATTTTAATAAAAATTGGATTTTACCTTTAAATAAATCTTGGATAGTTAATTTTATAAAATGAAAAACATATCAGTTTTTTTTATTTTAATTTCTTTGATTACATCTTGTATAACTACTAAAAGTGCATTAAAAGACTATAACAATGCTAAATATTTTGATGCTGCTGTAAAGTTTGAGAAAAGTCTTAAAGATGATGATTCTAAAACTAATTTTTTACTCGCAGAATCATTAAGAAAGTCCAATAGAATTTGGGATGCTGAAAAATATTATTTGAATTCTATAAAATCGGGGAATAATGATGATAGAGCTTACTACTATCTTACCATTTCATTAAAATCAAATAATAAATATGATGAAGCCGACTCCATTATTTCAAACTATTTGAAAGAAGGGAAAGATGAAAATATAATATCATTAATGAAAAAAGAATTAGAATATATTAGGAATTTAAAGTTATATCCAGATACAAGTTACTACAGAGTGAAAAACTTAAAAGAAATTAACACAAAATTTGCAGAATACTCCCCAGTATTTTCTAACAATAAATTATATTTTGTCTCAAATAGATCATCAGATAAAATTTATGGTGGTACAGGGACTCCATTTACAGATATTTTCGAAGTAAAGTCTCAAGGGGCAAATGTCGAAGTCTCTACTCTAAAAAAATTAGAAGAAACAATTAATACAGAAAAAGTAAATGAAGGATCTGTTGCATTTTCCGAAAACGGTACTTATATGATTTTTGCTAAGGGAAATGATGGAAAGAGCTCAGGCAGAAATAATGTTGACCTTTACTGGTCCAGATACAGAAGAAGTGGATGGACTAGCCCTCGACTGCTAAACGTAAGTACTTCAAGAAGTTGGGACTCAACACCTTTTCTGTCTAAAGATGGTAAAACTTTATACTTTTCATCTAACAGAGAAAAGGGTTTTGGAGGAACAGATATTTATAAAGCTAATTTAAATAGGAGAGGCAGATGGATAAATATTCAAAACCTAGGCCCTGAAATAAACACTCCAGGAAATGAAGCTTTCCCTGCTATTACTGAAGATGGCAGATTGTATTTTTCTTCAGATAACCATGAAGGTTTTGGAGGTCTTGATATTTTTGTTGCTGAAAGAAAGGGTGGAAAAATTGTAATAATTAATCCAGGCAAACCCCTAAATTCTAGTGGTGATGACTTTGGAATTAATCCTTATAATCCAACTAGAGGATTTTTTACTTCAAATAGAGAAGGTGGGGAGGGAGATGATGATATTTATACTTTTGTAAACAATGACCCTAATCTTAAAATTGTTAATTACACACTAAAAGGATCAACACTCACGCCTAAAAGTGGGGCCGATGATTATGATTTATTAGGAAACACATCTGTTAAGCTTTTAGATAAAGAAGAAAATTTAATAGATGAAACATTTACAGGAGATAATGGTGAGTTTGAATTTACTGTTTTCTCCGATGAGCAGTATATATTAATAGGAGAAAAAGAAAACTTTTTTAGTAAAAGGGGAGACTTTTCAACCTTAGGAAAAGGTCTTGATAAATCAACTCTAAAAGAATTTGTAACAAATGTTACTTTTGAAAAGAATTTAGTGCTTGATAAAATTGTGGTAAACAAATCAATTGTTCTTGAAAATATATATTATGATTTAGATAAATCAGATATTAGAGAAGACGCTGCATTAGAATTGAATAAATTAGTTATAATCTTAAGAGATAATCCAAATATTTCTATAGAATTAAGTTCACATACCGATGATAGAGCTTCTGTAGAATATAACCAAGATTTATCTCAAAGAAGAGCTAATTCTGCTGTTTCATATATTATAAGTCAGGGTATTGATAAAAAAAGATTAGTCGCAAAAGGTTATGGTGAGTCTCAACTAATTATAAAAAATGCGACAACTGAGGAGGAACATCAGGTAAATAGAAGAACAGAATTCAAAGTAACAAGCTATCAATTTATAGACAGCAATATTGATGAAAATGATGAAGATAAATTCTTTAATATAAACATCAAATAATGTCAAAAACATATCTAGAAAGAGGGGTTTCTTCAAAAAAGGAGGATGTTCATAAGGCTATTAAAAATCAGGATAAAGGAATATATAAAAATAGCTTTTGTAAGATTATCCCTGATATTCTATCGGGTGATAAAGACTATTGCAATATTATGCACGCTGATGGAGCAGGAACAAAGTCTTCTCTAGCTTATTTATATTGGAAAGAAACAAATGATCTATCTGTTTGGAGGGGTATTGCTCAAGATTCCTTAATAATGAATATTGATGATTTAATTTGTGTTGGAGCTACTACTAATATTATTATTTCTTCAACAATTGGCAGAAACAAGCACTTAATTCCTGGAGAAGTAATATCAGAAATTATTCAAGGAAATGAAGATGTGATTAATATGTTAAATAATTATGGTATTAGCTGTAAATCTGCCGGCGGAGAAACAGCTGATATTGGAGATATAACTAAAACTATAATTGTTGATAGCACAGTAATTTCAAGACAAAGAAGAGATAAAATTTTAGAGTGTAATTTAAAAGGAGGAGATGTTATTGTTGGGCTAGCGTCTTTTGGTAAAGCTGTTTATGAAAATCAATATAATAGTGGTATCGGCAGCAATGGTCTTACGTCTGCAAGACATGATGTTTTAAATAACATATACAGATTAAAGTATCCAGAGTCTTATTCTAGTGAGACTAATAAAGATCTCATTTACTCAGGCAAATATAAAGTAACAGATCCATCTAAAAACAATGATAATATTGGTAAACTACTTTTATCTCCTACAAGAACTTACTCTCCTATTATTAAAAAAGTAATTGATACTTATCTAAAATACATATCAGGAATAATACATTGTACTGGTGGGGGACAAACTAAAGTTCTTCATTTTACCAATAATCACAGGATAATAAAAAACAATTTATTTGACATTCCTGAAGTTTTTAAAATTATCTATGATGAAAGTCGAACTTCATTGAAAGAAATGTATGAAGTTTTTAACATGGGACATAGAATGGAAATCTATTGCAAACCAGATGTAGCAGATGAAATAATTGAAATATCTAAAGAATTTGAAGTAGAAGCAAAAATAATTGGTTTAGTGGAGGACTCTGATAAAAAAGAGCTTATAATAGACTCCAAAGAAGGAAAAATAGTTTATTAAAACGGATAACCGGTTATGCGATTATAAAATGCAAAAAAATGATAAATTATTATTAGAGCTTAGGCAGATTGTTGGCAATAATCATATTATTACCAATAAATGGGAAAAACAAGCATATGCAAAAGGATGGCGTTATGGGTCTGGAAATGCTTTAGCTGTAGCTCAACCCGGCTCTCTTCTTGAGATATGGAAAGTTCTTGAGATATGTGTAAAACATGACTTAATAATAATTATGCAAGCTGCAAATACTGGCTTGACTGGTGGATCCACCCCCTTTGGAAACGATTATGATAGAGAAATCATAATAATTAATACAATGAGAGTTGATGGTATTCATTTGATTAAGAATGGAAAACAAATTATTGGATTTGCAGGAAGTACACTATTTCAATTAGAAAAAAAATTAAAAAAGAATGGAAGAGAGCCGCACTCTGTAATTGGATCATCATGCATTGGAGCATCAATTGTTGGAGGAGTATGCAATAATTCTGGTGGAGCTCTGGTAAAAAGAGGCCCTGCATATACTGAACTATCCCTCTATGCAAAAATTGATTCAAAAGGAAAACTAATTTTAGTTAATGAATTAGGAATTAAACTAGGAGAAAGTCCAGAAGAAATTTTAAGCAATCTTCAAAATAAAGATTACCTAGAAGAAGATATACTAGAAACTAAAGGTTTAGCATCAGATAATGAGTACCAAAAAAGAGTAAGAGATATTAACTCAAGCAAACCAGCTAGATTTAATTCAGATAAAAGAAGATTGCATGGTGCTTCTGGGTGTGCAGGTAAAATAGCTGTTTTTGCTGTTAGACTTGATACTTACCCAGCCTCCAATAAAAATCAAGTATTTTATATTGGAGCAAATGATCCTAATACATTTTGGAAAATTAGAAGGGATGTTTTAGGCAGTTTTAAAAACCTCCCAATCTCAGGGGAATATTTGCACAGGGATTGTTACGATGCAACTAAAAAATATTGCAAAGACACTTTCATTGTGATAGATAAATTAGGATCAAGCTTTATTCCTAAACTATTTGAAATGAAAAGAAAAGTTGATTTGCTAGCAAAATCAATAAAAATTCTTCCAAACAATTTTTCTGACAGAATAATGCAATTTATTAGTACTTTATTTCCTAACCATCTACCAAAAAGAATGAATGAATATAGAGACAAATATGAACATCATTGGATTATTGAGATGTCAGATGATGGTATAAGTGAAGCAAAAAAATATTTTACTGAATTTTTTAAAAATAACGAAGGAAACTATTTTGAGTGCAATAAAAGAGAAGGAGAGAAAGCTCTTCTTCATAGATTTGTTGCTGGTGGAGCCATAGGAAGATATCATATTCTTAATAAAAACAAAACTGGTGAAATGATGTCAATGGATATAGCTTTTCCAAGAAATGAAAAAGAATGGTTTGAAAAACTTCCTTCTGAAATTGATAAACTTATAGACACAAAACTATATTATGGTCATCTATTTTGTCATGTTTTGCATCAAAATTATACACTAAAAAAAGGAGTAGACTCCAAAGAATTAAAGAAAAGAATATTAAAAACGTATGACAAAAGAGGGGCAGAATATCCTGCAGAGCATAATGTTGGGCACGAATACGTTGCTAAAAAAAGTTTAAAAAACTTTTACAAAAAATTAGATCCAACTAATGGATTTAATCCCGGAATAGGGAAAACAAGTAAACTCAAACACTGGAAATAGATTTTATAAATGATTTTTTATCATGCCTGATAAAAAAATTAATTTTGATACTATAATTGTTTTCTTATATTTGCATCTCAAAAAACTTGACATAATGATTAAAGTAGCTATTAAAGAAAATGAAGATATTAATAGAGCTCTTAAAAGATTCAAAAAAAAATTTGAAAAAGCTCAAGTAATAAAAGATTATAGAGACAATACTTTCTTTACCAAAAAATCTGTTCAATTAAGAGAAGAAAAATTAAGAGCGAGCTATATTCAAAAACTTAAATCAAAAGAATTATAATTTTTTGTATCTTTCATTTAGATGAAAGATGCATTCATTAAGTATTTAAAATTTGAAAAGCGACTTAGTGATCACACTATTATTAGCTATTCAACAGACCTTGATCAATTCTTAACATTTATTAAAATATATTCTGGCAATGACGAGATCTCAAATATTGACAAAAGATCAGTGAGGTCTTGGATAGTTGATTTATCATTAAAAAGTTTATCCTCTAATTCTATAAATAGAAAGATAGCAACCTTAAAATCTTTTTTTAAATTTTTAATTAAAAGAGGGTATATTATCGAAAACCCAACTTCGAATGTAAATTCATTAAAAACTGATACTAAAATTCCAATTTTTTTTAGAGAAAAAGACATTAATAATTTATTTGATAATTTACAAGTAGAAGATTCATTTGAAGGGAGTAGAGATTTTTTAATTATTGAATTATTATATGGGACAGGGATTAGAGTATCTGAACTTATAAATCTACAGGTCAATAACGTCAACTTACTAAAAAAGGAAATTAAAGTATTAGGCAAAAGAAATAAGGAGAGAATAATACCTATTCACAAAAATATTATATATAAGATCAATAGATATCTTCTCAAGAGAAATGAAATTAACGCTAAAAGTGATTCGCTGCTTTGCACAGAAAAAGGAGAAAAATTATATCCAATGCTAATTGCTAGAGTTCTTAAAAAATATTTATCTTCTTTAATTAATAGCAAAAAATATAATCCCCACCTTTTAAGACACACTTTTGCAACTCACATTTTAAATAAAGGTGCTGATTTAAATTCAATTAAAGATTTGTTGGGTCACGAAAGCCTAGCAGCAACTCAAATATATACTCATAACTCTATTGAGAAGTTAAAAGAAACTTTTAAATCATCTCACCCTAGAGCTTGAAAAAACAATGAATGTTTTTAATAAATTCAATTGGATTTTCAGCGTGAACCCAATGGCCTGAATTAGAGACTCTGCTAATTTTATAATTTTTAAAATCATCAGACAATGATTCTAAATCTAATTCAGAAAAATAATTTGAATTCTCACCCATAAGAAATAAAGTTTCTGCAGAGATTTTTTTTGATAGAATGATTTTTGAAGAAATAGAATCCAATGAAAAATTTAATAATTTTATATTAGGCGCCCAATGAAATCCACTATCAGTTCTTTTTAAATTTTTTAAAATAAAATTTCTCTCCCCTTCGTTAGAGATATAATTTCTAAAAAGAGCATCAGCTTCATTTCTTGATGTTAATGTATCAATTTTTACATGATTAAAAGCATCAAATATATGATTAAACCTAGATGATGAATATTCTCTGTTAATTATATCTACAACAATTAACTTATTAATGTTTTCTTCAAAGAGATCAACAAGCTTTACAGCAACCTTACCTCCCATAGAATGACCCATAATAGAAAATTTTAAAATCTTATTTTTTATCATAAAATCATTTACTTGCTCAGCAATTTTTTGATATGAAAAATGATCTGAATGAGGTGATTTGCCGTGATCAGGAAGATCAATTAAAATAACTTGAAAATGACCTGATAGCTCCTTTGCAATAGAAATCCAATTATCTAATGAGCCTAAAAGGCCGTGTAATATCAGCAGAGGCTCTCCTTTTCCTAAAATCTTAAAATTTAATGACAATTTATTTCAATTTAGAGAGATATAATTGAATGGTTTTTTCAAGACCATAAATAAGTGAATCACAAACAAGAGCATGTCCGATAGAAACCTCACGAAGAGCTGGGATAGCTTGCTTAAAAAATTCAAGATTAATTAAATCTAAGTCATGTCCGGCATTAACCTCTAAATCATTTTTTATAGCATAATCTGCAGATTCAATATATTTAAGAATTACTGATTCTTTATCTTGCTGATAACTCTCAGCGTATAACCCAGTATATAACTCCACTCTATCCGCTCCCAATTCGACTGCTAATCTGACCATTTCTACTGAAGGGTCTATAAATAGCGAAACCTTTGATCCTGTTTTCTTAATTTTTTCAATTATTAAGTTTAGATTAATATCTAAATCAGAATAATTCCAACCCCTGTTAGACGTAAGTGTATTTGGCGCATCCGGAACCAAGGTAACTTGATTAGGTCTGATATCATTTATAATTTTTAAAAATCTTTCATCAGGAAAACCCTCAACATTAAATTCTGTAGTAATCACCTCAGCTATTTCATAGACATCTTTAGTTGTTATGTGCCTTTCATCTGGTCTAGGGTGAACCGTTATGCCATCAGCGCCTAAAGACTCAATTTTTTTAACAATTTTAATTAAATCCGGATTATTCCCACCTCTAGCATTTCTTATAGTTGCAATTTTGTTGACATTTACACTTAATCGGGTATACATTATCTTAGTATTTAATAACTTTGTTTTTATGGACTTCAAAAATAAAATAGATAATCAAATTAAGGAATCGATGTTAAAAAAAAATAAAGATAGACTTGTTGCATTAAGAGCTATAAAATCAGCCATTTTACTTGAGGAAAAAAGTGGGATAGAAGAATCTATAAATGAAATAAAAATTTTATCTAAACTTATTAAACAAAGAAAAGATTCTTCTGAATTATATAAAAAACAAAATAGAATGGACTTATATAAAAAAGAGGAAGATGAAATAAAAATAATACAAGAGTTCTTACCTGATCAGCTTTCTGAAGAAGATCTTAATAAAGAAGTAGATATAATTATAAACGAATCTGGGGCTAAGACAATTCAAGAAATGGGAAAAGTTATGGGGATAGCCTCAAAGAGATTGGAAGGAAAAGCTGATAATTCTACAATAGCTTCACTAATAAAACAGAAATTAAGTTGAATGCAATTGATATTTTTTTTTCTTTTCTTTTAATCTATTTTTCCTACAAAGGTTATAAGAAAGGGTTCATGATAAGCTTAATAGGGTTTTTCTCTATATTTATTAGTATTGCTGTGTCATTAAATTTTTCTCATTTATTATCAAATATATTAAGCAACTTTTTCCCAAATTCAGACAATTTATTACTGGCATTTATTTCGATTATTACTACTTTTTTTATTTCATCATTTGTGATAAAAAAAATAGCTAATTCCGTAAAATATATTTTAGACATGAGCCTTATAGGAATTTTAGATGATATTTCTGGAGCAGCATTTGGTTTTCTTACCACTGCAATACTTTTGAGTTTTTTAATAAATTTATTTCAATATTTTGATCTTAGAGTATTTGAAGAAGAAATAAGAAGTTCATTAATTAGTCTTTATATTGAAGATTTAGCTCCAAATACGTTTGCATATTTTTTTGACTTTTTTCCTTCTCTAGAATTTATTGTTGAAGGGTTACAAAATAATGAAATAACAACATAATGATTGAAAACAAATCATACATTGAAAAAGGAGAAGGTCCACCAATAATATTACTTCATGGTTTATTTGGTGCTTTAAGCAACTGGAAACAAGTCGTAGATGAATTTTCAAAAAATAATAGGGTTATTATACCTCAAATTCCTTTAACAGAAGTTGATGTAAAGAATGCAAATCTAGAATCTCTTACAGATTTTGTTAAAAAATTTATAGATAAGCATAATCTAAAAGATTTTATTTTAATTGGAAACTCTTTGGGTGGACATATAGCATTAATTTATACTATCCTCTATCCTGATAAAGTAAAAAAGTTAATTCTTACAGGAAGCTCTGGACTTTACGAAAATTCTTTTGGAGGATCTTATCCAAAAAGAGGTGATTATAAATATATAGAAGACAGGGTTAATCATACTTTCTATAATCCTGATATATTATCAAAAAAATACATTGATGATATTTTTGAAACCCTTAATGATAATGCTAAGTGTTTAAATATTATTACAATAGCAAGGTCTGCCCAAAGAAATAATCTTGCAAAAAAATTATATAAAGTAAAATGTCCAACTTTATTAGTATGGGGTCTAAATGACACAATAACACCTCCTTCTGTAGCACATCAATTTCACAAGCTAATCAAAAAATCTAAATTAAAATTTATTGATAAATGTTGCCATGCACCAATGATGGAAAGTCCACAAAAATTTAATGAATTAATTAAACCTTTTATATCAAATTAATATGAATATAGGTGTTAACGGAATAAATATAAGAGGAGTTAAAAAGAGAATACTTCTTTCTTTAATTGAATTATTGGAAGAAAAAAATTTTAGTGTTTTTTTTTCAGAAGAGCTTATTAAAACTTTTCAAAAAGAAAGATATAATACATATAACTATAAAAACATTGATAACATAGAGTTAATAATAAGTTTTGGTGGTGATGGTACTCTATTAAATACTGTTTCTCAAGTAGAAAATAAAAAAATTAATATATTGGGAGTTAATGTTGGAAAGCTTGGCTTCTTATCTTTTGATTTTAATGATGTTTTAGAAAAGTTAATAAACGATATAGTAAATAAAAATTATAAGCTTGAAAAAAGATCATTAGTTACTTTACAGAATGGAGATGAATTAATTAAAAAAAACTTTGCTTTAAACGAAATATCAATAAGAAAAAAAGATTCGTCTTCAATGATAAAGATTCACTGTTATGTGGATGATAAGTTTTTCTGCACTTATTGGTCTGATGGACTAATTGTTTCTACTCCCACAGGATCTACAGGATATTCTTTATCATGTGGCGGACCTATTTTAACTCCTGATGCTGAAAATTTATTAATAACCCCAATTAGTCCACATAATCTAGGCTTAAGAAGTGTAGTGGTTTCTGACAATTCAATAATCAAACTCAAACTTGAAAATCAAAAACATAATTTTCTTGTATCAATGGACTCTAGGTCTTATACTTTTAGAGGAGATCATGAACTAACTATACAAAAATCCAATTTTAAAATAAATTTAATTCATCCAAATAATTTTGATTTTTTTGAAACGCTCAGAAAAAAATTAAACTGGGGTTTTGATTTAAGAAATTAAAAGATTTTCAAAATTTTATCGTTATGAAAAAGATGTATAGAATACTTCTCTTTTTGATATTAAATTTAAATTTAAATGCACAATTTATTGAGCCTGGAATTAGTATAGGAATAAACTCATATTCTGGAGATTTACAGAGAGGTTACTCTCTTGCTTCAGGCTCACCCGGATTAGAATTATTTAATAGATTTAATTTTAGCCCTTATCAATCATTAAAAATTGCATATAAAAGGGGGCTATTGAAAGGAACTGATCGTTTAGATGATGCCCTTTCACTCAATAGAAATATGTGGTTTAAAAGTAAGTTTTCTGAATTTTCATTAAATATAGAATATAATTTTCTAGACTATTTTGAAGAAAGAGAGAGAGAGAACTTTACTCCTTTTATTTTTTTTGGAGTAGGGGGAACTTTATTACAAAATGTTTCAGAGAGAAATAATCAGGTTTCACAAAACAAAAAATTTTTTATTAATATCCCTTTTGGTTTTGGATTTAAATATTTAATTAAAAAACAGTTTTCATTAGCATTTGACTTTGAGGTAAAAAAAACCTTCAATGATACTATAGATTTAATGTCAGGTGCAAATACCTCAAACATAAATAGCATTACTGGATTAAATTTCAATAATAGCATAAAGAACTATCAATATGGGAGCGGGAACGATAATGATTTTTATTACTTCACAGGAATAAGTATAAGTTATATTTTTTACAGAATTCCATGCCCTAAAAATTACGCCCCATATAATAGTATATATTAAATTTGTGCTATGGTTGAGAAAGAAACAATGCCGAAACATATTGCAATTATCATGGACGGGAATGGAAGATGGGCAAAAAACAGGAATGAGAAAAGGATTCAAGGTCATATAAAAGCTAAAAAGAGTGTAAAAGAAGCTATCGAGCTTTGTATTGAAAAAAAAATAAATTTTTTGACTCTTTTCGCATTTTCAACGGAAAATTGGAAAAGGCCTAAATTAGAAGTAAAAGCTCTAATGAACTTGTTGAATATAGTTATTGAAGATGAGATAAATAACCTCATTGATAAAAATGTTAAATTTTCAACTATAGGTGAAATTTCAACCTTACCAAAAAAGACAATTGATAGTATTAACAAGGCTTCGAAAGAAACAGAAAACAACACAGGGTTAAATTTAATTTTAGCTATCAATTATTCAGGGAAATGGGATATAATTAATGCAACTAAAAAAATATTAAATAGTAAAAAAAAGATTGATTTAAATAATTTTAACGAAAATATTTTTGAAAAATATTTATCAACATTTAATATTCCAGATCCTGAATTAATAATAAGAACCAGCGGAGAAATCAGAATAAGTAATTTTTATTTATGGCAAGCTGCCTATTCTGAATTATACTTCACAGATATTTTATGGCCAGATTTTGATAAAAAAGAATTAAATAATGCTATTTTCGAGTTTAAAAAAAGAAATAGAAGGTTTGGGAAAATTTAAAAATATAAAAAAGTTTATTGCAATACTGATAGTATTAATCTCTGTTAAAGAAAAAACTTTTTCACAGATTCGTTATAATATGAATAACGAAAACCAAATTGCTATCAGTTATACCAACCCCAAAACTTATGAGGTTGCCGAAATTGAAGTAATTGGAGAAAAATACTTAGATGAAATAGCTCTTAAATCACTATCAGGAATTAAAGTTGGAGATAAAATTACTATACCAGGTGAATCAATATCTGGTGCAATTAAAAAGCTTTGGAAGCAGGGCATAATAGGCGACATAAAAATACTGGTTAATAAAATTGAAGACGATAAAATTTATTTATCAATAGTTTTAAAAGAAAGACCTCGACTTAGCACTTTCCATATAAATGGAGTTGGAAAAACTCAAAAATCTGAAATAACTGAAAAGATAAATCTTATTAGGGGAAGGATTGTTACTGATGCTGTCCTTAAAAACACACAAAATACAGTCGAAAACTATTTCAGAAAAAAAGGATTTGATAATGTTGAAGTTACAATTAAAGAACAATCTGACACAATCGTTTCTAATAGCATAAAATTAAATATTGATGTTGAGAAAAATAAAAAAGTAAAAATTAAAAATGTTTATTTTGAGGGCAATAAAAATTTCTCTTCAGCAAAGTTAAAGGGGAAACTTAAAAAATCTGGAGAAAAAACAAGAGTAACACTATTTAAAGAATTATTTAAAAAATCTTTATCCATAATTAAACCAAAAAATCTGTTTGGTAAAAAACAAGGAATAGACTTTAATAATACTTTATTATTTATAACCGATAATGCTAAAATAAATTTCTTAAAGTCAAGTAAATTTATTTCTTCTGAATTCGAGAACGACAAAGATAATCTAATTAAATTCTACCAATCAAAGGGATTTAGAGATATTAAAATTATTGGAGAAAGTATTCAAAAAAATGGAGATTTTATAGATTTAAAATTGAAGCTTGATCCTGGAAATAGATATTACTTCAGAAACATTAATTGGACAGGAAACTATATTTATGATAAAAATGTTCTTAATGAGGTACTTGGAATTTCTAAGGGTGATGTTTATGACACAGAGACACTAGAGAAAAAAATTACTTATAATCCAAAAGGCTCTGATGTTTCTTCACTATATCAAGATAATGGCTACCTCTTCTCAAATATTCAGCCTATTGAGGTAGGAATAAATGGGGATTCAGTTGATATTGAAATGAGGGTATACGAGGGGGCTCAAGCTACAATAAACAAAGTTCTGATTTCAGGAAATGATAGAACTAGTGATCATGTTATAAGAAGAGAACTAAGAACAATTCCTGGACAAAAATATAATAGATCTGAGCTTATTAGGACTCAAAGAGAGCTTTCACAACTAGGTTATTTTGACCCAGAAAGTATTAATCCTATTCCAATTCCCAATCCTCAGAATGAGACTGTTGATATAACTTGGGAACTCGAAGAAAAACCTAGTGATCAAGTAGAGTTATCAGGTGGATGGGGTGGCTACTTTGGGTTTGTGGGAACAGTTGGACTTAGCTTTAGTAATTTTTCAGTTAAAAACATTAAAGATTTTGATAAGTGGAGGCCTTTACCTGTAGGGGATGGTCAAAAGTTATCAGTTAGAGTTCAAGCTAATGGAAGGCAGTTTCAAACATATTCATTTACATTTTCAGAGCCATGGTTAGGCGGAAGAAAACCAAATAATTTTAGTATCAATTATAGTTATTCTGTTAACAGAATGCTTGATTTATTTGGGACAGGTTCATATAATCCATTTGCTCTAGGTGGTGGATATGGTGGATATGGTGGATATGGTGGATATGGTGGATATGGTGGATATGG
>JAYPVV010000006.1:0-66311 GCA_038134805.1 Marinoscillum sp. | reverse complement strand
TTGAACCTCAAGAATTTTTACAAGGCAACAGGGTGATTCTTAGTTACTTAAATACTTCTAATAAAAAGCTTACTCCTGTTTTTGTAACTTTCAAAAAGAATATTGATGAAAATTATTTAAAAAGTTCAGTTTTAAATAAAGGATTTAAATTAGATGAAAGAAAATTAGATAATGAAGTTATTTTTGAATTTAAGAAAGATAATGAAAGTCATGTTATTACTCTTCTCAATAACATTCTAATTTATTCAACTTCATCTTTTACTTTAGAAGATTTTATTAGAAGCTTTAAAGATTCAAATCAACTTTTCAAAAATTCAAACATAGAACTTTTTAATCAAGTTCAACTAAAAAATGACTTAGGGAATATCTATCTGAATTATAATGATTTAATTAAAATTACTTCAACTTCTTTACCTATAAATTTAAATTCATTCATCAATTTATTACCAGAAAAATCATTTTTTGATATAGATATAATTAATAAAACTATTAATTTAAATGGATTCTCATCCAAAAATAAAAATCTTAACTACTCAAAAAAATATCACAAAGACTCTAATATAAATTTTGTGCCTGAAAATATAGTTTTATACTCAAACTTTTCAGCAGAAACTCTTTATCATAAAATAACCAGCAATCTAGACACTATATTTTCAGGAGATATTAGTAAATTTTATATAGATGGATTTTATAAAGAATCATTAGATGAAATTTTTATCACTCAAACCAATAAAACATCTTATTTCAAAGAAAAAAAACTAGTTAATAATGAAATTTTTTCTGTTCATGATTCTATCATTTTACATTTTTTTGATACATCTCATATAGATGAACAAATATTTGCTTTTGTTCAGCAGGACTATATCTATTTTTCTAAAAGTTTTGAAGCACTTCAAGTTGTTAATAAGAACACTATTGAAAAGAATTATTGGAGTAAGGACACAGACTTTCTAAAGTTTAAAAAAGAAATGAATGAGTCTCATAACCAGTCATATATACTTAATATAAAAAAATTACTTTTTACGAATTCAATTGATATAGAATATCTATCCATTCAAATGAGTGAACTAGAAGATAAGTATTATATGAGTGTAAATATATCACAAGATAATTCAGAATTTCAATTAATTAATGATAGCAGTCTTAATGAGTATACATTTAATTCAAATTTAGCTTCAAAACCTCATATAATATTTAGTCATATAGATAATAAGCCAGAAGTAATTATTCAAGATGAAAATAATATTATCTACCATTTATCAAATTCTCTTCAACCTATCTGGTCAGACTCTATTGAAGAGATTGAATCAGAAATATTTGAAATTGATTATTACAAAAACAATAAAAAACAAATACTTTTCTCTAGCAAAAACTTTATTTATAGTTATGATAGGCTAGGAAACTCTCTTTCTGGATTTCCAATAAAAAACCCATCACTTTACCCAATAAAAAATATAAACTTAATTGATTACGATAAATCAAAAAGATATAGAATAATTACCTATCATGATAATGGTGAAATCTATTTATTAGATAAAAATGGATCTACACTAGATGGGTGGAATCCATTAAAAATGGAAAACAAATTAGCTCAATATCCTATTCATAAAAGAGTTAATGGTAAAGATTATTTTATTATTATCTTGAGGAATGGCTCTGTATATTTAAAAAACAGAAGAGGCAATAATTACGAAGGATTTCCTATTAATATTAATACTGAGTTTTCAGATAATAATCATGTCATAGCATCAAATAATTCTAGAAAGAGTTTGATAAAATTGTTATCAGAAGAAGGAACTTTATATGAAGTTAATTTTAACGGACAAATTATCTCATCCAAAGATCAATACAGAAATGTAACTACTCCATCCTTTATTCTTCTTAAAGAACCTTCAGATGATAAATCATTAATCCTTTCTTATGATGATTCTAATCTTTTTTTGGAAGATAATAAACTTTTTTTATCAAGCACTAAAAATTTAATATATCAGTATTACGAATTATACAAAGATGAAAAATTTATTGTAATAACCGACACCATCGAAAAAAAATCATTATTTATGAATTCTCAATTAAAAAAATATTACGAGCCTATTTCTAATCAAAATAAAATTTCAATATTAGACTATGGAGATTATCTAGTTGTATATAAAACATTAAATAAGACATTATCTATGATCGAAATAAAAAAATAAATACATTTAAAAAAATAAACTAACCAATAATGAAAAAAATACTAGCATTAATAATTCTAACTGTATTTTCTTTTGAATCAATCTCACAAAGAAAACAAAACAAAAAAAATTCTAATATAATTTCTTATGAGTTGCCAAATTTAAAATGGAGGTCTATAGGCCCACACAGAGGAGGAAGATCCGCAACTGTAACTGGAACAACAAACTCTTCAAGCACATATTATTTTGGTTCAACTGGTGGCGGAGTTTGGAAAACGGTTGACTCTGGAGTTACATGGAAGAATATTTCTGATGGCTATTTTGGTGGATCAATTGGTGCAGTAAGCGTAAGTGAATCTGACCCTAATGTCATTTATGTGGGAACAGGAGAAAAGACTGTCAGAGGAAATGTTTCTCCAGGATATGGAGGTTTTTGGAAATCAAATGATGCAGGAGAAACATGGGAGAAAATGAATTTAGATATTGATCAGGTTCAAGTTGGAAGAATTGCAATTCATCCTTCTAACCCAGATATAGTTTACATCGCAATAATTGGAGATTTATTTAAAGACTCTGATAAGAGAGGTATATATAAATCTATAGATGGGGGAAAATCTTGGAAAAAAGTTCTCTTCTCAAATAATAGATCTGGTGCTGTGGATGTCTCAATTGATAAAAATAATCCTAGAGTAATGTTTGCTTCTACATGGAATATTAGAAGAACACCTTACAGTTTAGAAAGTGGTGGAGAAGGATCTGGATTATGGAAATCAACTGATGGAGGTGAATCATGGAAAAATATATCAAGTAATTCAGGATTGCCAAAAGGAATATGGGGAATTAGTGGTGTAGCAATCTCCCCTATCAATTCTAAAAAAGTTTTTGCTTTAATTGAAAATGATAATGGAGGGTTATATAGATCCGAAGATGGAGGAAATTCATGGAAATTAATAAATAGTGATAGGAATCTTAGACAAAGAGCTTGGTATTATACTCGAATTTATGCAGATACTCAAAATGAAAATAGAGTGTATGTTATGAATGTAGCCTTTTGGAGATCTGAGGATGGAGGAAAATCATTTGATAGATATAGAACACCTCATGGAGATCACCATGATCTATGGATTGATCCTCATAATAATAAGAGAATGATTGTTGCAGACGATGGGGGTGCTCAAGTTAGCAATGATGATGCACTAAGCTGGTCAACTTATATGAATCAACCAACCGCTCAGTACTATAGAGTTGTTACTGATAATAGTTTCCCATACAATATATTAGTAGCTCAACAAGATAATAGTACTCAAAGAGTTCCTCATAGAGTAAATTCAGGTGGAATTGGAGAAGGTGACTGGGAGGAGTCTGCTGGAGGTGAGAGTGCGCACCTTGCAGCTAAGCCTGATAATCCAGATATTGTTTTTGGAGGAAGTTATGGTGGGTATCTTACTAGATTGGATCATAAAACTGGCGAAAGCAGATCAGTAAATGTATGGCCTAATAATCCTATGGGACATGGAGCTGAAAATATGAAATATCGTTTTCAATGGAATTTTCCGATATTTTTCTCGCCACACAATCCAGATAAACTCTATACTACATCAAATCATTTTCACTCAACTTTTAACGAAGGGCAATCTTGGAATCTAATTAGTCCAGATTTAACTAGAAACGAGAAAGAAAAATTAGGACCATCAGGAGGGCCTATTACTAAAGATAACACAGCCGTTGAATATTATGCTACAATCTTTGCTGCTTGTGAATCTCCATACGAAGAAGGATTACTCTGGGCTGCTTCAGATGACGGATTAATTCATATTTCAAAAGACAATGGTAAAAATTGGGAGAATGTAACACCATCTATTTCACCAAAATATATAATGTGGAATAGTGTAGAACCAGACCCATTTGTTAAGGGTGGATTATACGCTGCTGGAACTCTTTATAAAACTGGGGATTTTACTCCTTATCTCTATAAGACAAAGGACTACGGTAAAACCTGGACAAAAATAACTGATGGAATTCCTAATAATTTTTTTACTAGAGTACTTAGAGCAGATCCAGAAAAAGAGGGTTTATTATATGCGGGCACTGAATCGGGTGCATATATATCTTTTGATGATGGAATTTCATGGAATTCATTTCAACTTAATCTACCATTAGTACCAATTACTGATATGACAATAAAAGATAATAATTTAATTGCTGCTACTCAGGGAAGGTCAATTTGGATTATTGATGATCTTACTCCATTACATCAATTAAGTAAAGAAAGTTCTAATTCAGATTATCAATTATTTAGACCTATGGATAGTTATAGAATGGGATCATCAGGATGGGGAGGATCATCTCAATCCTCTGGAACAAATCATCATAATGGTGTTGAAGTATTTTTTAATATTTCTAAAAATATAATTGAGTCTAAAGCTGATATCTCTCTTGAGTTTTTAGATGAAAATAAGAATTTAATTAAAAAGTATTCTACCAATGATAAAAAATCTCCTCTTAAAATAAATAGTGAAAAAAATTCCTTTGTTTGGAATATGAGATATGATAATGCAGAAGGTTTTGAAGGTCTTATTATGTGGGCTGCAAGTCTTACTGGGCCTAAAACATACCCTGGTAAGTATTATGTCAAACTTACTGTTGGAGATAAAAGTCAAGAAGAAACATTTAATATTTTAAAAGATCCAAGAAGTGAAAGTTCTGTAAATGATTTGAAAGAACAATTTGAATTTCTTATGGGAATAAGAGATAAGGTGACTGAAATTCATAAATCAATAAAACAAATTAGATCTACCAGAGATCAATTAAATAACCTTAAAGGTAAATTAAATGATAATCACAAAGAGCTAAATGATATGATAAAGAGTACTATTGAAAGTATAACTAAAATTGAAGAAAATCTTTATCAAACAAAAAACAGAAGTGGTCAAGACCCATTAAATTTTCCAATAAGATTAAATAATAAACTTGCTCACCTTTCAAGCGTTGCATCAAATGGAAATTTTAAACCTACTGATCAAATGTATGGAGTTAGGGATGAGTTATTAAAGGAAATTGAAGCTGAGCTTGTTAAATGGTATAAAATTAAAGACTCAGATCTTTATAAAATAAATACTTTGATAATTCAAAATAACATTCAATTAATAAGTATTAATTAATTTCGCAGTTAATTGATACTTTTTTAATGAGTAATATTGTTGCAATAGTTGGTCGTCCTAATGTTGGGAAATCTACTTTATTTAATAGATTAGTCGAAAAAAGACAGGCAATAATCCATGATGAGAGTGGTGTGACTAGAGATAGACACTATGGTGTATCTGAATGGAATGGGAAACCTTTTACAGTAATCGATACTGGAGGATACGTTGAAAATTCTGAGGATATATTTGAAAATAAAATTAAAGAACAAGTAATATTAGCGCTAAATGAAGCTAATATTATTCTTTTTATGGTTGATTGTAAAAGTGGCCTTTCATCTTTAGATGAAGATTTTTCTAAAGTTATCCGTCAGATAAATAAAGAAATAATTATAGTAGCTAATAAAGCCGATAACTATGAACTAGAACTTAATTCTAATGAATTTTATAAGTTAGGTTTAAAAAATGTACCTATTATTCCTCTATCATCTGTAAGCGGTTCTGGAACTGGTGAATTACTTGATTTAGTAGTAAAAAAACTTGAAAAAAATAATAAAGAAATAGAGGTAGGCTTACCGAGAATTTCAATTTTAGGAAGACCAAATGTCGGAAAATCATCTTTCATTAACTCAATACTTGGTGAAGAAAGAAATATTGTAACTGCTATTTCTGGGACCACAAGAGACTCTATTGACACAAAGTATAATTTATTTCATAAAGAGTTTATAATTACAGATACAGCAGGAATAAGAAAAAAATCTAAAGTAAAAGAAAATATCGAATTCTACTCAGTTATGAGATCAATTCAGGCAATGGAAAATTCTGATATTTGTATTATTATGATTGATGCACTCCAAGGTTTTGAAAGTCAAGACATGAATATATTATCCTTAGCAGTTAAGTATAAAAAAGGTATAGTATTAATGGTTAATAAATGGGATTTAATTAAAAAAGAAACTAACAGTGCTAAAGATTTTGAAGAAAAAATTAAAAGTAAAATCAGTCCTTTAAGTTTTGTCCCCATAATTTTTACCTCAGTCATAAATAAACAAAGAATTCATAAAGTACTTGAAAATGCCATTAGAGTTTATGAAAACCGTGCTCAAAAAATTTCAACATCTCAACTTAATAACAAGATGCTACCAGAAATAGAAAAATACCCACCTCCAGCAATTAAAGGAAAATATATCAAAATAAAATATATAACCCAACTACCAACAAAAACCCCAACTATTGCATTTTTTTGTAATCTTCCACAATATATAAAGGATCCGTATAAAAGATTCCTTTCCAATAAGCTTAGATCTAAGTTTTCACTAGATGGAGTACCTATAACTCTTGTCTTTAGAAAGAAATGAAATGCTCCTAATTTCTTAAATTTTAAACATTTAATGCTACTTTTGCAGTATGTCAGATAGTAAATATGATTTTCTTAAAATTGAAAAAAAATGGCAAAAATTTTGGTTAGAAAATAAAACTTTTAAAACTGAAATTGATTCTAAACCAAAATATTATGTCATGGACATGTTTCCTTATCCATCTGGGTCTGGGCTTCATGTAGGTCATCCACTTGGATACATAGCTTCCGATATAATTTCTAGATTTAAGAGACTACAAGGGTTCAATGTATTACACCCTATGGGTTTTGATTCATTTGGCTTACCAGCAGAACAATATGCAATAAAAACAGGGAAGCACCCAAAGGATACTACAGAAGAGAATATTCAAAGGTTTAAAGAACAACTGAATACATTAGGATTATCCTTTGATTGGGATAGAGAAATAAAGACTAGCGATAGTGAATACTATAAGTGGACACAATGGATATTTTTAAAACTATATAATTCATTTTATGACTTTGATAAGAAAATTGCTAGAAACATAAATGAATTAACTATACCTGAAAAAATTAAACAAAAGGAAAAGGATGAATTTATTGACTCCAAAAGACTTGCATATATTGATGAAGTTGATGTCAACTGGTGTGAAGAGTTAGGGACAGTACTCTCGAACGAGGAAGTTATTGGTGGACTAAGCGAAAGAGGTGGATTTCCAGTTGTTAGAAAGCCTATGAAACAATGGGTTATGAGAATAACAAATTACGCAGAAAGATTATTAGAAGACTTAGATAATCTAGATTGGCCTGATTCAATAAAAATATCGCAAAAAAATTGGATTGGTAAATCTGAAGGAGCAGAAATTATTTTTAATGTTAATGAAAAAGATAGTATAAAAGTTTTTACAACTCGACCTGATACAATTTATGGCGCTACCTATCTGGTTTTGGCACCAGAACACGAAATAATTAAAAATATAACTACAATTAATCAGAAAGCTGTGGTAGAAAATTATGTCTATATATCCTCAACAAAAAGTGAATTAGAAAGACAAGAAAATGAAAAAAATAAGACAGGTGTATTTACCGGTTCATATGCTTTAAATCCTATCTCAAATGTAAAAATTCCAATATGGATTTCAGATTATGTTTTAGCAAGTTATGGAACTGGTGCTATAATGGCAGTACCAGCTCATGATGAAAGAGATTTTGAATTTGCTAAAAAATTTGAATTAGATATAAATCAAGTTATTTCTCATACGTCTAAAGAGAAATGCTTCACCGGAAATGGGAAAATAATTAATTCTGGAAAATTTGATGGTTTAAGTAATTTAGAGTTCAAAGATGTAGTCATTAATATTTTAGAAGAAAAAACCTTAGGAAAAAGAACAATTAATTATAAACTAAGGGATTGGATATTTACAAGACAAAGATATTGGGGTGAGCCAATTCCAATTTTACATGATGGAAATAGAAGAAAATCTGTTTGCGAGAAACAATTACCAGTTAAGCTACCTCAAGTAGAAAGTTACCTTCCTACATCTGATGGCTCCTCACCTCTTGCTAGAAATTCTGAATGGACTAATATTGAAATAAATGGAATTAAGTATAAAAGAGAAACTAATACCATGCCTCAATGGGCTGGATCATGCTGGTATTATCTTAGATATTTAGATCCAAAAAATAATTCTTCATTTGCTGACTATGATAAAATAAAATACTGGATGCCAGTTGATTTATATATTGGAGGTGCTGAGCATGCTGTTTTACATCTTCTTTATTCTAGATTTTGGCATAAAGTACTTTATGATCTAGGATTTGTAAATACAAATGAACCATTCAAAAAATTAGTTAATCAAGGGATGATTTTAGGAAGATCTAACTTCATTTACAGAATTAAAGGAACTAATAAATTTGTATCATATAATCTTAGAAAAAATTATGATTACACTAGACTTCATGTAGATGTAAATCTTGTGAAGAATGATAAACTTAATATTAAAAAATTTATGAATTCTTCAAAAGAATTTAAAAATGCAAAATTTATCCTAGAAAATAATGAATATCTATGTGGCTTTGATACAGAGAAAATGTCAAAGTCTAAAAATAATGTAGTTAATCCAGATGACATCATCTCAAAATATGGATCTGATACACTTCGAATGTATGAAATGTTTTTAGGTCCAATTGAACAATCTAAACCTTGGAATACTAATGGTATTGAAGGTGTATTTAAATTTTTAAATAAATTTTGGTCACTATTTCATAAAGACGAGAAATTATGTATATCAAAAGAAAAAGCTTCAAGAGAAGAATTAAAAGTTCTTCATTCAACTATTAAAAAAATTAAAAATGATATTGAAAGACTTTCTTTAAATACATGTATTAGTCAACTAATGATAGCAGTAAATAACTTGAGTAAATTAGAATGTAATAAAATAGAAATTCTTAATCCATTAATAATATTAGTCTCTCCATTTGCACCACATATAAGTGAAGAATTATGGGAAAAAATTGGAAATAAAGAAACTATTTCTTACTCTCATTTCCCAGATTACAATGAGAGTTTTATTAAAGAAAATGATTATGAGTATCCAATTATGATAAATGGAAAGTTAAGAACTAAAGCAAGATATAGTCTTGATCTAAATAATTCTGAAATCGAAAAAGACATTCTAGAAAATGAAATTGTTAATAAATGGGTTAAAAAATCAGAAATAAAAAAAATTATTATCGTTCCAAATAAAATAATCAATATTGTTTATTAGTAAATCTTTAAACTATCAAGCAATTGATTTTTGAGTTTATCTACCCACATTTTATACATTTTTTTTGATGGATGTAGATTATCTGAAGCAAGTAAAGAATTATCAAATTCTGCATCTCTAGAAATTTCAGTTATATCAAAATACATTACTCCATATTTATCTGAGATCGATTTATTAATTCTATTATATTCATTAATTTCTAAAAATGTTTTTTCTTGATTTCTAGTTTTACCAAATGGAGTAACTCCGTAGTCAGGGATAGATAAAATAAAAATATTTTTTTTTGAATGAGAATAATTAATAGCTCTAATCAATAAATTTTCAAATTCTATTTTATAGAGATTTAAATTATATCCTCTGTACTGATTATTGACACCAATTAATAATGAAACAATATCATACTTACCAATATTACTATTATTTAGAGTATCGATGAGCTCATTTGTAGTCCATCCTGTTTTTGCTATTACTTTAAGAGAATCTATAAGTGAGATTTCATTTTTTAACTGACTTGGATATGAATCATTAAAATCAATTCCCTCACCTATTGTGTAAGAGTCTCCTAGTGCAAGATAAGATAATCTATCATTTAAGCTGTATGTAGTTTCTTCAGAGGAACATGATAATAAAAGATAAGTTATGAAAATAGATATTAATACTTTCATAGAATTCTTCTAAGGAATACTACAATTACACCGATTAAAAACATTACAATAGAAATTTTATTAACAGTATGCATTGCTTTTAAACTAAAGTTTGGTTTAGAATTTTGATCTTTTTTTCTAAAGAAATATGTTAATACCTCAGATAAATCAAAATAGTAAGAAATTTTTTTTTGTGTTTTTTTCATAATTTAAAAAATTAAGGTTCAATCCAGTTTCCATCTTCTTTTATTAAGCTAACAAGTTCATTAACTCCATCTTTAAAATTTATTCCTTTCTTGACAACATTCTGCCCCCTATATAATGTTATTTTGTCTCTTCCTGATCCAACATATCCATAATCTGCATCAGCCATTTCACCAGGGCCATTAACAATACAGCCCATTATCCCAATTTTAAGACCTTTTAAGTGATCTGTTCTACTTCTTATCATTGCTGTTGTCTCCTGTAAATTAAATAAAGTTCTTCCGCATGAAGGACAAGATATAAAATCTGTAGATGTTACTCTCATCCTTGCAGCTTGTAATATTTTGAATGATAAAGAATTTATTTTTTTCAATTCTTTATTTTCTGATGAATTAGATTTAATCAAAATTCCATCTCCAAAACCTTGGATAAATAATCCCCCAATATCAGTTGAAGAATAAAGTATAAATTTTTCTGAATAATTTATATTATACGTTAGAGAAAAAACTACAGGATTTTTTAATGAATGATTTCTTAAAAAAAATGAACGCATATCAGGCATACAATGATCATTTTTAGAAGTTAATAAAATAACAAAATTACTAGGTAAATCTATTTTTTTGATATCTTCAGTAGATGCATCAATCTCAATAAAATTTATAATTTTAGAGAACTTCAAAATTTTTTTACCAATAAAGTCTTCTATCTTAAAAAGAGGGAAAAGATTCATTTCATTATCAACTTTTATCCACTCATCATAATCTAAAATTATATTAAAATTGTATTTAGAATAGCTTTGCTCATAACTTCCAAAATAAAAATAGTCGGGGGATGTATCAAGAGTTTCCCATTTATCTAAAGTAGAATTAAATGTAAGTCCTAAAGAATTTAAAATATTTTCATCTATTTTATCAATGTTTGTTAAATCAGATATTACGATTGGTAAGTTTTCAGACCCAATATTGAGTACATCTATAGAATTTCTTTTATTATATTTAAATGGATCAAATTTAAAAAATTCAGGTTCTTTAATTTTTTGATGATTTTCTCTATTTTGGTATCTATCTACTAAAACTCTAGCAACAGGAGATTCAAATTCAGGTTCTTCAGTTAATGAAACTCTAATAGTATCTCCAATTCCATCATCCAATAAAGCTCCTATTCCAATTGCTGATTTAATTCTTCCATCTTCACCCTCACCAGCTTCTGTAACTCCTAGATGAAGTGGATAATTTTTTAAATCAGTTTGAAGTAATTTATCAACAAGAAGTCTATATGCATGTACCATTACAAGAGGATTACTTGCTTTCATGGAAAGTACTACATTATAAAAGTTATGATCTTCACAAATTCTAAGATATTCTAGTGCTGATTCAACCATTCCAAGTGGAGTATCTCCAAATCTACTCATTATCCTATCTGATAATGAACCATGGTTAGTTCCTATCCTGATGGCTGTACCATTTTCCTTACAAATTTTTATCAGTGGAGAAACTCTCTCATATATCCTTTCGATTTCTTCATTATATGATTTATCATCATATTCTATTTTCTGAAACTTTTTCTTGTCTGCATAGTTTCCTGGATTAATCCTCACTTTTTCTACAATCCCTGCAGCAATTTCAGCTGCATTTGGAGTAAAATGAATATCAGCGACTAATGGGATTTTATATCCTTTTTTTTCTAAATCTTTTTTAATATTCAAAAGATTTTTCGCATCATTTATACTTGGAGCAGTGATTCTCACAAGCTCACATCCCGCATTGACCATTCGAATTGTTTGCTCAACAGTGGCTTTAGTGTCCATGGTATCTGTTGTTGTCATAGACTGGATTCTTATGGGATTATTACCTCCTATGATGCAATCTCCTACTCTAACAGGAATAGATACTCTTCTCTGATAAGAAAATAAATTTTTTTTAAAATAGCTCTCTAACATTTCTGATTATAAATCACCTAGTTGGGGTCTAATAATAATTTCCTCAACATTAGCTCCATCCGAAGTATTATATGCGGAATATAAAGATTTAGACACATCATCTGGATTGATGAAACGATCATCAGGAAATAAGGTTCCGTCCCAACTACCAGTTCTAGTAGCTCCAGGTAAAATTGAAGTAACTTTTATTCCAAAATCTTTTAACTCCTCTCTAAGGCATTGGCTCATTCCATAAAGAGCAAATTTTGAAATACAGTATGAGCCACCATTAGAATAAGCTATTTTACTAGCAATAGAGCATATATTAAAAATATGTCCTTTCTTCTTATCTATCATAAGATTAATTAAACCTTTAGTAACCCAATAATTAGAAAATAAATTAACATCCATCATAGACTTTAGAATTGATTCTTTTTCTTCAATTATTTTTCCAGGAATAAAAGTTCCAACATTATTGACTAAAATATCAATTTCTTTCGTAGAACTTTTCACAAATTCTGTAAAAGAATGACTTTGGTCTTTAACAGATAAATCTGCTTTAAAAACATAAACTTCTATTTTATCATTTAGTTGTTTTAACTCAGATTTTAATATTTTCAATTCATTATCATTTCTGGAGCAAGTTATGATGTTAAAGCTTTTTTTAGCAAAAAGTAATGCTATAGATTTCCCAATTCCTTTAGAGCCACCACTTATAACAATAGTTTTGTTCATAAGACCAAATTGATAGAATTTATTTACAAATTTGTATGTATATTAATGAATTAATAGAATAATTTGAAAATTTTTGGAAAATACATCTTATTTATGTTCTCTCTTTTTGAGAGAAGAGAGAAGTTTAAAGTTTATTTAAATCTCACATTAAATGAATGTATTAAAATTGGATATAATAGCTTGTTTATTGTATCAATTGTTTCTGTTTTTATAGGTGCAGTCACAACCATTCAAACTGCATTTAACCTAGTGAGTCCATTTATTCCGGATTATGTAATTTCATTAGTCGTTCGTGATATGACCTTATTAGAACTATCTCCTACAATTATTGCTATAGTTTTTGCTGGAAAAGTTGGATCTAATATTGCCGGTGAACTTGGGACAATGAGAATTACTGAACAGATTGACGCATTAGAGGTAATGGGTATAAATTCAAGCTCTTATCTTGTACTACCTAAAATTATTGCTGCTTTAATGATGTTCCCTATTTTAGTAGTAATATCTGCTACTTTAGCAATTATAGGAGGATATACTGCTGGAGTTTTAACTGATGTAATTACAGGGCAAGAATATATCTATGGTTTAAGATATGAATTTAATCCATTTAATATCCCATTTGCTTTAATCAAATCATATGTGTTTGCATTCTTAGTTTCATCTATTTCATCATTTCAAGGCTATTACACAACTGGAGGAGCTCTAGAAGTTGGAAAATCAAGCACTAATGCTGTTACCAATAGTTGTATAGCTATATTAGTTGCAGATTATATTTTAGCTCAAATTTTACTTTAGTATGATAGAAATTAAAAGTATTTCAAAATCATTTAATGATAAAAACATATTGCATAAAATAAATGGAAAATTTGAGAAAGGAAAAACCAATTTAATTATTGGAGCAAGTGGAACTGGTAAAAGTGTTCTTCTTAAATGTTTAGTTGGTTTATTAAAACCAGATTCTGGGAAAGTACTTTTCGATAAAAGAATATTTATAGAATCTGATAAGAATACTTCCACTCAGATTAGAAGAGAAATTGGAATGTTATTTCAAGGGAGTGCTCTATTTGACTCTAAAAATGTTGAAGATAATATAAAATTTCCTTTAGATATGTTAACTAATATTTCTGAAAAAGAAAAGATAGAGAAAGTTAATCATTGTCTTGAATTAGTCGGTTTAGAAGGAAGTAACTCTAAGATGCCATCAGAATTAAGTGGAGGAATGAAAAAAAGAGTAGGAATAGCAAGAGCAATTGTAAATGATTCTAAATACTTATTTTGTGATGAGCCAAATTCAGGTTTAGACCCCCTAACTGCAATAAAGATAGATGATTTAATTCTTGAATTAACTCAAAAATTAAAAACAACCACTGTCGTAGTAACTCATGACATGAACTCAGTAATTGAAATTGGAGAATATATAATGTTTCTACATAATGGAAGAAAATTATGGGAAGGCGATAACAAGGAGATTCTCAAAACTACAATTTCAGAACTTAATCAATTTATATTTTCTAATAAATTGATGAATAGAATCAAAAAATAATTAATCTATTATTGAAGCAACCCTCTCTTTTATTTTATTCATAGCCTCAATTTCTTTTATATTTTTTTTACTTCTATAATACCAAAATGCAGCTCCAATTATAATTAGTATGTAAGTTGAAGTAAATAAATATATTATACCAGAATTAATACTTGATGATATTCCAGTCCCTCCTAAATTAGCATCACTCTCAACAATTCCTCTGCACATTGCACACCCTTGAGAATAAGTTTCATATGAATTTATTAAAATAATGATTAGAATGTAAATTAATTTAGTTCTCATTGTGCATAATATGGACTAATCATAAAATAAACAATAACTCCAGATACCGATACATAAAGCCAAATTGGAAATGTAAATTTTACAATTTTTTTATGTTTATCAATTTGATCAGATAAAGAATAATAAAATGCAAATAGAACAAAAGGCACAACTACTATTGATAATAAAATATGAGATATTAGAAAAGAAAAATACACTAATTTATAATTACCTAAGTATGAAGTACTTTCAACTGAAGAATGATATATTATATATGAAACTAAAAAAATTGTTCCTAAAATAAATGAAGCAATATTTAATTTTTTATGAGCTATAATATTCTTCTTTACAGTGATCATGTAAAATGAGAATATTAAAAGAACAGATGTCAATGAATTTATTACAGCATTAAAGTGAGGCAAAACATAGGTCCATTCACCAAATAATTCTATTCTATTAGGCATGAATAAAAGAATAGCAACAGCAATTGGAATAAATATAGATACTCCTAAAATAATTTTATTAATTTTCATTCTCAAGTTTTAAAACATCGATTTCAACATTTAATCTTTCGATCTCTTTCTGATCAATAGATCTATAAATACCGCGAATATTATTTGAAGTATCTAAAAGTAATAACAAAGGCTCATCGTAATAAAGAAATTCTATACATGATCTTATTTCATTTAATAAACTTTCATCAACCTGATAATATTCCCAATTTACCATACGAAGATCATTTGATAATGTTATTAATTTTATCTTCTTATATGACATTAATTTTGATAGGTTAAAATCAACAACTTGTTGATCATTTGATATTCGTATATCAAGAACTTTTATTTCTCTATCTCCCAAATTTTCATTTAACGGTAAAGCTTCAATATATTTATTGCAAGATGTAATTAATACATCTAATTTATATTCATTTTTTCCAAAATAATTAAGGAAAAGAAAAACTAAAATTGGAAGGAGTAAAGAAAATAAAAGGATAATACCTTTTTTAAATATCATTAATTATACAAGACTTGATAAATAGCATCTGCCTGAATAAATAGAGCTCCAATTAGCCATATAACGAAAGCCGTTGGTAGCAGGATAGTCCACATTAAAGATTTTTGCTCATGACCAAGATGCATAAACTCCATTACAATGTACCCAGCTTTAATAAAAGTCATCCCAATGAATAAAAATAACTTAAAATCTTTCCATGATTCAGGGAATTGTAGTGCAACAAAAAATTCAGCCGCAGTAACTACACCAAGTATTAAAGCAACTTTCCAAATTTGCCAAATTTTTGATTTGTCGGCAGGAATTGGTTTTATATTAGAAACTTCAGGTTCAATCATAACTTATACTAAGTAAAAAAATGTAAATACAAAAACCCAAACTAAATCAACAAAATGCCAATAAAGTCCAACTTTTTCAACCATCTCATAATGGCCTCTTCTCTCTAATATACCAACAGTAGCTTGATAAAAGATTAAGAAGTTTAATGCAACTCCACTAAATACATGGAATCCGTGAAATCCAGTTATAAAGAAAAAAAATGCAGCAAAATCAGGAGGGCCATACTGATTTAATTCAAGATTGGCTCCATAAATAATAGATCCATCAAGTAGTCTAGATCCTGCATCAGTACCGTGAATGAAATGACTCCATTCCCACGCCTGACAACCAAGAAAAGTAAGACCACCTATTATAGTCCATATCATCCACTTCTCAACTCCCTGTCTATCCATTCTGTGTCCAGCCTCAACAGCTAATACCATTGTGACACTACTTAATATTAAAATAAATGTCATTAAACCAACAAAAACTAGTGGTAATTCTACACCGTGAAAAAATGGAAAAGCCTCAAAAACTTTTTCAGGTACTGGCCAATAGCTTTGTGAAAAAGAGAAATCCGATAGATTACCTTCATATGCAGGATGTTTAAATCTAATAACACCATAGGCAATAAGAAAAGCTGAGAATGTAAAAGCATCCGAAATTAAAAAAAACCACATCATAAGCTTTCCGTAACTAGCCTTATAAGGCTCAGTTCCTCCTGCCCATAAATCTTTATTAGATGTAGATAATGATACTGAATTAGCCATTTTTTATAAATTATAAAAATACAAAGTAATAAATAAATAAATCCATAATCCTGCAAGAAAATGCCAGTAAGTTGTTGACATTTCTACAAAAGTCATATTTTTTGAGTGGATATCTAATTTTATTGATTTATTGTAAACATATATGATAAATATTAAACCAGAGATAAGATGAAAAGCATGAACACCGCTTAAAATATAAATAAATGATCCATCAGGATGACCAACAAAATACACTCCACCATTTACTAACTGAATCCATCCTAAATATTGAAATACCAAGAATGAAATTCCAGATATAAGACTTAATAATAGATAATTTTTAAGACCCTTAATATTATCTTTTTTTGAAGCAAAATAAGAAAGTTGTTTGAATACACTACTTAAAATAACAACAATAGTAGAATAATAAAACATAGATGGTAGCACTACATTAAACCCACCAGGTTCACCTTTTTTTACTATGTATGCACTAATCAGCGATATAAATACCATAGAAATAGATATCATAAAAATCCAAACAATAAATATTTTTGGATTCATTCTTAAAATTTTTGAATTTGAACTTTGAGGCATAATATTAAATTTTATCTAAAATATAACTTATTTGAACTATAGGTAAATAAATAAAAGATCCGAACATAATTTTTAATGCAGATGATCTTGAATAATCTTTAAAAAGTTTAAATGTTTGAGCTAAGAAAAGAATGGCACAAATTACAGCAATTGATCCAGATACTATTCCTGTTATACCAAAAATAGTAGGTAAAAGACCGAGTGGGATTAAAAAAAGTGTGTATGTCATAATGTTTAACGCTGTATTGAAATTTTTTTCTCCTCTACTTGGTAAAAGCTTAAAACCAACCTTCTTATAATCATCATGATATATCCAAGCAATTGCCCAAAAATGGGGAAACTGCCAGATGAATTGAATACTAAAAATTATAATTGCCTCAACTGAGATAGATCCTGAGAAAGCTACCCATCCAATTAATGGAGGGAGTGCTCCTGGAATAGCACCCACAAAAACAGCGACAGGACCTACTTTTTTTAATGGAGTATAAACAAAAGTATATAATAGTAAAGAAACTAAACTTAGAATACTCGAATAAATATTAAAAAACCATAATAGAGTAAATAAACCAAGAGACATAAAAATAATAGAAAAAATAAAAGATTCTTTTTGAGAAATTCTTTTTGTTGGAAGAGGTCTGCTCTTTGTTCTCTCCATTTTTTTATCTAAATTTTTTTCAATTATTTGATTATTTATAACAGAGGAAGCTGTAACTAAATACCCAGCAAAACCTAGAATAATTAATTCTATTATTTTGAAATTATCAGAAGCAAGTATATAACCTACTACTGATGAAAAAGAGACTAGAAATGAAAGTCTAAACTTTGAAAGCTCAAATAAAATTTTTAGATATCTCATAAAATTTTCAAGCGCAAATATAGTTTTTGAGGTAGTAAGAATCATATAGAAATTATCTTTTTAATATTTGAGTTGATTAAAAATATATAAAACTGTAATCCAAATAACATAAAGGCTATGATTAGATGAATAGGCTGCAATACTATAGGTATATCAAAATATGCCATTCCTGCACCAACTAAAATTTCTAGAATCACTAAAAAAAACATTGAATATGATAAAGTTTTATAAACTTTATTTTGCTTTGATTTAATAAAAACTAGAATTGTTATTAGAGATTGAAATAATAATATGATCAACGAAAAAGATCTATGAATAATAAAATTTTCATTTAAACTATTAATAATATTAGATCTGTTTTCAAAACCAAATGATTTAAGAAAATAGTCAACGTTTTCTCTTACCTCGGTTCCTAAAACTATTTGAATAAAGAAAAGTATCAAACTAATTAAAATCATATATGATAGTAATTTTGATTTTAAATGATTTATTTCAATTGAAGATGATAAATAATAACAAAGTATAACATTACAAATAATTACCAACGCAACTATTACATGAAATGTAATCAAGCCTGGTAATAAATTTGTAGAAACAACTATTGAACCAACCCATGCCTGAAAAAATACGAGAACTAAAGAAATAAGAGAGAGAGAAAATAATTTGAAACTAAAAGGAACAAAATTTATCGATGAAATAAAAATAAGGAATAATGATAATCCTACTATGGCTCCAATTAATCTATTTACATACTCAGTCCAAGTCTTAAAAGGATTAAAATCCTCCGTATTATTAATATCTGGATCATTTAAAATTTTATCTGAAAGATCTTTCATACCTATAACAGATAGGACTTCAGATAACTTTTTATTTTTCTTTATTCTTCCTTCTACAAAGGTGTCCTTATATCCATCCGGTAATTGATTAACTTCCGTAGGTGGTATATATCTACCAAAACATTTTGGCCAATCAGGACAACCCATTCCTGATCCTGTACACCTCACTACTCCACCTGCAAGAATAAGGAGATAAAGAAGAAAAATACTTATTTTAGTTAGACTATTATAGCTAAAACCTAAGAATCTAAACATTAGATTTACCTAGTTTCATCCTCTGGCAAATTTGACTCTTTAGTTTGAGAAAGAGGAACATGTTGAGGAATAAAGTCATCTTTTGATCTAGGCTTACTATAGTCGTACGGCCATCTATGTACTTTAGGAATTTCCCCTGGCCAGTTACCATGACCTGGTTCCACAGGAGTCGTCCACTCTAAGGTATTAGATCTCCAAGGGTTTGATGATGCTTTTCTTCCTCTATACATAGAGTAAAAGAAATTAAATAAAAATAAAAATTGAGCTGCAAATGTTAAAATAGCTGCAAAGCTCACAAATGTATTTAGATCAATAAAAGATTCAATTCTTCCAGTTTCAAAATTAGTGAAAGAATAATACCTTCTTGGAAAGCCTGCAATACCAATGTAATGTAAAGGGAAAAATACTAAATATGCTCCAATAAATGTAACCCAAAAATGGACATAACCTAAAGTATTATTCATCATTCTACCAAACATTTTAGGAAACCAATGATAAACACCGGCAAATAAACCAAAAAATGATGCACTTCCCATAACAATATGAAAATGTGCTACAACAAAATATGTGTCATGAAGATTTATATCTACAACTGAATTACCCAAGAATAGGCCTGTTAACCCCCCTGAGATAAAGAAGGAAACTAAACCTATAGAAAATAACATTGCAGGAGTGAATATAATATTGCCTCTCCATAAAGTTGCGATATAATTAAATGCCTTAATTGCAGAAGGAACCGCAATTATTAATGTTAATATAGTAAAAACAGATCCAAGAAAAGGATTCATTCCAGAGATAAACATATGATGAGCCCAAACAACAAATGATAATGCTCCTATACCAAAAATAGAATAAACCATTGCTCTATATCCAAAAATTGGTTTTCTAGAGCAGGTAGCAATTATCTCTGAAGTTATACCTAATGAAGGTAAGATTACTATATAAACTTCAGGATGCCCTAAGAACCAAAAAAGATGCTGAAATAATATTGCACTACCCCCTTGGTTAGATAAAGCCTCACCAGCTATATAAATATCAGATAGATAAAAACTCGTCCCAAATGATCTATCCATTATCAACAAAAGAACAGCTGATAACAGAACTGGGAATGAAAGAACTCCTAAAATTGCAGTAACAAAGAAAGCCCAAATAGTAAGTGGCATTCTAAAGAAAGTCATTCCCTCTGTTCTCAAATTTATCACAGTAGTTATATAATTTAATGCACCAAGTAAAGCAGATACAATAAAAAAAGCCATGGATATTAACCACAAAGTCATACCTAAACCAGATCCAGAAACAGCCTGAGGCAAAGCACTTAATGGTGGATAAATTGTCCATCCTCCACTTGCTGGTCCTCCTTCAGTAAAAATTGAGGCAAACATTATGATACTAGAAATAAAGAAAAACCAATAAGAAAGCATATTTAAAAAACCACTAGCCATATCTCTAGCACCTACCTGTAATGGAATTAAAAAATTACTAAAAGTCCCACTTAAACCTGCAGTTAAAACAAAAAACACCATAATAGTACCATGCATAGTAATAAGAGCTAAGTATACTTCAGGGTCGATCTTTCCTTGGGGTGTTAACCAGTTTCCGATTATAGGGCTAAGTGCAGTAAGATCTAAATCTGGAAAACCAAGTTGAATTCTAAATAAAGATGACAATGCACCTCCAATTATTGCCCAAAATATTCCTGAAATTAAAAACTGTTTTGCAATAACTTTGTGATCCTCACTAAAAATATATTTAGTAATGAAGCTCTGATTATGATCATGATTATGATCATGATGAGCTTCAGATTTTAAAACTGGTTTTTTAGTAATTGATTTAGAGACACCCATAATTAATCATTTAGTACGGCAACATCCGTAGAATTGTTTTTAACAAAATTTGAATAATAGTCTGGATTTTTTTCTATCCAAGACTGTTGAGAATTTTTCCATTTAATATATTCCCATTCTTCAACTACAACAACAGTATGCTTCATGGAGAAATGAGCTCGTCCACAAATTTTATTACATACTATCTCATAGTTAAAATTCTCATTGCCTGTTTCTTGTCTCATCTCCTCAGTGGTTTTAGAAGGAATAAACCACATTTGAGTAGGCATTCCTGGTACAGCATTCATTTGAGATCTCATATATGGTAAATAAACACTATGAATAACATCTCTAGCTCTAATTTTAAATACTACAGGTTTACCTTTAGGAATATATATTTCACGAGGCATGAAATCATCTAATGAAGATGAATCAGAGAAATCAATTCCAACAATATTTTCAACATCTATTAGTTTATAATTGGATCTTCCGAGGGTATTATCAGGACCAGGATATCTTGAAGCCCAAGCAAACTGATAGCCTACAACCTCAATAACTTCAGCATCTTCAGGAGGAGGACCCATTATTTTATTCCATTTAACTAGGCCCCAACCAATTAGACCAACAAGTACAATTGCAGGAATAACTGTCCAAATAATTTCTAGTTTATGATTATCAGGATAAAATTGAGCTTTTCTCTTCTGATTAAATCTATATTTATAACCAAAATAGAACATCACTATTTGAGTCAGAATAAATACTGTAAAAGTTATAGCAGTTGTTGTCCAAAAAAGAACTTCTATCTCAGGAGCATGCTCCGATGCCATAGGTAAAAAGTAATTATCAAACTGATCGTAAGAATACCATAGAATTCCAATGATAGAGATAATAAGAAAAATCACTCCAGAAAGAGCATTAAAATTGTTATTTTCATCTTCAAAAGAAGTTGAAATTCTTTTTTTAGTAATATTTAATATTTCTGATGATCTAAAAAATAAAAAAATAGCTATAAGCGATAAAACAATAATTAATCCTAAAAAAATATTCATAATGTAAAATTAAATATCATGATGTAAACTTTCTTCTAACATAGGATGATTTTTTGCAACCAAAGGCAATTTCGTTAATCCAGAAAGCACAACATACAAAAATGCAGATAAGTAAACCATTAATATTCCTATTTCTAAGAAACCAAATCCACCATTACTTTTCAAAACTCCAGGAGTTATCATTAGGTAAAAATCAAGAAAATGGCCAAACAAGACAACTGGAGCAGCAATCTTTAAGAATCTAGTATATCTCTTACTTGCTCTTGTCATTAAAAACAGAAAAGGAAAAAAGAAATTTAAAATGAGATTAACAACAAAAAATGGAAAATAAATATCACTTTCTAATCTTTCAACAAAATAAATGGTCTCTTCAGGAATATTAGCATAATAAATCAATAAAAATTGAGAAAACCATATATAAGTCCAGAATACACTGAAGGCAAAAACAAATTTTCCTAGATCATGAAGAACGCTATGATTAATAAATGTTAAATATCCATTATCTCTGAGTAATACAACTAAGTAGGCAATAAATGCTAAAGCAGAAACCCACCAACTAGCAAAAACATACCAACCAAACATAGTACTAAACCAGTGTGTATCAATTGATAGAACCCAATCCCAAGCAGCAACTGATTGAGAAAAGGCATAAAATACAACGAATACAACAGATATTGTAAATAATTTTCTCCAAGGTAATTCACCGCCCTCAATATCTTCTTTCTTTGTATACTTGATAATTAGTGTATAGAGAAAATACCATATACCAATAAAAATTACCATTCGAGATAGATAAAATGGGAGGTTAAGGTAAGCTTGTTTACCAGCAATTATATAATCGTATCTAGGATCATTTACATCATAAAGATATTCATGTGTCCAATGAAAAATATCATGATTAGTAAATAGAAATGTTACTAATAACAATATTCCACCTATTGGCATCCATCTTCCTACTGCTAAAGGAACTCTTATCAACCCAGCAGACCAACCTGCTTGAGCTGCATACTGAATTGCAACAAAAAAAATTGCAGAAATAGATATACCAAAAAAGTAAATATTATTTATCCATAAATTAGAAAATACTCTCTGATACCAATGAAATTCAGTATGAGATGAAGTTGCTACACCTTGAATCTCGTGTCCATGAGATGAGTTCATTAACATGTATACACCTAATAATGAAAGGATCAGTCCTCCTAAGAGAAGATACAGTAAGTTTTTCTTAGCATCCGAACTAAAAATAAATTTTTCTACCATATTCATTGTTTTTGAAGGGTTTGAACATATTTAACTATTTTCCATCTATCCTCAACAGAAATTTGAGATCCATGTCCCCACATTCTACCTTTTCCATGCGTTATTACATGAAAAATATGGCCTTCTGGTCTATCTTTAACAGCTCTAGAATTATAAGCTGTAACACCTTTATAAACTTTGCCTACTAAGCCATCTCCCATTCCTTTATCTCCATGGCAATGTATACAATATCTCTCGTATAGAGCTTTAGCTTCTTTTAATACTTCTTCACTTGTTTCAATAGGATTTTTGATTTTTGCAGCCAACTCTAAACTATCTTTGTGAATTCTGTAAGGAAGATATTTACCCCTTTTTACTGTATTTTCAACAGGCTCAATCATGGTCATTTCGTAAGGGTTGTAAGGATTAGAGTTATAAAACTCTCCATGACCATCATCAGGGTTAGAATCTAGCCAACTACCTATCTCTTTATCTTTTACTTGAGATAATGGTTCGTAAGGAACAGAATGATACATATTTGGAGCATATTCTACTCCAGGATAATCTTCTTTAGCTGAACAAGAGATAAGAATAGATAAAATCAATAAATTATAAAATATATTTTTCATGATTTCATTGTTTTTTCATTGGTTTCAGATGCTCCAGAACTTTTAAGAAGTTTGGTGATTTTGTCTTTGGAAATTGAGTTATTAGATAAATCAATTGCCATAACATGTTTATCATCCGTAGATCTAAGATCAAATGTTTTTGGCTTACCCCAAGGCTTTAAATCAGAAATGACTAAAAAAGTACCAACCATTCCAAAAGCTGAAAGTAATACTGTCATTTCAAAAGTAACAGGAATAAATACGGGTAAAGGAAGAAAGTCTTTACCTCCAATTATCATAGGCCAGTCTATTGTCATCATTCCAATCATCATAGTTAGAGCAAGACAGGTACCTAAAAAACCAAAACAGAATGCAGCAATAGACAACCTTGATCTTTTATACCCTAATCTAGACTCAATACCATGTACCGGGAAAGGAGAGTAAACCTCATGAATTTTAATGCCATTATCTCTAATGTTAGTTATTGCATTGAGTAATACATCTTCATCTTCAAAAATACCCAACAAATAATTTTTACTTTTATCACTCATTATTTTGTCTTAATTTTTTCACCAGTATGTTTTAAGATACTTTTTACCTCAGCCATGTTAATTACTGGAAAATATTTTGAAAATAATAAATAAGCAGTAAAAAAGAACCCAAAAGAAAACAGATACATTCCAACATCATACATTGTTGGATAAAACATAGCCCAACTAGATGGGAGAAAATCTCTGTGAAGAGATGTGACTATAATGACAAATCTCTCAAACCACATACCTATATTTACAATTATTGAGATAATAAATGTTGCAGCTATGTTAGTTCTAATTTTTTTAAACCAAAATAGTTGTGGAGATATAACATTACATGTCATCATAGACCAATATGCCCACCAGTATGGACCTGTAACTCTGTTATAGAATGCATATTGTTCATATTCTACCCCAGAATACCATGCCATAAAAAGTTCTGTTAAGTATGCTATTCCAACAATTGATCCAGTAACAATAATTACAATATTCATTAACTCGAGATGCTTTATGGTGATGTAATCTTCCAACTTATAAACTTTTCTAGTGATAATTAACAAAGTAAGAACCATCGCAAAACCAGAAAAAATTGCACCAGCAACAAAATATGGTGGAAAAATTGTAGTGTGCCATCCAGGTATAACAGATGTAGCAAAATCCATAGATACAATTGTATGAACAGATAAAACTAATGGAGTAGCTAAACCTGCTAATACAAGTGAAACTGTTTCATATCTAGACCAAGTTTTAGAAGCACCATCCCAACCAAAGCTAAGAGCACCATAAACTGAGGCTGAAATTTTTCTACCTGCTTTAATAGCTCTATCTCTAATGGTAGCAAAATCAGGAATTAGACCAATATACCAAAACACAAGAGATACTGAGAAATAGGTAGAGATAGCAAAAACATCCCATAATAAAGGGCTAGCAAAGTTAACCCATAACGATCCATATGTATTAGGTAGAGGTAGTACCCAAACCAAGCCTATCCATAATCTCCCCATATGAAGAAGAGGAAACATAGCTGCACAAATTACAGCAAAAATTGTCATAGCTTCAGCTGATCTATTAATTGACATTCTCCACCTTTGCCTGAATAGTAAAAGAATGGCAGAAATTAAAGTTCCAGCATGACCAATACCTACCCACCAAACAAAGTTAGTAATGTCCCAAGCCCAGTTAACAGTTTTATTTAGTCCCCACATCCCTATTCCATCCCACAAAGTCCTGTATACAGCATATGCCCCAATTCCTAAAATAACAGAAGAAATTCCAAGAGCAATAAACCATGATAAAGAAGGTTTTTCCTCTACTCTACCAGAAATATCATTAGATACATCACTAAGGGTTTTACCTCCAGTAATTAATGGCTTTCTTATTTTAGATTCTACGTGCATTATACATTCTTTTTATTTCTCACTTTTCTCAAGTACCAAACATTAGGACTAACTCTAAGCTCATCAAGAACTGCATATGCTCTTTCTTCTTCAAGCTTTAAAGTAGTCTTATTAATATTTTTAATTTTTAGAGTATTACTTATTTTACTATTAATATTCTTTACATCACCAAAAGTAATTGCATCGGTTGGACATGCAGTACCACAAGCAACTGAAATGTCATTGTCTACAAGACTTCTTTTCTCTTTTTTAGCTTTCAATTTTCCTTCTTGAAGTCTTTGAACACAGAAAGAGCATTTTTCCATAACACCTCTTGATCTGACAGTAACATCAGGATTTAAAACCATCTTTCCCAAATCATTATTCATAGAAATATTCTCATCAAATTGAGAATTATCATGATACTTAAACCAATTAAATCTTCTTACTTTATAAGGGCAGTTATTTGCGCAATATCGAGTTCCGATGCATCTGTTGTAAGTCATCTGATTTAACCCCTCAGTACTATGAGTTGTAGCAGCAACAGGGCATACCGTCTCACAAGGGGCATTATTACAATGTTGGCACATCATTGGTTGGAATGTGACATCAGGATTTTCAGCTGCATTTTCAAGACCTTCTAAATCATGGACATCAGCATCACTAGAATAATATCTATCAATCCTAATCCAAGACATTTCTCTTCTGTTAAGGACTTCTTCTTTACCAACTACTGGAATATTATTTTCAACTTGACATGCAACAGTACATGCCCCACAACCTGTACATGCATTTAAGTCAATACTCATAACCCAATGATGATTAGGATATTCATGGCCATCCCAAAGAGTCACATCCTCAGGTTTTTTATATCCTTCACTTGTTGCAACTTTAAATTGATATTTCCCAGAGTAAGGATCTTTTTGATAAGCATCTAAAGTTGTTTCCTGTATTACGCTTTCTCTAGCCATTATTGTCTCATGGGTTTGCGTTTGAGCAACTTTATATTTTTTCTCAGTGCTATTTATTTTCACACCTGATACTGTTAAGTTTTGCGATTTTATATTTTTTTCTAAAAGTTCAAAAGCATTTACTCCTACATTATCTCCAACAGGCCCGCATAGCTTCCTTCCATATCCCATAGCTAGTCCGAGAGTACCTTCAGCTTGACCTGGTTGAACTATAACTGGAATTTCAAGAGAACCATTTTCTGAAATAAGATTCACAAGGCTAGCAGACATTGTATCAGGATCATTCTTTATATCGAATTTTTTAGCATCCTTTGGGTTCATAGAAATATAGTTATCCCAGCAAACTTTAGAGATAGGATCTGGCATTTCGTGCAACCATGGATTATTTGCTTGAACTCCATCTCCAACACTTGAGTTTTGATAAATATTGACCTCAAAACCATCTATTGATTTAATTGATTTAATAACTTCTTTGATACTATTCAAAGTATTTTGAGTATTTAGTTTAGGAAATATTTTTTTATTAGGTGATACAAATTCTCCTACTCCATCTCTAATTAATCGATCCCAAAACATTTGGAAAGGTTCAGAAGAACTAGTTGTTTTTTGTTTTTCTCTCCAATTAGTTTTTAATAAATCAAAATAATTGTTTTTCGAATCAGACCATTTTAAAAATGAATCCTGAGCTTGTCTTGTATCAAAAATATTTTTTATAGTTGGTTGACTAAAACTATAAGAATTATTTACTGGCTCAAAATCATTCCAGGACTCTAAAAAATGTGAGTCTGGAGCAATAACATTACACAAAATTGAAGTTTCATCAATCCTATCTGAAGTAGATACTCTTAACGGAATTTTAGACAAACTATCTTTCAATTGTGAAGTGAGATAATGATCATAAATCGGATTACAATTCAAGAAAATTACTGCGCCAACCTTATTATTATTAACATCTTTAACAAAATCCATCATCTCAGAGTCTGAACCATTTCTAATATTATAGAAATTATTTATATCAATAGTATTTCCATAATTATCTAGCATCATATTTATCATATTTACTAAAGATTGAACATGTCTATCATTAGAATTAGATATTAAAATTGATGCACCTTTATTTTCAATTAGTTCATCAGCAATAGAAATAAGAATGTCTGTTTTAACTTGTTTAACAGATGAATTACTCATCCATTCTGAAGAATCAAAAGAATTATTATTTATTTTTTTTGAAAGGATATTATATAATTCTAGAATATAAATAGGAAAATGAGAAGATTTTATAGGAATTCTGTGATCGGCATTCGCACCTGTCAAAGAAAGATTAGACTCAAAACAATAAAGCCTAGACATTTTTCTGTTATCTGCATTTACTTTTCTAGTTTGAGCAAACTGTTTGTTAAATAAAGAGCTATTAAATGAAGCTCCTAAAAAATCATATCCAAAACTTACTATAGTTTTTGCTTTAGAAAAATCATATGAAGGAAGTTTTCTTAAATCAAAATGTTCTTGGTTTGCATTTAGCATTCCATCATAAGATAGAGAGTCATATTCAACATGCTTACCATTGTATTTATTTAGAAAATCATTTATTACGCCTCTGGTTGAGGGACTAGAGATAGAGTTACTTATTATGTATGTTTTTTTAGAATTTTGAAGATTCTCTGAAACAAAATTATCAATTTCAGACCAGTTTGCTTCTTTATTATTTAGCATTGGGCCCTTTAATCTCTGCTTATCATATAGTGTAAGAACTGATGACTCAACTCTAGGAGTTGTTCCACCTCCACTAACTTTTGAGTAATTATTTCCATCAATTTTTATAGGTCTACCCTCTCTAGTTTTAACAACTATACTACTATAATCACTTCCCAAAGTATAAGAAGATGCGTAATAATTTGGTATAGATGGATCAATATCGACAGGTTTATTTACGTATGGAATAGCTTTCTTAACAGGTGCATCACATGCTGCTAAAGAAGCAGCTGCAATCCCAAAACCCATCATTTTTAGAAAATCTCTTCTTGAATTATCAGAGGACCCACTAATTGGCAAAAATTCAGGAAACTCATTCTGAGAATTTTTAACAAAATTCAAGTCATTTTTTAATTGCTCAATTCCTTTCCAATATGTTTTCTTTTCTATACTCATACCTTAATAATGACATTTTGAACATTCTAATCCTCCAATATCTTCGACTTTCATTGGCTTTTTAGATGAACTTTTATGCAGTTCCACTAATTTATTGTAGTAATCATTTCCTTTAGAGCTTACCTCAGTCTCTCTATGACAATTAATACACCATCCCATAGTTAGCTCTGAATATTGATAAACTACATCCATCTCTTCAATAGGACCGTGACAAGTTGTACATTCTAATCCACCAACAGCTACATGCTGTGCGTGGTTAAAGTACGCTAAATCTGGTAGGTTATGTACTCTGATCCATTCTATAGGTTTATTTTCCTCATAAGCGGTTAATATTTTCTGAATCTCAGGCTTATCAGTATTTATTGCATTATGGCAATTCATACAAATATTTACAGATGGAATATTAGCAGACTTAGAAATATTTACTCCAGTATGACAATAATTACAGTCTATTTCATATTGCCCAGCATGGATTTTATGAGAGAATGCAATTGGTTGAGTTGGTTGATAATTTTGTTGAACTCCAACTGTATATAATCCATCAATGCATGATTTTACAAAAATACCAATGAATAAAAATGAGGTAATACCAACAAATCTATTACTTCTGAAAAATTCTTTTAAATTAAATTTAGACTCAACAATATCCTTATCATCCTCATCTAATATATTTCCTTCTTTTAATAGAACATATTTTTTAGATAAATTGGTGAATCTAAACAGGACAAATATTATGACAAGAAGCAATAAAATATTGAGCCCTAATGAAAAATAAAAATTATCAGAAGAAACATTTGACTCTCCACTGTCTAATTCCTTATCTCCTGAAACTTCTGCTATAACTTGAACTTCTTTTGAGGATTCATTTTTTATATAGGTTAAAATTGAATTTAATTCTTCATCAGAAAAATCAAATGAAGTCATCAGAGTTTTATTATACTCGTTATAGAGATTTACAGCATATTCATCTCCACTTTTAATAACTCTTTGAGAATTTTTAATAAAAGCATAAATCCATTCATCTGATCTTCTCTCATGAACATCTCTTAGAGCAGGGCCAATAACAACTTCATTTATAGCATGACAAACAGTACAATTTCCTTTAAACAAATTTTCGCCATTTTTCACAACTGATTGATCGTATTCTGATGGAGAATCTTGAGAGAAAAGTGAACTAGTAGAGAAAAATAATAAACAGAAAATAACAATTTTTGAGATTAAAAATCGAGAAAAGTAAACAAAACTTTTATAAAATTTTGAATGCATTAAAGCAACTTATTTTAAAATTGAGACAAATGTAACATCCGAAAAATTAACTTCAAAAAATAATTAAAAGATGTTTTAATTTATAATCAATCTAAATAGCTAATCATATGAATTAACTTTTAAATCATTTTCTTTAATTATTCGTCTTAAAATTTTACCAACATTTGATTTAGGAAGCTCACTTGTAAAACCAATATGTTTAGGACACTTATAATTTGCAAGTTTTTCTTTACAGTAAGTCTTAATCTCATCAGCAGTCAAAGATGAGTCTTTTTTTACTATTACAGCTTTTACTGCTTCTGTTGTTTTTTTATCAGGAACACCTATAACACCAACCTCTAATACTTTAGGATGTGATGAAATTACATGCTCAACCTCATTAGGAAATACATTAAATCCAGAAACAAGAACCATCTCTTTCTTTCTATCTACAATTTTAATGAATCCTTCATCATCAATTACTCCTACATCTCCAGTATGCAGCCATCCTTTCTTTATGATTTCTTTAGTGTCTTTCTCTCTTTTCCAATAACCCTCCATAACTTGTGGACCATAAACACAAATTTCTCCCCTTTCTCCAGCTTTGACCTCTGATCCATCATCACTAATAAATTTAACGTCAGTCTTTGGAATAGGGAGACCTATTGTTCCAATTTTATTGGTACCATCCAAAGGGTTGATAGTTACAACAGGAGATGTTTCTGTTAACCCATACCCTTCAACTAAAGGACAACCTGTAACTTCCTTCCATGTATTTGCTACACTATCCTGGACAGCCATGCCTCCTCCAAAAGCAACTTTTAAATTTTCAAAATTAAGTTGACTAAATTTTTTATTATTGAGTAATCCATTAAATAAAGTATTTACACCTGTTATAATGGAAAACTTATGTTTAGAAAGTTCTTTTATAAAGCCATCCATATCTCTTGGGTTGGTAATCAATATATTTCTAGCACCATATTTAAACATCACAAGAGCGTTACAAACCAAAGCAAAGATGTGGTAGAGAGGAAGAGCAGTGATTACAATCTCTTTCTTTTCCTTAAGCATTATATCCATCCAAGATGATACTTGAATAACATTAGAAACTACATTTCTATGAGATAACATTGCTCCTTTTGAAACACCTGTTGTTCCACCAGTATACTGAAGAAATGCAATATCTTCAGACTTTATTTGAACTTGATTATAGTTATACTGACTCCCTTTTTGTAGAGCATCTTTGAAAGTATAGTGAGAAGAAAGAGAATATTTTGGAACCATCTTCTTAATATTTTTAACAACGAAATTTACAATTGCTCCTTTGAAAGCTCCAAGCATATCTCCCATGTTAGAAACAATTACATGTTCAATATGAGTATCTTCAATAATTTTTTCAAGATTATGAGCAAAATTTGATAAGATGAGAATAGCCTTACATCCAGAATCTTTAAACTGATGTCTCATTTCATCTGGGGTATAGAGAGGATTCGTGTTCACAACTATTATTCCTGAACGAATTGCACCGAATAGAGCTATTGGATATTGAAGGACGTTAGGAGACTGAATAGCTAGTCTATCACCTTTCTTTAATTTTAATACTTCTGTAAGAAAATTTGAAAAATTTTTAGATAAATAGTCTAACTCACTGTATGAAATAGATTTACCCATATTCTCAAAAGCAATTTCATTCGAATATTTGTCAAATCCTTCATTAAATAAATCAACAAAAGAAGAATACTTATTAAAATCAACATCACTTACTACCCCCGAAGGATAACTTTTTTTCCAGATTTTTTCCATTATAAATTTTGAGCAGTTAGTTAGAAACTCAACCTAAAATAGAAATTATTTTATAAAAAAAGAAAGGGGACACCTACAAAAGATATCCCCAGTAAACAACATTAACCCAAAAATGATTACGTGAATATATAAATAAACTTTAATTATCCTGTTATTTCTATTATTTTTTAAAATATTTTATTAAAAATTTTGAAATTTTTAATAAAATATTGATCATTATTGAAATTTTTATAAAATATTGATTTAAAAATGAAAACAAATTATCAAATAGATAACATTGACATTAAAATATTAGATTTATTATCTAAAAATGCTAAAATGCCTTACTCGGAAGTAGCAAAAAAAGTATTCGTATCTGGAGGAACGGTTCATGTGAGAATGAGAAAGCTTGAGAAGATGGGTATTGTTCGAGGATCTAAACTCGACATTGATTATACTAAATTAGGATATAATATAACCTGTTATATGGGAATATATCTTGAAAAAAGCTTCTTATATAGAGAAGCTGTGAAAGCTCTAAAAAATGTACCAGAGGTAGTAGAGATTCATGCTATTACTGGCCAGTACACTATTTTCATTAAAATTCTCTGCAAGGACACTCCTCATCTAAGACAAATTCTTGATACTAAAATTCATAAGGTAAGAGGAATAACGAGAACAGAATCTTTCATGTCTATTGAAGAAACTTTGAAAGAAGGTTTAACGTTAAATTGACCGTTTAGACCATTTTTATTCGTTTTACTGAAAAATCTGTGCTAAATTTGCATCTTAAAATTTTTAATGAGCAAAGACGATAAAATCTTAAAGGAATTTACTTCAAAAGAATACGAGCATGGGTGGTCTGTTGATTTTGAGGTTGATCAAGCTCCGAGAGGATTAAATGAGGAAGTGATTAAATTAATCTCTCAAAAAAAAGAAGAACCATCTTGGCTACTTAATTGGAGGCTAGATGCTTTCGAGAATTTTAAGAAAATGACTGAACCAGACTGGTCAAATCTTAAAATTCCTAAGATTGACTATCAAGACATTTCTTACTACTCAGCGCCAAAAAAGAAAAAAATGCTTAACTCAATTGATGAAGTTGATCCTGAGTTGATCAAGACATTCGAAAAACTGGGCATTTCTCTCCAAGAACAAAAAAGATTAAGTGGAGTTGCAGTTGATGCAGTTATTGATTCAGTATCAATTGGGACAACATTTAAAGAAAAGTTAAGTGAGCTTGGAATAATCTTCTGCTCTTTCTCTGATGCAGTAAAAGAACACCCTAACCTAGTTAAAAAATATCTTGGAAAAGTTGTTCCATCTAAAGACAATTATTTTGCCTGTTTAAATTCTGCTGTTTTTTCTGATGGTTCTTTTTGCTATATACCTAAAGGAGTGAGATGCCCAATGGAGCTATCTACATATTTTCGAATAAATGCTTCAAATACTGGACAATTTGAGAGAACATTAATAATAGCTGATGAGGGCTCATACGTAAGTTATTTAGAAGGTTGTACTGCTCCTATGAGAGATGAAAATCAGTTACATGCTGCAGTAGTAGAGATTCATGCTGAAAAAGATGCAGAAGTAAAATACTCAACAGTTCAAAACTGGTACCCTGGAGATAAAGAAGGAAAAGGTGGAATTTATAATTTTGTTACTAAAAGAGGAATTTGCAATGGAAATAATTCTAAAATTAGTTGGACACAAGTAGAAACTGGCTCTGCAATTACATGGAAATACCCTTCCTGTATTTTAAAAGGTGATTACTCTGTTGGAGAGTTCTATTCAGTAGCTGTCACAAATAATTATCAACAAGCTGATACTGGAACTAAAATGATTCATATTGGAAAGAATACTAAATCTAAAATCATTTCTAAGGGAATTTCTGCCGGTTTCTCTCAAAATAGTTACAGAGGACAGGTTAATGTGATGAAAAGAGCAAAAAACTCAAGAAATTTTTCTCAATGTGATTCACTTCTATTAGGGAATAACTGTGGTGCTCATACATTTCCATACATTGACATTGAAAATAAGTCTTCAATGGTAGAGCACGAAGCAACTACATCTAAAATTGGTGAAGACCAAATTTTTTATTGCTTACAGAGAGGAATAGACGAAGAAAATGCAATTGCTCTAATTGTAAATGGATATGCCAAAGAGGTGCTAAAGCAACTTCCTATGGAATTCTCTGTTGAGGCTCAAAAGCTATTATCACTAACCTTAGAGGGAAGTGTTGGATAATTTAAAATATTTATTATGTTAGAAATAAAAAACCTCCACGCATCGATAGAAAATAAAGGAATACTTAAAGGGCTTAACCTTAAAGTAAATGCTGGGGAAGTTCATGCTATAATGGGACCTAATGGATCTGGAAAAAGCACTTTAGCTTCTGTTATAGCCGGCAGAGAAGAGTACGAGGTTACTGAAGGAGAGATAAATTATTTTGGAAAAGAAATTTCTGAACTTAGCCCTGATGAGAGAGCAAGAGAAGGAATTTTTCTTGCCTTTCAGTATCCTGTAGAGATACCAGGAGTATCTACAACTAACTTTATCAAAACTGCAGTGAATCAAGTCAGAGAGTACAGGGGAGAAAAATCTTTAGATGCAGTTTCTTTCTTAAAAGTCATGAAAGAAAAAATGAAACTCGTTAACATAAAACAAGAATTATTAAGTAGAGCTATAAATGAAGGATTTTCAGGAGGTGAAAAAAAAAGAAATGAAATTTTTCAAATGGCTATGTTGGAACCAAAGCTATCAATTCTCGATGAAACTGATTCAGGGCTTGATATTGACGCACTGAAAATAGTTTCTAGAGGTGTCAATGCGCTAAGAAGTATAGATAATGCCACAGTCGTTGTCACTCACTACCAAAGACTATTAGATTATATAGTGCCAGACTTTGTTCATGTGCTGATAGAAGGAAAAATTGTGAAGTCGGGAGATAAAAATCTTGCACTAGAGTTAGAAGAAAAAGGATACGACTGGATTAAAGTCAAAAATTGATATGTTAGATTCTATTAATATTACTGAGTCTCTCTCAAGGGAGAAAGATCCTAAGCTCAAGGAAATTAAAAATAACATTCATAGCTCTTTATCTTCAGTCTTTTCTAGATATAAAGAGGAATATAAATTCACACCTTTTTTTAGACGGATACAAAAAAAATATGATAGTCTTTCTCCTGAATCTTCAAAAGAAATTGAGCCTAAGAATTATGAAAAAATCCTTTCCAGCTATGATTCATTAAGGTTAGTAATTGTCAATGGAACTTTTGTTAATAAACTTTCAAATCTACCAAAAGGGTTAAATGTTTCATCATATGATAAGTTATCAAACGAAGAAAAAGAAAATTTTTTAAACTTTTACACTCAAACTGATGACTCAAATGATGATATATTTTCTTCTATAAATCTTATCAGCCATGAAGGATGTGTTTCTATATCCGTTAATGAGGGAGCTTTCATTGATAAAAAAATTTCGATAATAAATATTATTGATTCAGCTCTTCCCTCTTACTTTAGAAAATGTATTATTCTAAGAAAAAATGCTAAAATTTCTTTCTCTGAAGATTTTATTTACATAAACCCTACAGGAAATTTTTCAAACTCAGTAACTGAAATTTTCTTGAATGAAAATTCAAATTTAAATTACTTCTCTGTTCAAAAAATGAACTCCAATTTTCATTTTAACAGTATTAACGTAGTTCAAAATAAGAATTCAACATCTACATTCCACACTTACAGCTTCACTGGAAAAATTATAAGAAATAATTTAAATATCAAGCTTATGGACAGAAACTGTTACACTAATATGTTTGGTTTTTATGCAGTGAAAAATAAATCTTTAGTAGACAACCACACCTCAGTTGATCATATTAATGAAAACTCAATTAGTAACGAACACTATAAAGGAGTCATTGGTGAAGGATCAAATGCTGTGTTTAATGGAAAAATTTTTGTTAGACAGAAAGCTCAAAAAACTAATGCATTTCAATCTAATAATAATATTTTACTGTCTGATAACGCTAAAGTAAATACTAAACCTCAGCTTGAGATATGGGCAGATGATGTCAAGTGTTCTCATGGCTGTACTGTTGGTCAACTTGACGAGGAGGCATTATTTTATCTTATGTCACGAGGAATAAATAGAAAAGATTCAATCTCTCTATTACTTTCTGCCTTTAGCTCTGAAATTACTGAAAAAATTGAAGATGAAAACATCAGATCCTTCTATCAAGAAGTCATCTTAAATGAACTTGAAGAATTAAATCATGACTAACTTTAATATTGAATCTGTCAGAGAAGACTTTCCGATTTTAAAATCTCAAGTTAATAACCACAAATTAGTATATTTTGATAATGCTGCAACCACTCAAAAGCCTTTAAGTGTAATTGAAGCAATATCTGATTTTTATAAGACCTATAACGCCAATATTCATAGGGGAATTCACACACTTGCTGAGAAAGCTACTGAAGAGTTTGAGAATACTAGAAAAAGTATAAAAAATTATATTGGAGCTACTTCAGAAAATGAAATAATTTTTACTAGAGGCACGACAGAAGGAATAAATCTTATAGCTTCCTCTCTAGGGAAAAAATACTTCAAACCCGGTGATGAAATTATTATTAGTGAAATGGAACATCATTCCAACATTGTTCCCTGGCAAATGATAGCAGAAGAAAAAAAACTTAAATTGAAGGTAATTAAAGTAAATAGTTCTGGAGAACTTGATCTTAACCACTTTAAAAAAATTATTTCAGAAAAAACTAAGCTTGCGTCAATAGTTTATATATCTAACGCATTAGGCACAATAAATCCAGTTAAAGAAATAATTAAAATTTGTTCAGATAATAATATTTTAAGTCTAATTGATGGGGCACAAGCATCAGCTCACTCTGATATTAATGTTCAAAAATTGAATTGTGATTTTTTTGTTTTCTCAGCTCATAAAATGTATGGCCCAACTGGTGTGGGAGTTGTCTATGGAAAAGAGAAAATACTTGAGGAGATGCCCCCATACATGGGTGGAGGTGAAATGATACAAGATGTGAGTTTTATAAAAACAACTTATAACGATCTTCCTCACAAATTCGAAGCTGGAACGCCTAATATTGGTGATGTAGTTGGATTTAAAGAAGCTATCATATATATCAATAACTTAGGAAAGAAAAATATTCAATCTTATGAGGAAAAATTGATGTCCTATGCAAAAAAGGAATTGGAGAAAGTTAAAGGAATAAAAATTATAGGAACCTCTGAAAAAAAAATTGGAATATTTTCTTTCACATCAGAAAGCATGCACTACTACGATATAGGCTTACTTCTAGACGCAAAAGGCATAGCAGTTAGAACGGGCCACCACTGTACTCAACCTCTTATGGAAAAATTTAATGTTGAAGGAACAGCAAGAATGTCTTTAGCACTATATAATACCACAGATGAAATAGATTATTTCATAAATACTCTTTCTAATATTCTAAGTCAATGACAACACAAGAAATTCAACAAGGCATAATTGAAGACTTTAGTGTACTTGAAGGTGATTTAGAAATGACTTTAAATTATCTCATAGAGTTAGGAGAGGATATTCAACTAATAGATGAAGAGCTTAAAACTGATGACAGATTAGTGAAAGGGTGTCAGTCCAAGGTATGGCTTGAATGTAAAAAAATTGGAGAAATTTATAAGTTTTATGGTGATAGCAACACATCTATAACAAAGGGTCTACTAAGTATACTAATTAGAATTTTTAATGAAAAGTCCCAAGAGGAAATAATTAACACTTCTTTATTCTTTATTGAAAGAATTGGATTAAATAGATTTATTGGCACCCAAAGATCAAATGGTTTACAATCGATGGAAAAAAAATTTAAATTACTAGCTTTGAAAAATTAAATATGTCAGAAGTGAATGACACACAACTTAAAGAAAAAATTGTAAGAGCCATTAAAACTGTTTTTGATCCTGAAATACCAGTAGATGTTTATGAGCTTGGTTTAATATATGATATTCAGCTTTTACCATTGCAGAATGTTCATATTCTCATGACATTAACATCTCCATCATGCCCTGCTGCAGAATCTATACCTGCTGACATTAAATCAAGAGTTGAGATGATAAAAGAAATAAATGAGGTTGAAGTTGAAATTACTTTTGACCCACCCTATTCTACAGATTTAATGTCTGAGGAGGCAAAACTAGAATTAGGATTTATGTAAGTTTAAATAATTATAATTATGTATCCATATGAATTAACTAAGCCTATGATTGAAGAACTCACATCTGTTGGCTTTATTGAATTAAAAGATGCAGAAACAGTTGTTTCTGAACTAAATGAGAACTCAGGAATGTGTCTGGTACTGATAAACTCAGTATGTGGATGTGCTGCTGGAGCAGCTCGACCAGGGGTAAAGCACTCCCTAACTATTTCAGAAAAAAAACCTGATAAACTTTATACTGTTTTTGCAGGTGTTGATTTTGAAGCAGTAAATAAAGTTAGAGAAATGTGTCTTCCTTACCCACCTAGTTCACCAGCTATAGCTCTTTTTAATAATGGAGATCTTATTCATTTTGTTGAAAGACATCACATTGAGGGAAGAAATGCAGCGATGATATCTGAACATCTTAAAAACGTGTATGAAGAATATTGTAGCTAAATAATAGATACTATATTTGCGCTAAAATTAAATTAATTATTATGAACGAATTGTTATACTTTATTCCAGGATCAGGAGTTCTTGCTCTGTTATTTGTTTATCTAAAAAATAACTGGGTTGCATCTAGAGAAGTTGGTTCTGAGAAAATGGAAAGAATTGCAAAAAATATTGCAGACGGAGCAATGGCTTTTCTGAGGGCAGAATATAAAATACTTTCTGTTTTTGTGTTGATAACAGCTGTTTTGCTTGGGTTAAAAGGAGAGAGCGAAGGATCTAGTTACCTTGTAGCCGTATCATTTGTAGTTGGTGCATTATGCTCTGGTCTTGCTGGATTTATAGGAATGAAAGTCGCTACAAAAGCTAATGTAAGAACAACTAATGCTGCTCAAGAATCTCTAGGAAAAGCATTAGAAATTGCTTTTTCAGGTGGTGCTGTGATGGGACTTGGTGTTGTTGGATTAGGGGTTTTAGGACTTGGAACACTTTTTATGTTTTATAGTAGTTTATTTCAAGATATTGATACAGTAATAAAAGTAATCTCAGGGTTCTCTCTTGGAGCATCTTCTATTGCTCTTTTTGCCAGAGTTGGTGGTGGAATTTACACTAAAGCTGCAGACGTTGGAGCTGATCTTGTAGGAAAAGTGGAAGCAGGTATACCTGAAGATCATCCATTAAATCCAGCTACAATTGCTGATAATGTTGGAGATAATGTTGGAGATGTAGCAGGTATGGGAGCTGACTTATTTGAATCATTTGTTGGTTCAATTATTGGTGCTATGGTTTTGGGTGCAGCCTTCATTGGGCTTCAAGAATTTTCTGGGATAGAAACTAATGCTATCCTCTTACCATTATTTATTGCATCTACAGGCATTATTATGTCTATAATTGGGACTCTCTTCGTAAGAGTTAAGGAAGGTGGAAGTCCACACTCAGCCTTAAATACTGGTGAATTTACTTCAGCTTTTCTCATGATTGTTGCTACATACTTTTTAATAGGATATTTTCTTCCTGAATCATGGAGTTTTAATGATAAAACTTATACATCTATGGGTGTTTTCTACGCAACGATTTCTGGACTTATTGCAGGTCTGGGAGTTGGTAAAATAACAGAATATTACACTGCAACTGGCAAGTCACCTGTTAAATCTATCGTAAAACAATCTGATACTGGTGCGGCAACTACAATTATTTCAGGCTTAGGGGTTGGAATGATGTCAACAGCTATTCCTATAATTTTAATTTGTGTAGCTATATTAACATCTTTCCACTTTGCTGGTCTCTACGGAATTGCAATTGCTGCTGTTGGTATGTTAGCTAATACTGGGATTCAGTTAGCTGTAGATGCGTACGGCCCAATTTCTGATAATGCTGGTGGTATTGCTGAGATGGCAGAACTTCCTTCTCAAGTTAGAGAAAGGACAGATAAACTTGATGCAGTAGGAAATACTACTGCCGCAATTGGGAAAGGTTTTGCAATTGCTTCTGCTGCATTAACTGCACTTGCTTTATTTGCAGCTTTCATGCAAACAGCACAAATTACATCGATTGATATATCTAATCCTGTTGTTATGTCTGGGTTACTTATAGGAGCAATGTTGCCATTTGTGTTTTCTGCTTTATCAATGAATGCTGTTGGAAAAGCAGCAATGAGTATGATCGAAGAAGTAAGAAGACAGTTTAATGACCTTCCCAAATTAAAAGCTGCTCTTGAGATAATGAGAAAATACAATTCTGACTTATCTAAAGCTTCAAAAGCTGACTTAAAAATATTTAATGACGCTGATGGTGTTGCTGAGTACAGTAAATGTGTTGAGATATCTACTCAAGCTGCTCTTAGAGAAATGATTTTACCAGGTCTTATGGCTATATCAGTTCCTGTTCTTGTTGGATTTTTAGGTGGTGCTGAAATGTTGGGTGGACTGTTAGCTGGAGTCACTTCTTCTGGCGTTCTAATGGCAATATTTCAATCAAATGCTGGAGGAGCGTGGGATAATGCAAAAAAAATGATTGAGGAGGCAGGCAAAAAAGGAACGGAAGCCCATAAAGCAGCTGTTGTTGGTGATACTGTTGGTGATCCATTTAAGGATACTTCAGGTCCATCATTAAATATTTTATTAAAGTTAATATCAGTTGTTGCATTAGTTATTGCTCCTTTATTGGTGTAAATTAAAATATGTATAAAAAGAGAAAGAAGATACCTAAAAAAACATTTGGTAATTTCCCTTACATAAGTGTAATTTTTAGTGTCTCTCTTTCTCTTCTTCTTTTAGGAATTTTCAGTTTTTTTCTTCTTTCATCTCTTGAGGTCAAAAAAATTATCCAAGACAATACTGAGATAAATATTTACTTAAATAAAGAAATTTCTTCAAGTCAAGTAGATAGAATTAAAAGAATTCTTTTCACCAAAGAATATGTTCTTGAAAAAGATGAGTCAACTCTAACCTATATCCCGAGTGATGTCGCAGCAAAAGAGTTTTCACAAGAAATAGGTGAAGATTTTGTCAAATTTCTTGGGAACAACCCACTACGAGATCTTATAATTTTAAAGATAAATTCTGATTTTTTTGAAAAAGAAAAACTAAATGAAATTGAGGAGGATATTCTAAAAATATCAGGCATATACGAAGTTGATTACTCCAAAGATGTCATAAGTGATATTAATAATAACATCAAAAATCTGAGTTTTATTTTTGTATCGATTTTTATAATTCTTTTTATTATTTCAGTTGTTCTCATTACAAATACTCTTAGGATAGCCTTATTTTCGCAGCGATTTTTAATCAGAAGTATGCAATTAGTTGGAGCAACATCAAGCTATATTTTAAAACCTTTTTTATTAAGGGGAATGATTTATGGAATAGTCTCTGGAATCCTATCATCATCTCTTTTATTATTTATTATTATGCTTATCAATGAAAAAATGAATGCATCTCAAGTAATTGTTAGCTTTGAGAAATTAAGTATTATATTTATCACTCTGATTACTACAGGAATAGTTATGGTAATGACAAGTACATATGTATCAGTTAATAAGTATTTGGGTTCGTCCTTAGATGATTTATACAGTTAATTTTATGAGTAATAATTCAAATCTACCTTTTAATAAAAAAAACTATAAGCTTATGATTATTGGTATTGCTATAATTTTCATAGGATTTTTTATTATGACTCTTGACACTGAAGAGTATGGCTACGGATTTTTAGGGCTAACACTTGGTCCTATAATTGTTCTTTTCGGATTTATTTTCCAGTTTTTTGCAATTTTTCATAAAGGAAAATAATTTATGGAGTGGTATGAAGCTCTGATTCTTGGGATTATTCAGGGACTTACAGAATTTCTTCCTATAAGCAGTAGTGGTCATCTAGAATTAGCATCATTTATTTTACAAACTCAACAAAGAGAAAATCTAACCTTTTCCATAACAGTTCATATTGCAACTGCTATTAGTATACTATTTGTATTTAGGAAAGATATCAAAGATATCATATTAGGCCTTTTTAAGCTTGATGGAGAAAAAGCTGAATTTATTTCTAAAATCATAATTTCTAGTATTCCTGTGGGTGTAGTAGGAATTTTATATGAGAAAGAAGTTGAATCTTTTTTTAATGGAAATATTGTCTTAGTTGGCTCAATGCTTTTAATTACATCTTTGCTTTTATGTTTTACTTACTTCAAGAAGAAAGACTATCAAAAAAATGTATCCTATTCTGATGCATTAATAATTGGACTATCGCAAGCTCTTGCTATTTTACCAGGAATTTCAAGGTCTGGTGCAACCATCTCTACTGCACTTTTATTAAATGTTAATAAGGAGAAAGCAACAAAATTTTCTTTTTTGATGGTGCTTGTCCCAATTTTTGGGATTCTTATTCTTAAAATAATTTCTGGATTTTCACAGAGTGGTTCACTATCAGCCTCCTCATTATTATCCTTTCAATATATTATTGGTTTTCTCTCTGCATTAATAAGTGGGATTTTTGCATGCTCTCTTATGTTAAAAATTGTTAGGGAAAGTAAGCTCATTTACTTTTCAATTTATTGTTTTATTGTTGGCAGCTTAGGAATTCTTTATGGAAAAAATTCAAATAATGAAATTTTTTATATAACACCTATCAAAGAAATATCTGAACTAAAAAAAATTGCTTTAAAATCAAGACCTCCATCAATTGATTCAATAAAGTCTCACTTAAGATTAACTGATTTAAGTCTTTTTGATAACGAATTTAAATTAGATATCAGGTATGCATCTTCTAATAATTTTATGAGATCAAAATTTTATGAAAGTGAGAGGGCTTTTTTAAATTCTGAAGCAGCTGAAAACCTTATAAATGCTACAAAAGAATTAAAAAAATTTGGGTATGGAATAGTAGTATTCGATGCTTACCGGCCATGGTATATAACTAAAATGTTTTGGGAAGGAACTCCTGATAACTTAAAACATTTTGTTGCAGATCCAGAAAAAGGTTCAAGTCATAATAGAGGATGTGCCATTGATATAGGTCTTTATGACTTAGAATCGAAAGAAAATATAGAGATGATATCTGGTTATGATGAATTTACTGAGAGGGCATATGTTAACTACTCTGGAGGTACAACAAATCAGAGATATTTAAGAGATTTACTCATCGAAGTTATGGAAAAAAATAACTTCTCAGTCTATGAAAACGAGTGGTGGCATTTTAACTATAACAATTGCAAATCTGGGATAATGAATTTATCATTTAGTGATATAGATTCACTTAGAGCTTTCTAAAATATTATTCCCTTCTGAAATACTAGTAGAAAATTTCACTGAAACACCATTAATTTTATCTTTAAAAACGAGGAGTTTCTTATTTACAGATAATAAATCAACCCCCTCAAGATTAGTATGTGATTTTTTATCCATGGGATAAGAGTCAATAGTAAACTCTCCACCAAATTCTTTCATAAAACTCATCATTGACATGCGAGCCTCATCTAGGTCCTTGACAGGTTTGCTCTCTTCATCAAAACCATCAATTTCTAATAAATCTTCTTTCATTTGATTAAGAGTTCTCATATCAAGCATGAGTTCATCATGCTCAGACATTATCTCGTCAAATAATTTTAGATTAGACAAGTGGATGGAATTTTCAGATGTACAAGAAAATAAAATCAAAAAAGCAAATATAAATCTCATAATTAATGACTATTATGTCCCCAAGGAGTATACTGCAATGATAAAACAAATCCATTAGATATACCAACTTGTAGCCCTTGATAACTTCTGTAGGCAGGAAAATAATACTCTAAAGAAAGCCTGTTATTCTTTAAATAACTTTTTTTAGGAGAAAAATTTATTCCTAAAGAAGAATTTAAGACTATACTTCCTGAATTATTCTTATTATTTAAAATCATAAGCTTAGAATTAAGGTTATTGTCTTCTCCTACTATCCTTTTTTTATTAATATAATTCTGTCTAAAGCTTACGCTAATTGTTTTACTTAAAAATAAAGACCCCCAATAATTTATATTTAACTCATTCCCATACATATATCCTCTAGAATTCTCATTTATGCCTATGTTAATAAGAGGCTGAATCCCAGCAGAAATATTTTTAAATTGAAAAAAACTAGTTAAACCTAGTTTAACAGCATAATGCCCACTGCCAAGCTGCATAGAGTATGGCAAGGGTCTATCATCGTGAACTTTATTGATACTGCCAGATGGCAAAGAGAATCCTACATTTGAATGAATTTTATAGTTTGAAGAGCTCATCAAACTGTAGAGAAGTTGAATATCTATATCTCCAAATCCACTTGATTTAAGTGGTACATAACTATCATATTTAGAGATATAAGTTGATTTCATTCTTTTGAAAGAAAATGAGGAAAATACAGTTAGTTTATCAGCTATTCCATACATAATCTCTATACTATGATTAATAAATATTTGTGATGTAATATGTCTATCATAATAACTAGTAATCTTATCTCTTCCATAAATTGTATTTCCATTGTATGTTTTTTCTCCATTTGACCTTTCAACTTTATACCCAATCATTAAACCACCTTTTGGATGGATATGGTCAGCAAATAGAGAAGCTGGTGCATGTGCGTCAGGACGTGAGCTATCCCATCTTTTCACATTCATTTTCATGAAATGCTCATTTACATCTATAAATTTCCCAGTGTTATCTATAAAATTATTTTTAGAGATTATTATTTCAACTAGATCCTGTGCCGCTACTTCCAAGTTTTTGACTTTTGAGAAAGTAAATTCAGCAATAATCTTATCTCCGTTAGATTTATCTATAATAAGTCCTTTAAAATTATCTATCTCTAGGTCAGTGGATCTCTTGTATTTCCATCCAAAAGAGACTGAAATAAAATACTTACTGTCAATATCAGAGAAATTGACTTTTTTTTCTTCAAATTTTTTTCTTATTTGCTCACCTACTACATTATCGGTAATATCAAAACCCTCTGAAAAATCTATCTTGCTAACAACTTTTATATTTATACTCTTATTTAAACCATTTTCTTGAGCAATTATCTCATTACAGAAAAATAAAATTATTAGTGCTAAATATCTTTTCATTCTTATTACTCAATACTAAAATAAATCTTTTACTTTGCTGAAAAAAGGCATTTGTTATTCTTGTGGACTTTTTAGAAAAATATTCAAGTGGGCAAACTATTTTAGTCGATAAGGATCTTGATTGGACATCTTTTGATGTAGTTAAAAAAATTAGAAATATTATCAAATGTAAAAAAGTTGGACACGCAGGTACACTTGATCCTCTAGCCACTGGTTTATTAATTGTTTGTACAGGTAAAAACACAAAAAAAATTAATGAAATTCAAGCTAAAGATAAGGTTTACTATGGAGAGTTTATTTTAGGAAAAACCACACCATCTCATGACCTAGAGACGGAGTTTAATTCTACCAGAGAAATAAATAATTTATCAGAGAAAGAAATTTATAATGCTGCAAAACATTTTACCGGAGAACACCTACAAAGACCACCAAAATATTCTGCTGTAAAAATTAGTGGAAAGAGGGCGTATGAGTATGCACGAGAGAATGAAGAAATTAAAATTAAGGAGAAAAAAATTACAATATTTAGTCTTGATATTATTAATATAAACTTACCAAACATATCTTTTGAGATATCGTGTACTAAAGGGACATACATAAGATCACTTGCTAGAGATTTTGGTAATTATTTAGGTTGTGGAGCAGTCCTCTCTAAACTAAGAAGATTAAAAATTGGAGAATTTGAAGTTAAAAATGCATTAAGAATAAATACATTAGTTGAAAATTTAAACAAAGAAAAGCTTGAAAATAGTTAGTGATCAGTCTTCATTACCTCATTCAAAATATTCCATTGCTACAATCGGTTACTTTGATGGGATACATCTTGGTCATAAAAAAATTCTAAGTGAGCTCATCTCTCAAGCAAAACAAAATAATGGACAAAGTATACTAATCACTTTTTGGCCGCATCCAAGAAATGTTCTTAATAAAAACACTCATGTTGAACTGTTACTTAGTAATGAAGAAAAAATAAAAAGTCTTGAGAGTTTAGGAGTTGATATTTTATATATAATTGAATTTACTCTTCAGTTTTCAAAGATTGATGCACACTCATTCATTGAAACCTACCTAGTTGATAAGCTTAACATAGATAAACTTATTTTAGGGTATAACCATTGCTTCGGTCATAAAAGACAAGGGAATTTTCTTTTTTTAAAGAAGAATAAAAAAAAATATAGTTTTGATATTCAAGAGATTCAAAAAAAAGAGATCAGCTCAGATTTATCAATCAGCTCATCAGCTATTAGAGAAAATATAAGATCTGGAAATCTGCTAGACGCTAATAAGATGTTAGGATATAGATACTTTTTTAAAGGGAAAGTGATAAAGGGAGATGGAATTGGAAAAAAATTAGGGTATCCCACTGCAAATATTGAACCGTTAGACACATCTATTCTCATACCTAAAAATGGAGTATATGTTGGAGAAGTAGTGATTAATAATAAATTATATGGGTGCATGATAAATATAGGTACTAGACCTACTGTAAATGGTAAAGAGAGAAGAATTGAGCTTCATATATTTCATTTCAAATCTATGATATATGATAAGATAATTATCATAAAATTTATCAAAAAGATGAGAGATGAGAGAAAATTTATAAATACAGAAGAATTAAAAAATCAACTTAAAAAAGACGAACTTGAATCACTTAAACTTTTAAAAAATGAAAAAATCAGAAATTAAATTTATAGTTACTCTTGATGAAGGTAATATCCCAGAAAAAATAGAATGGATTGCTGAAGATAGCCTTAGTGATGGGCTTTCAGAGACAAAATCTATTAGTTTATCCTTATGGGATGAAAAAAAGAATAATACGCTTAGGATAGATTTATGGACAAAAGACATGAAAACAGATGAGATGAAAAGATTTTACATTGATTGTCTGGGCGGACTAAGTCAAAGTATACTCAACTCAACAGGTGACGAGTATATGTCAAAAGAGACAAATAAGCTATGTGATAAGCTTGTTGAGCACTTGAAAAATAACTCAAATTAATTCTCTGAAATATCCAATTTTTATTATTTTGCTTAAAGTTGTTAGTTAAACTAACCTAAATGTTAACATAAAACTATAAAGTGTATGAATAATTTTGTTAAGAAATTAGTCTGCCTTTTACTATTTTTTTCTACTATATCAATTCAATCTTTTTCACAAGGACTATCTATTTCAGGAAACGTATCTGATGAAAATGGTGGGCTGATTGGGGTAAATATATTAGTTAAAGGCAAAGTGCTAGGTACTGTCTCTGATAGGGATGGTAACTTTAGTTTGAATGTCTCTGATTCACCAGTGACGTTAGTATTTTCAATTGTTGGTTACCAGACGCAAGAAGTAAATGTATCTTCAAACGTGTCTGACCTTAATGTGACCCTATCAGAGTCTGTTCTGTTGGGGAGTGAGGTTGTTGTATCTGCTTCAAGAGTTGAGCAAAGTATCTTAGAAGCACCTGTGACAATTGAAAAGATGGATCTACTTGAAATCCAAAATTCAGCTACTGCTGATTTTATGGATCAACTTGAACATATAAAAGGTGTTAAAGTTAGTAGAGGAAGTCTAAACTTTGCAGCCGTAAATACTAGAGGATTTGCTACTGATGCTAACACTAGATTTGTTCAGTTAGTTGATGGGATGGATACTTCAGCTCCATTACTTAATTTCCCTACTGGAAACTTAGTAGGAATTAACCCTCTTGATTTAGAAAGTGTTGAAATTATACCTGGTGCTTCTTCAGCACTCTATGGTCCTAATGCTTTCAACGGGACAATGCTTATGACTAGTAAAAGTCCTTTTGAGTATCAAGGTCTTTCAGCTCAAGTTATGCAGGGCTACACTAAGTCCCACAGAGCTGGAAATGAAAATAACGGATATGCAAAGTATAATTTAAGATATGCAAAAGCATTCAATGATAAGCTTGCTATAAAAGTAAACTTCTCATATGACATGGCTACTGACTGGATAGCAGATGACTACATCACTAATGTTGATGCAGGTGGAAATGCTCTCAGTGATATCGATATGAGAGGAAGGCCTAATTTTAATGGACTAAACCTTCATGGAGATGAGACTCAGATAGCAGTACCCGTTGGTCTTGCTGCTCCTCTTGTTGGAAATTGGGTTTACCTTCTTCCAGAACAAGTTCTTGATTTAAGAAGGACTGGACTTCCTGAAGAATTTTTACTTGATAATAATGACGCTAAGAATATGAAATATGATGTAGGAGTTAACTACAGATTAAATGATGATTTAGAAGCTTCATTAGTCTACAGAAAAGGTGGTGGAAACACTATCTATACCGGTGCACAAAAATATGCTCTAAGAGATTTTGGACAACAATTTATTAAGCTTGGATTAAAAAGTAGTAAGGTTGATTTCAAATTGTATCAGACAGTTACAGATGCTGGAAATTCCTATAACTTAGGGGCACTTGGAGCTATAATGAATGAAGTGTTTAAGCCATCAGCTGCTAGCTGGGTTCCTACATATCTTCAGACATACTTACTTGCCATGCAAGGTTATGTTCCTGGAGTTCCATCGGGAAATATCGATGCTGCTCACGCTGTATCTAGAGCTAATGCTGATGCTGGAATTCCTGCTGTAGGCTCTTCTGAGTGGATTGCAGTTAGAGACCAAGTAATGAAAAATAGATTTCAAGACCCTACTGCACCTGGTGCGAGTTTCTATGATAACTCAAAACTTACGCATGCTGATATAACTTACGAAGCTTCTGACTGGTTACTTCTTGGAGCAAACTATAGGAATTACGGAGTTTTCACTGATGGGACAGTTTTCAATGAAGATCCTGACGGAGACGGTGTGAACGAAAGAATCAATATTGGAGAATTTGGTGCATTTGCTCAGGCAAATACTGAAGTTTTTGATGGATTTAGATTAATTGGTTCATTGAGATATGACAAAAATCAAAATTATGATGGTAGAGTAACTCCTAGAATTGCGGCAGTTTACACATTTGCTGACACTCATAACTTTAGATTTAGTTATCAGACTGGATTCAGAAACCCTGACACGCAATCTCAATTTATTTTCTTCCCTACTGGCACATCTACTCTTCTTGGTACTGCCCGAGCAAATGCTGAGAGATATGGTGTTATGGAAGGAAATGCTTGGACAAATGAGTCTTATCAGGCATATCTTCTTTCTGGCGGTAGTTTGAACCCTTCAACAGGCGATCCTGTTGGTGGCAATCCTGCCCTACTCAAAGAGGCGTACGTTGATTACATCAAACCAGAGAGACTTTCTTCAATAGAGTTCGGATATAAAGGAATTCTGAGCGATGTTGTTTTGGTAGATATGAACTTTTATAATACAAATTACGATGACTTCGAGGGAGGACAAGTAGTGAATGCAAAGTATGCAACTAGCCATAAGGGAAACCCTATACCAGCTGGATATACTTGGGCTCTTGACAGTAACAGTGATGATGATGTGAGATCATGGGGATTTGGAATGGGACTAACCATAGACGTTGGGATGGGTTATAAGTTAACAGGTAACTATAACTACAAGAATCTTGAAATCAATGGATCTGACCCAGGAGAAAGTGACTTTGTCTCTTACTTCAATACACCAAATAATATGTACTCATTCACATTTGCGAATAGAGAAGTATTTAAAAACTTTGGATTCTCTGCAAGTTTAAGATTCCAAGATGAGTTTTTATATGAAAGTACATTTGCTAATATGATGATTCCTGCCTACGGTACTTTTGATGCTCAAGTGAGTTATAAAATTGAGAGTCTTAAGTCAATACTTAAAGTTGGTGGTAACCATATTGGAATTGATAATAATGATTATAGATCTAGACCTGGTGGTCCGTTTGTTGGAAAACTATTCTATGTATCTCTAACATTTGACGAATTTTTAAACTAATAAATACATAATTATGAAAAAGTTTAAATCAATAATTTTAACTGCGTTTCTCTCACTTGTATTTTTCTCTTGTGAGCAGGAAATTGCTGATTTTCAGCCTTACCCGTCTTCTAGTTCTGGATCTTCATCTGGAAAGAGTGGAAGTGCAAATTTCTCTAAGTTTGTTACAATAGGAGGAAGTTTTACGGCTGGAACTATGGATGGTACTCTAAATACTAGTGGTCAAATGTATTCACTAGGAAAAATGATTAATAACCAGTTACAGCTTGCGGGTGGATCAAATACCTTTAATCAGCCTGACATTAATTCTGAAAATGGATATTTAGGACCAGGTCCTGATGGTATTCCTGGAACATCTGATGACCAAGGAAAAACTTACCTAACTGTTAGTGCATCAACTGGAGCTATTGGAATTAGTTTTAAGCCTGGTGATATAGCGTCTGTCTTAACCCCATACTCAGGAGATAAGACAAAGCTCAATAATTTTGCTTTTCCTAATTCAGTTATGGGAATGTTTTTAACGGAGTTTGCTGGTGGACCAAATATACCTCAAAATCCTGCATATAATCCATTTTTTGCAAGATTTGACGCGTCTGGAGCTACAGTTTCTCCACTTGGTCAATTTATTGGATCAGGAGGATCGTTTTTTATGTCTTGGTTAGGTTTTTCTGACTTTGTTGCTTACTCAGCTAGAGGTGGTGATCAATCGCAAGTTCCAAAACCTGACGCAGCTACTCTTGGTACATATTATCAGCAAGCACTTGGTGCTATGCTTACTCTTAATCCAGTATGGAAAGGAGTTGTTGGTACTGTTCCTGATTTGTTAGCTTTACCATATTTCCAATTTATTGCTGCAACTGTTGCTAAACCTTCTAAAATCATTGCTTTAGATGCAGCAACAGCTGGAGGTCTTCAGGCACAATTAGGTACTGGGTTTAATGCAACTCTCGATGGCCTAGCTGCATTTCAACTCTTATCAGTTGAAGAAGCTACATCGAGAAAGTTATCATGGTCTGCTGGTCAAAACGCTGTCCTTATTAATGATGAGTCTCTGACTGACTTAGGACCTCTCTGGGATCAGTTAGTTTTAGCTCAGGCTATGACAGCTCAACAAAGAGCTGGATTGGAGCCTTACAGAATGGCTAGACAAGGTAGAGATACAGATATTCTACCGCTATCAGCACAAGCAGTATTAGGTCAACCTATAGCACCTAATATGCCAACTGCTGTTTGGGGTGTATCAATACCTCTTGAGGATCAATATGTTCTAACTGGAGCAGAGCTTTATGAATTTGAAGTTGCTAGAGCAACAGTAAATGCAGCTATAGTTGGAGCAGTGAATGCTATTGGTAACAATAGGGTTGCTGTCGCAAATTTTGACGGATATTTTGCTGGTCTAGCTGGTGGAAGTCCAATGGTGGTTAATAATTCTGTTATCACCTACGATTTTGCACCTCCTACTGGGATGTTCTCAACTGATGGAATTCACCCAAATGCAAGAGGATATAGCATGATAGCAAATAAGTTTATTAGAGCAATTAACGAAAAATTTGGTGCTACAATACCTCAAGGTAATCCAACAAGTTACCCAGGTCCTCCGTTCCCAGTTACAGTTAATTAATTATTCAAATTTTATAGTTAAATTAAAGGCTAACATTTTGTTAGCCTTTTTTTTTTAATATCTTGTATAAATGTCCATCTCAAGAAGAAGCTTCATCCATAACTCATTAGCAGCAGGAAGTTTATTTCCTCTATTCTCACTAGATTTTAAGAAGAACACTCCTAATATACATGATGGTGTAAAAGATGAGAGCTACTGGAAAAAGGTAGCTAATCTTTACCATCAAAATGTCAATTTCATTAATCTAGAGTCAGGATATTTTAGTCCATCTCCAGAGAGAGTGAAAGAGTACTGGGTGAATTTTGTGAAAGAAATAAATGAGTCTCCTTCTTTCTATATGAGAACTAGACAGAATGAGATGAGAGAGAAGGTAAGAGAAAAACTTGCGACCTTTGCTGGGATTGGAACTGACGAACTTATTCTCACTAGGAATACGACTGAGTCTATGAATATCATCATCCAAGGTCTAAAGCTTGAGAAGGGAGATGAGATACTTCGAACAAATTTAGAGTATCCAAATATTATCCAAGCTCTAGACATGAGAGAGAGACGATTTGGAACTAAAGTGAGAGTAGTTGATGTACCTATCCACCCTACCGACCAGGAAGAGATAGTAAATAAAGTTATTGGAGCTGTAGATAAAAAAACAAAAGCCATAGTAATATCACACATGGTATTTCTCAATGGGCAAGTATTTCCAGTGAAAGAAGTTTGTGCTCAAGCGAGAGAGAGAGGCATTGAGACTATTGTTGACGGAGCACATGCATTCGCTCATGTAGATATGGATGTCAATGAAATAGGTTGTGACTACTACGCGTGTTCTCTTCATAAGTGGCTTGGAGCTCCTCTAGGTAATGGACTTCTCTACGTGAAGAAAGGAAATGCTGAGAGGGTGTGGCCTCTCTTCGGTGACACAGCCTACGATGATGATAACATCATGAAGCTTGAGCGTCTAGGCACTAGGCCGTGCTCAGATCAAAATGGAATTATTCCTGCTGTTGATTTTAACTATGAAATTGGTAAAAAGGAAAAATCGAAGAGATTAAAATTCCTTCAAATGAGGTGGGCAGAAGAACTAAAAGATCATAAAAATATTATTATAAACACACCTCTTGGAGAGGGCCTGTCTTATGGAATAGCAAACGTTGGCGTAAGAAGTATAACTCCATCCCAGCTCGCTGACAAATTATTTGATGAACATAATATTTTTACTGTGCCAATAGATGATGAGAGAGGAATTAGAGGTGTCAGGGTATCACCAAATCTCTACTCTACAACCGAAGATATTGATAAATTTATTGAGGCAATGCTTAGAATAGCAGCGTAGACTCGTTAGTTTTGCTTTATGTCTCTGGATTCTAAATATAATCCCCAATCTATCGAAGGTAAGTGGTATAGTAAATGGCTAGAAGATAAATGTTTTTCTTCCTCACCTGATATAGATAAAGAGCCTTTCACTATAGTAATTCCACCACCAAACGTCACTGGAGTACTTCACATGGGTCATATGCTCAATAACTCTATACAAGATATTCTTACAAGACGAGCCAGGATGCAAGGAAAAGAAGCGTGCTGGGTCCCGGGAACTGACCACGCATCTATTGCCACAGAGGCAAAAGTAGTTGCTATGCTCAAAGAAAAGGGAATAGAAAAATCATCACTCACAAGGGAAGAGTTTCTCAAGCACGCGTGGGAATGGAAGGAAAAGTACGGGGGTATTATTTTAGAGCAGCTCAAAAAACTTGGGGCATCTTGCGACTGGTCAAGAACAAAGTTTACTATGGACGAAGACCTGTCAAGATCTGTCATTAAAGTTTTTATTGATCTCTACGAGAAAGGACATATCTACAGGGGAATTCGAATGGTGAACTGGGATCCTGAGGGAAAGACAGCTCTAGCTGATGACGAGGTTATTTATAAAGAAGTTGACTCACAGCTTTTTTTTATTAAGTATAAAGTGTCAGGAACAAATGACACATTAACTATTGCTACAACTAGACCAGAGACACTTTTAGGAGATACTGCTGTCTGCATTAACCCTAGTGATGAGAGATTTAAACATCTTCATGGGAAGAAGGCCATTGTGCCACTAGTTGATAGAGAGGTTCCAATTATTCTAGATGAATATGTGGATATGGAGTTTGGGACGGGATGTCTGAAGGTGACTCCTTCACATGATGAGAACGATTATAAGCTTGGTGAGAAACATAAACTACAGTCAATAGACATCTTTGATGATGAGGGAAAGGTTAATGAGAACGGAAAGCTTTATGTTGGTGAGGATAGGTTCAAAGTAAGAAAGCAAATTTCTAAGGATCTTGATAACATTGGTCAGCTAGAAAAAGTTGAAAACTACAGGAATAAAGTTGGATTCTCTGAGAGGACAGACGCAGTAGTAGAACCCAAAATATCTACCCAGTGGTTCCTAAGCATGAAGGATGTAAAGGTTCCAGCACTAGAGAATGTGATGAATGATAACATCAAATTCCACCCTTCAAAACTAAAAAATATGTACAGGGCCTGGATGGAAAATATAAATGACTGGTGTATATCAAGACAGTTATGGTGGGGGCATCAGATCCCAGCATATTACCTTCCATCTGGCGAATTTGTTGTTGCAGAGACAAAAGAGGAAGCTCTAAAAAAAGCTCAAAAGATTGATAAAAATATAACAATAGATAATCTTACTCAGGATGAGGATGTTCTTGACACATGGTTCTCAAGCTGGCTGTGGCCAATCACAGTCTTTGATGGTATTAATAACCCTGATAATGAAGATATTAACTACTACTACCCCACATCTGATCTAGTTACTGCCCCAGAGATAATTTTCTTCTGGGTTGCGAGAATGATTGTGGCAGGATATGAGTACAGAGATGAGATGCCATTTAAAAATGTGTACTTCACAGGTATAGTAAGAGATAAGCAGAGAAGGAAAATGTCAAAGTCACTAGGTAACTCTCCAGACCCAATAGAGCTAATGAAAAAATATGGTGCTGACGGAGTGAGAGCTGGCATGCTCTTTAGCGCGCCAGCAGGTAATGACCTCCTGTTCGACGAGAAACTGTGTGAGCAGGGAAGAAACTTCTCAAATAAGCTATGGAATGCTTTCAGACTTATTCAGACACTTGAAATATCAGATAAAGGTAAGGATCAATCCCTTGCTATTAGCTGGATTAACTCTAGATTTAATGAGGTTTTAAATGAGGTTGAAAATCACTTCAAAAAGTATAGAATTTCAGATGCACTTTTATCTTTATACACATTCATATGGCATGATTTCTGTAGCTGGTACCTAGAAATCATTAAGGATAACTCTATATCAGAAAAAACTCATGAAGGTACAATAGGTGTACTAGAAAAAATATTAAAGACGCTACACCCTTTCATGCCGTTTATTACTGAGGAGCTCTGGAATCAGATTGATAAAGAAAGAGATTACATCATGATTTCTGAGTACCCACTTCCAGAAAATTTTGATGAATGTCTAAACAATGATTTTAAGAAAGTATTTGAGATTGTGACTGGGCTAAGGAAATTAAAGTCTGACAATAAAATAAAACAAATTGATGTAGTTGATCTAATGGTTAATAAAAAATCAGATTTTGATTTTTTTAAGTATAGAGAATTAATTGAGAAGCTATCAAAGACAAAAAATCTTCAAGAAGTCAATGAAATTCCAAGTAATTACCCTACTCTCATCTCTGGGAAAGACACTTTATGTCTAGCCATAGAAAAATCTGAAGACTCTAAAGAAGACACACTAAAACAAATTGAGTACTTGGAAGGATTTCTAAAGTCTGTAGATAAGAAGCTATCTAATAAAAGCTTTGTTGATAACGCCCCTCAAAATGTTGTGGATATTGAGAGGAAAAAGAAAGATGATGCGCTTATTAAGCTAGAAAATCTTAAGAAGTCAATTTAATCAATTAGTGATAGTAAATTATGAATCCCAAAAGAACTTGGAAGGATTTGAGAAAAACCCTGATATGAAAGTATTAAGAATACTAAAATAATTAAATTCTTCATATACCTTTTTTCTAATTTATCTAACTATCTCAAAAGAATGCTTGACAATGGTATCTTTCCTAATAGATGAGCCTACTGAGCAATACTTAGTTAGGGCTAAACTTATAAATCTATCTGCCTCGTTGTCCTGCAAGTCATTTGAGTAAATTATATACTTGACATAAATTTCTTTATAGTACATAGGGTGTGTATCAGCTCTCACTCCTGAAGACTCAGCCTTGATATCTTTAAAGTCTCTTCTCCTCTTCTTAATCATTGAAACAACCTCTACTGCTGCACAAGTAGTGACGGCAGAGAGAAGAAGCTCCATCGGAGATAGATTTTCTTTCTTATCACGAGCGTACATATCTACTACTAACTCATTACCAGAAACATTTTTTACGATGTACTTCTCATCATCAAGATAAGACATAGAAACCTTTACTTCCATATAACTGTATATTTAATTAAATTAAGTAAATATATGTATATATGAGGTTATTTGTTTTAGCTTTTTTCTTGATTTCTAGGATCGCAATCTCTCAAAGTTCTCTCGAAGATATTGTAGGTTCTTCGCAAGAATCTAGACCAATTTCATCTACTTTCAGCTCAACCAGAATTATAAATGGACACTCTGTAGAGATGATTCCTGAGGGTGTTGGTGAACTTAGAATATCTCATAGATTTGGTACAATCGAGGAGGGGTTCTATGATATTTTTGGACTAGATAACGCTCAGATAAGGTTAGGTTTTGACTACGGAGTTGGTAAAAATATCATGATAGGTTTTGGAAGAAGTTCTTTCAACAAAACGTACGATATATTTTCAAAACTTATTCTGCTTAAACAAACAACCGATAACTCTACTCCACTCTCCTTACAGTATCTATTTGCTTCATCAGTAGAAACTTTGCGATACGGGAATAAAATTCCATTTATGCAAAGATTTAGTCAGGTAAACCAATTCCTTGTAGCAAAAAAAATTGGGAAGTTATCATTGCAAGTATCTCCTACCTTAATTTTTCATGAGTTCTATGACTACCAAAAAAATATATTCTCGAGCATTGGCATAAGTGGTAGGTATCTAATTTCTCAGAGAGTAGCAATAAACTTTGAGTACTTCAGTAGAGTTAAACACCAAGATGATCAATCAATGGCCTACAATACTATCTTTAAAGAAAATAATAACTCTCTTAGCTTAGGAGTAGATATTGAAGCTGGTGGTCACGTCTTCCAATTCCACTTTACTAACTCCACACCGCTCCATGAGAAAGGGTTTATCTTCCAGACTGACAAGAGCTGGGGAGATAGTGAGATATCCTTCGGATTTAATATACTAAGAGAATTTTCTGGAAGAAAAAAATCTGAAGAATGGTAATTCTATATTTCATTTTATCGCTCTTTATAAATAAACAAGAGACTAGATACGTTATCCAAAATTCTACTATTAAGTTCTACTCCTATGCTCCTCTTGAGGATATCCAGGCAATAAATTCACAAGCTCTCGGGGCACTAGATAAAGAGACTGGTGAGTACCTTATCAAAATCCCAATGAGCTCATTCGAGTTTCCAAATAAGCTCATGCAAAAACATTTTAATGACAGCTACTTAGAGACAGATAAATATCCTGAGTGCATATTCAAAGGAACTCTAGATGGTGATATGGCTAAGGGTGAGATTACTCTTCATGGAGTAACAAAAAAAATACAAATACCAGCCTCTATCAATGAAGATGGTGATCGGATAACTATTCAATCAGAATTCAAGATTCTTCTCCAAGAGTTTAAGATTAAAATCCCTAGACTACTCTTCAAGAATATTGCAGAAGAGATTGAGGTGAAAGTGAGTTCTTCTTTTACAAAATATCAGAGGGAATGAGAGTTGGAGTAACAGGTGCCTCAGGTCTTGTGGGGTACAATGTATGCAAAGAAATTCTAGATAATGGAGATGAGTTAAATATTTTAGTTAGAGAAGATGTCAGTTACTTAAGTGAGCTTTCATGTAATAGATTTTATGGAGATCTTAACAGCACTGACACCCTTGAAAAATTTTGTGAGGGTTGTGATATTATCATCCACTCAGCTGCAATGATTTCAATTGGTCTTGATAGCTACGATAAAGTATTTGAAGTAAACTTTACCGGAACTAGAAATCTTCTACAAGCTTCCATAAAGAAAAAAGTGAAAAAATTTATTTATATAAGCTCTGTCAACGCCTATAACAAAAAAAAAACCGAGACAACTTTTGATGAGACAAGAGAACTTGTCTTAAGAGGTAACGCATATGATGTAACAAAGGCCAAAGCACAAGAACTTGTCCTCAGCTCCCAAGGAATTGAAACTATCTCCATAAACCCAACATCTGTACTTGGAAAATATGATTTCAAACCCTCAAGGCTCGGCACAGTGATCAAGGCGTTACACAGTGGAGAGCTTCCTTTATTTGTTGATGGGGGGTTAGATGTAGTTGATGTCGAAGATTTATCAAAGGCCATATACTCTTCTATCAGAAGAGGGAAAGACAAAGAATCTTACCTTGTCTCAGGTAAATGGAGATCATTTAAAGAAATTTATGGGGTAGTAAAAAAATATCGTAAAAAAAAATCAAGAGTATTTTTCTTGCCTAAGTTTATTCTTAGACTCAGTCTTCCTCTTCTCTCAGTCCTGCCTTCTATTTTGATTAAAGGAGTTGCACAGGCTACTGGTAATTTTTTTCCTGGACTTGATAATATGACCAAAGAAGCAATTGAAAATATTATTAACTTCCCTAAAAATATTGACAACTCTAAAGCAAAAAAAGAGTTAGGACTTAAGGTAAGTCCTCTTGAGAAAACTATTAAAGATAGTATCTATGAGTAATTATGAAACTTTTGCATACGGATGGATTTTAGTCGGGTTATTATCATTTCCATTTATCCTTAAGCACGACGCTCCTTACGGCAGACACACATCAAAAAATTGGGGACCACTTATAGATAATAAAATTGGTTGGGTACTGATGGAACTTCCTGCTCTTCTACTATGCCCATATCTTGTTATTTTTAGTGATAACCCTGTCTCAGATGTAACACTCCTCTTTATTTCTGTATGGATTATTCATTACTTCAATAGAAGTATTATATTCCCTCTTAGGATAAAGACCAAAGCAAAGAAAATGCCTCTTATTATTGCTGTTCTTGCCTTCTTTTTCAATATTATCAATGGCCTAATAAATGGAATTTATTTTGGAAATATCAAATTTGACTACTCGTCTTCCTGGTTATCATCTCCAGAATTTATCGTAGGTATATCCATTTTCCTCCTAGGATTTTTTATTAATAATATATCAGACACTTACCTTATAAGCTTAAGGAAAGGGAATGAAAAAGGATATGTTATCCCAGATAAAGGCTTATTCAAGTACATCTCTTGCCCAAATTTCTTTGGAGAGATAATTGAGTGGCTTGGTTTTGCTATCATGACCTGGAGCATTGCAGGTCTAGCCTTTTTCTTGTGGACATTTTTTAATCTTGTCCCTCGAGCGCTTTCACATCACAGATGGTACAAGAAGACATTCCCTGAGTATCCCGAAGAAAGGAAAGCTGTCTTTCCCTTTATACTCTGACCGTAAGTATATCAGACCAGCGTGTTGTGTAGCAAGGAGAGAGCATCTCTTTTCCAATCTTCCACTTATTGTTGATACCTGAGGAACTAAGCTTGAGCACATCTCTTCCCATACTTCCATTGATTGTGTCTAGTGTCTTCATGAGAGTATCTGCCCTCTTCCTGTCTTGGGAGTCGAAGAGGCTTAATTGCACTTGATTTCTTGGTATTATACCAGAGAGAGTGACACCTGCCTTCTTGTAAGAGTACCCTAGCATAAATATTTTTTTTAGGCACTCTATCGCAAGCTTCGTGATAGTTATCGTGTCGCTTGCTGCAGTATGAAAATCCATAGAGAAATACCCAGAGTGCTGCCTTGCTCTTGGCTTGAACCTGTTTGTGTAGATAAACACACTCACTGACCTTGCACATGCGGCTTCCCCTCGCAACTTCTCTGCACACCTTGCAGCGAACATACTCACGTACTCAGACATACGATCATATTCAGATATTTCTACAGAAAAAGATCTCGAGGTACATATGCTCTTCTTCATACTCCTCCCCTCCTCAAGGATGAAGTGCGGTATGCACTTAAGCTCTCTGACCATCCGTAGACCGACTACGTTCATCATCTTCCTTACCCACGTCTCATCACACTCAAGTAAATCCTTTGCCGTATGGATTCCGTACTTCTTTAGTTTTATAGCGTACCTCATACCTACTCCCCATATCTCATCTATTGGGAGTCTACCTAAGACACTAGCTATCTCCCTCTTATCATGTAGGTAACAGACTCCTTCCGGAGATTTCTTTGCAAGATATCCAGCCACTTTACAGAGAGTTTTTGTGTATGATATACCTATTGATATAGGTATACCCGTCCACTCTCTCACTTTCTTTCTGAGATGAACAGCGAAGACATATGGGTCTTTTATTCCTCTAAAATCAAGGAAAGCCTCATCAATAGAATATATCTCGTACGCAGGTATATTTCTTGATACGATATCAAACACACGCTTCGATATATCTCCGTAGAGAGCAAAGTTTGAGGAGAAGAGCTGTATATTATGTCTTCTCACAAGATCTTTCTTTTTAAATATGGGCTCGCCCATCTTCAGTCCAAGTGCTTTTGATTCATTTGATCTCGCTATCACACATCCGTCGTTATTTGAAAGTACTGCGACAGGTTTCCTCTCAAGATGTGGCCTGAATACCCTCTCACAAGAAGCGTAAAAATTATTACAGTCTACAAGCGCTATCATCCCACACTGTTAAAAGACCACATGACCTTTCCCCAGACATACGACTCTGAACCCTCAAAAATTTTAATTGGTCTCATAGACGTATTCTCAGGGAATAAGAAAACAACACCATCTATTTCTCTGTATCTTTTCACAGTAAAATCTCCATCTACAACAGCAAGGACAATGTCACCATTCTTAATTTTTTCAGCTCTATCAACAAGCAAGATACTCCCATCAAAAATTTTAGCATTTATCATAGAGGTCCCACTCACACGAACAAAAAATGTTGCGCTTGGGTGCTTGATAAGTTTCTTATCCAGAGAGAGATCAAACTCAAGGAAGTCGTCAGCTGGAGAGGGAAATCCGGCAGGGACTGCCTGTGAATAAAATGGTATAGCACTAAGGATACCTATCTTCTCAAGAGAAGGTGTTGTCGTCTTCATATCTAACTCTATTTGAATAGTTCAAAAGGAGTTAAAAATACTAATTTTTTTAGTAAATACTAATTTTTTTAGTATTAAATATTTGCTTTTCTAATTACCTGAGTCTGGTAAAGCTATTTCGACATTATCTCTGTAATCTCCGAGAAGGTGCTCAGCAAAATAGTACCACATCATCTTCTCGTAATAAGATCTAAAATCCCCGTATCCATGTCTTTTACCAGGGAATATCATCATATCAAACCTCTTCCCAGCCTTAATAAGTTCGTCGGCAAGACGAAGCGAGTTTGTTGGATGCACATTATTATCAATATTTCCGTGGGTAAGAAGAAGATGACCCTTCAAATTCTTGGCAAGAGATTGATTTGTCTTAATTTTTGCATTCCAAGTGAGCTCTTCGGTCTCGTTCCCATCTTCATCTTTCTTCTTCTTATATACCGCCTCAACTCCATTGTGTGTCTCACTCCACCACTTATTGTAGATATTATTATCGTGGTTACCAGCGGAAGAGCAGGCAACATCATAAAAATCAGGGTAAGTCAGAAGCGCGGCAGTAGACATAAACCCACCACCAGAGTGACCAAAAATTCCAACGTGATCAAGGTCAATCCAAGAGTGTCTCTCAGCCAACTGCTCGAGTGATCTCTTATCGTCAGCAAGTGCGTAATCTCTAAGATTTTGATATCCGAAAGTGTGGTAATACTTTGATCGCATAGGACTACCACCTCGATGTCCCATACTCACAACAATAAACCCTAACTGAGCAAGAGCAGTGTTATATCTTCCTGAGATGGTAAAATCATTTGTAAAAGACTCAACCTGAGGTCCTGGGTAGACATATGAAATTATAGGATATTTCTTTTCCGGATCAAAATCAAATGGTTTATACATGACCCCATAAAGGTCAGTAATCCCATCGTCAGCCTTAACTTTAAACCGCTCTGGCATCTTCCATCCCGCGTGGTAGAGAAGACTGAGATCTGCCTCCTCTAAACTCATAAGTATATTCCCAGAAGCATCTCTTAAGACAGAGGTAGGTGTCATGTCAACTGCAGAGTAGTTATCAACAAAATACTTGCTGGACTCAGAGAAATTCACTCTATGGTTATATTTTTCTTTGGTTAGAAGGCTCATTCCTGAACCATCAAAATTTGAGCTATAGATCATACTGTAGTACGGATCAACATCTTTCTCTCTACCAAAAGCCTGATAGTAAACTTTTCTATTTAATGTGTCTATATCCTGAATTCTTCCTGTAATAAAGTATCCTCCATTAGTTATCTTATTCTTTAGTTTCCCAGTATTACCGTCATAGAGATAAAGTTGTCCCCAGCCATTTTTTTCAGACCAGTAGATTAGCTCTTTCCCTTCATCTAAGACAGCAAGCTGTCTATAATTCCAGTTATGATAGGGGTGATTTACATCCTCAAATAAAAACTTAATCGAACCATCAGAGGTGTTAATATATGATACGTCTAACGTATCACTTGTCCTATTTAATCTTACCATATACAACCTTTCTGACTTATCTTTTGTGAGATGAAGAGATATGGTCTGATCCACGTATTTATCTTCATCCACCACAATCCTCTCCCTACTCTCAACGTCAAAAATTTCAAGCACCTCCTGAGGCACATTTACCTCACCCGGCATCGCATACTTATACACCTCAAGTTCTGGACGAGGCTTCTTTAAAGTATTTATAACAAAGAGCTCATCAACCTTCCTAGAATCTGACCTATTTGAATATAATTTCTTAGAGTCTTTAAACCATGTAGCCCTAGCGCGCATCCTCTTATCTGATGTCGTGTCTTCATGCCTCCACTGGTAAGAGAACCACCTCTCTCCATCTTCTGTCAGCTGAATTTCAACACTATCCTCATCACCTACTTCCATAAGGAAAAGGTTATGATTTTTAGCAAAAACAACATATGAGGAGTCAGGAGCATAGCTAGCCCAATTATTTTTCTCTTCTTTAGGAATTGTGTCTCCTCTCACAAGAGTCTTATTAACGATGTCATACCTATACTCAATACTATCTATCTGAAAAGTTAATGTCCTATTATCTTTCTCTAACTCTAACTCATCAAGATCTAACTCATTGTGATTGACAGGTCTTCTGGTTAAGTCGCTTAGCTTAGCTGAAAAATCTAAGTTATCAAAAAGCTTAGTTTTTACCTTCCTAACTGGGTCGACAATATAAAAATTCTTTCCAGATGTTGTTGTATATGAATACCAGAACTTGTCACTCTCCTCAAACCATTTAGGAGAGACAGATGTACTTTTAAGCATCTTAGATAGATTATCTTGATTAAACTTTTCAGCAGCCTTAAAATTTGCCCTTTCTTGGGCATTTGAAAAAAACGCTATCAATAGAAGTGTAGTAAGTATCCTCATAATTAAGTATTAATGTGTGAGTCAATTTATAAATAAAAAAAGAAAACATTTTATTTGAGTTAAAAAATTTAATAAAAGATTATTTAATTAAACTAAATGACTAGCTCCTAGCAATTATATAATTTATTGTTTACTATGACTGCCATCACATCTAGGCATTTTTTTTGATTTCCCACAAACACAGTCATGAATCCCAAATCCATTAAGTATTCTGCCTCTATATTTCTGAATTCTATCTGACCTTGTTTCAGACTGTTTTGCTTTAGTAAAAAAAAGAATATAGGCTCTTTTCCTTCCTGGAGTTAGTTTCTCAAAAGCACGTTTAAATTCTGAAGAGGAAGTAAATGCTTGAGTAAGTTCAACTGGGTACCTTAGACTTCTATCTGAGACAGTAACTTTTAATCCCTGCTCCTCTATTTTAATTGCTTTATCAATAAAATCATTTATGACTGATCTTTTAGATTTCACCTCTTCAGATGAGGTAAATATTAGCATTCTCACGTGATGCGAATCTTCTCCTGGTGAAATAAGGATATTATCTTTGTCTTCAATAAGCACTCCTTTAAAAAAACTAATAGAAAAGTAAGATTTAAAGAGTCCTATCACAAACACATTCTTACCATTGAATGTGTAGCAGAGAGATCCCCACTTAATTGTCTCCTTAAGATTAATATTTTTTATAGCATCTCTTAATAAAAGTATTTCTTTTTTCCATGTAGAAATATTTTCTAAAAATTCCTGTATTTCTCTTGGCATCTCTTACCATTAAATTTAATCAAGAAACTAGAGAATAATAGGGCATCGAATAAAATAAAAAAAGGAGCTATCTCTAGCTCCTTCCTGATCGGGGTGGCAGTATTTGAACTACCATCATAAACATACTGAAAATCAGTTAGTTATAATATTTTTTATTTCTGAAAAACATCAATTTTGGGGACTAATAGTCCCCATACTAATTTGTTGTTTTCAGTATATTAAAGAACGATTTTACAGGAAAACGAAAGTATAAAAAACAAATCAAAAAACTAAGAAAGAGAGGGATAAAATGAAAAAAATAATTGATGTCTGGGTAAAACTAATCAATTGGAAACCCCTCTCTATACTCAGTTAATCAAATAATTCCTTTCCCATCTTTAAGAACCCTTCGTATTCAATCTTTTCTTTTATTTCTCTTTGTTTGATTTGGGACATCTCTAAACACTTTTTTTGAAGTAGAAACCCAATTACACTAACTGAGTCAATAAGTCTCTTATTCTTCCATTTAACACCCTTAATCTTTTTGTCTTTTAACCATTGAAAGACTGTTCTTTCAGAAACATCAAACATTTCAGATAAGTCTTTAACACCTACCCAACGATAGTGACCTAAACTCTCATAGTATTCATTAAAGAAATCGTTTTGTTCTTCCATCATACCCAATAAACATCCTTTAATTTCTTAACCTCATCTGTCACATATTTTTGTTGAGGTGTGGTCAGTTTCACATAATCATTCCAATGGATACTCCACTTCTTTTTGTCTATTCCACAGACTAACATCAGGTGTTCCCCCATTCCATCATAGACATTGATTTTATCACCTTCCTCCACAAACCCCAATAGTTTTCTGTTAGGTCCATTTCCTATCCATCTGAAAGGGACAACTGAGTTGTATCTTTTGTTTACACTATCAAGTTTTTGATTGAGACCTAATGAGTAAGATGGTAAAACCTCTTTCCATCGGTCATATCGTTGAAAGAGTTCCATTATCTGTCCGTAACTCATATCAGTTTGGTTTCTCAAAATATTGATTTGGTCTTTACGATTATCAGGAAGAAACTGTCTTTCACACAAGTGATTATAGACAAGGACATCACTCCAATTCATCAGTCCTTTTATTCCTAATTCTTTTAATGTTTGTATCAATCCCTCAATCTCGTAGTCAGGGATTTCAATGTTATTTGTGTTCATATTATTTCAATTTAGTTCGTATTACTACCTATAAGTATTACATAAATCAATTTTAATTTGCTCAACAAAAGATTCTTCGCTACCTTCACCCTATGAAGGTTAAAGTATCCTCACTCAAACATCATCCTAAGAATAAAGAAATCTACACCCTATCATCTATTGAGGAACTAATGGAAAGTATTTCAGAGGTTGGATTGTTACAACCTTTAATTATTGATTCTCGTAATCAAGTGATCAGTGGAAATAGAAGATTTGAATCCATTAAAAGATTAGGATGGGAAGAAGTAGATGTTAATATAATTGAAGTTAATAAGGAAGAGGAAGAATTACTCCTTATACACTTCAATAAACAGAGAATAAAGAGTTTTAAGGAACTTATTAATGAATACCTAATACTTGATAGGTATTATAGAAAAGGACAAGGGAGAAGAACGGATTTAACTTCTGCCAAACTTGGCAAAGGTTCATCAAGGGAAACAATTTCAAAAGAGATAGGAATATCCTCTGGTCAACTTCAAAAGTTGGTATATATAAGCAAACACCATCCTGAACATATAGAACTTTTAGATAAAGGAATTCTTACTGTAAATCAATCTTATCTTCAAATCCAAAGAGAACTAAAAGAGAAAGCAAGTAGAGAAAACAAAACAAACAACAAATCAAAACAATTAAAGAACTCATCGTGGAGGTTTTATCAGAAATCATCCCACGATATGAGTGAATTAAAAGATGGTGAAGTACAAACTATCTTTACTTCTCCACCCTATTGGAATAAAAGAAAGTATTCAGAAGAAGAAGGATTAGGGAATGAGAAAACTTCTGAAGAGTTTGTAGTAAATCTAT